>JAHFEF010000024.1 GCA_023248545.1 Myxococcales bacterium | reverse complement strand
GAAGTTACCTGTTTCCGACGGGTACCACAGCTTAGAATGGAAACTGCGACGGTTTACGCAGCGCTTCGACACAGATCCCGTTTTGTGCCACCTCAGGTGGATGTCAAGTACTGACCTGCCAGATTTGCAGCGACTTTTCTTATCTCCCCTCTCCACTTGGTGGAGAGGGGCCGGGGGTGAGGTAAATCTCCCCGACCAAATCCAAACGATGATGGCCCTTGATTTCTCAACCTATCTACCCGGTTCTGTCCTAACCAAAGTAGATCGCGCGGCTATGGCCCACGGCCTAGAAGTTCGGCCGCCACTGTTAGACAACGAAATGATTGATTTTGCTTATTCGGTGCCAAGCCACATGAAAATTCAGGGTCGAACGGAGAAAGCCCTATTTAAAAAAGCCATGCGCGGCAGGATCCCCAGCGAGATTATTGAACGCCAAAAAAAAGGCTTTGCGATTCCACTGTCTGCTTGGCTTCGGGGGCCCCTATTGCCCCGTATGCGCTCCATCATGCATGAGTCTCCGGTTTGGAAGCTGGGCTTAGTCAATCAAGCCCTATTTCAACAATGGCTATCTGAGCATGAGGCTCGAAAAGTTGACCGTTCGAGGCCATTGTGGGCCCTGCTTGTATTTGACCGCTGGCTTAGGAAGGAGAAAATAGCCTAAACAAAGAATTAGATGGTTGCCATCCATCAGATATCCATGATATTTGTCGGTTATGGACCATCAATTAGAGCTCTTGTTGCATATCAGGAACCCATGGCTTAGAAATCAGACTGCTTTTGAGCAAGAAATGAAAGAGGTTTTACCAGAGACCTACGTACCTAGGCTTCTGCCTGAAACACTAGATTGGCCAATCAAGAATAAAGCGCATCTTTTAGTGGGTGCCCGGCAAGTCGGAAAATCTACGTTTTTATGGCACCTTTTTTCCCAAAAGAAAACGCCGCCACTTTATGTGAACGTGGAAGAAAAATTATTTCAAGGTTGGTGCGAATCTGCGGCTTTTTTTAAACAAGACATTGCAGGCTTAATCCCACCCCAGGCACCCATCTTCATTGAAGAAGCGCAAAATTTGAATGAGGCCGGCCTGTTTCTGAAGGGACTGATTGATTTAAAGGTTAGAAATCCAATCTATGTGACGGGCTCATCGTCTTTCCACCTTCTTGCTCAAACAAGAGAATCATTGGCCGGAAGAGCCGTACGGGCAATTTTATTTCCATTTTGTTTGCGCGAACTCAAAGATTTGCATGTCAATGCGCTTCCGAAGGTTCAGTCGTACGAAGCCAAGCAAATTGCTTTGCGCCACATGATTTTTGGTGGTTATCCCGAAGTATGGTTTGGCCAAAACCCCCAGAGAGATTTGTTGAATCTGGTCCAAGCTTTTGTCATGCGGGATGCTTCAGACTTGTTCAAAGTTTCGAACATCGATGCTTTTCGAAGGTTACTGACACTTCTGGCGAATCAGGTAGGTGGTCTTGTTGAGATCACTGAATTGGCCAATGCGCTGGGAATACATCGGCAAACTGTAAGCTCTTATCTCGATATTTTAATCGAAAGCCATATTATCTTCTTTGTCAGGCCATTTTTGGGCAGCGCGAAGGCCGAGGTGGTGCGTACACCTAAAATATTTTTTTGTGATAATGGATTGCGCAACTTATTGATGGGTAGTTTTGCTGAAATGGATAATAGGCCTGATATAGGGGCTCTGGTTGAGAATTGGGTGGCGTCGGAGTTACACCGCCAATTTCCAAGCCTTCTCTCGCTTCATCCTCCTCAGTTTTGGCGAACGAAAGGGGGAGCCGAGGTGGATTTTGTGATTGATCTGCCTACCGGGCCAGTTGGGATAGAAGTGAAGTCCAGTCATCTAAAATCCGGCGAACTGTCGCGTTCTGCACACAATTTCATCGATCTTTATAAGCCTGCTCGGTTCTATGTTGTCAACAAGACGCTGGAAGAGAGCCGGATGGTGGGTAAAACTCAGGTCCATTGGATTCCATTTCACCTGATCGATACTATTTTTGCTGACCAATAATGAACTCAAAAATTACGCACGAAATCACTAAAATTCAATAATGCGTGCAGATTTATTTGTGCTAAGGTAAGACGAGGGCTTCATATGAGCACACGTGACCAACTGGGTTCTCCAGACCGTTTTGGCTATGAGTGGTCGACCTACACTCAAATTCTTCCCGAATCAAAAAATCAGCTGGAGCGCTGGTTTGGGAGCACTGGCCTCGCTTCTTGCAAAGACAAAAGAATCTTAGACGTTGGCTGCGGTATGGGCAGAAACCCCTACTGGATGCTCAAAGCCGGTGCCAAGAGCGTGTTGGCCGTGGATGTCGATGAGGGAAGTTTAGCGTCAGCCCGCAAGAATCTCGAGCCATTCAGCAATGCTGAAGTCGACAAGTGCTCGGTGTATGACTTAGACCCGCGGCGACTGGGCTTGTTTGACCGCGTAACCTGCATTGGGGTGCTGCACCATCTCCAAGATCCAGAGTTGGCCCTGCAAAAACTCTGGGCCATGGTTGAACCCGGCGGCGATTTGATTTTGTGGTGCTATGCGCGCGAGGGCAACGGCCTGATATTGCCCCTGATTCAGCTATTTAGAAGCCTTGGTTCTAAATTGCCATTGCCGGTGGCGCACGGGCTAGCCAAATTGGTGACGCTGATCGCTTGGCCGTTTATTCACCTGATTCCCTGGAAGACCGAGTATTACAGGAATCTCAGGGCGCTTTCGTTCAAAAATATCGAGTCGATTATTTTTGACCAGTTTATCCCGATAATCGCTCATTATTGGACAAGAGCAGATATGGAGCGGCTAGCCAACACGCTGCCCAATGCACGGGTAACCATCGAATTTGTACAGGGAAATAGCTGGCATGTACGTTTAGGGAAGACTACCTCTAGGGGAAAGCTTTTAGAAGGCGATCCGCTGAAATAATCAGGGTTCTTGGGTTTGGTGTTTGGAAAATACCGGTTTTTTGAACAACCTGAATGATTGGGACTCCACCCAGCTGCTCCGACATATCATAAACGTGCTTGTCAATTGTCGTAGAAGATAGCTTTACATCACCCAAGATCCAAGGTTGCTCATCTCGTGTAATCAGAAAATCTGCTTCTTCGGAACGGGCATTGCGCAGATACATCACGTTGAAGGAGCCCTGGCCGGAGTCTGTCCAAACGGCTGCGCTTCTGAGCAACGAAGAGATAACAAAGTTTTCAAAACGTTTTGATTCATCTCGATGCAAGGCCCAGTCCATCAGATATATTTTCTTTTCTTTTTTAACAGAACGAGCAATTTTTTTGGAATATGGCGATAACGAATAGATAGAATATAGCTTTTCCAGATTGAGCAGCCAGGTTGAGACCGCTTCATGGGAAGCTGACAGGTCTTCTTGAAGCGATCGAACACTGAGTGGTGAGCCGACTCGTTCAGGAAGAAGGCCCCACAGCTTCTCGACACGATCAATCTCCATGATTCGTGATAAGTCTCTCAAGTCTTCTCTCAGCACAAGACGACGATAATCTAAAGCCCATTTATTTCGGTAGGCTTTGTCTCCGTGAGACAGAGGATCTGGAAACCCACCCAGTTCGAGTAAATCCTGCAATTCACTTTTTGCGTGAACTTCGGCTTCAAGCAGTTCAACCAATTGTTTAAGGGTCGAAAATTGGAGCTTTTCATGGGGTTGGTTGATGTATTCCTGAAGTCCAATTGGGAATATGCGAAAGAGGAAATATCGCCCAGCAAGACTCTCCCCCGAAGCGCGCAGCAAATCCAAACGGGCGGAACCGGTTACAATTAGGTTAAATGACTCGATGGAATGGTCATAGATTCCCTTTAACTCATTCTTCCATTTGGTTCGTTTATGGATTTCATCAAATACAATCCATGGGCGTTCGACCTGAAGCTGGCGAGCAGCGGATTGAAAAAAGAATGGATCCTGACGAAATCGGTCCCCAATTTCAGGAATGTCAAAATTATAATACAGTTTGGAGCATTCGTATTTTTTGAGCTGTGCACGGGCCAGATAGGTTTTACCCACCTGACGCGGGCCTGCTAGAAAAAGCATTTTAGATTTGGCCCACTTTGGGTTGAAGGCGTACAAAGCCGCGAGGCGTTCAATTGAGCTCATTGCACTAATTTACGGTATCCCTGAAAAAAAAACAAACTAATTTCTGGGGTGCCCGAAATAAGACCAACCTAACGCTGCCCAACGCACGGGTAACTATCGAATTTGTACAGGGAAATAGCTGGCATGTACGTTTAGGGAAGACGCTGGGTCACTTTCGTCATCAACCACGCGACGATGCCGAGTAAACCTCTCAGCCCCCAAGATAACATGCCTGGTCTGGCATAGTCTTCCCAGTGCGAACGAGATAAACCGGCTAATTCATCTCGAAGGTTTCTAGGGCTAATACCGAGCGCATGTCCGTGACAACGTGGATAATGAGAAACAGGCACTTCAACAATCCGACGCCCGGCCTTCTGGGCTTTGATTAAAATCTCAGCATCAAAAAAGGCACAGTTTGAAATCAGTGGCTCGGCCGCTTGAAGCAAATCGCGCGTATATAATTTGATTCCCGAGTTGGTATCAGTCAATGGCGTACCATAAATCCGATGCATCATGCTGTTAAAGCAACGCGTGATGAGCCGACGAGAAAAACGATCTGCACGATGGATTCGGGCACCAGAAGCTATTTCAGCGCCTTGGGCAAGTTCATTGGCCAACAAGACGAAATCTTCAGCATCATATTGGTTGTCGCCGTCTATGTAGCCCACCCAATCATATTGTGAGGCCCGCCAACCTGTACGAAACGCTGCGCCAACGCCCTGATTGCTATTGTGCCGCAGAATCCTTGCGTTTGGAATCTCTTGAATCGTATCTCTAGAACCGTCATCAACGACCAAGATTTCAAAATGGTCCGTCAACGAGGTTAACACCTGATGCAAATGTTGAACCAAGATCGGAACCGTTAACGCATCGTTATAGCACAGTACAATGATTGAGATAGACATCATGAATCCCACTGGCAGAAATACGAGGGTGAGTTCCCCCGGAAACCAAATGAATACCATCTTTCATAAGACCAGCAATAATTCCGTGGCGTGCCACAGGCAAAGGAGCGAGTACATCCCAACGGTCATGAATAGGGTCATACCGATCAACTTCATCAGAACAATTCCAGAGATACTCCCCGCCAAACACATAGATCATGCCCTCTTTTACGGCACTGCCAATACCTCCGCGCCCATTCGGGATGTCTGCAAGGCGTGTCCATTTTCCTGATAAAATATCGTAGCATTCAGTAATGTTTAAATCGCGCATAAAATCATCTTTTCTGCCTGAAATCGCATACAATTTTGAGCCCACCGCCTCCATTCTCAGATGATCACGCGGCGTTGGCATCGCAGTCATTTTTTGCCAGCGATGAGTCACCAAATCAAACCTAAAGAGATCAGCGCTGTCTAACAAATTGGGGCCAATGCCACCCACGTACCAAATTGCGTCTTGGGCCAAAGCAATGCCACCTGCACCACGCGGCTCAGGCATAGCAGGCCCTTGCGTCCATTGATTTTGTAAAATATCGAATACATAAAGAGTATCCCGTGGGCGCCATCGCGCAAGCATGAATCCATGTGGACGAAACCCCAGAGTTCCAAAACCACCCACCACGTAAATCTTACCGTTGCGAGCGACAACCCCTGTATGGCTAATTTTCTCGGGCAAATCTGGCAATGCACGCCAGTCATTGATTGCTGGGTCAAATTCCATGAACGAAGTCAATGTCTGTGCCCAGGGGCCAATACCACCCACGATATAAAAACGCTCATTCCAAACAGTTCCCCCAGCCTCGGTTCGAATCACGGGTAAACTTTTCAGTGAATGAGAAGAACTGAACACCCCAAAATTCAGCGAGTAATTCCACCAACCGATAAACCCAATCATACACAGTGATAGTATGAGAACTATCTTGAGTTTCATAACCGCTCCCAAAGTTCGTATTGATTCCCGACAATTCCGACCCGCTTAAAGTGTTGCTCGGCTAAAATATCAAAAAACGGCTTTCCCCCCTCACGTTCAATTTTTTCTCGTTCATGCGTAAAATAAAGCCAATCGCTCATATCAATGAGAATGTGTTGTGCCTGAGAGATAAATTGGATTTGTTCAGTTCCCGAATAATTTGACAAAAACCAGTACGATGGCTTTTGATTATTAATCGGATCAAAGTGCCCGAGCCACATGAGCTCAGGGGCTGCATAAAGTAAAATTTTTGTTCCCTGAGGCCAAATTTGATTAATTTCTTGAGCAACAGCCATTTGATAAGGCCGGATTCTTGGGTCGAAATTGATAATTTTCGAAATATAATAAGCCTGAAAACTTGACCAGCCAATAAAGGCAAACACAAAAAAACGCGGGGAGGCAGACAATGCTAACATCTCGAGGATTATGGCGTATCCAATAATCAACCCAAAATAATGACCCCATGGTCGGATCAAAAGGGCTGCGCCCAAAAACAAACACAGCCCTAAAAAAAGTAGAACATCTCTATTCAAGGTCCATGGCACTAAGAACACAAAAGGCACGGCGAGCAAAACAAACATCAGGTGATTTGTAAAGCCAAAATCCCCCATTGCCATGTAGCCATGGGTTGCATAACCAGTATGCCTTAATTGACTCAAAATCTCGACGACCGGAACCTGGTGTATCACACAAAAATAGAATCCAAAACAAATGAGTGGCACTGCATAGCCCACCAAAAACCACATTAGCTTTTGACGATTGAACAAGATATAGACAACGAACACCGGTAGCCCGAACAGCCCATATTGCTTCGACAACAGGCTCAAACAGGCAGAAATCCCAGCTAGACCTAAGAGCCACGCGTTATTTTTGCTTTTCAAAATAAAATAAGTCGCCAAGAGCCCAAAAAACGCCACGAAAGGTTCTGTGAAAACAAACAAACCTTCGTAATAGGCCAATAAAAGCAGCACAGATAACGAAGCGAAAACACTCAGTGCTCGCATGATTTGAAAATGGCGAAGAATCAAATAAACTAAAACCGCTTGGCCAAACATAAAGCCGAACACCGTGCCAAGATAAACCCTGTAATCTGCTGGAACAGATGCTAAAACATAGAAAGAAAGTGGCATGTAAGCACTGTGCAGGTCTTTAAATAAAATACTGCCTGTTCGAATCTTCTCGGTAAGCGATAAAAAAGTCCCGGCATCGTCATTGACTGGCGCAAAAACCAATGCAGATAGATATATTTTTTCTACAATAAAAATAAAAATCGCATTTAATCCCCATAATGCCATTGTTCCGATTCGCTTGAATCTTTCATTAGAAATCATAGATGGTTTTATGATAGCAGATAATTAATATGTTATGATATGCGTATGGGCTTGAAAGGCATTATTTTGGCTGGAGGCCATGGGACTCGTCTGCACCCGCTGACGCAGGTAATATCCAAGCATTTGCTGCCCATTTACGATAAACCCATGGTCTATTATCCTCTGTCGGTGCTCATGTTGGCTAATATCCGCGAAATATTAGTGATTTCGACGGAGCGAGACCTGCCATTCTATCAAAACCTATTGGGCACGGGCAGCCAATTGGGCCTTAAGATTTCCTATGCGGTTCAGGAAGTGCCGACCGGGATAGCTCAAGCGCTTCTCATAGGCGCGAACTTTATTGGTTTTGACCCAGTGTGCCTGATTCTGGGCGATAATATTTTCTTTGGGCAGGGAATGAGCGGCCACCTGAATCAGGCGCGTACCCGAACGGAAGGCGCTACTATTTTTGGTTATCAGGTAAAGGACCCCATGGCATTTGGTGTGGTTGAGCTAGATGCAGCTGGGAAGGCAGTTTCGATCGAGGAAAAGCCTGAACACCCAAAATCTGACATAGCCATCACGGGTGTCTATTTCTACGATAAGCAGGCGGTTGGTTTGGTTAAAACCCTCAAACCTTCGGCACGTGGCGAGCTTGAGATTACCGATTTGAACAAGCTCTACTTGCAGCAAGGCCAGCTGCACGTGGAGCTTCTAGGTCGCGGATTTGCTTGGTTGGATTCTGGCACACACGATAGTTTGCTCGATGCCAGTAACTTTGTGGCCGCGTTAGAGCGAAGGCAAGCTCTAAAAATGGCATGTTTGGAAGAAATCGCCTGGCGCAAAGGCTGGATTACACATGAGGCATTGATGAAACGAGTGCAGGAGTTGGGTGTGAATAACTCGTATGGGGCTTATTTGGCCAACTTGGTTTGATTTAAATACCAGTGCACGGTTTCTTCGAGGCTTTTATCAAAATCATGTTTGTGCTTGAACCCAAGTTCTTTTTGGGCACGTGAATCATCAATGGCATAGCGTCGGTCATGTCCACGTCGGTCAGCCACAAACTCAATGCGTTTCTGATCGATGCCGAGTATTTTGCAAATTTGCTTCGTGATTTCCAAGTTGGTTTTTTCGGTGCCGCCACTAAAACAATAACTTCGACCGGGTTTGCCTTTTTGAAGCGCCAGTAAAATCCCATCGCAGTGATCTTCCACGTGGATCCAATCTCGCACATGACTGCCGTCGCCATAGACAGGTAGGTTTTTGCCTGACACGGCGCACTGGACCAAGTGGGGGATAAGCTTTTCAGAATCTTGTCGTGGGCCGTAGTTGTTCGAGCAGTGCGTGACAATCACAGGAAGCTGGTAGGTATGATGCCAGGCATGAGCGAGCATGTCTCCGGCCGCTTTTGAAGCCGAGTAGGGTGAGTTGGGTAGCTCTGGGGAGTCCTCGTTGAATTTGCCTTGAGGGCCAAGCTCACCATAGACTTCGTCAGTGGACACCTGAATAAATTTTATTCCCCCCTTTGTCAAAGGGGGGCCAGGGGGGATTTTCAATGCCGCATTCAATAACGTATAGGTTCCAATAATATTGGTTTGAATAAAATCAGCTGGGTTTTCGATCGACCGGTCGACGTGAGATTCAGCAGCGAAATTAATCATCGCGTCAATTTTTTTGTCGCGCAAAAGCTGGGCAACCAAAGGCCCATCGCAGATATCGCCTAGAACAAATCCTGCTTTCGGGTTCACATATTCTCGCTTACCGGCATAGGTAAGTTTATCGAGAATAACAGCTTGGTAACCAGCCGCTATGGCCCGGTCGACGAAGATGCTGCCAATAAATCCGGCGCCGCCGGTGACCAAAAGTACCTGCATATGAATTGATTATATTGAACGAGCTCCATCAACTTACAGAACAGCTTTGTATTTTTCCTGGATCTAGTTCTTCTTAAAAATGAATTCGATTTCATCGAAGCCACCCACCCAAAAACACCAAACTCTGCTTGTAAAAGCGGGTGAAATATTTCCAAGAACAGATATTGCTGCATTGATCCCACGAAGTAATCTAATGGTGATTTTCCCATAGCCCATATATGGAAGAAGGTGAAAGAACGCGAGCCACGATAGGCGAAGGGAACAAAGACGAAATGGCACTCCATAGTACCCTGATTTTGAAAATGACGGATTAAAATAAAGTGGAAATGTAACATCGAAGCCATGCGTGTGTTCCGCATGTGTAAACCCGCGACTAAAATGCGGCAATTTTAGATGTAACTGTCCTCCTGGGACCAGTATCCTGTGAAATTCTTTCATGATGGCGAACGGCTTTTCGAGATGTTCCAAAACATGGAAAGCTTCTATCGAATCTACCGAATGATCATCAAATGGATATGGGATGGTATTTAGATCATGAACCACGTCAGGTTTTACAAGAGGAGACCAATCAACATTGATATAGCCTTCCTTTTTATCTTCTCCACAGCCTAAATTAAGTTTCTTTTGCGTATTCACCCAAACCTCTCCATCAGCTTACAAAACGGCTTCGTATTTTTCATGACATAGAAGTGCAGGTGCCTGTGGCCCTTTTGAATCAAGTCAAGGCTCTGCTGGTACGCCCACTCGACGCCGACATCGAGGGCTTTTTCTTCTGTCTTTGCTTGTTCAAGTTTGTCGACCAGCGTTTTGGGCAGGTCGACATGGAAGTATTTCGAAATCTTCCCCAGGTGCTCGGCAGAGCTCAGGATCTTGGTCGCTGGAATGATGGGGATTTTGATTTTCCCGGCCACTTTCTGGCAGAAGTCAAAATATTTCTGGTTATCGAAGAACATCTGGGTGATGGCGTAGTTGGCCCCGAGGGTTTGTTTTTGGACAAAGTGGTCGATGTCCCATTCGAGATTGGGTGCTTCGAAGTGTTTTTCGGGGTAGCAGGCGACGCCGATTTCAAATTGCGTAGGGGTGGCTTTGGTTTCTAGGAATTGCCCTTGGTTCATGGCTTGAATCTGACCCACGAGGTCGGTGGCGTGCGCGTGATAGCTTTTGCCTGGGCGCTTTTCTTTGGCGGAGCCATCGCCCCGAATGGCCAAGACGTTTTCGATGCCCAGAAAGCTCAGGTCGATCAAAGCATCTTCAGTTTCTTCGCGGCAGAAGCCGTGACACAGTAAGTGCGGAACCGTCGGGATGCCGAATTTGTATTCCAGTGCGCCGCAAATCGCGATGGTGCCGGGTGTTTTGCGGTGAATTTTCTTTTCGTACTGGTTCTCTTCTGTCGGCACCCACTGGATATCCGCTGCATGGCTGGTGATGTCGATCCAAAGGGGTTTGTAAGGCAAAATCGTGTCGACCAGCCGAAACATGGTTTCAATGCTATGCCCACGCATCGGGGGCGTGATTTCAACACTGATTGTCACAGCGTCTTTAATCTTGTTCTTGAGTAACTCAGATACTTTCATACTGTTTTACTCCCCTCTCCACAGGGTGGAGAGGGGTTGGGGGTGAGGTTTTGGTTGGGCGAATTAGCCTTGAGAAACACTCTCAATCTTCGATCCATCCGTTGTTCTGCGGAATGAGAGCCCAACCAGCGTGATGGGTTTTTGCTTGAGTTTATATTTGTCAGCATAATGCTTGTCTCGAATTTGCTTGAAAGCGATTTGTGCTGTGTGACCCAATTTGATTTCGATTACAAAAATACGTATTGGGAGCTCGATCACGACATCAATAACTCCTTTTGAAGTATTGATTTCGCTGTGTGCATCAACGCCGAGTAGGTTGCAGATGAGCTGAAAGAGTGAGTGATAGTAGCGTTCTTCAGGGATGTGAAGCCTAGCTGGAATATTGGCAAATAAGCTTTGCAGGAGTTCAACGAATGCTTCGACATTATTGGCGCGCAAGGCTTTTCGGATGTGGCCGATGCTGAAGTCAACATCCTCTTTGTCGGCGTGAACCAGGTTCGCAGCCAAATAACCGGACATGGAATCCCGGACTTCTTGGTTTGGAAAACCAAGGTGATAGATGTTGTCTTGTTCGTCAACTTCTTTAAGCGTGAGGTAGCCAGTTTGGTAAAACGCAGGGATGAGCCGAATGCTATCCAGATCAAAAGTCGAGAATGCTGAAGCACTCACTTGGCAATCTTCATAATCAAATTTGCCAATGTCTTGTTGTTTGGCAATTTTGATGAGAAAACTCGGAGTACCAGATTCAAACCAATAGTTAGAGATTTTCTTTTGGTTGAGACAATGCAGAATTGAAAATGGATTGTAGACTTTTTCTGTGGAATCAGGAGAAAATCGATAGCCATTATACCAAGTCTTCAGGGTCTGCCAGGCTTGTTCATCGGTGACTTTGAGTTGGGTGGCTAATTCTTGGACATAGATTTGAAAATAGTGTGTCAGCTCTTCTTGGGTATAACCTAGGGCTGTGGAGGCCAAAGAATTTTCAGAAAGATCCGTTAAGTTATTTAAGCCCGAGAATACAGAGGTTTTTGAAAATTTAGAGACACCTGTGAGGAAAATAAAACGCCAATGAGCATCCAGGCCTTTGACGGTTGAAAAGAATCCATGCAGTATTGTCCTCATGGATTCAGCAGTTTTAGGGTCATGAAGGTGGTCCAAAATGGGTTTGTCATATTCGTCCACGAGAAGAACTGCTTGGTTCGATTGTGCGAGTTCAGTCACGAGGACTTTAAAGAGAGTAGAAATGACCTGCGTGGGGGGCAGCTGAATCGCATTCTTTTTTGCAAGACTGCTGATTTCAAACCTCAAACCCTCTTCAAACGCTTCAGGAGTTCCATGCGAGATTCCCCCAAAATCCAGATTAATGACGGGATGTTTTGGGAATTCATAGCCACACTGTCCAATCCAGAGGTCTTTGAAGAGGGTATGGTGACCTTCAAAAATTTCTTTCAGTGTTGACACCATGAGGGATTTCCCGAAACGCCTCGGTCGTGAAAGAAAATAGTACTTGCTGGACGTGATTAAACGATGGATATGTTCAGTCTTGTCCACGTAAAGGTAGTTCTTCTGAATGATGTCAGAAAAAGTACTCATACCCAGTGGAAGTTGTTGAAGCATAGGCATACTATTTAGACTCAATCAGGAAATGGCAACCGGGCGTACTTCTCTGGCCGCCTCCACCATATGTGCCAGTGCCTGGCGGGCTTCGTCGGTTTTACGCGTCTTAAGGCCGCAATCTGGGTTCACCCAAAGCTGCTTAGCCGGGAGCTTGTCTAAGAGCTTCGAGATTTGCTTCTTGAGGTCATCCACGCTGGGGATTGCCGGAGAGTGGACATCGTACACCCCCGGGCCCACGGCGTTGGTATAGTGTTTGTCGCGCAAGAGCTCGAGCAATTGCGTATGTGAGCGTGCGAATTCGATGCTCAAGACGTCGGCATCAAGCTTGCGAATGTCCTCGATGATATTCTCGAAATCGCTGTAGCACATGTGCGTGTGAATCTGAGTCTTATCCTGAACCTCGTTCACGGTCCAGTGAAACGCCTCGACGGCCCAGTCCAGATAAGCCTGTTGTTTGTCTTGTTGCAGCGGCAGGCCCTCTCGGAGCGCCGGTTCATCGACTTGGATCATTTTGATGCCATGCTTTTCGAGGTCCAAGACTTCGTCTCGAAGCGCCAGGGCGATTTGTTTACAGACCTGTTCGCGGCTTAAATCTGGACGCACGAATGACCAGTTCAACATCGTGACCGGCCCCGTGAGCATGCCTTTGACCGGCTTTGAAGTCAGGCTTTGGGCAAACACGGATTCTTTGACCGTCATGGATTTGGGGCGCGAGACATCGCTGTAGACAATCGGTGCTCGGTAGGCGCGTGAGCCGTAGGATTGTACCCAACCTTGTTGCGTGAACACAAACCCTTGGAGTTGCTGGGCGAAATACTCGACCATGTCGTTGCGTTCGAACTCGCCATGCACCAAGACGTCCATGCCAATTTGCTCTTGCCAGCGAACCCAATCTTGGATGTACTGTTGGATTTGTTGGTCGTAGTTTTCAGGCGTGATTTCTTTTTGAATGAGTTTGTGGCGCAGCGCTCGGATTTCCTGGGTTTGTGGGAACGAGCCGATGCTGGTTGTGGGTAAGGTCGGTAAGTTGAGATGGGCTTGTTGAATCTCGGAGCGCTTGACGTAGGGGCTGCGTTCGACGGGTTTGTGGTTCGCGATGCGCTGCCTCACCGCTGGGTTTGGCTTCGTGGCCACTTCGGTGTGGAATTGAATCCCCAAGACCTCACGGATTTTTTCCTCAGCAAACGCGAGGCCGGGTGGCAAATGCGTTTCGCCTTTGATTGTGAGGGGCACGTGCAATAGGGAGCAAGAAGTCGATAACACGAGTTGCTGTTCGGGGATGTGCTCGAGGAGAAATCGGGTGCACTGTTCGACTTCTGTTTTGCTGGCAGCAAAAACGTTGCGACCATCGATGAGACCCGCAAAGAGTAGTTTGTGATGAGGGAAGCCATGTTGCGTGATCAGATCGAAATTCTCGGGGCCATAGATGAAGTCAAGGCCGATGCCTTCGACCGGCAAGTCTCTGAGCCAGGTGTAATGCTCACCCACGTGATCAAAATAAGTTTGAATAATAATTTTCAGAGGAGACCCGGTGAGCTTTGCATAGTAGCCTTTGAGAGCGTCTAGATTTTGACTCGTGGCTAAAATAGGCTCGTCGATTTGGACCCAATCGATGCCGGTTTTGGCGATGGCGTTCAGCAAGTCTGCATAACGCTCAAAAATAATTTCGGGTTGTTGTGCGCCGCGTGACAGCGCCAAGAAAGTCATGGGACCCATCAAGACCGCGACGGGGTTTTTGACTTGGCACTGTTTGGCCCAGGCGATTTGGCTCAGGATGACCGAGTGGTCGACGGGATGTTTTGGAAAGTTGCTGTCAAATTCTGGGATCAAATAATGGTAGTTCGTGTTGAACCACTTGGTCATTTCAAGCGCCTGAGCGCCGCGGGCCATCTCGAAATAATCGGCTTTTGCAAAGCGCTCAGGAATCACGCCGAGCAAGACAGCCATGTCGAGCATCTTGTCATACAGGCTGAAATCTCCGACGGGTTGGAACGAGAGTTTGCTTTGGGTGTTCCAATTGTCAGACTGGATTTGTTTGGAAATGTCGCAGAGTTCACTCAGCGTTATTTTCGAATCCCAATAGTTTTCGAGGGCAAACTTGAGTTCGCGTTTCTTGCCGAGCCGAGGGTAACCTTGGATGGATGTTTTCATATGATGGAATCCGGTGCATAGGCTCCGCCCATTTCAGTCACACGAATGGGCTAGTTTCGATGCTAACTCAGGTGTGATTCTAAACGCTACTGCTCCACATGCAAACTTTTGGCGAGCGCATTTTTTCTGGCCGCCAGTGCCGTATCGCTCGGGTTGGCTTTCACGAGGCTCGTGAAGATTTCAAGCGCTTTGGCGGTTTGACCGCTTCGTTCATATAAATCGGCCCTTTGAACTTCCCAGTCATTCAAGCATGGTTTTATGTGGTCAAATTCGCGCAGGGCTTGTTCTGGTTTTAAAGTTTGAAAGCGCCAGTTCAAAAAGGGGCATGGCTCGGTTAATTCTTTTTCCCAGCCAGTGCTTTGGCTGAGTGCAGCCTCGGGACTTTTTTGAAAAGCGAGAATTTGTGCAAACCAAGCGGCGGCTTGACCGTCGGGGGATTGATCGCCTAGGAGCGTCTCTAGAGCCATCATGGCTTCTTCTGGATCTTTTTCAGCCAGCGCTTTCTCGATCCAGGGTTTGCACAGAACTTCGAGCGCAGCGGGGCTATTGTCAGGAAGTATTTTTTGACGTTCTTCCAACGTTGGCGCGATGGGAGCGATTTCTTCGAGAAGGCCTGCGAGAGAGTCGGGCTTAGAGGCTGCAGCCAGGCGGTATTCTGCGAATGCCTGTTCATAGTCATGTCTATTCCAATACAGTCTCGCCAGCATGACATGCGCTGGGTAGTGCGTTGGCCTGCGCGTGAGTGCATATTTTAACCAGGCTTCGGTTTTAGGTTGTGCATACGCATAGGCCGGATTTAAATAGTTTACATGAGTGCGCCCAAACACCATGAACGTCGCCAGTATGCCCAGTGCCAACGAGCCTGCAAAGACGCTAGATAGTTTTTGTGGCGATACTCTTAGTTTGAGATCGATCGGACACAGGGCCAGTGCCAGCGTGCACAGGTATAAAACAGTTCCAGATTCAAACGCGAAATCTGAGAAATCGCCGATCCAAACGAATAGAAAGACGGGTGCCAAGCGCCAGTTTGTTTTGGCAACGAGAACAAACGCCCAAATGGCCAATGCCCATAAGATCAGGCCTTTGATCAGGCCGTGATCCACGAGGGTCTGCAGCGTCGTATTTTCTAAATGCGTGACCCAATAATAATAAGTTAATAATGGGTTTGCATGAAAATTTGGCTGGACGTTTTTATGAAATTCAATCGAGAGGGCTCCTGGGCCGATGCCGCTGAGCCAATGGCGTCGCAACAAATCGGGTACCCATTGAAGCAACTCGATTTTTCCCCAGTAAGTGGTGGGGTCTGTTAAAGTAGCGAGGCGATCCCAAATCAATCCTGAAGCAATAAAAAGTCCCAGGGCAAGTATGCCTAGTCCAAGGCGCCAGGATTTCCTAAATATCAGGAGACACAACGTGAAACTGATCATGCCCCATCGGCTTTGCGTCGTGTAAACAGCTGCGCCGGATAAGATTGCTGCGAGCCCAAAGGCATAGGTTTTGGCTCCTTCGTTCGGACGAAAAACCGCCACGCACAAGAGCGAGAAAATACCAAAAATGCGAGCCACGTGATTGTGATTCTCCAGAGGTTGATGATCCAGAGCCATGAGGAGGAACAAAAAGGCGCCGATCAAAATCCAGTTTTCAATTGTTTTCTGCGCTTCTGGGTGCTTGGTTTGATCTGAGATCACCAGAAACAGTGCCAGTGCGGTGAGCAGTTGCATGCCTCTGAGAGCTGTTTCACGGGGTGCAAGGCTCAAAAAAAATGTGCTGGGGGTTTGACCGAGCAACGCATAAGCGTGTTGCAAATCCGCAGAACTGTCTGGAGACAAAATGGCATGCAGCGGTACTGGCAATGGGACAATCATGCTGAACGTAAACAAGATCGAGATGGCGGGTAGGATCACCAGCCAGTCGGTTGTGAATGTGTGGTTCGTATGAACTTTGTATAAGCAGTGTAGGCCGAGTGCGAATAAACTGGTCAGCAGGAGTCCGAATATGAAGCGGACATGCCAAGCGCCCATCAGCGGGCCTGAGATCATGATGGTAAACAGTGCCAAATGGAGGCTTAAGTTTTGCAGTTTCATCCTAAGATCATCTATAGTCCAAACAGGGGGTTCACATGCAGTTTAAAAAGACCTGGGTACTGGTAGCCAATGGAGCAATCGCTCGGATTTTTAGTTTGGCCAAAGGTCGATTGACGGAGTTAACCGTGTTGACGCATCCGGAGACGCGCATGCATGGGCATGATTTGGTGAGCGACAAACCTGGAACGTCGTTTGGCTCCAACGGTTATGGTCGTTATGCGATGGAGCAGCACACGCTGCCGCAAAAGAACGAGGCGGAGCACTTCGCCAAAGAAGTGGCACAGCATTTGGATTTGCACCACCGAAAGGCTGAGTTTCAGCAGCTGCATGTGATCGCTTCCCCGGCATTTCTGGGCTTGCTCAGGAACAACTTTCATCCCGAGACGCGAAAAAGCATCCTGACCGAAGTCGACAAAGACTTGGTTGAAGAAAGCCCGCTGCATATCCGGAGCTATTTGCCATAGATTTAGATCCGCCTAATGACCGATGATTTTCACTCTAGACCTGTTTTAAACTGAAGCTTTGCGGGCATGGTGCCCGCAAAAAAATACCGTTTCCATGATCCAACGAAGACTTAGAAACGGCAGCTACTCTCATAGCCGGGGTACAATAGTGCCGACGGCGAAGGAAGTCAATCATGAGCCGTCTTATCAAAATTCCAGTCCACATTCTCGAAGCCAAAATCTCTCCATCTGCGAAGCTATTATGGATCGAACTTTCTCGCGTATCAAGCCCCAAGCGGCCTCAGGTACTCGCCAATCCGAACACGATGTCTGAAAAAATGGGCCTATCTGTGCGAACCATCCGGCGATTGATCAGAGAGCTCGTGGATGCCGGGCTGCTGATTCATCGAGGTTATATCGAAAAGCGTTTCAAGACCTATGATTTGGTTTGGGTACCCGCTAAGATAATCACCAAATCACCGTTGCAGGAACTCACACCGGAAGTTTTCGACAACTGGAGCAAACGGTTCCCGTGCCTGGATGGTCTCTCGGGGAGGCCAAACCTGATACAATGCGTGGAACAAGCCATGGCAAGTCCCCTCAGGGATAAAAATGCAGACCCCAAAATCTGGGTGGAAACCTCGCTGAAAAATACCGCGAGACTCTGGAGTGAAAAGTATTATGCCGAGAAATATAATTTAAACCAAAGATTCGGGGAACGGCTCCAGCGGTCTTTTGGGTAAATCCCCGCTTGACTCTTTCTCCCTCTTGTTTCATGACATGGGCCGTTAGGTATAGGCGCGGCGGTGGTGGAACGGTAGACACGCTACTTTGAGGTGGTAGTGGCCAAAAGCTGTGGGAGTTCGAGTCTCCCCCGCCGCATCGATTGTGGAGGCCGGTGTAGCTCAACGGTAGAGCATCTGCTTTGTAAGCAGGCGGTTGCGGGTTCGATTCCCATCGCCGGCTCCAGGTTTTTGTGTTACTGATTGCGTTGTTTTTGATGTGGAGGGATGCCCGAGCGGCCAATGGGAGCAGGCTGTAAACCTGCCGGCGCAAGCCTT
>JAHFEF010000010.1:16440-73620 GCA_023248545.1 Myxococcales bacterium | reverse complement strand
ACGCCCGGCAATAAACCTGCCAATGCCATGTTTCTAAAAGCGATTCGGTTTAATTTGAACTTACGATAGACAGCTCTCGCAGCGCCTGTTGCCTGGCAACGCCGGGTCAACCGACAAATGGATGAATCTCGGGGAAGGCTGTTTAATTTCAAACGAGCCGCCAAACGCTCATCGTCTGAGAGATTGGGGTCGATTTGCGCTTTTTTCAACGCTTTGCGTCGCTCATCGTGTTGACGGATGAGTTTTTCTCGTTTGACTTCGCGGGCCAGCTGACAGGTACGTGCCATGTGTTCTAATCACTCCTAATAAGAAAGCCACTCATAGACCAAAGAAAGCCGGATGGCAAGACTCACAAACAAAAGAATACAAACACCCAGCAAAGCCCTTCGAACCAGCAAAGCGCCCTGTTTCATGGCCAAATGGCTGCCGGCCCAGTTGCCGAGCATGCTGGCAATGGCCAAGGGAATCGCCAAACTCCACAGTACTTTGCCATAAAACACAAAGATTACCAACGCCGCGAGACTGGACACGACGTTAAATGGCTTCGCCAATGCCGTCGCGTGAACCAAATTAAAACCCAGTACATGATGCAGCCCAACGGTTAAGAAAGTCCCCGTTCCGGGCCCAAAAAAACCGTCATAAAAACCCATCCCCAATGCCAATAGGCCAGTTTTTGGTTTTTCATGCGCAACTTTGGCAACCTGGTGGCCCACCGGTTTCAAAAATAAGCTGCCAACAGCAAATGGCAAACACAGCAAAATAAGCACCTGAATGCTCTCTGGGTCGAATAATAAAATTGCCCGAGAACCTAAAAAGCCTCCCAGTAGAGTCAGCCAAACGGCTCCAAAAAATAACCGCCAGTTGATTAATTTTTTGCGCGCAAAATTGAAAACGGCCACGATGCCGCCACACGTTCCCAAAAATTTATTGGTGCCAAGCGCGAGTGCCGGCGGAACCCCGGCAAATAACAACGATGGCAATGTGATCAAACCACCGCCACCGGCAATGCTGTCTACTGCGCCCGCAAAAAAAGCAATTCCAATTAAAAGACCTAAATAATCCGTTTCCAAAATTTATTCGCTCCAAAACATGAACTCTATTTCTAGTATACTACATGGAAAAGAAAATACACCTCCTAGGCCTCCTCTGCCTGTTGGCTCTACCCGGTTGTGAACACACCAGCGTTGCCCAAAAGCCTAAAAATATCATTTTTGTGATTGTCGATGGCATGGGTCCCGAGCAAGTGAAGGCCGGCCGGGTGTTTTTAGGCAATAAACCCCTATCGTTTGAGCAATTCCCCTATCAAAGCACCGTGACGACCCATAATATTGATGGTGAAGTCACGGACAGCGCAGCGGCTGCCACAGCCATGGCCACCGGTCAAAAAGTCAAAAATAGAGCCATTAGTCCAGGCAAAACTTTATTAGAGTATTTTAAAGATGAGGGCAAAAGCACGGGTATTGTCACGAATACGCTCTTAACCGATGCTACCCCCGCTGCTTTTGCGGCCCATGCCCAATTTCGAAGCGATACCCAAGATATTTTAAAATCTTATCTAGAACAAACTCAGCCCAATTTGATCGCAGGCGCAGACGAGCCGGAGTACCTGGCACAAGTCAAAGCCTCCAAAGCCAACTATCAGGTCGTTCGATCAGGCACTGAGTTGCGTCAGCTCGTCCGTGATATTCAATCAGGCCAAAAAATTGACCACGTGTACGCCGGCTTCGGCATGCATCCGCTCATCCCCGGGCACTATGATCGAAAAACGGCTATGCCATTAGCAGTCACGACTGATCCTTATTTTGCAGGCCAAGACCTCCCAAAAATCAGCCAAACCGCTGAAGCCGCGTTGGATATCCTGAGCCAAAATAGCAACGGCTTTTTCTTGATGATTGAAAGCGGCCTCGTCGATTGGATCGGCCATAAAAACTCCGAACTAGAAAATGCCAATGAAGCACTCGCAGAAGAAATGGCTGAAACAGACCGAATGGTACAGAAAATTACGGCTTGGACAAAATCACACCCGGATACGCTGCTCATTGTTACAGCCGATCACGAAACAGGTGGGCTCAAAATCGATGATCAGAAAACAAGTTGCCTAGGGCAAGCAGGTTGCGTTCCGAGCGCACAATGGACTTCTGGATTTTACCCTATCTATACAGAGAAATACTCCATGCACACGGGCGTAGACGTCGGTGTTTATGCAACAGGCCCGGGTGCAGAAGCTTTTGCAAAGCCCATGGATAACACGGAATTTCTTGTGAAAATTTTGAGGCAATAATAATGGGAATCAAAAATCCCCTGCCTACGCCAAGGCTTCGGCAGGCAAGCCCCCTCTTTCTATGCTTAACGCTGTTTGGTTCGGCCATCTCGGCAGCACCGAGTCCACAGTGCCAAACCGTCCGACTGGCGGACATCGGCTGGACCGACGTGAGTGCGACCACGGCCGTCGCGGCTGAGTTGCTGAAAGCGTTGGGGTATACGCCTAAAATCACCTTGGTTTCGCTGCCTGTCGCGCTTGCCAGCCTCGAAAACAAGCAATTCGATGCTTTCTTGGGCAACTGGATGCCCAGCCAAGAAGCTGATATCAGGCCCTATTTAAAACGCGGCAGCATCAAACAGCTTACCCAAAATCTAGAGCATGCTCGCTTCACGCTCGCTGTCCCAGATTATGTTTATCAAGCAGGCGTCAAATCTTTTGAAGACCTGAAAAAACATGAAGCACTTTTTAAAAACCAAATTTACGGCATCGAATCGGGCAACGACGGCAACCGACAAATTTTAAAAATGCTGTCTGACAATGCTTTTGGGCTCAAAACTTGGAACCTCGTCGAATCCAGTGAGCAAGGCATGTTAATTAGTGTCAAGCAGGCGATCGCGCGCAAAGACTGGGTGGTGTTTTTAGGCTGGGCCCCTCACCCCATGAATCTGGCGATCCCAATGAGTTATTTGTCGGGTGGAGACCGCTATTTTGGTGCCCGCTCGGGTGAAGCCAGCGTATACACGCTGACACGAAAGAACTTATCTACAGACTGCCCTGAACTCACGCAATTTTTTTCAAGGCTACATTTTACAGTTGCCCAAGAAAATCAGCTCATGGCACTGATTTTGGACGATAAGCTATCGCCTGAAAAAGCCGCCCAAGTTTGGCTGGGTAAAAACACGAAACCGGCGGCAAAATGGATTCAAAATTCAGATTTATTCGCCAAGTATCTATTTGGGATTAATAATTTTTCGGAGCGTGCCCAAATCCAAGCCATTCCCCTCGGAGCCTGGGCTGAACAGTCGGTCGCCTATCTCACACGCAATTTTTCGAAGGAGTTTTTGAGTTTCTCACTGAGTTTTGAATCGCTGATTCAATCGATTATTCATGGATTACTCGGAATACCGGCCTTGGTATTAATTTTGTTCTTCTCGGCATTAATTTATGCTTGGCGTCGATCGATGATTTTGGGCTTTGGCGTTTGCATTGGGTTCATGGTGATCTTAAATCTTGGCCTTTGGGTCGAGACAGTTCAGACACTCGTATTGGTTTTGCTGGCGTCTTTTATTTCTCTTTCGGTTGGCGTTCCATTAGGTATTTTGGCCGCACGCAAAAAATTGGTCTATCAATGTTTAAGGCCCTTGTTGGATCTTATGCAAACAGTCCCGACGTTTGTTTATCTCATTCCAACCCTGATGCTATTTGGTCTTGGCATGGTGCCAGGATTGGTCTCGACACTCATATTTGCGATTGCAGCGCCGATTAGACTCACGCACTTGGGGCTCACACAAGTCCCGAGAGAACTCTTGGAAGTCGGTGATGCGTTCGGGGCTTCCAAGTGGCAACGCTTTCTCAAAATAGAACTTCCTTCAGCTTGGCCATCTATCTTAACTGGTTTCTCGCAGTGCATCATGTTGTCACTCTCGATGGTCGTGATTGCGGCGTTGGTGGGAGCCGATGGCCTGGGGACTTCAGTGGTCCGAGCCTTGAATACGGTCAATTTGAAACAGGGTTTTGAATCCGGCCTCGCCATTGTGATCTTAGCGATTATTTTAGATCGAAGCCTTCAAAGCAGCAGGAGAACCCCATGAGTCTGATGTCTGTTCAGAATGCTGATATTATTTTTGGGGCTCACCCAGCGTCGGTGTTTTCGATGATCGACTCCGGAGAAACCCGCGAAGCCATTCGAAAAAAAACAGGGCATACGCTGGCTGTTTCAGGCGCTTCTTTAAGTCTCTATGAAGGCGAAATCGTGGTCTTAATGGGGTTGTCGGGTTCCGGAAAATCAAGTTTATTGAGGGCTTTTAATGGCCTGAACCCAGTCTCTCGGGGCCAAGTCTGTTTCAAAAATCAGCCCGTTACGGATTTCAAGTTTTTAAGGCGCAGCCAAATTTCTATGGTCTTCCAAACGCCAGCACTATTACCCTGGAGAACCGTATTCGATAACATTGCGTTGGGCCTCGAGTTTAAAAATCTTGAGCCCGCAAAAATATCCAGGCTGGTCTTTGAAAATCTCGAACGCGTGGGTTTAGAAGCTTGGAGCAAAAGTTACCCTCGGGAACTTTCCGGTGGTATGCAGCAACGGGTTGGGCTGGCACGAGCGTTGGCGATGGAATCCAATATTTTGCTCATGGATGAGCCCTTCTCGGCGTTAGATCCATTAATCAGAGCTCAACTGCAACAAGAGCTGCTCAAACTTCAAAAAGATCTCAAAAAAACCATCCTGTTTGTAAGTCACGATCTAAACGAAGCCCTGTTGCTAGGAAACCGCATCGCGATCCTGGACAATGGTCAGATTATTCAAATCGGAACCCCACAAGAAATCACTTCAAACCCGGTCAACGCTCACGTCAACCGATTTGTGGCGATGGCCGAAAAACATTGCCCGCGTTGTGCCTCCAAAATCGAGGACATGCCGCAATAACTCGATAGATGCAAAAAATAGATCGCAAAGAAGAAGAATCTTGGATTGATCTAGCAATTACGGGAAACCCGAAAGCTTTTTCGAATCTCTATCGGCGCTACTACAACCAAGTCTATGCTTTCTGTGTACGCATGCTGCATGGCCAAGGAGATCCAGAAGACACCACGCAGCAGGTATTCTTAGAAGCTTGGCGTTCGCTGCATCGTTTTGAAAAACGCTCGTTGTTTTCGACTTGGATCACGCGCATTGCCATTCACACGTGTTTGAGTCTCTTAAGACGCACCGGAAAAATTCGCGTGCACCAAGAGGACAGCTCGGAGTCCCCTGACAAAGCCACAGAATACGTTTGGATACAGCCAGAATCCTCGCCTGACGAACAATTTAATACCAAGGCCCAAAGACACGCCATTGGCCAAATCTTAAAGACCCTGACAGACAAGAAAAAAATCGTTTTTATTTTATCGGACCTTCAGGGCATGACAGCCCCGGAGATCGCCGAAATCTTAAAAATCCCCGATGCAACGGTCAGAACCCGGCTCTTTCATGCCCGAAGAGAATTTTTAGATGCAGTGAACCAAAATTCGCATTATAAAGAACTCTTGAGTGCTTGAACAAATCTTATCTGGAAATAGACGTGCCCTCTCGCAGGCGATCACGTTGGTAGAGAGCGATAATCCCAGCGATCGTCGTCAGGCTAGTTTATTATTGGATAACCTGCTCGACCATCGCAAACCAACGCTTCGAATTGGCCTCTCTGGGCCACCTGGTGCTGGCAAAAGCACACTCATTGAAAGTTTCGGATTGTATTTGCTCGAACACGTTAAAAAATTAGCGGTTTTAAGTGTTGACCCGAGCAGCCAAATTTCCGGCGGCAGCGTGTTGGGTGATAAAACGCGCATGCAACGCTTGGCACAGAATGACCGCGTGTTTATTCGCCCTTCGCCCGCGCGCGGCCACTTGGGTGGGCTGTCTTCGCACAGCGAAGAAGCCCTATTGGTCTGTGAAGCGGCTGGCTTTGAAGTTATTTTGTTGGAGAGCGTCGGTGTCGGCCAATCTGAATCTGACATTTCCAGCTTGGTAGACATTTTGCTATTGGTACTGCCACCAGCGGCTGGCGACGAGCTGCAGGGCATCAAGCGAGGCCTATTTGAACTCGCTGATGTAATTGTCGTAAACAAATCTGACGGCGATCTCAAAAAACAAGCTGAGACCAGCAAGTTGGCCTATCAAAACGCCTTGCATTTAATGGGTCGCGCTACGCCGGTTGTGTGTGTCAGCGCATTAGAACACATGGGGCTAGATTCACTCTGGGAACGGATTCAAGCATTTCGACAGTCCCAACCCAAACAAGATTTATCGCTTGAACAACGCTTTTGGAACCTCGCTCAGCAAAAATTACTGGCTGATTTTAAATCGAATCCAAAAGTTCAGTCTGAGCTTCCGGGGTTACTCAAACAAGTTCGGGCGAAAAAAATCACAGCGTGGCAAGCCCTGCAGCACTTTTTCTTGCTGACCTTGTTGTGCTTAGGCAGCTGCTCGCCAGATAAAAAAGTCCCTGAGTTAATTCTTCAACTTCAAGGCGGAGACCCTAAACAAGCTTATGCGGCCCTACTTAAGCTCACGCAAATTGCCGACCCCAAGGCATTGGACGCCGTGATTGCGTATTCAGCGAGGAAGCCACCGGAGGTGCGTATCCAAGCGATTTTGGCGGCCAGGCAGTTTGGAAGCCGCAAAGCCCTACCCTGGTTGTTCGTGCTATCGACCGGAGATCCTGATGAGACAGTGAGAAACGCCGCTCGTGAAGCTTTCGCTTGCCTAGAGAAACAAGATAAGGCATAAGAATATTTCGAAAAAGCACGGCTCGGGGTGTAGCTCAGTCTGGTAGAGCGCCTGGTTTGGGACCAGGAAGTCGCAAGTTCGAATCCTGTCACCCCGATTTCTTCACGCGCGCTCTTAGCTCAGTTGGATAGAGCATCGGCCTTCTAAGCCGGGGGTCACAAGTTCGAATCTTGTAGGGCGCACCAGCCTTCGCTCTTCGAGCTTCGGCTGGCACAGCCAGCTGAAGATCGAATTTAGAGCGAGGCTGCCCGCCGAAGCTTTAGCGAAGGCGGGGAAATCTATGTCGGAGCCAAATTCCCGCTTTCTCTTAAATAACCCCGCGTGCATTATGTTTATTTGATTCAAAGAGAAGTGAATCTGTTTTTTTTAAGTGATCCCGGGAAATCTAGATTTAGAGCGATTCTGAATGAGACTCTTCATTTTGCTTAAAATAATCAAAGGGTCTGTCAAAAATCATGCATTGATTTTTCCCTTCTGGAGAAATCGAAATGGAAGGTTTTAAGTCAAAATATTTCTGAATAAACCGGTTATAGATATCGATGTGACCGGCACCGGCATAAATAACCGCATTCTTAATTTCGCCATATCTATGATTACGACAACCCACCGGGGATCGTTCCATTTTAGCTAGATCAAATTTCGAAAATAGACGGGCAATAAAATAGACATCCATCGTGGTCATCAATATGTGCTCGAATTTGTATTCATATAAAGAATATAAAGTTGTTATGAATTTATTTCCATCAAGCGTAAGTTTTTCGATTTCTTTAGCTAATATTTTCCAGACCATCTTGTTGTAGTTATTTAAATAGGTTTCGTCGCATATTTTCTCGTCACATATATTTTTCGAAACTTTGCATAGAAATCTGGAAAAGCTATTAAATTCTTTCCTGTCCTTACTGTCTCGCCTTATGCCGAGACGGTACAATGACACCGATCCCATATTAATTTTTCCAAGTTCATTTTCTACTTTGTCATAGACTTCGGTGTTGTTCCTTGTGATTCGAGCAAAGCAGTCAACCAATTGATCTGTTGCAAAATGATTTTTCCCTTCGATATCTTTTATTAATCCTTTAATGTATCTGACATCAATGTAATGGTAGCGTAGATTTTGCGAGCAATCGGAATTGTCTTTGATGCAAGGAGCGAATGCGCTTACCACTGCGCTTAGTGGAGAACTGCATGATCTTAAATCCCCACAACTTTCTCTCACCTTTAAATTTCGTGCTGCATTAGAAGAGCGATAGTCAGTTTCAACAAATACATCCAGGCATTCTGGTGATGTGTCGGCTAGTTCCATGATCCAGTTTTGAACCTCACTAACATTTGTTCCAGGGTTCTTTTTCAGACATGTATCGCCTTGAGTATGCTGATCCCCCAATAATAAGATTCGCTTCCCTTGAACATTTGGATAGAAATAAAGGGAGTGCGGACCGCTAAGTTTTTCAATCACAGTCCCTGTTGGTGTCGCAAAAATTAAATTGGCAAAAATTGCATAAATTGTAATAAAAAAGACAAAATTCATTTTCTACACTCCGCGGTTGATTACTTTTTTAGCATGGGTTGATAGATTGTATCAAATTTATGTTCTCTAAAAAAGCCTCAATCCCACCACCACCTGATATTCTGCGGCTATGAAACCCTGGGAATGCCAAGATGATGAATCCAGCTCGGCCTTTGAAGCCTTTGTGCTTTACCGCGATACGCATCCACGCTCGTTGCGCAAAGTCTCTGAGACGTTGGATAAAAGTAAATCGCTGATTGAATCTTGGTCGCGCGAGCACAGTTGGGTCACACGTGCACAGAAGTGGGACGCCGAGCTGGAGCGTCTCAAGGAGGACTGGTTTCGCATTAGCCTCTCATATTCAGTTCGGATTTTGCTTATCGACTGTCGTGCTTTTTCGTCAGACATGCTTAAGCCCCTAACCAAGGCAAACACGAACATGGCAAAAAGTGGAATCGCCGGTTGAATTATATCGTGATAGGATACTTTTGGATCATTATATTTCCACAAGGAGATTAACCCTAAGAAGATTAACCCTAACACAAATATTTTTAACGTTCTTAAAACACTCGTATCTGATCGAAGAAGGTGAAGCTTTAGGGGTGTGGCTGAAGCGTAGGCGGCTGGATGCACCAGGAAGCTTGAGACTCAAGGGGTTTCTGGGGGTGTGGTGAAGTGTTTGACAAGACGGCAATCCACCGTAACCTCCTGAATTAAGCGGCGGAATTGCGGAGTCCGGACTCTCGCCCATGGTGTTCCCATAGGAACCTCAATGCCTACGAATGATCCTTCATCGGGCGATCCAGAAAAGAAAAAAATCTGCAATACCTCACCATACACGTAGTCCACCTTTGAGACCTCAAGGCCATAGCCGAGGAATTCCGTCAAAAATTTCTCCGTTTGGGTTGCGCTATCAAAAGTTATTACTGCGCTTCTCTGTTCTGGCTCCATGGTTTTGGCCGTTGGTGGAACGAACAGCTCACATTCGTATTTAAAACCATTTGATAAAGCAGCGGTACCGGTGAGACAAGCCAAAAAAATAATTGCGTGGGTTTTCATGAGACCTCCGCATGCTTATAGAGCCCATGCTGCAATTTTGGCTTTGCATTAAGGCAGGAGCTTGAGACTCAAGGGTTTTTTGAGGGTGTGGTAGTATGCCCCATTTACGCCCTGCATTGGGCGTTAGATGCTAAGGTGACCGCACGAACCGCTGAATGCCTGGCCTCTTCAAGAATTTTTACAACGTCAGTCAAGACAGAATCATAGTCTTTAGAGACTGCTGGTTTAGAAGCCTTGGTTATCTTTCCCATACAAATGAACTCCTATCATATCCCCAGCAGATGCGCTGCGGGGGTCTAATAGGCACTCATCCGGGCCCGACTCCTTAAGCTAGGTGTCCAGTTTTAGGGGTGCACTCCAAGTCTATTTCGAAATTAAAATTAGCCCAAAACCCACAGTGGACTGCGGTGGCCGAACTGTTAATTTGAACTGCAAACAGTTTTAAAAAGAACTGAGTCAACTCGGCATGTCTTATGATCAGACATGCCCCTGTGCAACCGCGTCGCTGAATTCACCGTCGGCGACACACAAATCAGCGGCCCGGATATCAGCTTCTTCGTTGAAAAGACCCTGACCACGGGGGTCACAAGTTCGAATCTTGTAGGGCGCACAAATATTATCAAACAACCTGTTCATGTTGCTGTGCTATAGCTGCATTCCATACTTGTCCAATCAAGATCACGATGGGCAGTACGTGACCGAGAAAGGCACTCGAACTCAACCAGTGAGACAAAGACACCATCGAAGACGATGCGTTTCCAACAGAGCCGTAAGCTGCCAAGTTGGTTCCAGCACCAATCGCAGCAGTCAACAACGCTGTAGCAGCAAAACCCAGAAAGACAGCTCGATTGATCCACGGTGAACAGTACCCAGACATACTTCTCCTGCCACCAAATAAAACAGCACCCGAAGCTATTGTAGACAAGCCAAACATCGCCCCGGAAACTAAATATTCTGTTTTTGCATTGTTTTGATCATCAGAAATCTCTCTTACCGCCAAAAAAGAGGTCCCCGATGCTAAAAAATTAACGGCAAAATCCCCCAGTAAGTAGGCCCAATATGCCACATCAAAACAAAGCCTCGCTGCGCAAGATGGTTGAGCATATGCAACAGGGACCCAGCCTACCTGAACCACCATCCATAATACCAAAATTTTAGACTTGAGCATAACGATTCAACGGACTTTGCCCAGCAGATGTTCCAGCCGATTTAAATCTGAAGCAATCAGTCGATGCTGTCGAGTTTATTGAGTGGCTTGTTTCTCTGAACCACCCCATAAAACTGGTGGAATCCCAAGGGCCTCTACGTCAGGTTGACGCCGTGTAGTTGTTGCATTTGTTGGCACCACCGTTCCAACTACTGCTGGAGCAGCTGGCATCAATCGTTCAGCAATACGTTGCAGCGTGGCTTGAATCCTGATTGGTTCACCAGCATCCCATAGTTCTTCAGCGCCTTGCAGAATTGTTCGAATTGTAGCGACATTATCGAGCGCAGCATCAGTTACTGTACGTTGAGCCACTCTACGATTTAACCAACCTCGAGCAGTAACGTTCCGTCTCACCAGCCGGGGGTCTGCACCGGCTTCCAATAGAGCTTGAACATCTTGGAGGCGGCCCTCCCCAGCAGCCCTCATTAATGGCGTAGGTGCATAATAGTCTCCCCGGTTCCCACCTTCTGTTCTAGCTCCATGCCGAAGCAATAAAATCAGATAATCGCCCGTTGCATAATCTATTGGCATGACACCATCTGGGCTGGTCCAATTCGGTGTGACGCCTCTTTCAAGAAGAGACTTAACACTCAGGTATTCCTGGCGTATAACCGCCTGCAATAGAGCCTCTGTTGCAAAACTGGTGGAAGCAACCAAAAACACAAGGCAGAAAATCGTTTGGAACTTTTTCATAGGCCTATTCCGATTTCGGACACTTGATTCGAACATAGGATTCTCCGTTCACAGTACCAGATTCAGAGTATGGATCCACGATGTCTGAGCATTTTCCTTTGAAGGTTATCTTGTTTGTTGGTTGGTGTGTTATTTCAAAGACATCTTCATTGCAGTCCATACATCTCGCTCGGCTGACCAGTTTCAGCACCATTTTCATGGGTCCTCCGAGGGTAAACACGATGAGCTCATACTGATCCGGTTTTGGGTTACGAATCGCAAAAATGTGTCCGTCTTCATGTTCGTAACAACGTTCAGGTTCTAGAACGGCCCATAACGAACTTGCCAGTAAAAAACTTATAAACAAAAATTTCATGGTGGATCTCTCCTCAAATCAGGAACCAGGACGTAGCTTAAAAACTTCCCTGTTAGAGAAAAGCTTTTCTCTAACAAATAAATCCCAGTCTATGCAATCATCGGACCGTGCAAGTCTTGATTTTCTTTCTTTGTGTCATCAGCGCAGCCTGGGGTGCGGAGACAGATCCCTTTGTAGACGTAAAGCCTAAAGAGACCCCAGAAACTAAACCAACAGGATTTTTCTCCGATAATTTCGGTTTCAGAAAAGAACTCATGTCTGAGTTTGGCGCCACGGATTCAGGTTGGCTTTCAAGTCGGCAGTCTGCCGGATTTGAAGTCCTTAAAAAGTTCTCGACTGAAACCAAGACTTTTTTGGGAATCGATTTTCAAGGCCGGCTCGTCTGGCGTGAAGGCTTTACGGATTCTCCTAACGATCACGAAGGGAAGAGTCGCCAGGGTGTCGTGTTTGAATATCACAATGCCTATGCCGATTTATACAGCCTCTTTGGCGGCGTGGGGCGCTTTAACTTAAGACTTGGGCATTTCTATGTTCCATTCGGACTCAATTTGCAGACGGATACCCATGGCACGATTTTACAGCTATCAAACGAACGCAATTTCGGATTCGAACGCGACTGGTACACTGGCTTTTGGGGGATTCTGACCGAAGACCTTCGCTATGATGTTTATTATTTATTGGGCTCAGGATATGGCATCAATTTCAACGGGCAAAGCGGGCTCGGCGCTGCCAGAGTGGGCTTGGCCAATAAATATTTATCCAACTATGGATTAGAAGCTGGCGCGTCGTTTATGGGAGGACAGCGGCTGAGTCCTAATATTATAAATACGTTACGAGGTGGTTTGGATGCGCGCTATCGAAGAGCCATTCCATCCGGACTTTTAACGCTGACTTCTGAAGTCAGTGCGGGTCAAGATGCGTTAGATGCAGTGGTGGCTCAGCTTTATCAACTTGATTATCTGCATTCTTCGCGTCGCTTTGGAGTGGCATCGCAATTGCGTTGGTTCTGGCAGCAACACCTCCCCAGTTCAACAGATTCATCGATTCTGGCTGAAGCAACTTGGTATATCAATAATGATGTGAGCAACTCGAACCTCCAATGGCTTAAGCTCAATTGTGAAGTTCAATTCGCGAAACAGACAGGAGATCGACATGTCATTTGGACGCTTCAGTATTATTGGTATTGGTAGAGCTGCTTTTTTTGCCATTGGCTGCACGCTGAGCAACCCAGCTGAAGATTTGAAGTATCTGTTTCCAGACATGACTTCTTACAAAGAAGACCTCAAAGAGTTTCCCAAACTGGCCGACGGGAAGGCGCAATTTCAGGCCCTTCGGGAGCGTCTAGGCAGTGATTTAGATCCCATCTACGAAACCTATGAGACGCCCTATACTATCTATTATGTGTTTAAAAATTCTAAGAAAATTGGCCTGGTCCACGGTGTGAATGTTCCAGGCAAAGGCGGCGTGATTCAAGTATTTCTCTCGGTTGATCCTGCTAGCGCTCAAGTCAAAAAATTCTTTTTTCAGCGCCTTGAAAGTTCCGCTGCTGATCAACTTCGAAGTAAAGAATTTCGGAATCAATTCGATGGGGTAAGCCTGGCTGACTTTTATAAGCACGATTATTATGTAGCTGCCAAATCTAAAACATCTGTTGATAAAATTGCAAAAATAACGCCGCCGAAAATCGATCCCAGTGGCCGACAGGACTACGATGCGACCATTCGAGGCATCCGAAAGAATCTGCTGCTGTTGGATTTCTTTGTTTATGACAGAAAATTTGAGCCCTTTTTTGAACGGGCAAAGCAAAAGGCCAAACAATGAAAGTAATTTTTGCCCTGTGCGGCATTATCTTAGTGGTCGGCGGTATTCTACTTTGGAATTGGTTTTCAGCTCCAGTAGAATTCGGCGAATTCACCAAGGCCCCTCATGCTGAGATTCTTGACGTGATTCAGCATCCAGAAAATTATCTTCATCAAACAGTCGCTCTCGAGGGCCAAGTCGCCCAGCAGTGCACCACCATGGGATGCTATTTTTTCTTCGTGGTTGGGTCCCAGGAACTTCGGGTTGATTTAGCCGACATAGCCATGAACGCCCCCAGAGGCAGGGACGGTCGTCCGGTACGCGTAGAAGGACGGACAGTGCCTTATGACAAGGGATACCAATTTATGGCCAGTGCTGTGCGGTTTGAATAGGGGAAAAAGATGTTTCAATTCACAAGATTTATCGGCTTAGCGATTAAGAACCTCCGAAGACGCATGATCCGAACAGCATTGACGATTTCAGGAGTTGCTCTCGCCGTCGCCGTCGCCGTTTCGCTCGGTGGATTCATGTTGGGGTACAAAGGAGCCATTGACAAAAGCATTGAGATGCTCGGCTTTCAAGTCATGATTATGGCCAAAGGCTGCCCCTATGAAGCTGCAACCATGATGCTGAAAGGCGGAACAGGTTTAATCTATTTACCCAGCGACACCTATGACAAGGTCAAAAGCGATCCAGACATCGAAAGCATCACACCTATTTTTGTGGGCATTGCTCAAAAAGAAGGCAGTGGAATTCGCGATGAGGCTTCTCAAGAAAAAAGCTTCACGATTATCAGCGGAATCGATGCACCCAGCTTTATGACCATGAAGCCGTGGATGAAGTTTAAGGGTGGACCTGGTTTCGAAGGAGGCCGTTGGTTTTCAGCAGGAAGCAAAGACGAAGTTGTCATTGGGTTCGAGGCTGCTGAATATGAACAGCGTAAAGTGGGTGATATCTTTTACGCATCGATAACACCTGCAGGCAGCATGACACCGGTGCGTCATGAATTCAAAGTGGTCGGTATTCTTGAACGAACCGGCACACAAGACGACGGCACGGTTTTTATGCCGATTGATACGGCACGAGAGTATTTTAACCGGCCAAACCAACTCACGATTTTGGGGATTAAGCTCAAAGAGTTTAATCAGTTCAAAATGCACGAGTTTGAAAGTCGATGGTTAAAATTGCCTGAAGTTCAGGTCGTCGGTCTTCAGCAAGTCAAAAATACGCTGGTTGCATTAGTCGCTACCGCGCAAACCATGATTGCAGCGGTTGCCGCCATCGCCGTCATTGTGGCCCTGATTGGCGTGATTAACACGATTTTGATGTCGGTGTATGAACGAACTGGCGAGATTGGTATTATGAAAGCACTGGGGGCCCGACGGCGTGATATATTTGAGCTCATCTGGCTTGAGACCCTGGTCATTTGTCTGCTGGGCGCCCTATTGGGTTGCTTGTTAGCCATGCTGGGAACTGGGGCTGTCGAGAAGGCGATTAAATCACTGGCCAATCTGGGCGTCAATGGTTCAATCGTTAATATTACACCAGGAGTCCTTGGTTATGCCGTGTTGGGTGCCGTGATACTGGGCTTCTTGGGTGGCCTCTATCCAGCTTGGAGAGCTGCCTCCATGAGACCTGTGGATGCCATTCGAGAGGGGGCGGTATGATCATCGAGGGACATGGACTAAAGCGCTATTATCAGCGCGGAGTCGAGACGGTTAAAGCACTGGATGGCGTTGATATTGCCATCAAACAAGGCGAAATGGTGTCGATTTTGGGACCTTCTGGTTCCGGTAAAACGACCTTGATTAATCTTCTGTCATGCTTGGACGCGCCGACGGAAGGAACCCTGTTTGTAGCTGGTAAATCGGTTGCAGGGCTCTCTGAAGATCAATTAGTTGAAGTCAGGCGCGGAACTCTGGGATTTGTGTTTCAGCAATTTCACTTACTGCCGACTCTGACAGTCACTGAAAACGTCGAGCTACCCCTATTGTTTCTCATGCGAAAGCCAAACCCGGCTAGAACAGGTGAGGTGTTAGCAATGGTTGGGCTAGGTGACCGAGCCGGCCATCGCCCCAATGAGCTATCGGGCGGGCAAATGCAACGCGTTGCCATCGCGCGTGCGTTGATTATGGATTCAAAAATCCTGGTTGCAGACGAACCGACCGGGAATTTGGATAGAGCCTCGGGGGAAGCGATTTTTCAGCTTTTTAGAAAGCTGGTCAAAGAGAAAGGGCTGACCATTATTATTACAACGCACAACACTACTTTCGGTTATGAAGCCGATCGAGTCATTACACTAGAAGATGGTAAAATTATTAAAGAAGAGAACAGTTGGTGCGCCCGAAGAGATTCGAACTCCTGACCCCCGGAATCGAAATCCGGTGCTCTATCCAGCTGAGCTACGAGCGCACAAAGAACCAAACAAAATGGGGTGAGTGAAGGGATTTGAACCCTCGACCCCTAGGGCCACAACCTAGTGCTCTAACCAGCTGAGCTACACCCACCATTCCTGTTGTTTTTTAACTATCGGGCATTTCCTGATCTTTCAAGAGGTTGTTTTTGATTCAGCTTCCACCTACGCTGAAGCTTCGGTGGACAGCCTCGCTCTAATCGATCTTCAGCTGGCTACTTGCCAGCCGAAGCTCGAAGAGCGTAGGCTGGAGCTACACCCACCATTCCTGTTGTTTTTAACTATCGGGCATTTCCCAATCTTTCAAGAGGTTGTTTAGGGCATCCTGACAGGTTCTTGACAAATCCCCCCAAACAGTCAAGCATCCTCAGCACTTATGAAACGCACTTTTCAACCCAGCCGCATTAAGTTGCTACGCGATCATGGATTTCTTTCTCGTATGGCCACCGCCGGCGGACGCAATGTTTTGAAGCGACGACGCGCCAAAGGCCGCAAACGCCTGGTGCCTTCTGCCTACCAAAAATAAGCCTCAAAGGCGTCTCAAAAAACGCCATGAATTTCTACGCCTTCAGCGTGTTGGGCAGCGTTCCAAGGCTGCCCGTGTTGTTTTGATCTCAAAACCAGTCCGAGACATGGGCCGCATTGGCTTTACGGTAGCCAAGAACGTTGGCAAAGCCCATACCCGGAACTTGGTCAAACGCCGCTTAAGACACATTGCCCGCGAACACGCTTTCATGTTCGAAAAGCGCGACTTGATCATTTTGGCACTTCCCGAGTCAGCGAACGCCTCTTTCCAAGAGTTACAAAAAGACGTAGAGCGTGCGTATGAAGGAATACGAAGTAGTCGTCGGTCTTGAGTGCCACGTTCAGCTGCTCACCCAAAGCAAATTATTCTCCCCAGCTGTCAACCGCTACGGGGATGAGCCCAACACCAACGTCGACGCGGTAGACATCGCTCTGCCTGGCGTATTGCCTGTCCTCAATCAAAAAGCCGTTGATTTTGCCATCCGATTGGGGCTGGCTTTGGGATGCGAGATTCATTCGACCAGTGTGTTTGCGCGTAAGCATTATTTTTACCCGGACTTGCCCAAAGGCTACCAGATCAGCCAATACGACCAGCCTATTTGTGGCCATGGAAAACTCAGTTTTCAAACTTCCGAAGGCCTCAAAACGATTGGAATCGAACGCATTCATATTGAAGAAGACGCCGGCAAAAATATCCATGTCGAAGGCGGAAACTCCAGTTTCGTAGATTACAACCGCGCTGGAACGCCCTTGTTAGAAGTCGTCACAATGCCCGATTTGAGATCGGCCGAAGAAGCCATGGAAGCCTATCGGGCGCTCCGTGCATTGGTCACTTATTTAGAAATCTGCGATGGCAACTTACAAGAGGGCTCGATGCGTGCCGACGCCAATGTCTCTGTGCGTCAAATCGGCGCTGAAAAACTAGGAACCCGAACCGAAACCAAAAACCTAAACTCGATTAAATTTTTAGGCCAAGCGATTGAGTTTGAGTCTCGAAGACAAGTTTTGGAACTCGAAGCAGGCCGGGCCATTAATCAAGAAACACGCCTCTGGGACTCCAATCGCAAAGAATCGAGGCCGCTTCGAAGCAAAGAAGAAGCCCATGATTATCGCTACTTCCCCGATCCTGATTTATTACCCCTGACGCTCAAAGACGGCCAAGTAGAAAAAATCAAACAAAACTTGCCTGAGTTACCTTTGCAAAAACTTAAGCGCTACCAAGAAAAACTGGGTTTGAATGCCTACGATGCCGGTGTTCTTACGGTCGAAAAAAATATCGCTGATTATTTCGAAGCAGCGCTGGCTCTGCATACCAATGCTAAAGCCATCGCCAACTGGATTATTAACGAAATGCAGCTCAATATCGCCATATCAGCCGCTCAATTGGCTGAACTGGTCAAGTTAATCGATGACCGCGTGATTTCAGGAACGATTGCTAAGACAGTCTATGACGAGCTTTTGAAAAACCCAGGGTCACGCCCAAGCGATATTGTAGAAGCCAAGGGCCTGAAAATGCAGCGCGATACAGGTGCTTTACAGAAATTAGTAGAGAGCGTTTGCACTCAATACCCAGCCGAAGTAGAAAAATATAAAGCGGGTAAACAGCAGGTTTTTGGATTCTTAGTAGGACAAATCATGAAGCTCACGCAGGGAAAAGCAGACCCTGTCGAAGCAACGAATTTGCTCAAGCAATATTTAGGAAGTTAGATGCGTATATTATTTTTTTTGCTCAGCCTTTGTTTGTACGCAGCTGAGCCCAAAAAAGTCGAGACCTATACCGTCCAAGAGACGGCGTTCACACAGCCTGTGCAACTCGTTGGAACGCTCAAAGCTCACCGTGAAGCTATCTTAACAGCTGGTGCTTCTGGCATTCTCACGCATGTGTTTGCAGAAGAAGGCGCGCCGGTTAAAAAAGGCCAAATACTCGCGGCGCTGGACAACGAATCGGCTTTGAGAAAATCTCTCAAAGACAGTAAAATCAGCCTCGACAATAAAAAAACGCGTCTCAAACGTGTACAAAAACTCCACGAACAAGGCGACTTAAGTCTCAAAGACGTAGAAGAAGCGCAAAACGAATTAGCCGATGCCCAAAAAAACTACCACCAGATTGAACACGAACTCGCCAGCACTGAATTTAAAGCCCCATTCAATGGCCAATGTGGCTTATTTAGATCCGAGATCGGCAGCTATGTTGCTTCGGGCAGCGCGGTCGTCGCTGTCTACGATACGAGCTATTTCACGGTTTATTTTTCGGTTCCAGAGAGTTTACTCAGTGAGCTTCAAATCGGCCAAAAGCTCAAAATCAAAAACCAGCAGGCTACTTTAAGCTCCCTTGAAAACAGGCTCGACGCCAAAACGCATTTGGCTTACGCCAAGGCTAGATTGGACAAATGCCCAGGCTGTATTATCGGCGCCAAAGTCCCCGTTGAAATCGCTCTCAAGGCTGAGCAAAAATTGATTGCCGTTCCCAGCGAAGCCGTGTTTTTGAAAAACTCTGTTTCTTATGTCTACAAAGTCGTTAACAAAAAGGCCGTTTTAACACCCGTCAAGACGGGCGAGCGTGCTAAAAAACAAATTGCTATTTTAAGCGGCCTTCAAATCGGCGACGTGGTGATCCTGCGTGGTCAAAGTCGGATTTCCCATGACGACCCTGTTTATTAAACGCCCCGTCCTAGCCATCACACTCAATTGCTTTGTTTTGTTGGTTGGTTTTCTGGCCTATCGATCTTTGAATATTTCAGAATACCCAGAAATATCTGTGCCCAAAGTCAAAGTCGGCGTCACTTACCCCGGCGCCAGCATGCAGGTAATGGAAAGCGATATCACTTTTTTTCTGGAAGAAGAGCTTGCGGGCATACCTGGCATTGACACCGTCACGTCTAGTATTGGCAACGGCTACAGCGAAACTTGGATGACGTTTAAGCCAGGAACAAAGATAGAAACCGCGCTCATCGACGTCCGGGATCGTGTTTCGCGCGTAAAACCCCTGTGGCCTAAAGAAGTCAAAGAACCGTTTATTGACCAAGAAGGCAAGCAACAAAATACGGTCATGTGGTTGTCTTTAAAGAGCAGCACCCTCCAGTCGAATGATCTGACGCATTTTGCCAATCTCTATTTAAAAAATCAGCTTCAAAGCATTCCCGGTGTTTCTTCAATCAAAGTGTGGGGTGTGCCTTATGTGATGCAAATCCAGCTGGAGCGCCTCAAAATGGCGGGCTATGATATCAGCCCCGACCAAGTGGTTTCAGCGCTGCAAAAAAACCAAGTATCTCTTGCAGCAGGCAGCTTTCAAGGTGAAATCCCTATTACTTTTAGGCTCGCGCTCGAAGACCCGAGTGACTTCGAAAATATGATTGTCAAAAAGCAAGAAGACACGGTTATATCACTGAGAGACCTCGCCAAAGTGTGGCTCGGTTCAGACGACAAAACCATCAACCAAATCAACGGAAAAGATGCTGTGTTCTTGGAAGTGGTGAAGTCAAGTGCAGGAAATCCACTGAAAATATCGCAGTCCGTTCAACAGGCCATACCGGGTTTTCAAGCGAGCCTACCCAAAGAAGTGACGCTTCAAATCGAATACGACGGGGCCAAGTTTATCCAGAGTTCGCTCAAAAGCTTGGGGTTCACCATTTTAGAAGCCTGCGGTTTGGTTTTGCTCGTCGTATTTTTGTTCCTACGCAATGTTCGATCCACGCTCATCCCACTGGTGACCATCCCGATTTCGCTGATTGGGGCGTTGGCATTTGTGAAGCTTTGCGGCTTTAGTATCAACACGTTTTCGTTGTTGGCGTTGGTTTTGGCTGTGGGTCTAGTCGTCGACGATGCAATTATCGTTTTAGAAAATATTCATCGGCATATAGAATCTGGGCTTTCGCCATTTGAAGCCGCTTTCAGAGGCAGCCGAGAAATCGCTTTTTCGATTGTGGCCATGACCCTCACGCTGGCGGCCGTGTTTACACCGATTGCTTTGACGGGCGGTTTGGTGGGTCAGGTGTTGGTTGAGTTTGCCGTCACGCTTGCTGCTGCTGTGTTTGTGTCGGGGTTTGTAGCGCTCACCCTGTCGCCGCTCATGTGTTCAAGATTGCTTCGGGAGTCAAAGCCAGCTTGTCCACCAAAGCCTTGGCATCGGTGGAAGCCTTGGCGTCGGCAGGGGATTTTCGCCATCATCACGCTTATTCTATTCGCCCTCACCGTCACGCTCTATATTGCCCTCCCCAAACGCGTGATGCCGCTGGAAGACCGTGGTTTTGTCAGCATTCACCTGGAGCCTCTCCCTGGCGGCACGCTTCAAACGCTGTTGCCTTATATCCATCAGATTGAATCGATCGTTGAAAAACAACCCACCATCGAAAAGCGCCTCCTATTTGCCAACAACATCTGGGGTACTGGCATCGCGATGCCACTTAAAGATTACAGCGAGCGTTCGCAATCTTCGTTGCAAATTGCCAGCACACTCCGAGAAAAAATTAGATCTATTCCGTCTGTCACAGCCTATGTTATCAGTTGGGATACCGGTCTTCCTGGCATGGAAGAAAACATACAGGGCTCTGCGGTCTCGGTCGCCATCCAAACCACCCACTCCTATGAGGCTCTCAGCGATGAGCTCGGTCATCTTGAAAAATCACTGGGTCAAGATCAAATTTTAACAAATATCTCGCATACGCTCCACATGGACTTCCCCGGGTTCAAAGCAAAAATCGACGACCGAAAAATGGCCTTGCTAGAAGTCTCAATGGCCAACACAGCCACTGCCATGCGTACTTTATTTGATCGCAACGAGGCCATGGAATTTTTTAAAGATGGTTTACGCTACAAAGTGCATCTCAAAGGCACCCCAGTGGCTGACAATCTGCACGAGGTTGAAATTATCAACGCGCTCGGCGAGCGTGTCCCATTGAGTGCGTTTATGGAGCTCATTCCCATCGCAGAACTCAAAGAACTCGCGCATCATAACCGCATGCGTTCGGGAACACTGATGGCCGAGCTGGGCAAGGGTCAGGATTTAAGCAGCGCGGTGAGCTATCTAGAAACTCGACTGCAGGCGGAGTTGCCCGCAGGGTACAGCTACACGCTTTTGGGAGCTGCGAAGAATCTTAAAGACGCGTCGGGTGAGTTTATTTTGCTGCTGCTTTTGGCGCTGATATTTATTTACGGCATTTTGGCGATTCAATTTGAAAGCTTTTTGGATCCGTTGGTTATTTTGGTGACCGTGCCACTGGCTAGTTTTGGGGCGTTGTTTTTTATTTGGGTGACGGGCCACGAGCTTAATTTGTTTAGTCAGATTGGCTTGATAACGCTGATTGGTTTGATTGCCAAACACGGTATCTTATTGGTGGATTTTGCCAATCAGACAGGTTCTATCGAACAAGCTGTATCGATGCGTCTTCGGCCTATTTTAATGACCACGGGCGCCATGGTGATGGGTGCGATCCCGTTGGTATTTGCTTCGGGCGCTGGTGCCGAAGCCCGGCAAGCCATCGGGCTGGTGCTCGTTGCTGGCCTCAGCTTTGGGACGTTACTAACGCTGTTTGTCCTGCCAAGTTTTTATCGTATTCTGAAACCAAAACACGCGCCGACCGCAAAACAAGCAATGCCATACATGACCACATAGGGAAGTAATTCAGCCGATGTCCAAGCTCTTTCGACGGGGCTCGAGGGTCGTGCTGGAGGTGGAGGTGGCTCTACCAGTATTGCTGGCTGTTGTGCTGGAGGTGGCGCTACCTGTGTTGCTGGCTGTTGTGCTGGAGATGCTCCCGCTAAATCTACCCAGTCTCCTTCCAACACCTCTTTATAAGGATCCACATAAAGCGGAGCCAGCGGTTTCCCATACGGCTGCGCCATCACCAGACTCGAAAACAAAACTAAAATTATCCATCGCATGGATATGAATAACAACTTGAACTGCCGGGCTTATTCGCGCTAAATAACCCAAGCATGAAAATTTACACCAAACGAGGCGATTTAGGCGAAACAGACTTGTTTGGCGGTGCACGGGTTTCGAAAGCTCACCCACGCGTCCTCGCTTACGGCTCTGTGGACGCTGCCAACGCCAGCATCGGCTTTGCAGCCGTGCTTGCCCAACAGCCAGAACTCACCCAAATCATGTCTGACTTGTTTGACCTGGGCTCTGAACTCGCCACAGTCCCCCATAAAGCCGAAAAAAATACGTATTTAAACGCTGATCGAATTACCCAGCTGGAAAATCTCATCGACCAGGCAGATCCCCAATTACCCACGCTCAAGAATTTTGTGTTGCCCACAGGCTGTGAGCTTGCTGCTCGATATCACCTCGCCCGAACAGCCGTAAGAAACGCCGAACAACAAGTGATTGCTCTTCAAAATACCGGCGAATCTGTCAGACCCGAACTAATTATTTATTTGAATCGCTTGAGTGACCTCTTGTTTACCTGGGCCAGATTAGCCAATATTCAAACAAACACCGAGGAGGTCTTGTGGGCGAAAAATTAGACGCGGCCAAGCAGGAAGTCGCACACGAATTGGACCAAGCACGCACCGAGAGCAAAAAACTCATCGAAGAAGCACGTGCTGAAGGCCTCCAAAAAGGCGGTCAACAAGCAGAACAACTCAAAGCCAAACTCACCAAACTCAAAGAACTCTATGCCTCGGAAGTCAGTCAAGATTTACTGAGAAGCTCTCTCGACGCGGCCCAACAATTGGTCCGCGCTGAGTTAGATACTTCACCTGGTGCACTCTTACGATTTGTTCAAGAGGCGCTGAACACCGTCCCAGAAGCCCAAGATGTCCGAATCCGCGCCAACCCCACTGACGCGGCTATTTTGCGTGACAACAAAACGCAGTTAATTAACCTCATGCAGCGCGCTAAAGACATCGATATTCGCGAAGACAAACAAGTTTCCAAGGGCATTATTTTGCAAACAGAATCGGGTGTTATAGACGCCCAGCTCAAAACACAAGTCGAAGAAATCACGAGACTCCTAGGACTCTAATGGCCAAAATTATCAAAGGCACCGAAAAACCTACCGCACCTGTCAAAAAATCGCCCATCATGAAAGGCAGCTTGTATCGAGAGCAGCAAGAAATCGAAGCGCTCTATGCACAAGCCGAACAGGATCGCAAAAAAATCATCTCCGAGGGCAAGCAACAGGCAGCCAGCGCCAAAGAACAAGCCCAAATCGAAGGTGCCAATCAAGCTTTCGCAGAAGCTTCGAAACAGGCACTCGCACTTTTTGTGGAACGTGCCAAATATTGCATCGACTTAAAAGGCCAGCTCAAACAGCTCAGCGATGAAATTTCGCAGAAAATTTTAGGGGGCAAACTCACGCTACCCAAGCCTGATCAAGAAAAAATCTTGCAAGCCTCAATTAATAAGCTGCGTTCACGGCGTAAGCTCAAAATCCAAGCAGCCAATATCAGCTCACTTGAAAAGCTTAGACAGCTGCCTGAATTCGAAATAGAAGCAGGCACTGATTTGCCTGCTGGCTTTTTGCGCATGACCACCGAAGTTGGCAGCAGCCTGTGGGATGAAAAAGCGGCAATCCCAAAAATAACAGAGATAACCACTGGATTCTAGGAAAGTTTTTTAAAACCCTTGCATTTTCTTAGATCTCGGAATATAATCCGAGTTATAGGTTATTTTATCGGATCCTATTCCGAGAAAGTGCTTATTAGGATGGGCAAGATGCTAGATTCTTTGCAAATGATATTTGACCGGCTCCTCAGCGAAACGAGCATGCGTCATCATCGTTTTTTATATAACCAGTTTAATATGAATCATCGTTTAACGGGGCTCATCGGTGCACGTGGGGTAGGCAAAACTACTTTATTGCTGCAGCTCATCAAGCGCCATTATGCAGATTCAAGCCGCGTCTTCTATTTTTCTGCTGACCATATCTATTTTAAAGAAAACACTGTCTACGGACTCATCGAGGAGCTTTATCTAAAAAGATCCGTGACGACATTTTTTATTGATGAAATACACAAATACGAAAATTGGAATCAGGAACTCAAGAACATCTACGATGGCTTCCCTGATATCAAGATTATTTTTTCTGGGAGCTCGAGCCTAGACCTCATCAAAGGAAGCTATGATCTTTCCCGTCGAGCTGCCATATATCACCTTCCGGGACTGTCTTTTAGAGAATATTTAAATTTCTCTCTGGATACAGACTATCCCTCGTATTCATTCCAAGAGCTCATGCGAGATTACTTGAAAATCAGCCAAGAGATGGCAGCAAGGCCAGCTTTGTTGGGCCATTTTCACGACTATCTCAAACAAGGATTCTATCCGTTTCTCGCCGAAGATTCACTGTCTTACTACCAAAAGCTACTGAGAGTCATCGATAAAACGATTTATGAAGATATTAGTAATTTTTACAACCTAAAAACATCCAGTCTGAGAATCATGGGTAAAATACTTAATTATCTGGCCTCGATTCCACCGGGAGAGATAAGCACTTACAATCTGGGCAAGAACCTAAAAATCGATGACAAAACCGCCGCCAGTTACTTAAACATGCTTCAAGAAACCGGATTGGTTGAAATAATCTACCCGCGCGAAACTGGAAACCAGGGATTACGCAAACCTGAAAAAGTATTTTTGAACAATACGAATTTTCATTATGCCCTGGGAAGCCATTTGGCGAGCGATATCGTGATTGGAACCATTCGCGAACTGGCTTTCATACAGGCAACGAAAAACTCGGAGTTGGACGTTTTTCATAGTAAACAAGGCGACTACCAAATCGGCTCATTCACGTTTGAAATCGGCGGAAAAAACAAAACCCGAAAACAGGTCGCACACGTCGAAAACGCAATAGTCGTTAAGGACGATACGGTCTCTGCCACCCCGGGATCAATCCCCTTGGTTTTCTTTGGGTTTCTTTATTAACGCGTTAAACCCGATGATACGGCCCATTGCGCGCAATCTCGCCCGCCCGGTAAATCTGCTCCGCCAGCACACACAGTGCTAATTTGTGTGGCAATGTCAGCTGGGATAAAGACCACACCGCATCCGCTTTTTCACGCGTTTCTGGCCGGTGCCCACTTGGCTCGCCAACCAAAAAAGCGATCGACTGAGATTGGTCTACCAACCGCTGGATGTGCTTCGAAAATTGGACTGAATTAAGCTCCAAGCCTTTCTCATCCAAGACAATCCTAAAATAGCCTTCTGAAACAGCCAACAGCTTTTCAGGCTTAACTTGGCGGAGTTCAGGCCGAAACAAAGCCTGGGTGCGTCGAATATAATCCTGCGCAAGGATTTCAAATGGGTCTTTCGAAGCCTCAAACCCGGTGGCGATTAAGATTCGCACGGGATAATTTTCGCCTCGTGCCAAAAGCCTTCAAGATTGTAGTGAAATCGTACGGTGTCTAAGAAAATATGTACAACAACGTCGCCATAATCACACAAAATCCAGTTACCCTGTTCAAAGCCTTCGAGGCTCAAGGGCTTTTTACCCAACTTCCCCAGTTCTTCCTTGATATTCATGCCAATCGCCTGCGTTTGACGCTCGCTGGGAGCCTCACAAATCACAAAATAATCGGTGAAACTGGTTAATTGGGAAACATCTAATATCAGGGGTTTTTCTGCTTTTTTCTCCAAAGCAAAAAACGCGGCTTTCTGGGCTAATTCGAGCGATTGCATAGACAATCTAATACTTTCTGGGCCGATTTCAGCAAGGGGGTCCCCGGCCCAAAAATCGCGCAAACGCCCTGTTTGTATAGAAAATCATGGTCTTGCTCAGGAATCACGCCCCCCACAAACACCAAAATATCCCCTGCCCCTTGATGTTTGAGTGCCTGCAAGAGCTCAGGCACCAAAATCTTATGCCCCGCTGCCAACGTCGAAACTCCAATGGCATGAACGTCGTTCTCGATGGCATGCCGAGCCACTTCCTCGGGGGTCAAAAACAGAGGGCTTAAATCTACGTCAAAACCAAAATCTGCAAACGCCGTCGCGACGACTTTAGCGCCCCGATCATGGCCGTCTTGGCCCAGCTTGGCGACCAATATTCGAGGCTGCCGGCCTTCTTTTTTCGCAAATGCTTTGACTTGCTTCAAAAAATCTTGCAGCTCTTCGGGGTCTCCTAGAGCTTGTGTGTATACGCCAGTCACGAGACTCGTCCTGGCTTCATAACGCCCAAAAACTTGTTCCAAAGCATCCGATACTTCTCCGAGTGTCGCACGTGCCCGCATGGCATCGACGCTCAGTTCTAGCAAGTTCGCATTTTTTTGGGCGCCTGTTTTGAGTGCTGCCAACGCTTTTTGAACGGCTTTCGCATCGCGCGTGGCTTTGAGATTTTTGAGGCCGGCCAACTGATCGCGCATGACTTGCGTGTTATCAACCGTAAATACTTCGGGAACCTCTTGAGTCTCCGACTGGTATCGATTCACCCCGACCAACACTTCTTCGCCAGAATCTAGACGCGCTTGGCGCTTGGCAGCACTCTGTTCAATCCACTGTTTAGGCAAACCGGATTGCACGGCCTCAGTCATGCCACCCAATTCTTCAGTTTTTTGAATAATCTCTCGGGCTTGTTCGGCCAATTGGTTCGTGAGGGTCTCCATCATATACGACCCCGCCCAAGGGTCGACGACGTTGGGAATCCCGGTTTCATGCTGCAAGATTAACTGCGTGTTGCGGGCAATCCGAGCTGACAATGCACTCGGGAGCGCCAGAGCTTCATCAAAAGAGTTCGTGTGCAGCGACTGCGTGCCTCCAAAGACGCTGGCCATGGCTTCGACGGTTGTCCGAATGATATTATTGCTCGGCTCTTGCGCTGTCAGGCTCCAACCGGAGGTCTGACAGTGCGTGCGCAAGATTGAAGATTGCGGATTCTGAGGCTTGAACGGCTGCATGAGCTGGGCCCACAAAAGCCGAGCCGCTCTGAGCTTCGCGATCTCCATATAAAAGTTCATGCCTGTGGCGAAAAAAAAGCTCAAACGCGGCGCAAAGTTATCTATTTGAAGGCCCCGTTCTAAGGCAACCCGAACATATTGCAAGCCGTCTGCAAGCGTTAGCCCAAGTTCCAAAGCCAAATCCGCGCCCGCTTCGTGAATATGATAGCCACTGATGCTGACTGAATTAAATTGAGGCATTTCACGCGCGCAGTACTCGATCACATCCGCCACAATCCGCATCGACGGCTTGGGTGGATAAATATACGTGTTGCGCACCATGAACTCTTTCAGAATGTCGTTCTGAATTGTCCCTGAAAGTTTTTGACGAGGAACACCAGATTCTTCACCCGCCACGATAAAAGCCGCCATCACGGGCAAAACAGCACCATTCATGGTCATTGAGACGCTCACTTGATCGAGAGGAATGCCGTCAAATAAGCGCTTCATGTCCAAAACAGAGTTGATTGCCACGCCCGCTTTGCCGACGTCGCCAGAGACTCTCGGATGATCCGAATCGTAGCCCCTGTGTGTCGCCAAATCAAACGCTACTGATAAACCGTGTTGACCGGCTTTCAAAGCAGTTTTATAAAATTGGTTACTCTCAGCGGCCGTCGAAAACCCGGCATACTGGCGAATCGTCCACAGTCGCTCCGTGTACATGGTCGCCTTAGGACCTCGGGTATAAGGCCAAGCCCCGGGCAATGACTCCGTGTAATTTTTTAAATCTTCGCTCGTATAAACAGGCTTCATAGAGCACTTCCAATGACAAACAACGCAAAAGCAATCAGCAGCGTCCCCGACGTCATTCCGATCCAATGCATGTGTTTATCCTGTAATCGTGATTTCAATAAACTGGCCATCGAAGTCAAGAAAAACCACCAGATAAACGACCCCAGAAATACTGGCGCTGCAAAAATCCAAGCATGCTTGAAATCGGCCGTTTTGATCTGAATCCCGGCCATCACGGCGACATAGGCCAGAACCGTCATGGGATTGCTCAGCGTCAAAATAAACGCCGACACAAACGCCGCCCACAAGCCTTTGCTCTCTGGCACCCCACCCGTTTTTTTCATCTTATTAGACTCGAGTAAAATCCTGATTCCCAAAAAAGCCAAAAATGACCCGCCGACTAATTTGAGCAGCGTCTCGTATTGCATGAGAAAATCAGCAACAACAGAAAGTCCGAGAATACCCACCAAACCATAAATGCCGTCGGCAGCTGCAACTCCAAGACCCGTTATCAAACCCGTTGCGAAACCAAATCGCAGCGAACGCTGAATACACAGCAGCGCCATGGGACCGACCGGAACCGCCAGCACCAAACCCACCGCAAACGCTTGTAAAAGAAACCAATTTGCACCCATAAGCAGGCCGAACACTAGCAAGAAGCCTGATAAGTTGCAACTTTTAGGAGAATCATGCAATAAGCCAACCATGCCCATATTTGTCACCGGTGGAAACGGTTTTATTGGCTCTTACGTCGTTAACAAGCTTCTGGCAGACGGCCATCAAGTGCGTTGTTTGCTTCGAAAAACAAGCGACACCAAGCGTTTAGAAGGCCTGCCTTATGAGGCCGTGCTGGGTGATGTCCGCAATTTTGACTCTGTTTTAAACGGCATGACCGGCTGCGACGGAGTGATTCACCTGGCCAGCCTATCCAGTTGGAGTGAATTGGCTTCCCCACTGATGCATGAAATCGTCGTCGATGGCAGCAAAAATGTCTTCACAGCCGCGCAGAAACTTGGAATCAATCGAGTGGTTTTTGTCAGCAGCGCCGCGGCAATCAATGGCACCCTAGAGCCCCAAATTCAAAACGAAAACAGCGTATTCACGCTCAATCCAAACCAACTGCCCTACTCCAAAGCCAAACTCGCCGTCGAGAAGATGGGCTACCCAATTATCACAGTCAATCCTGGTGAAGTCTATGGCCCTAACGACTGGAACCTCATCACAGCCTGCAATCTGATCGACTTCGCCAAGAGCTCGCCGGTCTTAGTCTGCTCGGGCGGCACCAGCGTGGTACACGTGGAAGACGTCGCCACTGGCATTGTGGCTGCATTGTTACGAGGAAAAATCGGCGAGCGCTATATTTTAGGGGGCGATAATCTCACGGTTCGACAGTTGGCCGAACTGACACTCGAAATTCTCGGGCAAAAACACAAGAAAATTTGGCAGATCCCTAATACCGCTTTGCGGGCTGCAGGGAAAGTCGCTGGCGCTCTCAAATTGCCCTTCCCAATTCACCCGAATGTCATCCCCTATGCAACACGCTATTGGATGATGGACAATAAAAAAGCCAAGCAGGAGCTTGGCTTAGAGTTTAGAAATGCGAGAGAAACGCTAGAGCCAACTCTCCAGTGGCTCCAACAAGAACACTTTATTTCTTCTTAGGAGCTGCTTCAGCGGCCTTCTTAGGCTCTTCTTTTGCACCCGCTTTGGTTACAGAAACCAACTCGACATTGAATGTCAAAGCTTGGTTCGGTCCAATCGCAGATCCTGCACCTTGAGCACCATAGCCCAGGCTTGCTGGGATGTAGAGTTCCCAAACTGAACCCACTGTCATCAGCTGCAAGGCCTCAGACATACCCGGAATGGTCGTGCCCACCGAGAAAGTTGCTGGTTTGCCTCGAGTCTTGGTGCTATCGAAAGTTTTACCGTCGAGCAGGGTTCCGGTATATTCAACCGTCACGCTGTCATCTTTGTGGGGCTTTTGACCGGTGCCTGTTTTGACAACTTTATACTGCAAACCACTTGGCAGTGTGATTACGCCTGGCTTGGTTTTGTTCTTGGCCAAGAATTCTTCGCCTTCTTTTTGGTTCTTCTTGCCAGATTCTTCCATGTTCTTCTTACGTTTTTCCATCAACGTCGTTCGAAAAGACGTCATGACTTCACGCATTTGGTCTTCGGTCATGGCTGGCTGCTTACCATCTTTAGAAAGCCCTTCTTTAAGGCCCTTCATAAAGAGATCGACGTTCACATCGACCGTTTGCTCACTAAAGCTCTTGCCGGTGCTGTAACCTAAAATATAGCTCACTTTCTCGACTTCACTTTTCAAATCGCTCGAGCTAACCGACCCAGCGCCGCCTTTGTTACAGGCAGCAAGGCCTAACAATAAAATGGATAATCCTACTAGTCTCAACATGATGGTCTCCTTGCAAAGCAGTACCTAAGCACACTTCTGTGTTTTACAAAAGAGACTTTTCGTGCCAAAATGCACAAATGGCAAAAAGCCCACTCAAAGATAAAGATTTTATTCCGAATGATGAATCGCTTTCCCAAATATTAGGCAACCGATGGAATCGCTACCAAGAAACACTGATAGAGCTGGCCAAGCGAAAACTTTATCCTGAAATGTACTGGTATGGGCCCTCAAGCGGCTGGGCCCCCCGGTTTTGCATTGCCGAAGTCACCGTCTGCGGGATCTACCTGGCCCAAAACCCTCTGATGGGCTTGGTCGGCGTTGGCGACAAAGTAGGTAATTTTTTAGACAAAGATACAGAGTTAAGCCCGAGAGCACGTGGGCTTTACGAAATGACCCCGAAAAAAGGACCCCTTCGATGGATCGAGGCTCAGCTGGCCACTCGGGGTGATCTCGAAGCCTTTTTGTCGCTCGTAGACGGCAAATTAAGAGCACTGGCCTTAGACGGCGTCACGCCCAAAGACACGCCCCCCCCACCACGCATGAAGCGCAAAGAGCCAGGACCCGTCAAAGAACCCGGAAAACCTGGCCGCAAGGCAGTGAAGTCGAACGAACCCAAAGAAATTCCGGTGCAAATCGGGCCATCCAGCGCCTACAGCATTCAGGCGATTTTAAAAGCAGGCAGGGGTTAGTTTTTTTTCTGCTTCCAATTTGTAGACAAATTGTCTACAATAAAGATAGGAGGCACCTATGCAAACGGTTGCTCTGCGTGATTTACAACAAAAAGGCCTAAAAGCCATTGCTGGTGTCAGCAATGAACTGGTGCTGCTGGAAAGCAGAGCAGGTCCTGCCTATTTTTTAGTGCCTGCGCAAAAAGCGAATCTAGACACACAGGCTTTAGAACTAGAACGAGCGATGGCATTGTCCAATCTACATAATTGGCAACAACGGGCCACCGAGTTAGGGTTAAACGACATGAGTCTTAAAGAAATCAACCAAGAGATTCGTGCAGCACGGAAGCATGCCAAGTGAGCCGACTGGTTGTCTTAGACACCAACGTTGTTGTTGCCGCCGGGATCAACGCTGAAAATCCTCCCAGCCAAATTGTTCGGCAAGTTCTCGAAGGCAACTTGATCTTACTCACCTGCCCGGCCATTATTTCGGAGTACCTCGAAGTAATTGCCAGGCCCAAATTCAAACGATTCGGATTTCCACCGCTGTGGTTGAAGGCTTTGATTGCATTGTCGCATTCAGCAACCCAAAACCCTGAGCCCACCCAGCATATCTTCGAAGATCCTGAAGATGCGGTTTTCTATCACCTGGCTGCTGCTTATGGAGCAGTTTTGATTACTGGCAATCTCAAACACTTCCCAAAAGATAATTTAACTGGAACAAGAGTACTCAGTCCGAGAGAATTTCTCGAACAGCATCTTTAATTCTTCCGCACCGCTTTGATTTCACCCCCAAAAATCGACAATGCTTTTTGGATGGTCGGGTTATTACGGGCTTTTTCTTCCAAACTTTCTTGTTCACGCTTCACGGCGGTCTCTTTGGCCACATGAATGCTTTCGCTCAACGTAACTTTAGGCAAGCTTCCAAAAGCCCGCTGGAAAATCGCCTGAAACTGCTTGTCTTGCGCAGCTTCTTGAACACGCAAAAAATGCAGCTTTTGATCAAACTCAAGCTGATTATTGCCCACCAATCTCGCATGTTCCAAGTGATGCCCTATCACTGGCATCTGCTCAGTCACTTGTTCAACAAAGCTCGCCCAGCTGCTGTTTTTTTTCTCAGGCTGAGGCTGAACAACAGCGACCACCGGCGCTGGCCCCAATGCTTCGAGCCTCGAAATTGCCTCTATCACTTCAGTCATCTGGGCTAATTTCGGCCGTTCAGCCATTTTCAAAAACGCCAGCTCCAGAACCAACTTGGGTTGCTCGGAGCTTGTCATCTGGTCAGTGGCTTGCAACGCCATGCCGAGCAAGCGCTGTAAATCCAAGCGATCATAAGTCTGGGCTTTCTCGTCAACCAATTTGGCCTTCTCCTCGGTCAAATCGGCAAGCCCAATAATCGACCCGGCTGAAGCCGAAATACAGAGATTGCGAATCTCCATGCTCACATTATCGCTGAGCTGCTTTAAATCCCAGCCCGATTCGCTCGCAGCATGAATTACTCCCAAAGCCTCTGGGGCGTTGCCTTCTAAGATTGCATTCACCACTTTTTGAATGCTCTGCTGGTCGATCAAGCCGAGAATTTCAGTCACATCTTGTAAACTAGCAACTTCGCCCGAAAAACTAATCACTTGATCCAATAAACTCAGCGCGTCACGCATGCCTCCGTCGGCATTCTGAGCAATCAAAAATAGGCCTTCGGAATCTACCTGAATATTTTCTTTGCGTAAGATAACTTGCAAGCGCTCAACAATAACCGCCACACTCATGCGTCTAAAATCATAGCGCTGGCATCGAGACAAAATTGTAATTGGAATCTTGTGCGCTTCGGTCGTCGCAAAAATAAATTTCACATGCGGCGGTGGCTCTTCCAGCGTTTTCAGCAATGCATTAAATGCACTGGTCGACAACATGTGAACTTCGTCAATGATAAAAATCTTAAATCTGGCACTGGCTGGCTGATAGCGCAGGCTATCCCTGAGTTCTCGAACGTCGTCGACACCCGTGTTGCTGGCACCATCGATTTCAACAATATCCATCGAAGTACCAGCGGCGATCTCCACGCAATTAGAACACTCTCCACAGGGTTCTGGCGTAATTCCCCGTGAGCAAGACAAAGCTTTGGCAAGCAATCTCGCGACAGTCGTTTTACCAACGCCGCGACTACCCGTTAGTAAAAAAGCATGGGCGATGCGACCACTGGTGAGTGCTTTTGCAAGGGTTTTAACAATCACCTCTTGCCCTACAACGTCGCTAAAACGCTGAGGTCTCCATTTTCGAGCAAGCACCAAATAATTCATCCATCCACACCCAAAATAAAAAAGGAGCCACTTCGCACAGGCTGCTTGGCCCTCCCTTGCTTCCTTCCGGACCTGGGGGGTTCGAGCTTCACAAACCTTGCGAAGTGGCCTGGCGGAGAGAGAGGGATTCGAACCCTCGTTAGTGGAACACACTAAACACGATTTCCAATCGTGCGCCTTCAGCCACTCGGCCATCTCTCCAACTGGCGGACAGCGAGGGATTCGAACCCCCGAGACCCTTGCGGGCCCGCCTGATTTCGAATCAGGTGCCTTCAACCACTCGGCCAGCTGTCCGTTTACAAACAAGCTGCAGCCGACTCTCTACTCTGTGATTTTCGAAAAAACAACCCTTGACCTTGAATAGATTTCTCGGCATGAAGGACCTCACGCCTAGGTAGCTCAGTTGGTAGAGCAGTGGACTGAAAATCCTCGTGTCGGTGGTTCAATTCCGCCCCTGGGCACCAGCCTTCGCTCTTCGAGCTACGGCTGGCGCAGCCAGCCAGTAGATCGATTAGAGCGACGCTGCCCGCCGTAGCTCGAAGAGCGAAGGCGGGCCCAAACCGGAACCTAAACTCTCAACCCCTCCCCCAATAACCTCCAAATTTCAAGTCATCCCTCCACACCTCTAAATACAAACCTTGGCGTATCCAAGCCTATTTTGCTTTTGAAAATAAAATAGACCTCTTGCGTAACCTGCCGCATCGTCATTACGAGCAGCCGAAGGCGACGTGGCAATCCAGGATTCTGTGGATTGCTTCAGCGCTAAAGCGCTTCGCAATGAAGAAAATTCGAGGTTACGAAAGAGCTCTATTATCTGGATGGTTTTCTAAAGTTGCTAACAGATGCGTGACGCCTATTCCTATTTTTGTGAACCGGTGCCACAGGTTAGATCCAAAACAGATTTCACCTTGTGCTTCTTGAGCATGCTCTCGATTAAGCAATTCGTGGCTTCCGAATCTTTTTCATTAAAAGCATCATAATGGGCAGAGCCCCATTGCTTACTCCAAACATATTTGTTAGCCATTTAGTTAAATGAAATTTCGCATTATTATCGCTTTTATTTTTGTTTCAGGCACTTCTCTTGCTAATCAACAACAGGACTCAAATAATTTGATTCCTTATCTCACAGGCTATGCAACTGGAGTCATTAATCAAGCCATTGTCATTGGAGTCCATCAGACCGTTTTAAACTTATTTTTAAAGAAAACAGAGAACCTGTTTCCTGGTGCCGTTCAAAGCATATTTTTAAAACAGCTTTTGCTCAATATAAACACTCTGCTCCTGTGGCCGACAGAATATCTCGGTCGATATCTTAATGCTTTTTGGGTTCATCAGTTGCAAAAAGAGGATAATCCCGCCTCAAATGCTATGTTTTTAAATGGACAGCGCACAGGGAGTTGGCACCTCTATTTAAGCTATCTTGGAGTTCATCTTGTATCTCAGCTGAATCAGCAAGTCAGTAATCCTGCTGAATCTTCCTCTGAGCTCCCGGGTGAAAGCTGCACAATCTGTCATAACGCCATGAGCAGCAATCAGGTTTCATTGCCTTGTAAACATTGCTACCATCGCCCATGCATTTTGGGCTGGATGGCTATCCAACAAACCTGTCCCCTCTGCAGAAAGAGATTCATGCAAATTGAAATTACCCAATTTCTTCGATTACAGCCACAAACCATCGCTGACATTCCCACTTATGTATCCTCTTTACTTGAAACGCTCGATTCTCAACAAAAGTTTACAGGAAGGGGTAGCTATGTAGAGGATTCGAAAATTTTATTACTCTCTGATTGGAGCGACCGTAAAATGGTAGATATTTTAGGCTGCCTTGCGTATAAACAGAGAAAAGATGCTTGGTTGGTTGATAGTTTTGGCGGCGGTAATGATGTGAGATATGACAGCCATGGGCATCAACTGGGAGAGGGGATAGAACTCTCGGAATATGATTTTCACAGACGGTGCTCACTGGAGGAGATGCATAACGTTTTCCGGGCCACCATAAAACGGTCCCAGCACGGCTGGAAAAAAGCATCGCCGACAGACTATCCAGATATTTTACACAAACCGAGTGATACAGAATGGTTTCTCTACATCAAGGAAGATCCATTCTCGATGGAAGATGATCTGATTCAATGCTTAGCCTATAAATTTGACCTAAATAAGTCCATGCGTTGTTCCAATGACTGGCAGGGTGGTCCTCGTTGGGGGAACACTCCTGTGAAAGATGGGCAAAGATTCGTCAGAAAATCTAGTTTTTTATGGGTCATAGAAGATACTTGCGATAAAAGCCAAAAAATAATGCAATTTTTTGGTTTATTTAAACCTCCCGTTTTAGGGTACAAAGCGCCCGCATATTTATGGATTAAAAAAGAGGACTTTCGTGCTGTGCAGGCAGTCATGCAATTTGAAATTGATGGTGATCAGACCGACTTATAACGCATTGCGTCGGATCTTTGACGGTTTTTTGTCTTCTTAGGAGCGACTTGGACATGCCCAAATCAGTATTACTCTCTTATAGCCACGTTTTACCCACTATGCAGAGAGAGAGGCCGCCGATAAACTTGATGCGCTATTTTCAGCTTAATTTAGTACTGCCAAAGTACTGCCTAACGGGCGAATTCCAGCGTGTTTTATGAACACCGGCGGACGCAGGAGTAAACAAATTAACTTTTAATTTCAGCAAGATAGAACATCTGCGAACATCTATAGAATCCTCGTCGACCGAGCTGAAAATCCTCGTGTCGGTGGTTCAATTCCGCCCCTGGGCACCAGCCTTCGCTCTTCGAGCTACGGCTGGCGCAGCCAGCCAGTAGATCGATTAGAGCGAAGGCGGGCCCAATATCAACAGCCACATCTCCCTGACCTTCTGTGATGTTCACATGACAATCTTTTGTAACCTCTGCAAAGCGGCAGAATCTTTCTGGCTCCTGGTCTGTTCATGGAACATGCAAATAACTCTACTGATAGGCTGGCTCCTGTTACTCAGCTCAAGTTTACGAGCGGACCTGAAAGAACCCGGCTGGAACCCACGCGTGAAGGCCAAGCTGAATCAACTAATCCAGTCACAACGTGGCAAGGCCCTGCCTGTCGTGTTTGATTTCGATAACACCCTATTGTGTCGCGATATTGGCGAAGCGACTTTGGGGGTAATGGCCAAAAGCGGGACTCTGACGGTAAAAAATATCCCTATAGGCATCACGCCCATCGCTGTGCAGGGACAAAATATTGCTGATATCTACGAGAAATTATTAGATTCCACCAAGCATCATTCAGCAGATAAAGCCCCCTATTTGAATGCTTACGCGTGGACAGTCCAAATTATGGCCGGTCACACGCCTCAAGAAATTGTCGATGCGACCGCAATTGCTTATGGCAATGGAACTCCCAGCAGCGATGTCAAAAAGCCCTATTTATATCCTGAGATGGTTGAATTGGTGGCAGAATTACGCAAGGCCGGTTTTGACGTCTGGGTGATATCAGCCAGTAACGTTTGGAGTGTGCGTTGGATGGTGACTTCGCCACTGAATGCCTTGCTCCAAAAACGGGGTGTTCAAAATGGAATTCCTGCCGATCATGTCATCGGCATTAATACACTATTGGAGGGGCCTGATGCCAAGTTATACAAAGACCAATTTTTGACGCAGGAGAATCCAAGCTATGGCGCCGGAGAATTTGCAGAACTCAGCAAATATCGCCTCAGCACACAAATTGTTCACCCCCTGTCGGCGTCGTATGGAAAGGCAGCAATTATTCTGGAGCGAATTGGAAAAACGCCCTATTTGGTAGCCGGCGATAGCCCCAATGATCATGGCATGCTCTCAATGGCTAAGAATAAACTGTGGATCGCTCGTACAGACAAGCCAGCCTATCTTCAAGAAACGAAAATGCTGGCAGCGAAAACCCAACCGGCTACCTGGATGTATCAATCTGCTTCGACCGGCCAATCTCACGGTTTTCTAAAAAATCACAATTAGAGCATCGACAGGTAAGCTCAAAGCTGCCCAAAGGTCTTTATCGCGTTTTGGTCTTAAGCGAAACAGACAAAGAGCATCCAGCGCTGATGTCTGAGTGGTTTGAAGTAAACTAAGTTTATTATAATCATTAAAAAACAGGCACTTATGCCTATTGACATTTAATTTTATTAAATTAAACTACGCATTAATGAATACTAAAAACATATTACTATCTTTTTCGTTTATCGTTTTAATTGCATGTGGCTCTAAACAAAACACAGAAAGCCACGGTGAAGTTGGTCAACCATTTGAAGTTGGCCAACCTTTTTTACATGCGGTTGAAAATGACTCTGGGCAAAACAAGCTACAAGCTTCAGCAAAACGTTATGTTTCATCTATTCCAGGCCAACCCGCAATTACTCTAATGGGCATGATTCATGTTGGCGAAAGTGGATTCTATGCTCAAGTCCAAGAGAAGATTTATCAAAGTGATGTGATTTTGTGGGAGGGCGTTGGTGGCGATGGCTATGAGTCTATCGCTGCTGTGACACCTTCTTGCCAAGTGCTCGCCACTTTATTCGACCATAACTCAACAGCTGCTAATCTCAGTCTGACGAGACAGCACCTCCATTATCCAAAGTATACATCCGTGCATGCAGATATCGGGATGGGCAGTGAATTAGATCGCATTTTGTCGAGTTCTTTTGCGCAAAAATATCGCGGGCAAATCCCAAACGGATGGAATGATTCAAAATGTTATCAAGTTTTGTGGCTATTGGATCAAGCTTCTAAAGATGGAAGTGGTTATGGAAATGATTTAAAGGAAGTTGATTGGCTCGCAGATTCAAATATTGTTATCTCACAAATACGCGCTAAACGCGATACCCAGCTCACGAGAAAAAGTTTGGCTCAGACGATAACGAAACCAACACAAGGTCCTAAAACTCATCTCGATTTTTCATTTGAAGACGTCATTTTAGAACAAAGAAACCAAGTTGTCTTGGACAAACTTGCCTGGTATCTTTATTCAAGCCATTCTGATATTTTAATCGTCTACGGTGCTGCCCATATGCCTGGCATAGAAAAAGATTTGGTAGAAAAACACGGTTATAAGCCCGACACCGAAAAACGCCTGACTGTTTTTCATTACTAACCCCTATTGGAAACGGCGTTTGTACTTTATTTTAGTCAGGCCAGGTAAAATCGAAGAAGGCGGCTTTTGCAGCAGTGAACACCAAATCGCTAGAACGATATGGTACTCTTCTGCTAGATTGGCGTTGCCGCAGGAGGAGTCACAATGAAAAAGTTCTGGTTAACAGTGTTGTCTTATTTGGCAATTTCGATGGCACTTGGGATGAGTTGGCATTTTTTCTTTTTCAAAGAAACCTATGACGTCCTAGGAATTTACAATAGAGCAGAACCCATTATCCCGCTTGGAATGCTTTCAATGTTGGTTCAGGGAATGATTTTAGCTTATTTGTTTCCAAAATTTTACAGGGGCAATCGCCCGTTTTATGATGGTATGATTTTCTCGCTCACCATGGGCTTATTCTTGTTCAGCGTTTCAACTTTATCAAATGCTGCAAAGATCCAGGTAAGTTCAATGCCTATTTGGCTGCTTGTGCAAACGGGATTCCATCTCATCCAGTTCCTGTTGGTCGGCTTGGTTTTAGGTAAAATTTACTCAACGCGGACATGAAGAAAACCTAAGCCCCAAAACCATCTCAGCCAAAAACGGCGTCCGCATGGCTGATATCGACGCAAAATTAGAACGGCTTAACAGGTGGGAATTATTCCTGAGTAGATTTCTCTAGTTTTTTTCTCATAAAATAATCTATCTGCGCACTGCCATCGCCCGCGACAATGTCAAGCTGCGCAAAAATCTCATAGCCGTTCTTTTTATAAAAGTCTGGTGCCTGAAAGCTGCCAGTATTGACTCGCGCATTCTGAATATGGCGTTGGATAGCAAATTCCTCACACGCGGATAGAAGCTTTGAGCCGACCCCTTGGTGACGCATAGATTCATCAACCCATAGGTCATCAATATAAAGCCAGCCCCATGCGATCCATCCGTAGATACCACCGATAAGTTTATCAGCTTGGTCGTATGCGCATATGGCTACGCGTTCCAGACTATATGGGCCAATCTTTGACTCATTGTATTGCTTCAGAGGCTTTACGATGAGGCCAATTTGTTCTGGAGATGGATCCAGGATGGTTTTGAAAATATAGTCGGCCATTACGATGTAGTATCACCCGGCCAGAAGGCGTCAACCCGCATCTCTCTTCGGCCAGATCACTGTGCTCATACGCGATACGCAAGGACTGTCCATGTTCGCAAGCGCTCAAGCCTGGATCTCCGGCATGCCCGAGACGAAACAGCGAAACGGCGTCAAGACACGCACTAGCACTTGTTGCGTCTCCATTCAAAACGGCGTTTGTACTTTATTTTAGTCAAGTCCAAAGTAAAGTACGGTTTATTTTAGTCCGGCCAGTTAAGGGTGAGGTTTGTCGGTCATTCGACCGTTTTATCAACGTCGATTTAAATGCAGCATAGAGACATGAAACAAAATATCTTGCTGTTGCTAATGCTTTTTGCTGGATCCAGCTTTGCGCGCTTAGAATGGCCAGGTAAAATCGAAGAAGGCGGCTTTTGCAGCAGTGAACACCAGGGTGGTTTTCAGTGCCAAGAAGGCCTAGCCTGTGATCGCGGAATTTGCAGAAAGCCTTGTCACGATGATTCTGACTGCGCAAGAAATCAACGTTGTGACAAAGATGAGTATGTTGGGTTTTGCTTCGAATTTTGCTAGTTTCGCAGATTCAGCAAAGCGCCGCACCAGAAAAGACGTTATATAGGTCCTAGGCATGTAGGCGTTGTTGGAAGCCCGGGGGGTTAGGCTGTTTGGGGCTGGCTTTCGTGGGGGTTTCTTGTGCAAACTAAAGCATTTTTTTTGAGAAGCGCGGGGATTTCCAGGGTGGTGGCCACCGTTGGCTTTGCGCTCGGGATCGTGTGTTTTTTCGCGCTAAGGTATGCCTCAGCCACCGGTCCACTTCCGGTCACTGACCCTGGACCGGCCAGTGGCGCTGGGGTTCAGCCCGTGTTAAGCGGAAATGGTTCGGGAACTGCCCCTGGTGGCGTTCAGTATTGGAACAACAGCCCCCTGAATCCTTTTGGCTCGGTTCTCAGTGGTGATCAGGCGCTCAAAAATCCAACCTGCGCAGATTTAGGTTACTTGCCATCGAATGGCGTGTTCGACTTTAAGATCGACAATGATCCGGGAGCAGGTTCAAATGGGACCTATGACGTTCCTGCAGGCGGAGGAGTGGTAAGTCCCATCCCAAATGGAACGGGTTTGGGGTACAATGAAATCACGCTTGCAAACAACAACGGCCAGTTCGTTGACTGGGCGTCATTTCCAGGAATACAGGTGGATGCGGTTATCGTGAAGGGCGGACCCAGTGCCGACGTTTATGTGTATCATGGCGCCTATGCCGGCCTTGTCAGCGACACTGCGCTGCACACCCCAGTGAATCCAAACAACCTCACTTACTATGGCATTAGCCACATTGATTTTTGTTTCCACTACAAAGTAGAGGCCAGCAAGACGGTGAACACCTCCTTTAAGCGAACATGGAATTGGAGCATCTTGAAATCAGTGGATCAAAGTGCTTTGACTCTAGCTCCGGGAGAGCCCTTTGTGCTCAACTACTCGGTGATTCTTAATGCTGCTTCCGTCGATAGCGACTGGAAAGCCACTGGTGTTATTACCATCGTTAACCATGCGCCTTTTGCCGCTATCCTCTCCGGAGTATCGGATATCGTAGACGGGACCTTTCCAGGCAGCGTGAATTGCAGCGTGTCATTTCCCTACACGCTTCTGCCAGCCGGAACGCTCCAGTGTACCTATGTGGTTCCGCTGCCCGATGCAGGAACCAGGGTAAACCTGGCGACCATCTCTGTGGATACAACCAGCCTCGTTGGAGGTGCCACAGCAAGTGCCAGCGTCAATTTCGCATCCGCTGTTGTGAGCGAATTGGACAAGTGCGTCCGCGTCTCTGACACCAACTCGGCATTCGCTAGCGCTTTTGGAAATCCTGTTCTTTGCGGAGGTGACCCACAAAATCCTCTGCCTAAACTATACGGGTATGCCAGAACCATTGTCGGGGGGAATTGCGGTCTTGGCACCTACTTGGAGTCGAATACGGCTTCTTTTGTGAGTGTCACAAACAGCGCGGTGTTTGGAAGTGCGAGCACATCTGTCGCCGTAACTGTTCCAGCTTGCAAGTTAGGTTGCACGCTGACTCAAGGGTATTGGAAAACCCATGCCGGCTTCGGAGCACCTCCCTTCGATCCAACGTGGAACCTGATTGTCGGTTCGGGGGGGCCCGGTCCCAATACAGTCTTTTTCTTCAGCGGGAAGAGCTACATTGGCGTCATGAACACTCCACCGAGTGGAAATGCGTATTATATTCTCGCTCATCAATACATCGCCGCGAAGCTCAACCAGTTGAAGGGGGCGAGCATTCCCCCAGCGGTGCTGGCAGCCTATAACTCTGCGACCGCCTTCTTTAGCAATCCCGCCAATACACCGGCGGCAATAGCGGCACTCAAAGGCAGCAATGCCCTGCGACTATCGATCGTGTCGCTCGCTGGCATCCTGGAGGCCTATAATAGCGGAACAACAGGCCCAGGACATTGTACAGAGTAAGAAAACAACTCATTGTTTCTGGTCACAGAGCAGGTGTAAGCGACCCCCGGACAAAGTAAAACTCTGAGTCACTTGGTTGTTTAAATCATATAAATCCAACTGGGAACCCTCTCGAACCATCACGTGCCCAAACTGAACCCAAGTTTTAAACTCTAATTCGGGTCGTTCTGAGAACAAAATCTGTGAGCCCTCTTGCGTAAACTTTTCTAACTTTGTGCCACTGATACCAATAATCATTTGAGAGTTTAAGACTTGGAAATAGTGAATATGGCCTGACAGAACCAACTGAATCTCTTTCGGGGCTGCTTCAAAAGCACTTTGCAGCGTCGGATTAAAAAGTCGCATTCTTTCTTTGGTTGGTTTGGCTCCCCACACGGGTTCATGCATGACCAACCAAGCTTGTTGCCAGTTTCTCTCATGCACCATTTGGTTCACTTGTTGAAACTGCTGACGATATTTTTGAGCAGATACCGGGTCAGCTGGGTCGTCTGAATCTTTCACCGCTACATTATCCATCACAATCCAATTGATGCCTGCATTGCTGAACAGGTAAGGCTCTGTCTCGTCGATGCAAGTCTCTCGATAGGGCCCTGGATCCAGCAATCGAAACCACCCATGCCCAACCCGATCACAAAGTTCATGATTTCCACGAACAAACAACCAAGGTGCTTGGGCTAATAATTTTTTTGCAGGTTCAAAAAAATCCACTCGCCATGTTTCCCAATTATCTCCGTGGGGTGATTTCGCACAGCCAGCTTCTTCTTCAGGGCAAGGACTTTCACGATAGACATAATCACCCACATGAACCACCAGCTTCGGTTTTGCCGCTGCAATGTTTTGAGCAATGGCGGCAAATGGCCAGGCTTTCGGATCCAAACAATTTTGCAAATCAGGCCCACCCTTGGAAGGCACCCAAATTCGACAACCTGTGTCGCCGATCAAGGCCACATCACCTTTTTCAGCATCAGGCACAGGCAAGCGTTGTTCTTCGATGCTCAGCTCCAAAAGTCCTGCAGGCAGGGCTAGTTCACAGACGGTCACCGGAAATAAAGTAGAAGCACGCGCTCGCACAGACATAGGAATCGCTGTGCCGTCTATGACGGCTTCTGGGCACAGATCCCCTTCGACCACGGCTCGGACCGCAAACCCACTCAAAGTCACCTGAACCCATGCAAACAGTACAAGATAGGGCATGTGTGCATAAAGCATTTAGACTAAAAATTGATTCCTCAACTTTTCCCACCAGAAACCGATATATCAGTCATGAAAAAACAGACCCTCGAAGCCATCGTGTGTTTGATACTCGCTCGCTGCGCCCTAAGGCTCACACCCTTTAGACACATCGCAACCTGGCTCAAACAACCTGGAGGGATCCCGGATCCTTCTAAGCCCATACAAGTTCAGAGTCATATTCAAACCGCTGCAAAATACTTACCTTGGGATCCAAAATGCTTCGAAAAATCGCTGGCCGCCAAAATCATGCTTCGTCGAAGAAATATTGCTACCAAGTTCTATTTAGGCGTCAAAAAAGAGGGCGATCGCTTTGTCGCACACGCCTGGCTAGAGCACGAGGAGGCAAGCAACTATGTCAAACTGGTTTCTTTCTAAATGAACGCATTCGCTGGTTTTATCTCGCTCGATCACGAGGCTGTTCACCCAGAGCAATTAGAATCCATGGCAATGAAATTAGTGGGTTACGTGCCAGACCAAAAATATCTATTCGGCTCTCACCAAGCACGCTTTGTACAACTGATTCGCCACAATACCCCTGAATCTTTCCATGAGCCCAGTTATCAAAACTATCTTCACGATATCCGACTGGATAACCACGAAGAGCTGGCTGGGCGCCTAGGTCTTAACCTAAAAACGCCTGATTCATTCTTGGTGCTCAAAGCTTACGAGCGCTGGGGAGAAAATTGCTTGAGCTATTTACGAGGTGATTTTACATTTGCGATTTGGGATCCCAAAAGCCAAGAGCTTTTTTGTGCACGCGACCCGCTAGGACAGCGGTTGCTATTTTATGTGCACCTACCTGGACGATTTTTTGCATTCTCGAGCGTAGTTTCTGGCTTATTGAATCTCGTTCCGAGGGAAATAAACCCGCAAAAAATCAAAAGCTTTCTGGCGCTCAGCAGCCACACACCCGAAGAAACGTTTTATCAAAAAATCTTTCGGCTTCAAGCTGGCGAGTATTTAAAATTAAAACAGGGCCGAATCACACGAAAATTTTATTGGTCTCTCGAACAACCTAAGCCAGTTAGATTCAAGAAAGACAGCGATTATCTCGAAGCATTTTTAGAAATATTTGGCCATGCAGTGCGTTGTCGACTCAAAAGCGCGTTCCCCATGGGTGCACACTTAAGCGGCGGTTTAGATTCTTCTTCTGTGGTCGCACTGGCAGCCCAAGAATTGGCTCGGCTGACTACTTTTAGCGCGTTTCCGCCCATCGGGTACAAAGGCCCCACCCGGCCTAATTGGAATCTCGATGACACACACTATGTCCAAATGCTCACCCAGCGATACCCGCAGCTAGATCCTGTTCATATTCGTTCAGAGCCCGGCAATCTATTTGAGGGCCTCGACGCGATTTATGCTTACACAGACGTTCCCATTTTAAATCCCTGCAACCGAGTTTGGATCCACGATATTTTCGAAAAGGCTTCTCAAAGAAATATCCGGGTATTGCTGACGGGCAGTATGGGTAACGCGACAATCTCTTGGAAGGGCATGACCCTCAAACAACAGCTGGGCCACATCGCCCGATTTCCTCGACGGCTATTTTTTCCCACACAATGGGACATTCGAAATCCTCGACAATGGATGATTTCTACCGGGATTATCAGCGAAGCGCTGAGTTTTTATCATAGCCAGCGAGCGTATTTTGGCATCGAATTTCGGGATCCAACCCACGATCAGCGTCTGGTCGAATTTTGTTTGGGGCTACCAAATTCGCAATTTGCCAGACAAGGCCAAAATCGAATGCTCATTCGACGGGCCATGCAGGGTTTATTGCCAGACGCTCTGCGCATGCGACGCGATCAAGGCAGCCAGCTCGCCCACTGGCCTTGGGTGATTGAGCACTCGTACCCGCAAATCTGCCAAGAGTGGTGCGTTTTAAGAACAAGCCCAATTATTCAAGAGCTCGTCAACATTCAGGCCTTAGATAATTTCGTTGCAACTTGGCCCAAAGCTCAGTTAGATCATCCAGAAGCACTGGGGCAGTACAGATTTACGTGGCTCAGGGCATTTTTTGTGGCTCGCTTTGTTAATTGGATACATGCTGCCTAAAATCACAGTTTGGATGATTATCGGTCTCATCTCGGGCATTGCCTCTGGAGCTTCTTACTCAGAGCTCGCTTACTCGAAAGAAGACCAGGCCGATATTAAAGAACTCTTAGAAACACTCTCCACCCAAGATATGTTTGGGCTACTGAAGCGTCGTTCGAGTTTAAACGAGCTGGGTGATCGCATTGAACACGTACACCCGCTTAAATTTCTCGAAATTATTGTCACTGACAATCACCTGAAATCTTGTTTACAAGAAGTCGATTCCAGTTTTTTCAAACGCAGCGCATTTCTGCGCGGACTCAGTAAATCCTTCGGCAAAAAGGCCAAACTCGGCGAAATAGACCCCTATATTCCTGACTTCTCCTTGGCTGTTCATAGGCCGACAAAATCCATCGAGCCTTTCTTTCGAGATAAAAATTGGAAAGGCCTCGTGAAATATCTTTTGTCTGCTTAGCGTTGTTCGGTCTTAGAAGGAGACAACACCGATGAAATCTATTACACCCCTAAGCGATGTTAAAAACACCGTCCCTGCCGACCCAATATCACAACAAAACCAATCACCCAAAGCACCCTTAGCGCCAGTATCTGCGCAAGATACTTTTACAGCGGCCCGAGCCCACTCGCCGGCCGTGCCTACACCGACACCCCCAAGCGTTTTGGAGCGAATCGAAAATGGTATTGGGAAAGCCGTAGATTACGTCGAACAAACAGGAAAATCCATCATCACGGAAGTCGAAAATGCCTTCAACCCTCCATCAACGACACCCCCGTCTCGAAGTCTCTTAAGCCGAGCCGAAGACGCAGTTGAAGGGGCCTGGAACACCGTCAAACACGCAGAACAATCCGTTGTAGAGGGCGTTGAAAATGCAATCAACCCTCATAGGAATGAGCCCACACAAGAGCTGAAATAACGAACTCAAAATCCCAGCCAGGCAGAAAGCTCTTCTAATGCTGCCTGGCTTTCTTCAATCAAGTTTGGATCACGCAGATCTTCCAATGCCAAGCGATCTCGATAGTGGCGACTCACCCAATCGGTCAGCCTCGTGTAAGTTTGATCATTAATTAGCACGCTCTGACAACAAGCAGCCAGCTCATCCCCCGAAAGCTCTACACGCAATCGCAAACAGGCAGGCCCTCCGCCGTTTTGCATGCTCTGCCTCAAGTCAAAATAGCGTATCTCTTCAAATGGTGCGTCTTTTAAATACGCTGACACCGACGGGCTCTCCTTGCACTCAGAAGGCGCTACCAACAGCAACCCACCACCTGGCAAAGTCAACAGCTGCGAATTAAACAGATAAGTTTTGATCGCCTCTTCGAGCGAGACCTGCTTCGACAAAACTTGGATTAAATTGAGGTCCATCTTGCTCGAAAGCTCAGCAAGCACTTGCTTTTGATGCGCATAAGCCTGTTCATGGCAAAACAGCGTGTTCTGATGTGCAACAGCCACAACATCGTTATGAAATGCACCCGCATCGATGGCCTCTGGATTTTGTTGGGCGTACACAACCCGAGCAGGGTCTAGCCTGTGTAACCGTGCAATTGCCTGGGATGCCTCGAGGGTTTGCCGTGCCGGATATCGCTTAGGCTCCAGATATTTCGACGGTTCCAACACAGAACGACCCCATACAAAAAAATTAATATTTCCCAGCCTTGAGTGATTCGCCGCGCCCTCATCTCCAAACAAACTGGCATTGGGCAGCGAATCATGATGCACAAAATAACGTTCATCGTTTAAAATCGCCTTGAGTATTCGACCTGTCTCTTCAGCTTCAATACACCGGTGAAACTTGCTGATTAAATTCGCCGGCGTGATGTGCACTTGATGGTCAGCTGTGTCTGAACTTGGCGCGATAGTAGCCGCATTGGCTGCCCACATGCTCGAGGCCGAATAACAAGCTGACAAAATTTCTGGGGACGCTTTCCAGGCGGATTCTATATTAGAAAATCCAAGGCGGCTTAACATCGCCAGATCTGGCCGATGCTGCGGCGGCAAAAAAGCCTGCTTATAGCCCAAATCTGCCAACGCTTTCATTTTTTTGAGACCCTGCAACGCGGCCTGTTTGGGATTTGAAATCTGCGCCTTATGATTTGTCGACGCAATATTGCCCAGAGAGAGCCCGCCATAGTGATGCGTTGGACCAACGAGACCATCGAAATTGACTTCAAAGCGTTCTTGCATAGACCTTAAGGGTTACACCGTTTCGCACTCGGTATAAACCCAATTCGGCCCCGAATTTGGCCCTGTGAAATGAACTTTCTGTCGAAGTGAACATAATAGTTTTCCATCGTCACTTGACCGAGAATGATGGTTTGATCCGTTTGCTGCGCAAAGCCAAAGTAGCACCCATTGTCAGTAGATTTAAAATAAGTGTTTGGCGCAATAGACAGGGTAACCGTGTCACTCAGCACGATATCAATTGATGGCAGAGAAGCCAACTGTGCTGCACTGGGACAGGCCACTTTGACTCCGCCCGGATTGGCCTGTATCGTCGCCCAATCGGCAGCACCGGGATACGTCGTGCTCAGATACGTCACCAAATCGTTTAACATGGCAGACGGAATCAGATTCAAAGTGGTTCCGCTGTCAACAATCACATTGCCAAGAGTTCCAGGAACAGAGTGTTTACGATCATGCGTCTGGATAGTAGATGCCTTAATAGTATACCACTTGTCCTCGATCACTGGCACATACTGGAACTGGCTGCTGTCGATCGAACTGCTGACGCCTCCAAAGTAGATTTTGCTATTGGGATTATTCATTCCGCAAAGCTGCATCGAAAACTCATCGCTGATCCCTTGGGTTAAAACCAGATCCTCGAAGAAAGTATGGTCAGGCGGGTTAGGGCCAGAAAATTTTTCGATGCTATGATAGGCCAGCCCCATGACCGTCAGCGTCTCTGAAGATCCTGGCTGAATATATCCATATCGGTACCCCTTGACACCCGGTCCGCAATTCAAATCAACCGTGCCTTGATAGGTTTGAAGATCAGCAGCGCCTCTACCATATGCAATCGAAAAAGATCCCAAGGAAGGCCCTGTGGGTGTCACGGCGTCATGGGCCACTAATAAATTCGAACTGCCCGTATCGGCAATTGCCTCCATGGCAGTTCCATCCACTGAAATTGAAATATGGTATTCAGTCCCATGGGTGTCGGCAGTCCCTTTAACGACGTGCTTTAAACCCACACCTTCTGTATCACAGGTGGGTCTGAAACCGGAACTGTTGCTGCAGGTCATAGAAAAGAAAAGAACAGGAAGAATCAGCAAATGTTTCATGGAACCCATCATAAAACTCCCCTCTTTTCGAAAGCAACTAATTCTATTAAAAGCAGTTCCATGACAATTCGAAACACCGTGATCATTGGCTCTGGCCCAGCCGGCTGGACGGCTGCCCTGTACACTGCCCGAGCCACCTTAAAGCCCCTCGTTTTTGAGGGCTCTGCGCCCAATCTCCCGGGTGGCCAGCTCATGATCACTTCTGAAGTTGAGAATTACCCAGGCTTTCCCAAGGGGGTTCAGGGTCCCGAACTCATGACCTTATTTAAAGACCAAGCAGTTCGCTTCGGGGCAGAAACCCGAACCGAAAATATTGTCAGCCTGAATCTTTCAAAACAACCGTTTGAGCTGATCTCCGAAAATGGCGATAAAATTCACACACAAACAGTTATTTTGGCCATGGGTGCCAATGCGAAACTCTTAGGAATCCCCTTGGAAAAAGAACTCATGGCGCGTGGAGCCGGCGTATCCGCTTGTGCCACCTGCGATGGAGCGTTCTACAAAAATATGGACGTGGCCGTGGTTGGAGGCGGGGATACAGCGTTCGAAGAAGCGCAATTTTTGACCCGATTTGCCAGATCCGTCACCCTGATCCACCGGCGTACAGACTTTAGGGCCAGCAAAATCATGATCTCAAGGGCCCAGTCAAACCCCAAGATCCGCTTTGAATTAAACGAGGAAGTTCAAGAAATACTCACAGAAAACAACCAGTTAAGCCATGTTCGCCTCAAAAATAAGACGCTCAAAGTTCAGGGCCTCTTTGTAGCCATCGGCCATCAACCCAATAGCAGCCTATTAGAGGGCCAATTGCAGCTCCACCCCACCGGGTATATCAAAACACTCGGACAAAGCGCTAAAACCGAAATAGAGGGTGTTTTTGCCTGTGGTGATCTGCAGGATGCCGTGTACCGTCAGGCAGTCACAGCTGCCGGATCAGGCTGTCAGGCTGCTATCGATTGTGAAAGATATTTGGAAAGTAAAGGCCATTAGGCCCTGACGCCGATTGTATCGTACGCGTGTGCTTGCAAAACAGGCACTGTAAGCTGTTCAGAAACCTGACAGATGTTGAGCAATACATACACGAATTGTTCAAAACTGAGGTTTTGGGCTGGCAGATCAACCTTTACATAGAGATCACCATCCTGATCTAACCCAATTCGAACGCTCTGGCTCTCTCGATTCAAGGCCAACACCAATTTGTTCACGGATTGGCCCCAACCCCCCGACTCTGCAGGCCTTTCTAGGACCGGGTTAATGGCAATGCGAAGGCCTGAGTTATGCACATGAAGCAGCACTTTAGTGGTACCAAAAACACCCTGATAGTGAGCCCTCATCACAGCATCCGTCATGGCCTGGTGCGACCACCCTAGGTGTTCCAGAAATTCAGCGATTTGTCCCATCTCCATGGGAGTATGTAAGAACTTGACACCAACTTCGCAATTTTGATAACCCTGAATGCTGAAGGAGTCAGTAAACATGAAAAATCTAGCCAGAATCAGTTTGAGCGTGCTTCTCTTAAGCACAACCTTTGCCACCGGGTGCACCAACAAAAAAGTTGAAGAACGCATGGATGCCCTGGAAAAACGTATGGAAGAGCTTGAAAAGAAGCCAGCCATGGCCCAGAGGCCCGAAATGCCACCGGCTCAAGAAAAAGCCTATCAATTGCCAGTGGGCATGAGCCCAGTCATGGGTAAGAAAGACGCGGCTGTCAGTGTGGTGATCTTTAGTGATGGACAGTGCCCATTCTGCGCTGGCGCTGATACATTGCTCCGAGATGCGGTCAAAGACCCAGAGCTCAAAGACAAAGTGAATGTGGTATTCAAGAACTTCCCCCTGTCATTCCACCCAAACGCAAAGCCAGCTGCTAAAGCTGCATTGGCTGCCAAAGAGCAAGGTGATGACAAGTTCTGGGCCATGATGGAAAAAGTGTTCGGCAACCAACAAAATCTGACTGCCGACAACTTCAAGAAGTGGGCCAAAGAAATTGGGTTGAACGTTCCTAAGTTCGAAAAATCCCTCAAAGACAATGATGGCAAGTATGAAGAAGTCATCAAAGCCGACATTGATTTGGGCACCAACACGGCTCAGGTCCGCGGTACACCTTCCATTTTCGTGGGCGGCTGGGAGTTGCGTGAACGCTCCGTTCAGGGTATCAAGAACTTGCTCAAAGAAAAGAACTTGATCTAAACCTCACCCCCCAACCCCCCTCTCCAGCAACTGGAGAGGGGGAATGGTGAGGTTCTTGGGAGAATTTCATCAAGCGAGTATTTGTATGTGGTCAGTAGCTCGCCATGAGATCTAAAAACTGGTTAAATGCAGGAAATTGGGTGTTCAGTGCATCAACACCTTTTTGGAATTCTATTGGATCCTTACTTTTCAAATATCCCTCAATTGCAGGATTTGATATAGCATAGTCCAGGGTTTTCTTATTGGCATCAAAAACAGCCACAATAGCATTTCGAATTGCAGAAAATTCTGCTGGTAATTTGGATAATTGAGCACGAATCTGATCCTCGGAGTATCTCGCTGAATCATGCATGTCTTTAAGTCCAAGTAAGACTTCAGCGGTTGTGCGTGCAAGGCCATAGGCGTCTGATAATGGAGTAGCATAGCCGACTTTTGAAAGTGCATCCCAATAGCGATACTCACTCTGAATACCCCGGCCTTGTTTTTGAGTCAGGTCAAAATCGGCCAAATAACCACGGCCAGCTTTATGTAAGATATTATCAGGTTTAACATCGCGGTGAACGATGCCCTTGGCGTGAAATCGTTGAAGCGTTTTGGCAACGTCTGAGAGAGCTTTGATTGTATATTTTTGACCAATCTTCCAGAGGTCTCCATCATATTGTATATCGCGAGCCACGACAACATCCCCCTTGCGCCTCCCTCCTACAACTTTCACTTCACCTGCCGAGTTTGTTTGAAGTTTCCCTGCATGACTAACGATGCCTGCCACTTGAATGGTTTTCGCCTTTAATTCTTCAGCAAAGTTGTCTTGAATCAGCTTCACCCCATGAAGAAGATTGATATTTGCTTCAGCATTCTTGCTTTCAGCAGCGACTGTGTTCTCAATAGAAGATTTTGCATGTTTTTCCGTGGAAAGATCCATTTCAAAAGTTCTGGATGCAAAAACTTTCTTATAGGTACCGCTGCCTAATTTTTGGCCAACCATCTCTATTTCGACGCCGTCAGGTGTCTTTTTGACCCATATTTCAACAGGAAGCCTAACTGGAGTAGGTCCACCTTGAAGAGACTCGCCTGTTGCAAATTGATATATTTTTTTTGTGTCTAACAAAACACCCTGTTCATCCAAAGCACCAGACGTAGATAATTCTAAAATTTCCCTGGCAATGCCTTTGCTTAACGCTTCGTTATTGATAAGCCCTAAAGCAGCTGTTTTTAATCCTGTTAAATTGTTATCTAAGAATTTCTTGACCTCACTTGGAAAAACCGTCGCTGCGCGAACCTTATTTCCAAGTTCACGCGCTTTTTGACGACGCACAAAACGTTGAATAATCTTGGCTGTTGTTGATTTTGGTGTAAGTTTTTTAATGAGAGTTCTGAACGCTTGAAATTCATCTCCACTCAACTTCGAATCCGTTGTTGGATTGTTTAAAAAAGATGCCAAAATTTTGAACTTGTTAGGATTCTTGATGGCTAACTGATAAAATGCCTTTTGGGTAGCTTCATCAATAGATTCTTTTAATTTGTTCTCAACCTGGTTCATGACTTCGAATGCACGTGAGTGTGCTGTCTTAACTTGCTGGATTTGTTGTTTGAGTTCTCTTTTTTCTTTAAAAGAAAAAATTCCGCTGTTTTTTAATTTTTTTTCCAGAGGAGCTAAATGCGTTTGAAGCGTTCCATTAAAGAGATCTTGTTTTTTGATGTCTGCTAAATCAGAAATCTCATCGACATCGTCAGAGCTATACCCGGGACTAACATCTAAGCGTGTTCTTGGTGAAATCTCCTCTTCTGGTACTGCTAGCTTCTCTGGTACTCTGAGAATCATATTAAGCCACCCTTCGGTTGATTCTAGCAAAGAAGGGGTACTGGTTTCAAAAACATGTTTAAATCAGAAAAATCCTGACCGTAGATCACTTTTTGTGAAGTGTTTTCAAGTAGATAAGCAGAACTATAAATCAAGGGGCAAGGCGACAAAGTCGCCGATAGTACTGAAGAGCCCAGCCATAACGAGGCGCGCAGCGCACGCGTTGGGCTGGGAAAATATGCGTCACAGACATCCGCCTCCTTCTCCAGCGAGGGCGGCTGGGAGGGTGACTGGGAGTTGCGTGAACGCTCCATTCAGGGTATCAAGAACTTGCTCAAAGAAAAGAACTTGATCTAGTTTTTTAAGTCCCTCTCCACTGGGTGGAGAGGGATTTAGGGTGAGGTTCTTAGGAGAACTTCATCATGTGTGGCATTGTTGGCGCAATCGGGACACAAAACGCCGAATCTATTTTACTCGATGGCCTGAAGAGGCTTGAATACCGTGGCTATGATTCAGCCGGTATGGCAACGCTCGACGCCCATCAAACACATATTCGAAAAGCCGTCGGCAAGCTAGGCGCTCTGGCTAGCCTTTTAAAAGAAAGACCTTGTCCTGGTTCCGTCGGCATCGCTCACACGCGCTGGGCCTCCCATGGTCGCCCAAACGAAATCAATGCCCATCCCCATCAATTTGGACCCATTACGATTGTTCATAATGGCATTATTGAAAACCACGCAGCTTTAAAAAAAGATTTATTGGCCCAAGGCCATCAATTTGAATCCGACACCGACACAGAAATCGTTGCGCACTTAATTGCCCAGTTTAAAAAAGAATACCCCACAGATTTCCCCAAAGCAGTTTCAAAAGCGTTAGAGCTCATTCACGGCGCCTATGCACTGGCGATTTTAGACCAAGATTCTCCAGATACACTCATCGGCGTCAGACAAGCATGTCCCTTGGTAGTGGGTCTTGGAAACGGCGAAAATTTCTTAGCCTCGGACTTCCCAGCTGTCTTAAGCCACACAAGACGCTTTATGGTTTTAGAAGACGGCGACATGGCCATCTTGCACAAAGACCGTGTACAGGTGCAAAATATTCACGGCGAGATACAGACACGCACGCCTATCACCCTCGATTGGTCTCCGGCAACGGCCGAGAAGGGCGGTTTTAAGCACTTCATGCTCAAAGAAATCTTCGAACAACCTCAAGCCGTCATAGACACGCTGCGAGGGCGTTTTTCACTGGGCGATCTCGAACTCGTGCTCGAAGGTCTTCAGACAGACCTACTGAAAAATATTCAACAAATTACGATTGTCGCCTGCGGAACTTCTTATCATGCGGGTTTGATTGCCAAACGCTTGATTGAGGAACTTGCACAAATCCCCGTCGAAGTAGATTTAGCGAGCGAGTTTAGATACCGTAACCCCTTAATCCGCACATCCCACTTGGTCATCGGCATTTCGCAGTCTGGCGAAACGGCTGACACGCTCGCAGCGCTCGTGCTCGCAAAGTCTAAAAATGCTCAATTAGTTGCCTTATGCAACGTTGTGGATTCTGCGATTGCAAGACTGTGCAACACCAGCGCGGGAACTTTTTACACGCGAGCTGGCCCAGAAATCAGTGTCGCCAGCACCAAAGCATTGCTCACACAAATTATTGCGCTGTATTTGCTCGCTCTGTTATTGGCCCAGCAACGTGGATTACTCCACGCTCAGACACTCGAAAAGCACTTAGACAGCCTCTATCAACTGCCTCTATTGCTTGAAGCGGCACTCAAACAGGAACCCGAGATTCGCCAAACTGCGAAGCGCCTCGCTCAATCAGAAAACATCTTATTGATGGGCCGAGGATTACTACACGTCGCGGCGTTAGAAGGCGCGCTCAAAATCAAAGAGCTCTCGTATATTCACGCCGAAGGCTACCCAGCTGGTGAAATGAAACACGGACCGATTGCTTTGATTGACGAGAAGATGCCTGTTTTAGTGCTGGCCATTCAAGGCATGAACTATGAAAAGACACTCTCGAATTTAGAAGAAATCAAATCACGCGGCGCACAGGTTTTTGTTGTATGCAACGAAACCGATCACGAACTACGTCAAGCTTATCCCAATGCACTGTTAATCCCAACATGCAGCCCTTATTTAGTCCCGGCACTGGCCGTTTTGCCACTGCAACTTTTAGCCTACCATTTGGCTGATTTGCGAGGATTGGACGTCGATCAACCGAGAAACTTAGCCAAGAGCGTGACCATTGAGTGAAGCACTGGATCTCAAATCTTACTTTGATTCTCTGCCTCACCCCGCAGATATCACCGAGTATTTGGACCAAGTGGAAGTCTCCGAGTGGCCCAAGCTTTTAAGGCTGATCGAAGATCCTGAAAAACGCGCTCAAGTCGTTGCCGAAATTGACGAGGCCAAGTGGCGTGACTTACTCGCCCAGCTCCAGCCCGAGGAAATCGCCGAGATTATCCGGGAGATGGAATCCGACGATGCAGCCGATATTATTGCCAAACTTCCGCTGTCTTTGCGTTATGAGACCCTCTATCGACTGCCTGTTCCGGAAAGACATCAAGTTTTAGAACTCTTGGGCTACCCAGAAGATTCCGCTGGCGGAATCATGCAAATCGAGTTGGCGCGTGTGCGAGAAGATGCGCTGGTCTCAGATGCAATTATCAAAGTCCGCGAATTGGTTGAAGAAGACGTCGAGGTTCTAGCTGTTTGGGTCGTAGACTCTCATGACTGTCTGGTCGGATCGGTCGATTTGGCAGATTTATTGATTCATAAGTCTACACAAATCATTCGAACGTTCATGAAAACCGACTTAATTTGCGTTCGGCCTTTGGTTGACCAAAAAGAAGTCGCGCAGCTATTTCGCAAATATGACTTACTGACCCTCCCGGTGGTTGATGACGAAAATCACTTAATTGGCCGCATTTCTGTCGATGATGTCGTCGATGTTTTGACAGAAGAAGCAGAAGAAGAAGCGTTGCGCATGGCGGGTACCAGCGTCCAGGAATTGGTTCACCCAGAGCAAGTATTTTCGACGGCCAGAATCAGACTTCCCTGGTTGGCCGTGGCGCTGTTGTGCTCACTGATTTCAGCGTCGTTATTACGCCTATTTCAGCCCTTATTAGAACAAATGGTGGTGATTTATGCTTTCTTGCCTGTGATTATGGCCATGGGAGGCAATGTTGGGACACAATCTTCGACGATTTTAATCCGCGGTTTAGCGACGGGAAAATCTGACTTAAGTGATATTCCGAGAATGCTGTTTAAAGAAATCCGGGTTGGCTTATTGATGGGTCTATTTTACGGCAGCTGTGCGGGCCTCGTAGCGACTTTTATTTTAAGTTCTCAAAATTATGTTCTAGGTTCGGTGGTCTTAATCTCAATGGTAATGGCCATGATTACAGCCGCGTCATTGGGTGTGCTGGCCCCTGCTCTGCTCAAAAAATTAAACATTGACCCCGCGATTGCCGCCGGGCCATTTGTGACAACCCTCAATGATATTACGGGGATTTTAATTTATATTTTGACATCTCAATTATTTAACCAGGCTTTCCGGATTTGACTTTTACACAAAATATTTCTTTCCAGCCAATTTTTCCGGCAGGTTGCTCGCTCCGGCCGTTTTTTGTCCATAACCAAGCTCTTTCATCAACTTCGTCGGCGCATTGCGCAAGTGCATGGGGATGGCCTCGGCCCCCAAACGCACAACGTCTTCTTTGGCCGCATAATACGCATTTATCACTGATCTGGACTTGGGCGCCTTGGCCAAATACGTCGCTGCCTGCGTGAGGGGGAGCACTCCTTCTGGCAGTCCCATGAGCTCATAGGCCTGCAATGCCGATACGGCGATGAGAAGCGCGCGCGGGTCTGCATTGCCAATGTCTTCGCTGGCAAAAATCATCATGCGACGCCCAATAAATCTCGGGTCTTCACCTGCTTCGAGCATTCTGGCTAAATAATAAACTGCCGCGTCGGCATCGCTGGCCCGCATGCTCTTAATAAAGGCGCTGATTGTGTTGTAATGCTCCTCGCTGGCTCGGTCATAAGCCAGCACACGCCTGCCAATCGCCTGTTTGATTTCAGCAACGCTCAGCGCCTCAGAATTCGCCAGACTCAAAGCCACTTCACACGTAGACAACAAAACCCGAGCGTCTCCCGTAGCACTTTGAATCAAGATTCGACGCGCTTCGTCTTCAATCCGAATATTTTTGAAACCCAGCGCCTTATCTACCAACTTATTCAAGTCAGCATCTGTATGAGGTTTCAGAACCAAGACGCGACAACGCGATAACAAAGCGTTATTGATCGAAAACGATGGATTTTCAGTCGTCGCGCCAATCAGCGTCAACAAGCCTTCTTCGACATAGGGCAATAGAACATCTTGTTGGGCTTTATTAAATCGATGGATCTCATCGACAAATAAATACACAGGCGTTTTCTTCGCCAACTCAACGGACTCTCGGATTTCTTTAACACCCGCCGATACCGCTGAAAGTCGAATCAATTGACGCCGCATCGCACGCGAGAGATTTTCTGCCAGGGTTGTCTTCCCAGAACCTGGAGGGCCCCATAACAATAATGACGGCAATGAGCCTTTGGCCACCAGCAGCGTCAACAAACCTTCGGGGCCTAGCAGGTGTTCTTGTCCCACCATGTCGGCCAAACTCTTCGGCC
>JAHFEF010000010.1:0-16430 GCA_023248545.1 Myxococcales bacterium | reverse complement strand
CGGCCGAAGTTCCGCAGCAAGAGGCATCACGGGTTTTTAGCCAGAGGATCTCCCGTTTCAGAAAAAACCACCAAACTCTCACGTTGAGCGTAAGTTTCTCCATCTCGGGCTACGAGGGTAATATAGTTGATACCAGGCTTTAAGTGCACAAGCTGATTGATGGCCAATTTGTCCCCGGTGCCTGGCTTGACTGGCAGATAGAGCACTTTGTCATCGCCAACATACATGTAAGCGTCTTTGAGCACCGGCCGTCCGTTAATTTGAGCCTGTACGCGATACGTGTCTTTGGCAACAATGGGGGTGTTTGTACTCGCGAGCCATTTAATTTGAGGAGGTGTTCTTGAAATAGGCTTCTTGGCTTTCAAATCCAGATTTTCCACCCAGAATTCACCACTTATCGAGTCATAGAGCTGAACCTGAAGAGCTGGTTTATTGGTCTTGGCGTTTTGCGTAAAAGACAGTTGAACCTCACCGCTTTCGCCAGGTTTTAAAGCTTTTAATTTTTGACGACCTTCTTCAATAAACAAGTCTGACTCACCTTTGTTTTTCAACAAAACAACAGGTTCCTCAGCGGTGCCCTTTCCAATATTTTTAACTTTGACGTCAATTTTCGTTTTTTGGCCCAATTTGACCGGTTCAACTCGGTAAGTAAATGCAAACACTGGGTTCTCTAAACCCATAATTCCAATCGGAACATCGATGCTCGCAATATCCTGTTGACGATTGGCACTAAAAGCCACGCGCATTAAATCACGCCGACTCGAGACATCTTTGGGCAACTCCACATCCATTTCCCACATGCGTTTTTGTCCTGGAGCCAACCGACCAAAAATAAATTCTCGATCCGCCAATAACGGTGTACTGGATTTCGAAATTCCATACACCTGATAAATCGGCTCAGAACTCACATTTTTGGCCTCTAAGTTAACTTTCAGATGTCCACCGGCCTTCACAAATGGCTTGCCCATCACACGAACGTCGAGTTTTGGATTTTTAGACAGCTGTGCCGGTATCGACCAATCAATGCCAATTTTGGACAGCGCAGTTTGAATTTTTTGAGACTCCTCAATCTCTATTTGAGGCATTAAATTTTTCGCATCTGCCAATAAATTTTGCCGAGTAGCCCCATGAGCCTGTAACAATAAACGCTTCGCAAACCGAATCTCAAAGTCCTCGTGGAATTTAGTAGACAACGCCCGACGCTCTTGTTCTTCTTGAGCTAATTTTTCTGCAACATAAGTGACCGTGTAGCTTGGTTTTCGATTCATGATTCGAGTCTTGTCATCCAGGTGCAAATCTAAATCGAGTTCACGCATGCGGGTCTGGGGAAACAGAAGCAAATTATTTTTGTTTTCCAAATAAGCTGGCTGCAAAATAATATCCGGTGTGATCCCCACAGACTGAATGCTCTCGTCACCTGGGGTCAAATATTGAGCAATCGTCAATTTCAGGGCTGATTTGTCGGGGAAATCATACAGCATTTGCACAGAGCCTTTGCCAAAAGTCTGTTCCCCCACCACCAAAGCCCGATTTCTGTTTTTAAGCGCCCCAGCGACAATTTCTGACGCTGAAGCAGAGCCAGAATTCACCAAGACCACAATGGGCAACTTTGTTTTTTCAGGGCCACTGCTGGCTTTTTCTTCATCACGTTGCGATGCTCCTGCTCCTTGCGTAACCACAACCATACCGCCATCTAAGAATAAATCTGAAACTGACACAGATTCGTTCAGCAACCCCCCTGGGTTATTTCGAAAGTCTAAAATCAAGCCTTTGAGCGGCCCAAAAGCATCGATGGCCTCTTTGAGATCACTGCTGGTGTTGCCATGAAACGCTTTAATTTTGACATAGCCAATTTTATCATCGATTAAATGCGAACTGATTGAATCGACTTTGATAATATCCCGGATCACTTTCAGCGTTCTAGGTTTCGCTTCGCCCTTGCGTTGAATCATCACCACCACAGTTGTCCCAGGTTTCCCTCGAAGTTTTTCAACCGCCTCATCCAGGGCCAGATTAATCGTCGAAGCGTCGTCAATTTTGATAATTTGGTCCAAAGCTTTGATGCCCGCTTTGTCAGCGGGTGTGCCATCCAAAGGACTAATCACCGTCAAGACACCGTCACGAAGGCCTATCACAATTCCAAGACCCCCAAATTCGCCCTTGGTACTTAACTTCATTTCTTTAGAGAACTTGGGTTCAAGCAAGACAGAGTGTGGGTCCAGCTGACTTAAAGTGCCATTGACAGCCGCGTATTCAATTTCACTCATATCTGTGCTTTTAGGCAATCTGGGCTCTATAAATTTAAAGACATCGCGCAACAAGAAGCTCAAATCCCACAATGACGTTAGGCCTTTTGTTGAAAATTTTTGGGAACTGGAGGCCAATTGAACTTCGATATCACCCGGCAATTCTTTAACAATCAACTCCGGGACTTGCTTTTGAACTGCATCCAATGCCCCCACCAGCATTTTCTTGGGATTCAAACGTTCTGGCTGTACATATTGCTCCTTAATAAGCAACATGACCCGGTTATAAATATGCAGCTCGCTGAGATCAGCAGCCAAAAAACTGAGGCTCAAAAAAGCAAACAGCAGAAAGAAAAACTTGGGTTTGATCATTGCTTAGATTCCTGCTTCAGTTGCTTTTGTTCCAGCGAATAGCGAATCAAAAATGTGAGAATTTTATTACGCTCCACGCCCCCCAAAATCCCCATGAGTTTGTCATACACAGACGGATCATTGAGCAAGCGCCCCAGTGTCCCCTGGCCGTCTTTGGTGTCTTTCACCATCTCACTGACATCACTCACAATTTCGGCTCCTTTGGGATCATAAGCAATAGAATGCAGCAAACTAGGACCTTTTTCCGCATTTTTAAAGAGCTTGTCGAGGCCAGCCATTGTGTCTTCGAAATTGTCCCCGGCCGCTTTACTATAAATCAACCGGTGCACCAACCCTGGACCTGTCTCAATTTCTTGGGCGACATTTTGGATCGAGTGAGCGGCATTCGCGAGTGCTGTATCACCACCTTTGGATACAAAGCCCTCAATAAAATCCTTGGCAGCCTCGACAGCGCCCGTCACGTGCGTCAAGACATTTTCAGCTTTGGCCAAAGCGTCACTAAAATCAAGAGCCTCTACAGAAGCCAAGCGCCCATTATCTAGTATAGGCTGCGCCTCTGGACTCCCCAAGCTAATATTAATAATTTTATCTCCTAAAAGACCCTTACCATCGATTCGCGCAATAGAATCTGTGCGCAACCAAGGCAATTTATCTTGTGGGATGCGCAACACCACTTTGATTTTTCCGGCCGTGCTAGGGTCTCGATCTTTATAGGCTGGGAACCCAATTTGATCCACATAGCCGACCAAAACTCCTGCCAACATGACATCTGCTCCGACTGACAACCCCACCACATTCTTAAAATACGTGTCGATATGTGCTGAGCGATCGAATAATCGATTCTCTTTGCCAATCAGAAAAATAGCCAAGGCCAATAAGAGCACACCAAAGCAAACAAATGCGCCCAAAAGAATATCTGTGTTTCGGCGTTTAGTTAATGCCATATTTTTTACTCTCTAGACCAATATATCAGTTAAGCTGGGGTCCGCTGTCAAAAACCCCCGCACAAAAGGATCCGAATGTTCCATGAGCTCTCGAATTGGGCCTAAAGCCCGTATCTGGCCTTGGTATAAAAATGCCACTTGGGTGCTCATGCGAATGACCGAAGGAATATCATGTGTCACCACAATCGCCGTGGATTTGAGTCTCTCTTGCAAAGCCAAGATCAAATCGACGATTCGAACCGTGTTAATCGGATCCAAGCCAGCCGTCGGTTCATCGTAGAGCACCACTTCTGGATCGGTCGCAATGGCCCTGGCGAGACCTACTCTTTTTTTCATTCCACCCGATAGTTCCTCCGGCATCTTATCAATGGCTTCTTTGAGGCCCACCCAACTTAATTTTTCTTCGACTTTGTCTTGAAGTTCACCCTCTGGTAAGTTGAATTTTCGAAGACCGTAGGCAACATTGTCAAACACGGTCATCGAATCAAATAAAGCGGCTCCTTGAAACACCATCGCAATACGTTTACGAACGGGCAAAAAGTCCTCGTCTCTTCTCAAAGCGCATAAATTCTGGCCATCAAAATAGATCTCACCGGCATCCGGGTCAATTAAGCCGATCAGCATCTTAATGGTGACGGTCTTGCCGACACCTGAGGGGCCGATGATACAAACGCGTTCGCCCTTTTCGATATCCAGGTTAAAATCACGACAGATCACCTGGGGACCAAAGGCCTTGTCAACATGCCGATACGAAATATAACTCATGGAAAATCTTCCTGCCATACTGTGTCCCCAACCCGATACACGGCTTCCCAAGGAACCAGACAGTAAAAGTAGCCTTCGTCAAACGATAGAGTAGCGCTCACACCCTGTTCATCAAACGCAAAATCAGGGAGGCGGTAGTCATACGAATAGTTCAGACCTAGATTGGGACGCTTTGCAAACTGCGATGGAACTGAAACACCGGGGCGCCTGGCATCCAAGACCACCATCACGACGCCTTTTTCTAAGCCCCGCTTGAATGCTTGGAGCTTCTCTGTATTGGGATTTCCCGCTCCCGGAAACAGCTGGACAACCTGACCCATGTTGGTTAGGCCTGAACGCTTCTCGAAGCCTCATATTGATGATCCAGTTCGAGCAACGACGACTCCAGAACCTCTCGGATAGACCGATTAAAGCGCACTTTTTGAGCAGCAATTTCGCGCAAAGCAATTACTTGCTCGTTATTTTTAAAACCTTCGACGAGGGCATGACTGCCCTTCATGAGTTGACGGGTACGCGCAGAGGCCAGCAACACCAACGCAAAGCGGTTTTCGACAACTTCCAAACAATCTTGAACGGTTACACGTGCCATAAGGGCTTTCTAAACGATTTTATCGGACCAGTCTAGGCCTTAAAGCGACTTCTCCGCTTTCTAGGACCACTTCAAATCGAACCGACTTCACCTGATGCTGACCCATCAAATCTTCGCGGGCTTTATCCAGCGTGTTTTCAAACGTTTCAAAATCAATGGCTTCCTGGCCTTGAAGTCGATGCGCTTCTTTAAATTGGTCATACAAGTCTCTTAAAGAATGCTTCGGCGGCAAGGGCTGAACCTGACCCAATTCGGGGTGATAGCTGTGTTCTTCATGCATCACCGACCTTTGAACCACGGGCTCGATTTTGGGGAAACGGGGAGCTCTCGTACGCACCAGCCCAGGATCCGTATTGTCTGACAGAGTCCCAGCCAATTCGTTAAAAGCCTGCGCAATATCGCTGAGCTCTGCAAAATCACGATACACCAAGCGCCGGTCGTACCGACCCCGTGCTAAATCCCTCAGACCATCTGCGATTTCATCGGTTTTTAATTGCGCCACTTTGGGCACAGTCACGCAAGCACTGATCAAAGCCACCAGTGTCCCGATGTCTACAAACAAGCGTGCCAGTGCAGACTGCGGAGCCGCTTGAAAAACAATCAAGAAGCCAACCACAGCGGCTACAACAGAAATAGCCGTCACTGTGGCGATAAACACTTTCAAATTCTTCATTCTAGCCCTACCCTACTCTAATCTTCACTAAATAGCCAAGACAGTTGTGTGTTGGGGCCCAGCGTATCAATCACATGCCGCCTAAAAGCTTTTTTCAAGCGATCGGCCAGCTGACCCATGCGTTGTTTCGAAACCCCATAACGCTTGCCTAAGTCTACTAGATTCACAGGCTCACTTGCAACCAAGTGCTCTTTCCAAATCACCTGATCACGCTCATTGTCCAAGCTTTTTTCAAAACCAGCGATCATGTCTTGAATCGTCTTTTGAATTTGGCTTTTGGCACTCTGAGTTTCTGGGTCATCCCAATCAGATGCCATGGTGTCATGTGCCATGCTGGACAAACTAGACTCTTTGGCTTCCAGTCTCGCCATGACCTGCGCGACTTCTTCGGGGTCTTCGTCGAGTTCTTTGGCGATTAACTCTGGCGTTGGCTCGATGCCTTTGGACAATAATTCGCGGCGTATTTGGGGCAATGCAAAATAAACTTTGCGCCCAGCCCTGCTATTGGCTGTGTGAATGAGCCGCGAGTTGGTCATCAAAAACTTACCCAACTGCGCCTTGATCCAATAAGTCGCATAGGTGCCAAAACGCGTATTCTGATCCGGGTCCCAGCGACCAGCGGCGATGGTCATACCTGCCAAAGCCTCTTGCACCAAATCCATCAGGCTGGCCCAAGATCGCCGATATTGATGAGCCATTTTGATCGCCAAACGCATATTGTGGTAGACCAATTTTTTGGCGGCAGCCTGGTCTTGATGATCGCGAACCAACAAGCCCAGCACACGTTCTTCTTCTTCGGACAATCTGGGAATACGCGTCGCCTGTCTGACAAAATTGGCATACAAATCATCTGTTTTGTCATTGCTTGCTACCCATTCACCTTGGGCATCCGGCAACGCAATGCTAGAGCGTTTGACTAAGTGCGCGGGCTCGTTCTTTGTCTTCGGGTGCAACATAAATTCGGTTAAATTGGGCGGGTCGTTGGTAGCGCTTGAAAAGCTCGGTGTAAGATTCTAACTCCACAATAGTGCCCCTTTTTGTCTGAACATAGAGGGGAATCGATGACCGGCCGAAATATTTTGAAATGGCATTATTGGACTGAGATTCAATCAAGCTAATTTTCTGGTCTGCAAGTTGCTCGCATAATCGGACATGTTCGCTTTGAGAAAGCTCATCCATGAGCAGGCTGTAAGGCTTTCGTTGAACAATACGCTGGGCCCAAGAATTTTTGCTCTGACGCAGATGCATCTGAATATCAATGTCGTCTAGTTTAATATAGGCTTCCAGATCTGCCGGCAACTCAAAGGCCTCTTTGCTTTCTTTAAAATATTTCTGCAGCATTTTTTCGAAAATCACCGGTGTATGGTGCAAATAAACACTCGCAAACATGTGATAACGCGACAGCAAAAAGTCTTCGAAACTAAACATCCCTTTGGACTTAATCCCGAGGTAAACAGCGCCATCTTGTTCGATGGCTGTCAAGCAGCTCATCAACCAATCGGCGTCAAACTTGCCATAATTCACGCCGCAGTAAAAACTATCGCGCTGCAAATAATCCATGCGATCAGCGTCGCATTCGGAGCTAATAATTTGCTTTAAAATCGGCTGATAGTTTAGTCCACCCTGTTTAAACTCTAAGCTCGTGATATCTTTGGGGTAAACGCCGTCGTCGGCAAACAAACGCGTCATTTCTCTCGAAAAACTCGAATCCGTGATGAGTCTATACGTATAATCTTCATGCGTGACACCGGCCGGCATGCGCATTTCCATCGTGTGCGACAAGGGCGCATGACCCAAATCATGCAGCAGCATCGCCAGTCTTACAGCCTGCCGCATGCGTTTTCTGAACGCCTCATCCAAATCACCCGGCTTAAACAAGCCATCAAATATTCGAGTGGCCAGTTCCATGGCACCCAAGCTATGGCTATACCGACTGTGCGTGGCCCCGGGAAATGCCAAATCGGCAAAGCCCAGCTGTTTAATATTGCGCAGGCGCTGAAACGCTGGGTGGTCTATCAGCTGAAGCTCTCTGTTACTCAAAACAATCGAGCCATGAATCGAATCGCGGATTTGAATAGACATAATAAGACTATAAGATAGAACGGCCTTCTTTTTGGGCCCGAACGCATTCCAATAACCATTCACGCAAGCGTTTCTGGTCTCCTGGGGCAAATTTTCTAAATGCCGCTCCCATCATCCAAGAGCCTTGCTGGTCTTCTACCCAGACGATTTCAGACGCCGCTTTCAAGAGTTCAAGTTCTTTCTTAATGGGTATATACAACAGAACATTGACTTTGTCGCCAACTTGTAACTCATTGAGCGATTCAAAACTCACACCGCCCAGGGCAAGATTCCTGGAAGTTGCTGTGAAAGACTGCAAGCCCTGAGTAATTTCAATTCGAATTTCAATCGGCGCTCTCAGATGCCGAGTTTTATTAGGTTTGCCGACTTTGGGTTCATCCGGCGTGGGTATATCTTTTTTGATAGGTGGCATAAGTGCCTTACACACTAAGCCAAAATCTTGACTTTCTCAATAAGCAAATACATGCGCCCCGTGTTGCCCCGATCTGTCCCTCACAACTTGGCCAATGCGCTCGAAGTTTTCAACTCAGACTTCGGACCTGCCCTGGGAGTCACCACAAGCCATATCCTGAAAGAGGCAGGCCTCGATAGACTAGAAGGTTTCTATCAACGCGGACAGGGGAAATTCAATCTCCCATTGGGCGCTGTCGCCGGGGTCAAATTTACCGAAAGAATTATCCCAGCTGGCGACCGAGAGATACTCAAAGATGACATCCGAAAGAACTGCGACGGTCTCTATAAAAAAGCCAACAAAAGCATTATTTGGGTTGAAACTTCGGGGCAAACGGATTTAAGCAAACTGGCTAAAACCAAATTACCCATTGGCCGATACGCCACGGGTCAAAGCGCATTTGAACTCACCGGACAAGTCAGACTCCGAAGGTTAGAGCCTTATGAAAGCCCTTCGGGGGCATTGCCCAAGGGCGTTTCATTGGGGCATGCGATTCAAATCCCCTATACAGCAGCCTTAGCCCGAGCCATGCCGCCTGGCAGCGAGTTTGAGCTCTCGGGCGAAGGCCGAGTCAGCCTCAAATTTGAGGCCCAAGCTGGATTTCAGGCCATAGGCAAAAAAACGCTCTCACTCTGCGCCCAAAAACTACCTCAAGACGACAAAATATTGGTTAAGTTGGTGGGTTCGCGAGGGTTCGAGGGCACGCTGGGTTACAAATATAAGTACGACCCCCGCCTCTCATTCGGTGCCATGGGTCAATACGTGTTTGAAAATCTTGGCTTCATGCGGTGGACACATCCAGCTTCGGGTGTTGTAGAAGCAAAACGCGAGGATAATAGGCGCGCTATTCGGCAATATGTGTTTGATTTGTCAAATGCAGAACATGCCGCCGCCTACGAAGATCTATTCCGTCATTTTTCCACTGAAAAAGCGGATCAAATCACCCAAAAGAAAATCGGCAACGAAACAGAGACTTCCTATGATATCAACGCCTCGGCCAATATTGGCGATATAGCACTCACGTTGTATCATACTTCAGAGAGCCAAAAAATATCACGCTCAAATTCGGTAGATTATCAGGAATCAAAATCGATTTACGAACATGTTTCTAAGTGGTTTTCGAAAATTAGCGTCGTGTGGGAGTGGATCGCCCTGACGGATCCACAAAAAAAATCCAGCAAATCTTACTGCCATTTAACTTTCAATAGCCCTTATGCCAGTGATTTTTTTGACATCACGGACTCGCTCAAAATTCCCATCTTAACCGAAGCCAGAGAAATCTTAACGGCCTACCCGAAAACAGAATTTCACGCGGATATTTTTTTTACCGATATGGGAATCCAAAATATCCAAAAAAGCTCTTTCGAACAAGCTTTCGAGGCTGACCTCGGCGAGACACCACCTCCTGAAGCTAGACGCTATGGTGAAATTCTGAACAAGTGGTTTTTTACCCGTTGGTTTTTTACGCGTGAAAAACACCATCTAGAAAGCCAAAATCCCTGGCTTAAAGAAAACTCAGCACGCATTGCACGTGCCTATGCGTTTGCCAAAAAAACGCAGCCCTTTAAAGGCTCCCTGAGACGCTTTTCAGACATGAAATCGATTACATCACTCATGAAACTCGCCCGACCTGAAGAGACGATTATTCATGAACTCTCGGTGATTGGACCTGGCATAAGCTTGTATAACCCAGACGAGGGAAAAATCTTACACCCCGAGCAGGAAATTACAGCACAATTGGCAGCCGCGCCGGCCTAGACACACTTTTCAAATTTTTGTCTAACAAATGGGTTGGCAAAACGTTTTTGAGCGCATGAAGCATCACTTGGCGAACATCGGGGATTTTTTGTTCCAGTTCCGTGAGCAAATCCGCCATGGCATCACGCTTCAAACCAGCCTGCGAGCCACACAAGTTACACGGCAAAATTGGATATTCCGAGCGTTTGGCATGCCAAGCAATATCTGATTCAGCACATTCGATCAAAGGCCGAATGACTTCGAATCGGCCATCGTCAGTTGTATAACTTGCTGGCATGGCCTGAAGCTTGCCGGCATAAAATAGATTTAATAATAGGGTTTCAAGGGCGTCGTCTCGGTGGTGCCCCAAGGCAATCTTATTACAACCCAGTCTCTCGGCAGCTGAATATAAAATCCCCCGGCGCAAACGCGAACAGAGAGAACAATAAGTCCCGCCTTCTTTGGTTTTGTCGACCACAATCGAATACGTGTCTTTTTGGATGATCTCAAATGGCATTTCAGAGTGCTGCAGCCAGGCCTCTAAGCCCATACCATCATAGCCTGGCTGTTTTTGATCTAAGTGCACCGCTGTGATTTTAAAATCAAACGGCGCCTTTTTTTGGGCCTGCCACAAAAAATCTGCGAGCGTATAGCTGTCTTTGCCCCCTGAAACAGCCACCAAAATGTGATCGCCTGGTTTCACCAGGTCGTACTCACAAATCGTCTTGACCATTTGGCGTAGTAACTTACGCGTTCGGTCATGACTTTGATCGCTGATGGCAAATCCTTGCCAGTGGTCTAAGTTGGGGGCTTTCAAGCCGCCTTAGTAGCACGCTTTCGATACTCTTCCAACGAATAAGTCTTAGCCAATGGAATCACGCCTTCTTTGATCGCATAGTCAAAAAGCTGTTCTTGTAGAATCCGACGACCCCTAAATAGCCGCGACATCACCGTTCCAATTGGAATCACGACCGTTTCAGCGATTTCTTTGTAAGACAAATTATAGACGTCTGAAAGCAGCACAATCACGCGAAAATCCACCGGCACTTTTTGGAGCGCATGCACCACTTCGTCTGACAAAGACCGATCGGCTAGAATATTCTCAGGATTTCTATCGGTTGACTTATTGGCGGCGTCCAGGCTCGAAAAAACCGTCGGTGCATGCATTTCGCCGTCCAGAATTTCACGTTCTTTCACTTTGCGGCGATACTTATTAATAAACGTATTGGTCAAGATTCGAAAAAGCCAGGCTTTGCAATTCGTGCCCATTTCGAATTGCTCATAGGAGCGAAAGGCTTTCAAATAAGTCTCTTGAACCAGATCTTCGGCGTCTCCAGAAGACCGAGTTAGGCGCAAAGCAGCACCAAACAATGTACTCACATGAGGAATCACTTCTTCCTCGAAGGCCTTCAAGTTGGATTCACACTCCGTCGAGGAAACAGGCGAAAGCATCATCGGCACTCCTTGTCTACAAACAAGAACATCCGATGGGTATTTCTTTATTCCCGTCGTTTCAACTAAAAAATTCGATTATTTTTTGACGCTGAGCGTCGGCGTCGTGCATGCCCAGTTCTATCAAGTCGTTGGCGTATTCGCCGTCAAACAAAAGATAGCTCAAAGCATCCGCACCCTGGTCATCCACTGATTCAGCCATCCGGGACAGCAGACGCCCCACAATGCCGCCAACCCGTTCAGCTAAGCCGCCCATTCTCAAACGCCTACTGGCTAAAATCCCAAGGTCTTCACTAGGACGCACGACTAAATTATCGACATGCCGATACGAAACCCCTCGAAGGTGCTTCATTTTTTGATTAATGGTCGTGTTTTCCAAATCTACCAAGGCGTTAAAACGCTCGAGGCGTTTCAAATCATAGTCCGTCTTGTCGAGCATCAAAGCGTTCAGAATTTTGCCCAGCAAAAACAGCGCGGACGGATATCGATCAATGCGCATTTGTTTTCGGGCTTCTGTCACAGAAGATTCAGCCCGCAAGCTGATTAAAAACAACCGGTCAGCCCCAAGCCTCAGCGCCGGTGAAATGGGCGTGTTGAGTTTTAAACCACCGTCACAATAGACTTCGCCATCGATTTCAACGGCCGGGAATATCCACGGAATCGCCGCAGAAGCCAAACAATGCGATGGCCCCAACTGGACTTCAAACGGCAAAACCTGCGAATCCGTGCTCCATATTAATTCTTCTTGCTTGGACCGCTGGATAAAAACGTGCGTCGTCCCAGTCGGCACGTGTGTGGCTGTCAAAGCCAATGCCTTGATATCCCCCGAAGCGATATTCGATTGAATATTATTCCAGCGGACTTGTCGTCGAACCAAATCTTCCAACGGAGACGTGTTAAACAGGCCGCCCAATCTGCTCGCGCCAATCACGTCGTCCAGCTCACCCCGGCCCCGAGAACCGAATAGAAACTTCGGCAAATTAAAAAGCTCACGCCAGCCAATTTGATAAATACCGTCAATGCGCAAACCCTTCCACATTTGAGCGATTGCCTCACCCTGTATGTCTGGCATGTGATTGAGCGCCGCAAAAAAACAGCTATTCACAGCGCCGACAGAAGTCCCGCAAATAATCTCAAAGTGCATTTGTGCACGCACCCGGGGCGGGAGTTCTTCTCGAATGTATTTGAGAACTCCTGCTTCGTAAGCACCTCTGGCCCCACCTCCAGAGAGAATTAGGGCCGTGCTAAGCGCCATTGGCCAATCGCCTCAAGGCATCTGATACCAATTGGCTAAGCAACGGCTCCAGCGACAGGGGACCCGCATCAACACCCGTGGCCAACGCCAGCAATTGCCCATCTTTGGTTTGGATCACGCGACCCACAAAGGCTGGCCCATACAAACCTTCTCCACGCTGAATCGAAATCAAGAGATTCACGCCTGATGGTAATTGCTGACCTGGAAACCAGCTCGTCCTCCCCTCAATCACTTTTTTTTCAGAATCTAACACCCGATTTGCATCCGCCATCGATACTTCAACAAATCGAACGCCTGCATCGAGCATCTGATTCATGACTTTCGAGAATACTTGCGCCTGCTGCGTCGACGCCGGCTCTATCGCATACGGTTTCGGGCCGGCGTTTGAAAGCCAAAAAGACTGATAGCTCGCTCCAAACACTTGGCCCTGCTCGATATGCACCGCCCCGGCTGGCATCGAAACCGGCAGCTGATAAAAAGCCGGAATCAAGCCAAACGTCGGCCGTCCCGCTTTTTCGTTCCAAGCTTTGAGATCTGCCTGCGAAGCCACAGGCGCTGAGGCCACGTCGTGCTTCTCAATAGGTTCAGGCTTCACGGCCTGATAGGAAAGCTGAGGCAATGTGCCCGAACTTTGGATCGGCTTTCGGGAGCAGGCTAAAATGCTCAGTGCTGTCACGCAGACAATAATTCTATAATTTACGCAGTACAACACGGATTTTTGCCCCTTTTTGATAAATGCCTGGCATCGTCCAGATTTTTTCCTGCGACGCCGGAATGCCTACGTTTTGGAACGTGCTTTGATCCAGCCGAGCGCCTTCGTCGTTGAAGATTTCGAGCGAGATTTGCGCTTGCAAATCAACTCCAGTACGATTGTGCAGTGTTACTTGGACCTGGCCGCCATTGCGATTTTCGAAATCAACCCGCAAGACTTCGATTTCACTACAAACCGTTCCTTCACCGCAATACACATCGCCCCACTTAAACTGTTGGTCGACGGAATTATCAATCGCCTGTCTGACACCTGTCTGGGCCTGTCTCATGCCCGCACAAGCCTGCAGTAGCCCTAAGGCCATGCATAAAATTAATATTTTTTTCATTGGTAAATCACTCCTGTCTGGCCCATTTTCTTGGTTTCGTAATCACCCATCCACAAAATTACACCTGATTCTGCATCGATCAGTTGGAAGCTGTAGACAATATAATCGCTCACGCCTTCTTTCGAGGCTTTAGACAGCGATCGCATCTCGCCCTTGAGCAAATAATCGGCGCCGGCCATAGCAACAGTTGTCTTACCGGAATCATACATGCCCGCACGTTTTTTGGCCCGTTCGGCCATGACGGCTTGTTCACTGTCACGAGCCAAATAAGACACTTGGCCTTTCGAAAAGTTCACCAAATCTTTCACGAGCTTATTTTGGAGCAATTTGGGGTCGATTCTAAAGCGCGTTTGGTTATCGAGTGGCAGCAAAGCAACGCGGGGTGTGACACCGGCTTTGGGCCAGTTAATCCCAGCGATTTCTCGGGCCATGCGTTCGGCCATCGCTCGAACATCCGTAGAATCTGTTCCCGTACCCCCTAAGTTATCGTCTTGGCTCGAATCTAGAATCTTCGTATTATTGGGCAGCGTTGAGTACTTGCAGGCCGATAGGCTGAGCAGCAACAACAAAATAATTCCGTTTTTCATAACACCTTTCCCTTTGGAGTAATCTCTAATATGGGTTTGAGTATGAGACAAGATGGCAGAAAACCGCAAGACCTACGACCCATTACTTTTCAAACGCGCTATATTGAGCATCACCCAGGCAGCGTCTTGGTCTGCTTTGGCAAAACAAAAGTTTTATGCACAGCCACTGTCTCCACTCAACTGCCACCGCACCGAAAAGAGCTCAACAAAGGCTGGCTCACGGCAGAATACGGCATGTTGCCGGGTTCGACGCCCGATCGCAAATCGCGCCCGGGCAACAAAGGCCCTGATGGGCGCTCTATTGAGATCCAGCGTTTAATCGGCCGCGCTCTCAGACTGGCTGTCGACCTAGACAACTTAGGCCCAAAAAATATCACCGTCGATTGCGACGTGATACAAGCTGATGGTGGCACGCGTACGGCAGCGATTACAGGTGGCTGGATTGCACTCTCGCTCTTGCTTCGCCAACTCAAATTAGATCACCTGATGCTCCGGCAAGTGGCGGCCGTCTCTGTCGGGGTCAAAGGCGATCAAATTCTCACAGACTTAAACTATCTTGAAGACGTTGATATCGACACCGATTTTAACTTAGTCGCCTGTCACGACGGAACTGTCGTAGAGTTCCAAGGCGCCGCAGAAAAAACGCCAATGAAACCGCAGATACCCTTAGAGATCCTGCGTCAGGGCTTGGCGGCGATTGCGCAGATTTGCAGATTACAGCTGGAAGCGCTTGGTTAGACTTAAAAACAACGGAATCGCAGCCAATTGGGCAATCACTGAAAACCCAATCAGCCCGTAGACTGAGTATTCGTACAAAAAGCCCATCAGGGCTGTGCCTAGAAACCAAGACACGCCGTAAACCCCATTGAAAATCCCAAACGCCGTTCCCAAACGGCTCTTGGGAATCATTTTTGAAAATGCCGCTTTAATAATCGAATCGTTTGAGCCTATTCCAATGCCCCACAAAATAATACCAATCAACGCCGCATCAAATCCGTCTGAGAATGCAAACACAGAGAAAAACGCCGTAAAGCTGGTCACCCAAATAATCACTGCCATGCCAAACCGATCAAATAGGAATCCCAAAGTCACCGAGGCCAATGCCGACATCCCCATGGCAATGGAGTATAAAATCGGAATCCATGCCGGCGTCAAATGCGTTCCCCGCGCAAAATGGAAAGCAATCAGCGGAAAATCTGTAAAGCCAGCTGCCAATAACGCCGCCCCAGCCATAAAGATCCAAGCCTGCTGCGAAAATTTTTGGGACTCTGCCACCCTTGCCGACGGATCAAAATGCTCCGGTTTGGGATATGAAAATCGCGCAACCGTGAGTAAACTCAACGCAACCAACGCGGGGATCAATAAGATCGTAAACCCAAGCCGATAGTTACCCTGCCACGAGAGCATACCCGCAACCACCAACGGTCCCATGCAGGCCCCAAGTTTATCCAACGCGTCATGCAGCCCAAAGCCTTTGCCTGAACCCAATTCTTTCGAAGCGTACGTGAGCATGACGTCTCGAGCAGGCGTTCGAATCGCTTTTCCCAGGCGTTCTAACAATACAAAAAAGGCCGCCACTTGCCAATTGGGCGCGATCGCCAAGGCTGGCACTGCCAATAGATTCACGCCGTAACCGACAAACATAAACACCCAATAACGCCTCGAAGCGTCACTCAAATAGCCCGAGAAAAATCTGAGGCCATAAGCGATCATCTCACCCAAACCCGCAATAATGCCCACCGAAGCGGCACTGGCTCCTAAAAAAGCCAAATACGGCCCCGTCGTACTCCGTGCACCTTCATAGGTAACATCTGCGAATAGGCTGACAACTCCGAGTAGAATAACAAACTGCGTGGCCGCTTTTTTGGACATGAACCTGATAATCGCTAACTCGTCAGGTAAAAATCAAGTCAAGAGCGCGCTTGCATCCTCCAACGTACTCATATCGCCGGATACAGACCCTTTGATGACCAGTTCGCGCAGTAGGCGCCGCATGATTTTACCCGAGCGCGTTTTAGGCAATCTTAGCACAAAGCGAAATTCAGACGGCCTCGCAAACGCGCCCAGAGTCTGACCCACATGATGACCTATGGCTTTTTCCAGTTCCGCACTAGGCACTTCGCCCTCTTTCAAGACCACAAATGCCACGGCGGCCTGGCCCCGAATCTCATCCGGGCTAC
>JAHFEF010000009.1 GCA_023248545.1 Myxococcales bacterium | reverse complement strand
AAGCAAGTCCACGGTACGCGAGCCTTACGAGTAACTCATGAGGACACGATTCAGGCAATCGCTGCCCAGGAAACCGATGCGCTTTGGACCACCGAACCAGGTGTTCTTATTGGAGTCCGAACGGCCGATTGCGCGCCTGTTTTATTGCAAGCGCATGGATGCGTCGCTGCGATCCATGCGGGTTGGCGAGGTACGGTGGCTGGGATAATCCCCCAAACGCTTTTTATTCTCAAAGCCTTTAATTTCGAAGCACACATAGGCCCCTGTATTGGCTTTGACAGCTATGAGATAGGCCCTGAAGTGGCAGCCCAAGTTCCCAAAGCTTTTTTGAAACCAGGCCAAGGCGATCGATTATTTTTTGATCTGCGTGGTATGATAGCACGGCAGTTGGCAGATGCTGGCGTGAAAAATATAATTACTTCGAAGCACTGTACTTTTTCAGAGCCTGAGAGTTATTTTTCAGCGCGCCGGCAAGATACCGGGCGGCAACATAGTTTTGTAGGAATCTAGCATTCTCGTAACAATAGGATCCAGATAGACCATGCTCGCGACGAGCAGCGCTGTCAGGACTAAAATCACGACGGTCCAAATGAGTTTGGCTTGGGTATGAATCTGCTTGTTTTGCCAGAGCAGAGGCAAACAAAATGGTCCAATCACGATGGCCAAACCCAACACATATTGAATCGATTCGGTGTTTTTGGTGCCATGATAAGCGTCTTTGGCAGCATGATAGACCAAACTCAGGTAGGCGACTCCCACGAAAATTCCGGTGAACCAGGAGGTGTCATAAGACAAGATTAATAACATGCCAAGGGAAGCAGCCAGCAGGCTGAGTCCATTGGAACGTTCGCCCAAATAAATTTGGCCTAAACCAGGTAAAATCGCAGACAGAGTTGCGGCAAGCATGCGATCCAATTTGCATTAGATCCGTTCTTTTGGCAAGCTGACAGACCCAATGTCTGCCACCGATTTTACCCACCTGCATTTGCATACCCAGTATTCGTTTCTGGATGGGGCAATCCGCATCAAAGATCTGGTCAAAAAAGTGAACGAGTTGGGGATGAAACAAGTCGCCGTGACCGATCACGGCAACATGTATGGTGCACTGGATTTCTACACCCAAGCCAAGAAAGCTGGCATCAAACCCATCCTAGGCATGGAAGCCTATATTACGGGCAAAGCCAAGCACACCGAGAAGATCCGTGAAAATTTCCACTTGGTCATACTGGCCGAAAATGAAATCGGCTACGATAATTTACGAAAATTATCTTCAAAAGCTTTTCTAGACGGCAAGTATTTTTATCCCAGAATAGATAAGGAGCTTTTGTACCAGCATCGGGAAGGCCTGATTGCCAGCACAGCGTGCTTGGGTGGCGAAGTCGGCAAAAAGTGTGCCAAGGGGGACTTAGACGGCGCCCGCGAGGCCGTTCGAGAGTTTAAACGCATTCTAGGCCCTGAGAATTTTTTTCTGGAAGTCCAGCCCAATGGCATTGATATCCAAAATACTGTCAATGCCCATCTGGCCCAGATGGCTCGTGACGAAGGCCTGAGATTGATTGCCACGAACGATTGCCATTATGTTAACAGAAGTGAGCATGATGCCCAAAATATTCTGATGGCCATTCGGCAACAAAAAGCCTGGGACGACCCGACGCTGCACAAGCACGAGACAGACGCTTTTTATATACGTTCGGGTCAAGAAATGTGGGACTTGCTCAAAGACGACTACGCCGCGGCGTTTGAGACAGCCTGCGAAGTGGGTGCGCGCTGCAAAGTGGATCTCAAACTCGGCCAAAGCTTTTTGCCCAGTTTCAAGTACCCCGATATTTACAAAGACGAAGCTGATTATTTAACCCACTTGGCCCACAAAGGCTTACAACGACGTTTTGATGAAATCAGCTATCCGATAGACCAAGACGAATACCGTGCTAGATTAGAGCGCGAAATCGGTGTGATCATTCGCATGGGTTTTTCGGGCTATTTTTTAATCGTCCAAGATTTTATCAACTGGGCCAAAGATCGACGTATTCGAGTGGGTCCTGGTCGAGGTTCGGGCGCTGGCAGCTTGGTTGCGTATGCATTGCGCATCACCGATATCGATCCGCTCCCTTATAATTTGCTGTTCGAGCGATTTTTGAATCCAGAGCGTGTGTCGATGCCTGATTTCGACGTCGATTTTATGCAAGAGCGTCGAGGAGAAGTGATCCAATATGTCACCGAGCAATATGGGCGCGATCATGTGGGTCAAATTGCGACATATTCTGGCCTAAACCCCAAAAGCGCCATCAAAGATGTGGCTCGAACGCTCGGGGTGACTTTTTCAGAGATTAACGAGTTGACGAAACCGATGCCGCTCTTAATCGACGGTCAAAAACCAGATCTAGACCAAGCACTAGAATATGCGCCGAAATTAAAAGAGAAAGCACGCCAAGATCCTGTTTATCAGCGTGTTTTAGACACAGCTCGGGTATTGGAGGGTTTGTATCGACAAGCTGGCATGCATGCCGCAGGCATTGTGATTGGCGATAAGCCATTGGTCGACTATGTGCCCATCTTTCAAGGCCAGCATGGCGAGCTCATCACGCAGTTTGACAAAGACAAAGTTGAATATGCCGGCTTGGTTAAGTTTGACTTTTTGGGCCTTAAAACCCTCGATATTATTGCGAACGCCGAAGATTTAATTAACGAGCGTTTGGCCGAAGAGGGCAAACCCAAGCTTCAAGTGGATTTATTGTCGCCGCACGCCCCGGAATCCCAGCAAGTATATGAGCTCATTGCATCGGGCGATACACTCGGGGTGTTCCAAGTAGAATCTGGCGGTTTTCAAGATTTGTGCAGGCGCTTAAAGCCCGATTGCTTCGAAGATATTATTGCTGCGGGTGCTTTGTATCGACCAGGCCCGATGCAGTCTGGCATGGTCGACGACTTTGTTGACAGAAAGCATGGCCGCCAAAAAGTCATTTACCCGCACCCGTTATTAGAGCCTGTCTTAAAGCCGACTTACGGGACCATTGTTTATCAAGAACAAGTTTTGATGGCCGCACAAGTATTGGCTGGGTATAGCCTTGGGACCGCCGATTTGCTCCGACGTGCCATGGGCAAGAAGAAATTCGAAGAAATGGAAGCGCAGCGTGCGCAATTTATTGCTGGCTGCGAAAGAAACGGCGTGGACCCCAACCAGGCTGGGGGTATTTTTGATTCGATCGAAAAATTTGCCGGCTATGGGTTTAATAAAAGCCATGCCGCTGCCTACGCATTAATCACTTATCAGACAGCCTATTTAAAGTGCTACTATCCGGTTGAGTTCATGGCAGCGCTTTTAACTACGTCATCTGATTCAACCGAAGACGTCGTCAAATATATTCAAGAAGCGCGAAGCTCTCATATCGAAGTGCTTCCCCCGGATATTAACGCTTCGTCTCGAAAATTTACGGTCGACAATGGGCGAATCCGATTTGGTTTAGAAGCCGTTAAGGGCCTTGGGGATGCGGCGCTTGAGGTGATTCTAGAAACGCGTCAGAAAGAAGGGCCTTTCAAAAACTTATTTCAACTGTGCGAACAAGTCCCATTGCAAAAAATTAATAAAAAAGTCCTCGAAGCGCTTATTAAGTCTGGTGCCTGTGATGGCTTTGGTCGCCCCAGAAAACAGCTTTATATGGCTGTCGAAAAAGCGATTGCTTGCGCCCAAAAAGTGAACAAAGATCGTGAACGCGGGCAGGGGATGTTATTTGGCTTTGAAACCGAGAGCGCCGAAAGCTACGAGCTGGTGAAAGAGTGGCCTGAAAAAGAAAAGCTAAATCTCGAGCGTGAGACTTTGGGTTTTTATCTATCGGGTCACCCATTGGATCGCTACCAAAACGAAGCCAAGCGCCTCGGGGCTTTACCAACCGTTCAACTCACCCAAACCAAACACAACGAGAGTGTTCAAATTATGGGCATGGTTATGGATCTTCGTGAACGGCCGCTGAAGAGTGGCGATGGTCGTTGGGCAGTGGTTACCATCGAGGATAATTTTGGCCACGCTGAGATACTTGCTTTTAATAAAGTTTACGCCGAGTTTGAGCCGATTTTAAAAAGCAAAGAGCCATTGCTATTCAAAGGCCGCGTGATTATCGACGACATCGACGACGAAGGCAAAGTCAGCATGCCCAAAATTAGGCTCGAAAGCGTTTTGATGCTTGCCAAAGCCCAGGAAGAAAAGACGCGTTTTGTAGACGTGTTTTTGACGTCGGATGCAATTAGTTTGCTCGAAGCGATTCATGGCCTGTGTCAACAGCATGTGGGCAGTAAACCCATGCGTTTTGTGTTTGAGCACCAAGAAGGCTTTAGTACGTACTTAGTTTGCGGGGATCATGTTCGGGTCGATGCATCGGAAGTTTTCCTGGCAGCCTTAGAAGGTTTAGAGGGCGTCAAGAAGGCGCTTAGGACGAGCATTTGAGCTTCTCGGCCATTTGGCTGACTGGCCTGTGTTACAATAGCTATGAATGGATGCTCGAAAATATTTGCCCTCCCGTTCTAAAGATTCCCATAAAGGTAATTTTGGCCATGTTTTGATCGTCGGTGGCGACTACGGTATGGCTGGTGCATGTAGATTAGCGGGTGAGGCAGCACTTCGATCGGGTGCGGGCCTGGTGTCCGTCGCGACGCGCTCAGAACACGCTTATGCCATGGCCGGTGCCTGCCCAGAACTCATGTGCCACGGAATTGTGAAGGCCATGGATTTGGATAATTTGTTAACGCGAGCGACCGTTGTGGCTATTGGTTCTGGGCTTGGGCAGGGTGTCTGGGGCCGGACGCTGTTCAATCATGTTTTAAAAACCGATTTGCCCTTGGTCGTCGATGCCGATGCGCTTAATTTATTGGCGCTTAAACATCACCGGCGATCCAATTGGATTCTGACGCCACACCCAGGCGAAGCTGGTCGGTTGTTAGATTGTTCGGCGCAAGAGATTCAACAAGATAGACCGGCTGCGATTCAGAAGCTTCAGGCCCAGTATCATGGTGTAATTGTTTTGAAAGGCGCCGGTGGCAACCCGGCCATGGCAACCGCTGGGATGGGCGATGTCTTAACCGGCGTGATCGCCGCGCTGGTGGCCCAAAAACTATCGTTGGAAGACGCAGCAACACTGGGCGTGTGGGTGCATACAACGGCCGGAGAGAAAGCGGCGCAGGGTTTTGAGCGCGGACTCATAGCGCGCGATCTGATGCTCGGCATAAGAGAGCTGCTGAATCCAAAACCTCACCCCTAACCCCTCTCCACCCAGTGGAGAGGGGAAACTGGATGAAGGAAAAATTAATTAAATTTCGTTTCCTTCGTTCCCCCTCTCCAGTTGCTGGAGAGGGGGTTAGGGGGTGAGGTTTTTAATTCAGCTCCACACCGACCGGGCAATGATCTGATCCCATGACATGCGGATGAATAAAGGCGTTTTTGATGCGCGGCAGCACAGCTTTGGAGGCCAGCACATAGTCGATTCTCCAGCCGACATTGCGAGAACGCGCACCGCCCCGTTGGCTCCACCACGAATAAAATCCAGGGCCCTGCTCAAATTGCCTGAAAGTATCTGTCCAGCCTTGTGCTAACACTCGGGTCAATTCTGCACGTTCTTCTGGTGTAAATCCGCTGGTTCCAATATTTTCTTTGGGTCTGGCAATATCTATCTCGGTGTGCGCGGTATTAAAATCGCCCATCACCAATACTTGTTCGCCAGCTTTATTTAAAGCACCCAGTTTATCAAAAAGCTTTTTGTAAAAAGCTAATTTAAACGGAATCCGGCTGTTATCGTTGTCTTTTCCTTGGCCGTTCGGGAAATAAATATTGGCAATATATAATCGCCCAAAACGGGCGATCTGAACGCGGCCTTCTTCATCATAAGCCGTTACGCCGAGCGAAGTTTCTAGCTCGTCCGGTTTTTGACGACTGTATAAACCCACGCCGCTGTAACCCGGGCGTTTTGCTGGGTAAAAGTGTGAAAAATACCCCTGGGGCTCACGCACCTCAGGGGCAATTTGCTCAGGAAACGCACGGACTTCTTGTAGACCAATCACATCGCCGTTCGATTGCTTCAACCAATCTAGAAAACCTTTGTTGGCCGCTGCACGGATGCCGTTTACGTTCCATGAGTAAATCAGCATTAAGCCATCGCTTCCACAAAGGGAGTGGCGTTAATAACCGGTTTGGTTATGACAGGAGCGTTATTTTGAGCCCGAATTTTCGCTTCGATTTCAGCGAGAATCTGTGGGTTCTCGGTGAAATATTGTTTGGCATTATCGCGGCCCTGTCCGATTTTTTGACCCGCGTAGCTGAGCCACGAGCCGCTCTTTTCAATGATTCCCAGGTCAACACCGATGTCAATTAACTCTCCGTCTTTCTGCACGCCTTGGCCATAGAGAATATCAAACTCGACTTCTCTAAACGGGGGTGCAACTTTGTTTTTAACGACTTTGACACGTGTTCGATTGCCAATTACTTGCTCGCCATTCTTGATCGCAGCCAGTCGACGGATATCGAGCCTGATCGAGGCGTAAAATTTAAGTGCATTACCCCCGGTGGTTGTTTCGGGGCTTCCGAACATGACGCCGATTTTCATACGCAGCTGATTAATAAAAATAATCGTCGTGCCGCTTTTTGAAATCGTTCCCGTGAGTTTACGTAAAGCTTGGCTCATGAGTCTGGCCTGCAAGCCCATGTGCGAGTCGCCCATTTCGCCTTCGATTTCAGCTTTTGGTACGAGCGCTGCGACGGAGTCGACGATTACTAAGTCAACCGCACCCGAACGTACCAGCATGTCGGCGATCTCAAGTGCTTGTTCGCCGGTGTCTGGTTGAGAGATTAACAAGTCTTCAGTTCTAACACCGAGTTTGCGTGCGTAGGTGACATCGAGGGCATGTTCGGCGTCAATAAAAGCAGCCGTGCCGCCTTTTTTCTGGACTTCTGCAATGGCATGGAGGGTGAGTGTGGTCTTACCGCTGGATTCTGGGCCGTAGATTTCAACCACGCGGCCTCGTGGGTACCCGCCAATCCCTAGCGCCATGTCCAGGCCCAGTGAACCGGTTGAAATCGCTTCGATGTCAGCGACGAGGGGTTCATCCATGCCCAAGCGCATGATGGAGCCTTTGCCGAATTGCTTTTCAATATTAGCCACGGCGAGTTCGAGAGATTTTAAACGTTCTTTGTTGTTTGGGTCATCTTTTTGGGTGATATTTTTGGTCATCGAAAGCCTATATCACCGGCTGGTTTTAACGCAAAGGGTCGTTTCAGGAATTCTGGGTGGGGGATTTGAACATCAGGCGTTTGAATAGGTCCAGCGCTGGACCACAGAATATCTAAATCGATTGTTCTTGGGCCATTTTTAATGGTCCGCACACGGCCTAGTTTGATCTCGACGCTGAGCAACAAAAACCAGAGGGCGTCTGGGTGTAAGCAGGTTTCAATTTTAAAAGCGGCGTTGGTAAAACCAAACAGAGTTTGTCCGCCAAAGGCTGGATTGGGATAATAGGGACTTTTTGCCAGCACTTGTACTTGCTTTGAGCGTTCGAGTTCGAAATAAGCTCTGTCGATATAATTACTGCCGTTGGGGTGTGAGCTGCCCACGCCGATAAAATAGTAGGTCAATTAGGCAGCCATTCGAATGGGTTCAACGGTATGATGATTCTGTTTTGCATGCCAAAGTTCCCAATTTTTTTGCAGGTTAAGCCAGAATTCGGGTTCCATTTTGAAGGCATCCCCGATGGACAAAGCAGAATCACTCGTAATCCCTCTCTTAGCATGGATGATTTCATTTAAGCGAGCCGGGGTCCAACCCAAATGCTGGGCAAATTCTTTTTGAGAAATTCCCATCGGTTCCAGAAATTCTTTTTGGAGCATTTCCCCTGGATGGGTCGGTGCACGATTTTTAGGTAACATACTTCACCTCCAAACTACCAAATATTCGATAAGAAAGTCAAGTTTTAGCTTGATTGCTTGATCGCTTCAGCCAGGGCGGCTTGATCGACGCGCTCATTTTCAGGGTGGCCCGCATGGGCCTTGACCCAGTGCCACGTGATTTGGTGAGGCTTGGCCGCTTCGACCAATTCTTGCCAGAATTCTTGGTTGGCGACGGGCTTGTTGCTGGAAGTCTTCCAATGGCGTTTTTTGCCAGTCAGAAACCCAGTGCTTCATGCCCTTCACCACATATTGGCTATCGGCGTAGAGTCGAACTTCGCAAGGGCGTTTCAGGGCTTTGAGGCCTTCGATGGCGGCTTTGAGTTCCATTTGGTTGTTGGTGGTGTCTTTTTGGCCACCGGAGATGAGTTTTTCGGTTTGACCCAGTACCAAGAGCGCTGCCCAGCCGCCTGGGCCAGGATTTTTAAGGCAAGAGCCGTCTGTATAGATTTTGACCACATCCCTTGCTAATATTCCTAGAGTTATTTAGCAAGCTGGCATGCTTTTTTACTTTCTTGCCCCCATCGCCATCGGTTTCATGAGTGTTTTGCAAATTGCGCTGAATAAGCAAGTCGGCCAGCAATACGGTTTAGCAAGCGTTTTGATGATCAACGCCGTGATGATTTTGCTGGCTGCCGGGGCATTATTTTTAGCTGTGGTTTATCTGCCGGGTCGATTCGGTGTTTTTTTGGCAGGCTCCGGCGTCGCGTTTGAGTTCAAGCTATGGCACTTATTGCCGGGTTTGTTCGGCTTCGCCGTCATTGCTGGTTTGCCCTATTGCATGAATCAAATTGGAGCGCTGGCCGTATTTATTATTTTCGTGACCGCTCAAGTGGTTGCCTCGATGCTGTGGGATAATTTGGTGGATAACATGCCGCTCACAGCCACTAAAATTACCGGTGCTGTGATTGCTCTGGCCGGGGTAATTCTCGTTTCAAAATGAGCGATTTAAATCGCATTGTCGTTGCCGGGGCAGGGACGGGCAAGACTTACACGCTGGTCCAAGCTTATTTAGAAAGCCTCAAAAAATATAAGCCTTTCGAAATATTGGCCATTACTTTTACCCAAAAAGCCGCGGCCGAAATGCGGGCACGTGTGATCTCAAAAGTTCAGGAATCTGGGTTGTCGGCTCGGGGTTTATTATCTGCCCCGATTTGCACGTTTCATGCATTGTGTGCCCAGATTGTCGGGGATGACTTCGGGGAGTTTACGCTACACTCGCCGGCGGATGATGACCAGCTTTGCCTCAAAATAGCCGAAGAAGCGATTTTAGAAGCTTTAGAGGCCAGAGAACACGAAGTTGGGCCTCTGGTCGCACGTTTTCAGGTATTCAGCTTGGCTGAAGCCTTGGTGGCTTTGTTGCAGGATATTCGTGAGGCTGGCCAGGAACCGGCCGATATTTATCATGGCGAGGAGGCAGAGCCAAGATTCGATGATTATTTGGAAGCTATTTCTAAGGCTTATGACAGCTTTCAAAAGAGCTCTGGGCTGTCGCCATCCGCACAAGAAAAATTAGTGGCATTTGGTGAAGCGTTTTCCAAACTGCATGCTTGCGCTCGCCATGACGAGGTAGCGATATCCTCGGCGTTTCGAGACCTGCGGGCGAGTTTAATTGGCCGGTTTGGCAACGACGAGCACCGTGGAAGATTAGTGGATTCTGTCGTCGCTCTGGGGTCTTTTTTATGTGCAATATTCACGGCACCAGATGCGCGCGTGTTGCGAGACTTGCTGATAGGCTACGCGCACAAACTTGACGCTTATAAACAAGACAATCGCTGCTTTGGCTTTGGCGATCTACTGGTCATGGCCAAAAAAATCTTGTCGACGCAACAGAGCCGATTTAAGTGCATATTGGTTGACGAGTATCAAGACACGAGCCCGATTCAAGAGCAATTAGTTCAATTGCTTTCACGTGAGACGGAGCTTTTTGTCGTCGGTGATCCCAAACAGAGCATTTATGGGTTTCGAGGCGCAGACGCGAGTGTATTTGATCGTGTTGTGGGTAAACGCGAAAGTTTGACACTGTCACGGCGTTCACAAGGGGCCATCATAGATCTGGTGAACTTGGTGGCGCATGCGAGCATGCCGGGGTTTAACCAGACAGAAGCTCTCGAAGCTTTGCATGAACATCAAGGTCAAGCTGGGGCCATTTGGAAAGCGGACTGGGCTTCTTCGCTGAAGCAACTGATCGACTCCAAGCATTTTAAACCTCAAGAAATAGTCATATTGGTGCGGCGTATTAAATCAGCCGCGCCGATGGTGCGTGAATTATTAGCCTTGGGTGTGCCAGCGAGAATCTATGGCGGCGAAGGTTTTTATGCGTGCCAAGAGATCTGCGACATCGCTGCAGCGCTGTTTGTTTTGATTGCCCCGGAGCACCCATTGGCTCGGTTGACACTTCTGAGATCGCCTCTGTTAAACTTGCCCGATTCAGCGCTGTTAGATTGGCAGCAGCCATTGCCCCAGTTATTTGACGACTTGCGGGCTTGCTTGGGCAAATCCAGCGTGGCTGAGCTGATAGATCGGCTTTTGCTGGAGGGTAACTATGCCCAGGCCATGGCGCAAGAGCCTGACGCGGATCAACGCCTGGCAAATGTCTTCAAGCTGCGCATGCACTTGGTGGATGTAATCGAAGACTATGAGGCTAAGATTCGGGACCTTTGGGAAAAACTAGACAGCCAGCCCAAGGAAAGCCTGGCCGAGCCGTTGGATGGCCAGGAAGATTCAGTGGTTATAATGACCATGCACCAGTCGAAAGGCCTTGAATTTCAGGCAGTTGTGCTGGCTGACTTGGCGAGTACGCAGCCCAGTGACTCAGATTTCATGGCATTTGACCCCGATTTGGGTTTGGCTGTGTCGCATAAAAATAGAGCGCTGGCGCTGTGTGCCCCCCAAAGCTCGGAAGAGAAAAAACGATTTCCAGCGCCCATAGACGCCGTGCGCCAAAAAGCGCGTGCGAAGTCTGAAGCCGAGTTGCCCCGATTGCTCTATGTCGCGCTGACCCGTGCGAAACAGGCTGTCTATATAGTTGATTTGGACGAGTCTGATCGGGGCCTCTGTCTCATGCGCTTGCTCAAGCAGGCTCGGGCGCATGATCCAGAACGGTTTGAACAGCTGATGCCAGCATCATAAATAGCATTTTGGCAAAGCACTATTAGAGTCATTATATAGGCCTATCAAGAAAGTGGGGAGGTCCTATGCGGCTGCTCTTAGCTGTAGCTGTGGTGTTGTTTGTCAACCTATCTTTTGCCGGCAGGGGCGGAGCCGCTCCTTCGTTTCCTATGAGATTCGAGGAAAACTTGGGCCAGTGGCCTGAGCAGGTCCTGTTTGTCGGTCGGGGCTCAGACACCGGGTTACTGAATTTCACTCGGGAAGGCCTGGCATTTGACACAGGGCTTCAGATCAGTTTCAAAAACGCCAATAAGAACCCAACAGTGTATGGCACCCATGCGACTGGGGGCGAAAGTGCCTATTATGTGGGCAATCCTACCTTTTGGGCAGAAGGCGTTAGACATTATGGGCATGTGGTCTACAAGGACATCTACCCGGGAATTGATGTTATCTATCACCCCAGCGGTAAGACCCTTGAGTATGACTTGATTGTGGCTCCGGGTGCCGATCCTAGCCAGATGAAAATGGTCCTGAAGGGCCAGAAAAGTGTTCGATTGAACGCCGAAGGCAATCTGGTCATCCAGTCAACTGGGGGTCAGATCACGCTCAAAAAGCCGATTTCATACCAGACCGCCGAAAATGGCAGAACTGAGGTTCGGAGCGCTTACCGAATGTTGGGGAAGCGTCAGGTTGGCTTTAAATTGGGTGCTTACGATGAGAGCAAAGAGTTGGTGGTCGACCCGGTGGCTCAGTTGAATAGTTCCAGCTACTTAGACGGTAACAGCACGGAAGTTCCGTTGGGGATTACCACCACGACTTCCTCGGGTTCAGTGGATGCCCTTGTCGTAGTTGGCTACACAAAATCTTCGAATTTCTTTACCGCCTTCAACGGTGCATCCAGTTATCAGGACAGCACGCTTAGTGGAACGGCGGATGGCTTTGTGACCATTGGCACGGCAGACTTCACCACAGTCAACTACTCCGTGTTTTTAGGTGGGTTAGGGACTGATGTTATCAACGCTGTCGTTACGGACTCATCGAGAAATATCTATGTGACCGGCTACTCAACATCGAGTGATTTTCCAGGGGGGAATGCAGCGGATGGCGCGGATGCTTTTGTTGCAAAATTGGCCCGGAATTCGGTCAATAAATATTCGTTGGCCTATGGAACTTTCATCGCGGGCACTACTGGCAGCTTTGAGCAGGGTGCGAACCTTGTCTTGGATACTGCTTCAGCGACGTGCACTACCGCCGGAAGTCCCTGTGTCGATCTAGTAGGGACCACCACTCAGACTGACTCTCGCGGTAATGCATTTTTTGCCAAACTGAGTTCAACAGGAACGGTGTCAATTGCGCTGAAGGAGTTTGGTGGCACGGGTCAGGATCTTGGACAGGCGATTATACTGGATGCCTCAAACAATCCAATCATTGCTGGTCTCACTCGCTCCAGCGGTAGTACTTGGAAGAATAGCGGTGTGCTCATGACAACTTCTCCATTTACCCTTGCGGGCACGCAAAATGTTTTTGTCGCTCGGCTTAGCAGTACGGGAACGTTGCCTACAGCCAACACAACAACCAATTGGATTACGACGATCCCAGCCTCTGCGAGTGCCGGCAGTGTTCAGACATTGGGCGGCTTCAAAAATGGGGCCAGCAGTGCGGATTTCATCGTTACAGGGACCACGAATGTCAACATGACTGGCTTCGGGGGGTCCAGGGCGGGAGGGTTAGATGTTTTTGCTGCAAAATTTAGTGCGACGTTGAACGGTTCTTTTGCATTGGTCTTAGCAAATGGCAACTATTTGGGTGGGGCAGGTGACGATCTTCAATACAACTTCAATAGCTCGGCTGTCGACAGTAGCGAAAATCTTTATATCACGGGTTTGACCAGCCCGGCTGGGTTTATCTCCACAAGTAACTTGACGCAAGGCAGCGGAGCGACGGCCGGATTTGGTGCGTGTCGCTCAGGGGGCACAAACGCTTTCGTCAGCAAATTTGCATTAGGGGCTTCAGGTCCAACCATCGATTACACAACCTGTTTGAGCAGCGCTACGACTACGACCGCGTCGGCGCCGTATTCTTCGAGTGCTTTTGGAAGCAGAAATTTACGTGAGCTTGGGACCGCTCTGGTTCAATTTAGCATGGCCGGAACAGGTTCTCCGGGTTGCAGGTGCCCTCGAACACATGCGGCTGTGGTAGGAATTACACAGTCTTGGATTGGTACCGTGGTGAGTGGCAACAACCATAATGGTGGGTTCCCTTACCTGAGCCAGGCCGAACTTCAAGGAGAAGACGGTGATTCGTTTTCAACAGGGGCCCCTATCGACGCCTTTGTCAGTGACATTATGCAATTGGGCAGTCCATTATCGGGTTGTTCTTCTTGCACCTAGGGAGGTTTTATGTTTCGACGCTATGTAATCATTCTTGGTTTGAGCATTCTCTGGGCGGGAACGCTGCAGGCGGCGGACATAATTACCAATGGCGAATTTGAGACGGGAGACTTCACGGGTTGGACGCCGAGTCCTGATTTGATAGGCCAGGATTCCTTAGTGATTGTCAGAAGCAGCAATAGCTATCTCCCCGTGGGTGGACAGTATTTTGCCGCGATTCCGGGCGGTTGCCGTAGCAATAGCCTTCGACAGAGCTTTGACGCCATACAAGGGGACAAGATCCAGTTCTGGGCTTATTTTGAACCCTTAGATGCGCTCCCCTTCAATGACAATGCTTCGGTTTTGATTGAGTTTCCCAACAACAACAACGTCGTGCTTTTTTCGGGGAGTGTTGACAGTGGAAATACCGGCTGGACATTTTTTTCATACACCTTCCAAACGACCGGGACCTACTCTCTGGTCGCTATCTCCACCAACCAAGGTGACTGTAACTTCCCAAGCATTTTGGGGCTCGATCGTGTGGTCTACGTCGGTCAAAACTCTGTTGGCCTGCCTGACCAGCCAGACCGCTTCATGGTCTTCGCTGAACAGACCAGCAACAACGGCGTGGTCGGTGGCACGACAGTGACTTTGGTGAACAGCGATTTTGGGATCAATACGGTGTTTAGCTTAGGAGACCTGAGCAACTTCTTGGTCCCAACTCAAGAAGTGTTTGGAACCAATACGTTTTATCCTAATGACAGAGGTCTCTTTTATAGCGCTTACGCAGCATCGGGCACAATCAGCGGATCAAAGACCGTCAAATACTCGAACGAGTTTGAAGCGATGGGTCAAAAAACCCTCGGGAATCCTAAATTGCTCCTGGTTCCCGGTGTCATTGGGACTTCGATCATCGATGAGACTGGAGAAATTCCTGATGCGACTTTCTACCTGTGCTACGACACGAGTAGCGAGTCTGATAAGGGGTTTGATGACAAATGCCCCGAGGCTAAGACCGCTCACTCGGATGACAGACATCATAAGAGAGACTCCGGGCAGCGTTTTCATCGTGACTTTGTGAGCGTGAGGCTGAGCAACAATTACATTGTTGACCAGGGTTATCAGCTGCGCAAAGCTCAGAGTTTTTGTGTGCCGGTGACGGTTACTTTAAGCGATACGGTGACGCAGTATGCAGCTAATTTGAGTGCGCAAAATAACTTTGTTTGCTATCAGATCGCTCCATCAACGCTATCGGCGATTATCAGCACGTTCTTTAGTGACGAATTTATCAATGAGGTCATTGGCTTCTCACAAGAGCAAACTTTGTGTGTGCCGAGTACCATCTCAGACATTCGAAGTGCTGGTGATAAAGACGGTCATAAGCCATCACATGGTGATAATGACGATGATGATGACGATGATCACGATGGTCATCATCACGGTCACAAACATCATGGTGGCAAACACCATCACGGTGGCAAACATCATCATGGTGAACACGAGGGGGATGACTAACTATGGCGTTTCACAAGAGGAGGCTGGGCAGGATCCGGTCGTTGATAATTGGAATATTTGCAGCAGGCTGTTTGAGCTGCGGGGTTCAGAGCCCTGTTTCCGGGGCGCCGGCGTTGGACGCTGGTTCTGCGGGTGGCATCGACGAGTCGCCGCTATCGGCCGTTCCTCCTGAGCAGAGCCCTATTTCTGTTGCCCCGAATCCCGCTCCTACTTCTACTCTGATCAGTTCTATTGATAGACTGATCGGCTTTACTTCTAACAGGATTTTTAGCATTCCCGTCGGAGGAACGAGTCTTCAAACTGATTCTACCCTGGCCCAGGTCAATGGGTTGTTCTTGGCAAATAATGGGGCCTACTACAAGGGATCCTCAATTCAAGCGACCAATGGCAAATTCTATGGGCTCACCACGTTTGGAGGCACCTCAGGAAACGGTGTTTTATTTGAATACGCGTCGGAAACCAACAGCTATCAAGTTCGGTATGAATTTAACTCCACGGTGGAAGACGGAACCAACCCGTATGGTTCTCTGGTTCAGGCCAGTAATGGAAAGTTATACGGGGTGACTTATACAGGAGGGCATCAAGGTCGAGGTGTTTTGTTCTCATATGATTTGACTACAGCGATTTATACCATCGAATGGATTTTTAATGACCCCACGGGAGCACATCCTCACGGGTCTTTAATTCAAGGTGCTGATGGCATGTTGTATGGGCTGACGTATCTGGGTGGAAAAAATGGTCAGGGAGTTTTGTTTCAATTTGATCCGAGCACGTCGGCCTATACAGACAAATATGATTTCGATGGCACCAACGGTGCCAGTCCACGGGGTTCATTGATTCTGGGTGCCGATGGGAATTTTTATGGTTTAACCACCGTCGGAGGGGCCAACAACTTGGGGGTTCTGTTCCAGTATAATTCAGCCGCGTCCATCTATCAAAACAAACATGACTTCGATGGGACTCATGGTGCCAACCCGCAGGATTCCCTGTTTCTGGCGAGCGACGGTAATTTCTATGGTTTGACTGCTGCCGGGGGGACTCACAACTCGGGTGTTCTGTTCCAGTTCAATTTGGCCAGCTTCCAGGTCATGTATGTGTTTACAGACGAGGTCCCTCAGGGATCGCTGATAGAAATCGCAGCAGGACACTAATTCTCAGTATCTTGAGTAAGATTCTTGTTCGAGAATCCTCTCATTTGTTTGATCACGTCCTGGACGACGGTCGGAGTGATAAAAATAAGCAGCTCTCGATCCGACTTGGCCTTGGAAGAATTACCAAACAGTGAACCGAGGATGGGTATCTTGGAGAGCACAGGGATTCCATGAGCGTTTTTCGAATTGGTACGTTGAGCCAGTCCCCCAATGACCGTGGTGGCACCATTTTCGAGCAAGACAGTGGTTGTGGCTGTATTGTTGTTAATAGACGGGATATCGGCGACCATTTGGGAGAAGTCGATTTGAGAAGAAACAACGTTAATGGCCAAACTAATCTTGTTGTCAGGGGTAATATGCGGTGTGACGACGAGCGTAATGCCCGACGAGATTTGCTGAAGATTGCTCCCCCCCGTTGAGGCCCCTGAAGACGCCCCAGAGCCTCCTCCGGCTGCGGGATCTCCACCAGATGCGCCTGTAGAAGCCGTGCTGCTCGAACCTGAACTCGAAGAACCGCCAGATGCAATGGTGACACTTCCAGCCGTTCGAATGTAAAACTGCAAACCGCTTTGAATCGTGGCCGGCTGATTATTCATCGTCACAATCGATGGCCGAGAAAGAATAGACAGGGTTCCGTTCACTTCACCGGCTGATATTTGTGCGTCGATAGACGTGCTGCCGAAGGGACCCAATGCACCGGAAATTCCAGAAATCATATCGGTACTGGGAGCGCCCACGTTCAGATTCCGACCGCTTTGAGCGGCGCCAGTGCCAGCCAGTCCACCCACTGTCAGCGGCCCAACGCTGCCATTAATGCCCCATTGAACACCAATATTTCTGGAAAAGCTTTTGGAAGCTTCGACAATTTTGGCCTCGATTAAAACTTGTTTATCGATTTTATCGTTGTTCTCAATTAAGGCACGAATGCTTTGGATTTGATCCTGCGTGCCACGAACGGTAATCGAGTTGGTTCTATCGTCGGCGAGAATAGAGCCTTTTCCAGTGGCACCGCCAGCACCAGCACCGCCAGCACCACCACCTCCAGCTGCATTGCCAATCAAAGCTTTGGCTTGTGCTCCGATGTCTTTGGCCTTGGCATATTTGAGGTTGAAGCTTGTTGTGAATAAGTCTTTTCCGAGGCTCTCTTGGGTTTTCTTGGTCAGCACTTGTAGGATGCCGTTGGCTTCAGAACCGACCAGCTGGTTGGATTCTAAAATGGATTTGAGGGCATCTCCCAGCTCGATCTCGGGGAAACTTGCGACCACGGATCCTGTTAAGTCTCCCGGCACGACGACATTTTTTTTGTCGATGGAGGCGAGCAAGCGAATCATATCGGTGACAGGTGCATCACGTGCTTCTACGGAATACTGCTTGGCAGCCATGACGAAAATCAAAAACAATAATAAATTAAAGTTTTTCATTTTTCTTCCTCTTAAACGACAATTTGAAAACGCCGTTTTCATTTCGCAAAATGACTTGCTGTTTTTCAATTGAAACAACTTCCAAAGAGCCTATTTTGTCGCCCGTTTTGACAATTTGATTGTTAATCAAGGCAGCCGCATTGTCTTTGTTGTAGACAATGGCAAATAAAACCAACTCATCGATACCGGCAGTGTCTCCCCGCTGAATGAAGGGGTTGTTTTGCCACTTGGTTAACGTCTTCTGAACATCAAAAAAGTCTTTGGTGTTGAGGCCAGAAAGAGGCCTTGCCGCCTGTAGGCTAAAACAAATTAGAAACAAAATAAAAATTTTACTTAGAAACATAAAAACCACCTTGGATTTTGACAACAACAGTGCTTAATTGGTTGCCGTCAGGTGCAATCGAAAAAGACTCTATGAGTAACGGTATCGGAAGGTTCTCCAAATGCTCAATATATTGCCCAATGGCCTGGAAATTTCCAGACAGCGTCAGGACAATGCCTTTTTGGTTGAAGGGATCTTCTTTTTTCTGGATGTCAGAGAGCTGCAGGTCCACCAGGCTAATGCCTTTTAATTGAAGCGGTCTTCCCAATGAGTCCATGGTTTCATTGAGGGCATCGGGTGTTCCCACCCATGGATTGTGACTGGTATCTTGTGGTTTAGGTTCTTTTTGAGCAGCCACCTGTTTGATTAAGCGGTTTCGCTCAGTTTCAAAAGTTTGAGTTTGCTCTTTCGTATCGCTGAGGGCCTGTTGGTTTGGAACCACGCAGGATTTATAAAACCCTAGAAATGCCACCAAGAGGGTTGCGAGGAAGATAACCGTCTCTCGTTGGTTGAGTTTTTGCTTTAAATCAAGTTGGGTTAGATTTAAGTTCATCGGATTTGACACTCAATTTGAAAGGTTGATCGGTTGAGATTCGTGACAGATACTTGGCTGCATTCAGGAATGTCGAGTAAGCTATTTTTGAGTGCAAAAATGGCGGGCAAACCGGAGCTGCTTCCCATCACAACAAGACTGCGATTGTTGGTGAGTGCGCCGGTGATTTGTGACAATTGGATCGCGGGTGGAATGACGTGCGTGACTTCTTTCAGTAGGTTCGACCAGAAGATGGGATGATTGAGCTTCGATAGGATATCTTGATTGGATCCTTTCTTCGTTTTTGAACCGATCGACTCATTGAGTTTGGTGACTTCGGTGGTGACGGTCTCGAGCTGGCCTTGGGCCAATTTGAGATTGTGTCTTTGCCAAAATTCAAACCCAAGACATCCGACAATAACGACAGCCGATACAATGACGATCGATAGATAGTTCAGCTCAGTCTGGCTGGGTCCAGCAGATGAGATATCTAATAGATTGACGTGTTTCGCTGCCATATCAATTTCCTACAGAGCCAGCCCAACTGCAATGCAATGCGAAATGGCGCTGTCTCCCAAACCAGCGCGTTGTTGCTCGCTGAGCTCTATTTTTTTAAATACTTCTAACTGTTGTGTGGGCACTTGAAGAGTTTCTTCAATGTGTGCTTTGAGTCCCGGCAATGCGGCTTCTTCTCCCGACAGGATTGCTTGGGTAATTGGTTGATTCGGAAATTGAGCGAGATAATTCTCGCAGGAGTATTGAATCTCAACGGTCAGTTTCGAGAAAAATTGACTTAAATCTGTGCGGGTGTTCCCATCTATACGGGAAAAAGTTCTATAAAATAGAAGCCCCTCTGGGGATACGACTGTGTAGTAGGCCAAATAAGGATCCAAGTGGATCGCTGCACAGCGATCTGTAAGCTTGAGCTCATAATTATGGCCCACACAGTTGGCCAGGGCCTGAGCGCTTGGCTCAATCAATTGAGGTTGCCCGACTCCGATCTTCTGCAGCTCAATCACATGATCTTGTATCTTTTTTTGCTCGACGGCCATGGCAAGATATGACTGTTGCTTGTCGCCAGCCCCACCTACAGGATAATAGCGAATGGTGTGTCCTTCGACACTGGTTTTTGTGGCATCTTTCAGGGCCCATCGAATCACTTCGTCGAGTTCCTGCTTAGGGACAATTGGCACGGTAATCTTTCGAATTTTGATCGTTCCATCGTGAATCGAGTATCGAGTGGTTCCCCGGTGTATGGCTGGGTGTAAAAGCGCTTTTTTGACACTTTCTGGGTCGGTCAGTGGCGCCACAGCATAGTCAGCCAAATGAACCTGCCCGGCCTTTTGGGTCAGGCAGACCATTTTGACGTCTTTTGCCGTTACATCGATGCCCACTGAGCATTTTGACATTTATTTTCCTCCTAGTACCAAAATGCGATTTTCAACTTGGAGAAATGCGATTGATTTCTTGTCTGTTGAATGACGCAAAAAATCATTATATAAAACTACCGCGTTTCCTGTGTCGCCATTTTTTTCGTACAGCACGCCTAGGTTGTAATAAGGCTCCGGGTAGGTTTCGTTGAGAATAATCGCTTCTTTGAAGTGCTTTTCGGCCTCCAGGGTCTTGCCCTGGCGAGTTCGCAAGATTCCTAGGTTATTGGCGCATTCAGAGCAGTCTGGATTCAGTTCGGCAGCTAAAATTAGGTGTTTTTCGCTGTCTACCAGAAGATTTTTTTCAAGTAAAATATACCCGATGTCGTTGTGAAGCCGAGCATTGTTTGGGTTTGCGGTCAAAGCGGCTTGATAGGTCTGCAGGGCTTCATCCAGTCGGTTTTGGGACACCAGTTCTTCGGCTTTACGAAGCGCGGTGTCCAGGTCTTCCTGAGGTTGACGGGTTGCTTTGGGGGCTGGTACTGCAGCTGCAGGTTTTTGGAAAAACGTCGATTTTGCGAACCGGTGGCCAGCCATGCCAATCACTACGGCCATCAGAATCCCGAGCAGTATCTTGCTTCGACGGCTTAAATTTAATGCTTTTAATTTCAGTAACATTCTGAATATATTTTATAACATATCTTATGTAATTGATTGATTTATTGGATTAAATTTTTACGAATTTGTTTAAAATCAATGGGTTAGCAGCCTGATAAGCAGGGTGCTATTGAGCCAGTGGTTCCACTTCGTTCACCGTTATAACTATTGCCACTCCCGGTACCACCGTTTACATGGTATGAAATCACATTTTCTGGAGTCGCTACATTGTAACCGCTGTTGTCGTTACACGTGTTGCTATCACTGGCTTTCACGCCAATCCCATTCAAATTGGATAAGCTGGTTGTGTAGATGGCTGCGCCCCATTGCCAGGTGAAAGATATTCCAGGTTTGTCAGCTGCAATGACAGCATTCCACGTGACATTTCTAAGGCTGCCAGGCAAGTTAGCTGGTACCAAAAATCCAACTCCTGAGAGAAGTATATTGCCACTTTGTGCAATTGGGACCGTGGTTCGCCATTGGTTGGCTATGTACTCTGTCGATACGCAGGTGGCATCCGGGTCGAATGTAATTATCGCACTGGGCACGACGACGTTGTAGTTGACCGAATTGGCTGTAAAAAGAACATTGGCTGTTTCTACGTAAACATGGGTGAGGGTCTGACCGAGTCCAGAAACCGTAAAGCTCGAGTTGAACCAAATCCAATCATCTTTTGGGATACTCTGGCCTGTGAAGTCAATTGAATTGGAGGTGACTGTTGCACTGCCAGAAACCGCACACAGTTGACCAGGATCTCCAATGCTGAAGGTACTCGTGGCTGTTCCCGCCGTGGTTGTCACGTTGATTTTACTGCAAGTTCGAGAAATATCAAACGGCTGTCCCATAAAATAGCGCGTGGGAATTGGGTTTGGGTTGCCGTCGACGTTGATCTGCTGCATGGCAAACTCAAACGCGGCTTGAGATGAATAAAAGGCCTGGTCGGTGTGGAGCTGGTTGGTGCGCGTGGATTGATTCGTCGCCACGGTTACTAAGACAGACGCCGACAGAGCAGCCAAAATGCTGAGGGCAATTAAGACGCTGGCGACTGTGAAGCCCTTAAGGCGATGTAAAAGTTCCATAATCATGTCCTGTATTTCTTAAAAATACCCGGGTTCGCAGAGTCAATGTAGAGCCATCTGTGGCCAATACACTCAGTTGAATGCCGATGCTGCGGACGTTCGCGGCCGTTGCTGTGGTAGCACCAGACTCGTTATAATAGGTAAACGCCAGAGCGCTGACGTGGTCGACGAGAATATCCGAATTGCGAAGCAAGTTTGTACCACTCTGAGAGTACGTAATGGCTGTCCCAGCGGGATATTGGAATTGCAGGTTGGTGGCCGTGATGCTGGCTAGAACGCCGGTATTAGGGATCAGTCTGATTTCGCGGACCATGCGGTCCATGCCGTTTCGAGCTCCTGCAAGAGCCTCGTGTCTCGATAAAACCAAGCTGGAACCGAGCACGGCGTTTCCCAAAACGGGACCGACTACCAGGCCTAGGACGGCCAGCATGGTGATTGCCAATAGAAGCTCCAGGAGTGTAAACGCTTTGAATTTTTTCATGGCGCATAGCTCCCCAACAGTGTCACCAACGAAATCGAATTGGCGGCGCTATTCCATGTGACTGTCACGGTCACGCGCGCATAGCCAGAACCTGATTTGGCATCTAAGAAATCATCTGTACCACCGTCAGAGTCGGGGTCTACTTCTAGTCCAACAGCCGTGATCGCGTAGCCCGAGAAGCCAGCGACGGGATTTTGATTGTAAGTATGATTGGTATTAATAGACGTCAGCGTCGATGCATAGCCGCAACCCGCCAGTTGGCAGTCCCGTTGCGCGACGATTTTTTCCAGGGTTTCCCGCGCTAAATTGGTGGCAATAATGCTTTGGTCTGCCAAGCCCGATGAGCTGACCGAACCCTGAAAAGCGTATAACATGCCAATGAGGCCGACGCTGAGAAGCGCCAGGCCCAGCAGGGCGTCTAACAATGAGAATCCTAAAATTCGGGTCATTGTATCGTGACCCTCCCGGTATTGGCCGTCACGGCGATGGTCCTGGTGACGCCCCCATTGGAGAGGTTCACGCTTCCTCCTCCGCCGGTGCTGGGCTTGCCCATGCTGTCAAATTCAACCGTGTAGTTGCCAGAGATAGCTGTTCCAACATAGCTTGCGCTCAGCGTCATCACCATGCTTTGGCCTGTCAGCGGACTCATTAACGGGGTTGCAGTCGTGCCCTGATAGACCGTGTAGGAACCAGCGCTGACAAACTGCACACCCGAAGTTTGGCCGGTGATCATGGCGTTTTGTTGCGCGAATTCAATATCAGATCGGACCTGGTGGGCGGCAGCCTCCAGGGTCACTGCCGCGACCGGGGGCAGAAGGAAAACCACAGCGAGAGCCAAAATCCCCAACAATGAGGTGACTAAGAGGATCTCAACTGCGGTAAACCCTCGCATACCCTACATGACTAGCATCCAGCAGCGATGAACAAGAATGACCCGGCCGCGGAATCATAAGCATAGAAATCGTCTTGTGCTGTGGTTCCAACGGTTCCGCTGCCGTCCTTATCATAGACGTAGCAGGTGCCAGCCTTTTTAATCCAGCTCGACGTCACGCCTTCCTCCAAGATGGTCTTGAAAAGAACATTTGCAGGTGAGGCAAGTGTTCCATCCGCAACGGCATCCAGCGCAGCTGGGTAAGATTTAGGCTTGCCCTGAGCGACTTGGTCACCCACGTAGATGCCCAATCCTTCTTGGACTGAAGCGGCGGTCATTGCGGCCGCGTTGCCTCGGGCTGATGTGAGTGTTGTGTTAAACAGTGTCGGCAAAGCCACCACTGCCAAGATTCCTAAGATTGCGATGACGAGTACGAGTTCGATGAGCGTAAAGCCATACAGGCCTTTTACTTTAACCATTTCTATCCCCTCCAGCCTGCATTCTACTCCTAATATTTTTGGAATGCAAAAATTAGTTAAAATATTAACACCCAGCTACGATGATGCCGAATGTGCCTGTGTTTGCGCTGTATTGGACATACGTATCCGTTGGGTTGGCATCTTTTGCGCCACTGCCATTGGTGTCATACACATAGCAGGTATTGGATACCTTGAACCATTGAGCGGTCACGCCATTTTGCAGCACGGTCCCAAACAAGGGCACGGTTGGACTGGCCGTAGAGTTAATCGCAGCACCATCCAAGCTGGCTGGGTAAGAAATATTATTTCCACCGGCCGCCTGGGTGGCTGCATAGGTCGCGATCCCAGATTGCACGGCACCTATGGTGGCATTCATGGAAGCTGATCGGGCACTGGTCAAACTGGTGGAAAAAAGCCCAGGCAATGCACTGACAGCCAGTATCCCCAATAAAGCCACCACCAGCAAAAGCTCTACGAGGGTGAACCCTCTGAATAACATGAAAACCCCTCCCTTCTTTCTTCACTATATACCTATTTTGGGAGAATTACTTTGGAAAGATTCCAAATGGGCATGTATATCGCTAGCGCCAGTAGGGTGACTCCGGAGAACAAAAACACAAGTAAAATCGGCTCGATAAGGGTTGCTAGGTTTTTCAAAATATCGTCTATTTCGGCATCATAAAAAGTGGCTGTGGCATCCAATAGAACATCCAATTGTCCTGTTTTTTCACCCACTGACACAGCTTCCTGCACCATCGGTTCAAAATATTTTGTTTGTTCCATGCATTTGGACAGCGAATTCCCCTGTTCTAGGCCTTTTTTGACGGCCAGGACATCATTGGCATAGTGAATATTGCTCATGGTATTGGCTACTACAGCCAGTGCGTGTGCAATGGGTACACCGGCTCGGTACAGACCGGATAGCAGGTGCCCAAATCGAGCATTGGCTGTGAGCCGGTTGAGTCTTCCAAACACGGGCAATTTGAAGGCGATGCGGGAAATCCAATCTTGCCCAAGAGCCGTTTTGGAAAAGCGTTTCCAAAGCCAGTAACCGGCAATTCCACCGAATAAAGCAATATACCAATAAGATGTCGCTAGCTCGCTCATGGCGAGAACGATTTTAGTAGGCGTTGGTAGTTCTGCGCCGTGACGTGAATAAAATGTTTTAAAAGGCGGAACCACAAATGCCAACATGCCCCACATCACTGCTCCCAGGACGAACAAGACTATTTTGGGGTACAGCATGGCAGATTTGACTTTGGAAGTGATCTCAGTTTCTTTCTGGAGAATCAGGGCCATCTCTCGCAGGGTTTTGTCGAGCACACCCCCGGTTTCACCGACTTCAATCATGCTGATATAAAGAGGGCTAAAATACTGTGGGAAGGCCCGAAACGCGACGGAAAGTCGTGTTCCTGAGGCGACGTCTTTATGAATGCGAATCATGGCTTGTTTGAGAGAGGGGTTTTGCAGTTGGCGCGCCAAGATCGATAAAATTCGATCCATAGGGGTTCCGACGGCGAACATGGCTTGGAACTGCCGGGTCATGCTGGCAATATCTTTTGGGGTTGGCTTTTTCTGAAACAGTGAGAAAGACGAGACTTCTAGGGCCTTGATTTGGACATTGGTTGGAAATAGGCCCTTGGCCGAGATCACTTCTTTGATCGAGTTAACACTGTCGCCGTCTAGCTCTCCCACGACAGCTTCGCCAGATTGGTTTCGCGCTTTGAACGTAAAAGTGGGCATTGGTCACTCGCCTCCACAGACTCTTAAGACTTCTTCGATGGTGGTAATTCCATTGTTTATTTTTTCGATTCCATCTTCTAAAATGGAGTGAAAGCCAGCTGCTGCGGCCTTTTCTTTAAGGCGAATATCGGGCGCATGGTTGTTTACGAGAACCCGAAACTCTTCATCAATTTCGACCAATTCAAAGATGCCCAAGCGGCCTTTGAAGCCTCTGCCTTCGCATTCCTGACAGCCACGCCCATGGTAGGTCTTGATGCTGGCTCCTTTGGGGCCCAACTCACGGATGAGCTCTGGCGGAACGGTGACAAGTTCTTTGCAAGATTGACAGATGCGGCGGACCAATCGTTGGGCGATGACGCCTAATAGCGTCGAAGAAATCAAATAAGTTTCGATGCCCAAATCATTGAGACGCGCGATGGCCCCGATGGCCGTGTTCGTGTGCAGTGTCGAGAGCACCAAGTGGCCGGTCATAGCGGCACCGAGTGAAATTTCGGCGGTTTCTTTGTCACGAATTTCGCCCACCATGATGACGTCTGGATCCTGCCGGAGCATGGCACGCAGGACGGTCGGAAAAGTGACACCCGCTTTCGCATTGATCTGAGTTTGATCAACCCCTTCGATTTCATTTTCGATGGGGTCTTCAACTGACAAAACGTGGCATTTAGCGCGGTCGATTTTTTGCAATGCGGCATAGAGCGTGGTGGTTTTGCCCGAACCCGTCGGTCCAGTAACCAGTAAAATACCGTGAGGCCGGTGAATGAGCTTCTCAAAAACATCGCGGTCTTTTCCTAGAAACCCGAGACTGTCTAGGGTGATCACGTCGTCTCTGGTGAGTATTCGAATGGCTGCAGCTTCACCGAACATGGTTGGGTAGGTGGCAATTCGAATGTCAAATTCTCGGTCGGCAATACGAAGTCTGGTTCGGCCATCTTGGGTGATTCGATGTTCGGCGACGTCCATGCTGCCCATGATTTTAATTCTGGAAAGAATGGCTTCTTGCATGTTCGGGGGCAAAATCAAAAAGGGTTCCAACACGCCGTCGATTCGAAAACGGATTTTAAGTCCCTCACGTGTGGGTTCCATGTGGATATCACTGGCGCGCTCATGCAAGGCAGACTGCAGCAGTTGGTCCACAGATGAGACCACTTGGGCTGCCAACGCATTGGCTGTTTTAGCGTCAACTTTGGTTTGCCCGAGTTGAACATCGTAACTGATGACTTCCACTGAGCCAGTGGGAGGGGCGGACTTGGCTTTTTTGGCCTCACCATAGTGCTTTAAGATCGCCGCTTCGATTTCTTTTTTCGACGCTAGAACACAATCTAAATCACGCTCCAAGACACCGCGGGCTTCATCGAGGGTTGCCAAATCAAAAGGATCGGCCATGGCGACGGTTAATTTTTCGTTTTTTTCTTGGATCGGAAAAATCTTCCACTTGCTGGCTTGATCCGGGGGTATGGCTTTAAGAATATTGGGTTCTGGTACCCAGTTTTCAAGAGAGATAGCCTGCACGCCGGCTTTTGAAGCCAATCGGTCATTGAAGTCTTTTTCTGTGACGATCCCCTGTTCAACGAGAAATTCACCGATGTCTTTATCTTCTTTTTTCTGCGCTTCTAATGCGTTGGCTAATTGCTCCGAAGAAATTTGGCCAGCTTTGGCTAGGTCCCTGGCAACGGTAATGGTGTTTTGGGCGCGAAGCGACATAAGTCAGTATCGCATGGTCTTATCTGCGGGATCAAGCTTGTGCACCACCTTGAACATTCATGAAGGCAATCGGAGTGACACCCAGCTGCCCGAAAGCATGTTCGAAGCGTTCGGACAGGGGAATCTTGAGCGCGATTTCTTCGTAAAACGCGGTGTGCAAATAGGTGCCTTGGTTTAAGTCCCGCTCTAGCTGACCGGGGCCAAATCCAATATAGCCCAAAATTAAGTCAAACCGGCCTTTAAGTTCGCCGAGTGCTGCGCGTTCTAAAAGTTTTTTAGAGGGCGATATCGAGATTTTATCCGAAATACTAAGCCCCTGATCCAACGGCTTATTCGGGGCGTGTTCATAGAGCAAGAATCCAGAATTTTTAGAAACCGGTCCTCCCCAGAGAACACGTCGATCTTGTATTTTAGGTTCGATGGCCAAATCAGGCATGAGCTCATGAAAAGTGAGTTTAGTTTGGCGATTTAAAATAAAACCCATGGCGTTGTCTTCCTGGTGCATGGCGAGCAGCATGACCGTGTCAGGGAGTGCCATGAGCAGACAGGGAGAGATGGAATGGAACATGGTGGCATCATAGGATAAAGTTTGCTAGGCCTGCAACCATGGACATTTATGATTTGTTAAAGAAAGCTGGCCAAACCAAGCAAGACCTGCTTTTGGTCCTAGCCAAAGAGTGGCGGGGGTTTTTGGAAGCTTTTTTTGCGGACTCTACGCTGGAAATTCACGCTAAAATCAAGTTGATTCCATCTGAGAAAAAAGGTGTCAAACTCGAAGTGGTTTCGCAAAAGACGCGGCTTAAAAAGGGCAAGCCTTAAATGGAGCAATTTGTATTTGGCACGCATGCTGTTTTAGCGACGCTCAGGTATCAGCCTCAAAGAGCCATGAAGCTGGTGGTTCAAGAAAAATTAGATCGTCCGGAGGTGCTCGAAAAGGCGAAGTCGCTGAAGCTTCCGGTTCAAACTTGGGGCAAGGCACAATTCCAAGAAAAATTCGGTCCTGACGCCGTGCATCAGGGTGTTTGTTTGGTGGTGGGAGAGTTTCCTTATGTTGAACTCGAACAAGCTCTGTCCAAGAAGCCCAGTTTATGTGTCGTATTAGACAGCGTCGAGGATCCCAGAAATTTGGGTCGCGCAGCCAGATCGGCATTTGCACTCGGGGCTGATTTGTTGGTGATCCCCAAAGATCGGGCTGCTGCTGTGACAACTATCGCAGAGAAAGCTTCTGTGGGGACGCTGGCGCGGATTCCGGTTGCCCGGGTGACCAATATTAATCGAGCTTTAGACCAGCTTAAAGAAGCGGGCCTCTGGGCCATTGGGACCAGTGACCAGGCCAAAATACCTGCTTGGAAATGCGATTTAACCAAGCCGGTTGCGTTGGTGATTGGCAATGAAGAAAAGGGCCTGCGTCGCCAAGTTTTGGAACACTGCGATGAAATCGTGAAGATTCCCATGCGTGCACCGGACATGAGTTTAAACGCAGCCGACGCTGCGACCGTGTTGCTGTATGAAGTCATGCGGCAGCGGTCATGACCTCACCCCTAACCCCTCTCCACCCTGTGGAGAGGGGAATTGGATTTCAAGTCCCTCTCCAGTTGCTGGAGAGGGATTTAGGGTGAGGTTTCAAACTGCCTCAAAAACGGCGGCATTTCATACCCTGGCATTTCTTGAAGTTCAAAAATACCCAGCGATATCAGCAAAGAAGGCATGGCGGTATCGGTCAGCGCATAATAATCCGGTGATTCAGAGTCCTCGACGTTTTTGTAAAACAGATCGGGTTGTTCTTGCCCCGCGATGAGCTCGCTCAAAACGCCGGGTATTTGTGAGATCAGTGTTTCAATAATTTTGCAGGGTTCGTAGTGCTTCTGAAATTCTTTGAGCAGCGCTTCTTTGTCTAGCTTGGGCATGAGGGGGTCTTCAGCATAGTCGACCATCGGCTCAGCGACACCGGCCTCTTTCCCAATTTTTGATAGAATGGCGTTGTAGATATGAACGTGATTCCAACGTGGATTCTTGGTCATTAATTGTGCTGAAATTTGGTTAATAATCTGAGTGCGGAGCTGAAACAAAACATGCTCTAATTTTTCGAGGGGGGTTTGTTCTATATTGCTCGAAGTATCCCCTGTGAGCAACTTTCGAGCCAGCGATACTTGTTGATACTGTTGGGTTCCGCAAGTTCCTGCGCTGTCCCAGATGCCAAACAAAGCCGATTTTTTGAGTTTTTCAGGAATTTCGGGATCGACCACCTTCAGCGAGACATGTTCTAGGTTTTGTCGCATGCAAGCATAAAAAATGGCGCGTTTTTCCGGATCTTTGGGTACCGATGTAATCAGCTCTTGGGATTCGACGTTGCCTAGGACTTCTTCTAATTTTTGACGTTCTTTTTTGGGTAAAAATTGGGTATGTTCCAGAATATAGGTGGCAAGCAACTCTGTGTTTTGGGCGCCGTAAATCTGTGTTTTTCCTTCGTCTGAAATAGGCGGGATGTGTTCTGTTTCAGGCAATTGGATTCGATCCGGGCTAGGCTTGACAAAATAGGGGTAGGCGCGATCGGGGTCGGCTGCGACATATGCTTTGAGCAAATCTTGCGTGGACTGCGAGTTGAGCACGGGCCGAACTTGGGCAAAAACCTGGTGCGCCAACAGTCGTTTTGTGATGGCTTCGAAAATTGCGCGATGGCCTTCGCGGGCAGCAAACGTGAGTGCTGAATAGCCTCCTTTGTTCTGGTAACTGAGTTCGGCTGGGGTCATTCTATCTATCAGAGCGAGGGCTATCTCAGTAAAGCCATGCCTGGCAGCGAAGATGAGTGCTGTGCTGGCTTGTTCACCTCCTTTGGCCATGACATCCTGTTCAGCAAAAACCGTTGGAACAGGGCCAGGTGGATTTTCGCCACGCCGGACGGCATCCAGATAACGGCCTGAATGGTAGAGCCTGCGTGCCAACTCATCGAGGCCAAATACAGTTGCTGAAAAGTTTGGGAATCGGCGTCTGAATGGGCGGTCCTTGTTGAGCTCCTGTTGAACGGCCCGGATATCTGATGGGGTGAGCGCTTTGTTTTGGTATTTAGGGCGCTCTAAAATAGTTTGCAGACGGGTTTTTGGAGGAGGCTCTGGGGCTGTTTGAATACCCACATCCCGGTCGAGCCATGGAATCTCAAGTTCTGTGGGGGTTGTCGCACGGAGTTCAAGAAGAGGTCTGTAGGGTGCTTGTGTTACTCGGGTCACGGGCAGTTATCCATGCCCATTTAAAAGCACTGAAGTGCCTTCCCGATTCCCTAAATCGAATGCAGCAGCGAGTAATAAATCCCCACAGCAATACAAACCAACGTGATCACAATGCTTCCAATGATCCAGTGGCCCCATTTGGTTTGGGTGGGATCTTCCGTTGGGTCTTCAGCTCGATACTCTTGCTCATGGTGATAAAGACTGAGTGGCTTAAGCATTTCGCTCAAATTAGCATAACGCTTAGTAGCATCTTGCTTGGTAGCGCGTGCAATTACGCGACTCAAATCTGGATTGCCCAGCTGGGTGCCCAGATTTTTCAGTTGGTGAGCGAGTGTGCTCTCGGCCGAATCCCCATGATACAGTTTGTGGCCGGTCCATATGAAGGCCAACAAGGCTCCAAAACTATAGATGTCCGATTGGAGCGTGGGTTTACTGCCTAGAATCACTTCTGGCGCGATATAACCTGGTGTTCCCCTAAAAGTACCAGGCTTTTGCGGGGTTAATATTCCAAAATCAATAATTTTAGGTTCACCTGAAACCATCAGGATATTGCCAGGCTTCAGATCTAAGTGGAGAACGCCCATTTCATGTACGGCTGATAGCGCGCCAGCCGGTTTTTCAATCAGTGGCCAGCTCTCTTCAAAGCTCATGCCTCGATCTTTGGGAACAACCTCATAGAGCGGGGTGCCTTCTAGATATTCCATCGTGTAAAACACATTGTTTTCGTCATCCACTCCAGAGTCCAAGATTTTGACAATATGGGGGTGCGAAAAGCTTTGTAAAATTTTTGCATCACGAAGTAGATTTTCTTTTTGTGACTCTGTGACGCCTGAAAATAGTTTGATCGCGATGCGTTTCCCAGATGACTTTTCGACACCCGTAAAAACACCCGATTGATTCACTTTTCCAGCAATATTATTGATCTCATATTTGTTCATAAAACAAATATATCATATACTATTTCTGCTTTGCATGCGGGTGAGCAGAATCATATAGTTTCATCAGGTAATCCAGGTTGACTTCTGTGTAACGTTGGGTGGTTGAAATCGACGCATGGCCTAGCATTTCCTGGATGGCCTTCAAGTCCGCGCCGCCTTCTAATAAGTGGGTGGCAAACGCATGCCTGAGCCTATGGGGAAACACGCTGCCGCCAATCCCCAGGCTCTTGCCATATTGGCCAATCAGGCGGCGCACGACCCGGACATTCATGCGGGCACCGTGGGCTCCTATGAACAGCGGCATTTGCGCGGGCTGTCCAACGATTAGAAGCTTGAGGGCCTCGGCACAGGTGTCATGAAACGGTACCAGGCGCTCTTTTTGGCCTTTGCCCATCACGCGTACGAGTTTGCTGTTTAGATCAACATGTTCGATGTTCAAGCCGACCAGCTCTGACACACGGAGACCCGATGCATAGAGCAGTTCTATGAGTGCTCGATCGCGCACTTGATTGGGCGGCTCACACAGCGCAAAGGCTTCATCGACCGAAACGCTTTTGGGCAGCGATTGGGGCAATTTGGGGTGTTCAACAATCTCGGCTGGTGAGTTAGGCAAATGGCCTTCTTTAGCGCACCAGCGCAAGAATGATTTGATGGCGCTCAGTTTTCTGGCCACAGAAGTGACTTTGTGGTCTTTTCGAACGCTCGCGAGAAAGCTTCTAATATGACGGTGATCGAGATCTTTGAGCGCTATCTTGGGGTGAAATTCGCGAAATTGGGTCAAGTCATTGCGGTACGCATCGAGTGTATGAGCAGACACATGCTTGATGTGTTCCAGGTAAGTCAGGAAGTCTTGGATGAGTTCAAGCATAGAGTCACTACAGTTTCAACATGGGTGGTCTGCGGAAACAGATCATACGGCTGGCACTGTTCGATAACATAACCTGCTTCTACCAAGATTTTCAAATCGCGCGCCAAAGTTGCTGGCATACACGAAGTATAAAAAATATGTTTGGGCCTGTATGTGACCAGCGCGTTTGTGACTTCTGGGTTTAGGCCGGTTCTAGGCGGGTTAACCAGGACGACTGCAGGGCGATCTCGTTTTAAATAACCAGCCATGACTTTGGCAACGTCTGCGACTACCCAGCGAATAGGGTGCGCATGATTTTTTTGTGCCCAGGCGATGGCCTTGGCATTTAATTCAATGCCTGTGACTTCGCAGCCGAGCGCGGCCAACCTGGCTGTCAGAATGCCCATGCCGCAATATAAGTCTAGTATTTTGGGGGTACCAAGCTGCTTAATCTGGTTCAGCAAGTCGCCATATAGCTTTTCGCTTTGTTCAGGGTGTGCTTGCACAAAAATATCCGGATCTAAATCGAGCGATTGGCCTGAATCAATCTCACAGTGTGTGACCGGCACAAAGCTGCTGTTGTCTACGCCTATAAATCCGAGTTGATCGCCTTGTTTGTGTAGCTTGATGCGTCGGCGATAAGCCCACTGGTGCTTAGTGCCAATAATCGGGCTGACAAGAATATTCTGCAGCTTGCCAATGCGCGTCAAAGCCTCTTCAATAAATTGCTGTTTGAGTTTGAGTTGCAAATCATAGCTGGCATGCTGTAACTGGCATCCACCGCAGCGGCCGTAATATTCACACTTGGGGGTGATTCTGTCGGGGTGAGCGTTCAGTATGCGCAGAGCACGCCCGAAAGCGTGTGATTTTTTGGACTGTGTGATTTCAAATTCAACTTTTTCGCCTGGTAAAACAAACGGCACGAAGACAACTTTGCCTTCATGACGAACAACGCCGTGGCCTCCAAACGCGATATTACTGACAGATTCTGTGATGAGCATTGTGATTTTTTTGAAAATTTGATCACACTTCTAGCATGTTTGCTTTTGTGGGCTAGATAGTTTGTTGGTTTTCAGCCCGGATTTGGCAGAAATTTTCGAGGAATACCTATAGGTATTAACCTGTTATACGATCGAGTGACGTCGTCTTGGAGGAATCGTTGTGTTTAGACTGTTCAAAAGTATATCACTTGTTTTTGGGTTGCTGATATTCAGCATGCCAGCGTCGGCTAATTATTATCGTAATAAAAAAGCTGCCATCGCTGCCACACTTCTGGCACCTGTGATGGTGGCTCTGTACGCGGCGGGTGCCTATACATCGAAACAAGCACAAGACCACGTGTTACAATATGACGATCCAAACTATAATGAATATCACCGTATCATCAACAGTTTGATGTGTAGCAAGGTAACTTTCGGAATGGCTTCTGGATTAACTGCAGTCTCTGCTTTGGCTGGAATCTTTGCTATTAGGGAGTTGCCTGATCATTGGCATACACGTCCAGCAATAGTGGCGGGGACCGTTGCAGTCACTGGTGCTCTCTCATCATTGATCGCAGGTGTGGCGGGCATTGTCGCCTATGCCAAAGAAGATAACCACTACTATATTTTCCAAAATGCCACAGCACCGGTATACGGAAGCACTGAACCCAATTTGCAGGCTGCATTTGGTATCGGTCTTGCATCTGTGGCTGCAGGTTGGGTTGTGCCAGGACTTTATATCGCTGCTATTGCATTGTAGATAATCCACTGGCAAAACAAACGGCACGAAACGAACAACGCCGTGGCCTCCAAACGCGATATTACTGACAGATTCTGTGAGGAGCATTGCGATTTTTTGAAAATTTGATCATACTTTTACCATGTTTGCATTAGTATTGACATTGGCTTTTGTGGGCCAGATAGATCGAATCGATCTGAAGGGGTCAGAGTTCAACATCGAATCCCAAGCCAAGCTTCAAATCAGCCAAAGCGAACTTCCCAAGACCAAGAAGCAAAAAAAACGAATAATTTTTGATGTTAAACCAGCCAAACTTGGGCCTAAAGTGCCGAGTGTGCTGGCTTCTAAAGACAAAAATATATTTAAGATCAGAATCGCTCAGTATTCAAAAAATACAGTTCGAATTGTTGCGGAGGTTGACGGCAAGTCACGTTTGTCGATGAAGCAAGTTGCCAAAGAGTCAGGGCCCCAACTGCCGCGTGAGCTTTTAGAACCCGAAGAGAAAAAGCCTCTTCGAATTGTGCTGGACCCAGGACACGGGGGGGATGACCCAGGCGCCATTGGTAAGAGGGGGCTGCGTGAAAAAGACGTGACCTTGGCTGTTTCCAAACGCGTCAAAAATTGGATTGAGAAAAGCATTCCTGGCACGCAGGTGTTTTTGACGCGGGACCATGACAAGACGCTTGCGCTGCCAAGTCGGACAGATTTTGCGAATCGAATGCAAGCAGACCTGTTTGTTTCTGTGCATGTGAATGCTTCGCCAAATCGTGATACTCAGGGCATCGAGACTTATTACTTGAATATTACGCATGACCGTTATGCACTCAGATTGGCTGCGCGGGAAAACGCGATGAGCGAGTCAGAGACATCGAACTTGGAGTTTATCTTGGCCGATTTGGCCATGAAATCTAGCGTGAGTGACAGTGTGAGGCTGGGTCGTATGGTTCAAGATAGCCTCTGTGGCAATTTATTAGAACAGTGGGATGATATTAAAGATTTGGGACTTAAGCAGGCCATGTTTTATGTCCTGATGGGTGCCAAAATGCCGGCAATTTTAGTCGAAACTTCTTTTATTTCGAATAAAACCGATGAAAAGCGCCTGAAGGACGACGACTATCAAGACGCCCTGGCTGAGGGCATCGTGAAGGGCATCCAGCGTTACTCTGAAGAGAAACTGGCAGTGCGTTAAACCGGGAATCATTCACTCCTTTAGTTTGTTGACCTAACGGAGGTTTCGATGAAATTGTTGGTTGCTTCTCTTATTTTGGTTTTGAGTTTGCCGGCATTGGCTAATTACAATTATTGCGCGGCAGGGATAATCCGCACCAATGAGCGGGGTGGAACTAATTTTACTTGTACTGTGGTTACAGATAGCAGCGATTGCAGTAAGCAATACCCGACGGGTGGGATAGTGACGTCACTTGGCAATAACACTCAGTATCTTACTTTCACCCAATTCGCGGGTCACTGTGAATCTACATCCTGTTTTTCGAAAGATACGATGGTGTATCGGGTGAGTGCGGATGGTGAAACCAATCCTGTGGCGATTACTCAACTGAGCCCCGGGGATTTTGTGCTAGACGGTGACGGTCAACGAACTGAATTTCTGGGCTACCTGCATGCGGATGCGCAGCAGAAGTCTCGTATGCTTGAGTTTTATAGCAGTGAAGATGATAACGCCCCGTTTTTACGCGTTTCTCCGGACCATATTTTGTTTGTCGATGGAATGGGGTCACAGTTCGCCAGCGATATCGACCTAGGCCAATCTTTGATTCACGCCGAAACAGGCAAGAGCATAAAAGTTGGGATGATCATGGAAGTCGATACGGAAGGAGTCTATGCGCCGCTGACAGCGAGCGGGACCTTGGCTGTGGGAACACAAAAAGTCAAAGCCAGTTGCTTTGCCCATACCAATAGCCCTGTGGCCGCTTCCTGGTATTTCTATCTCAAGCGACAGGCTCTTGGGCGAAAATTTCTGGATTCAAAATCACCCACGGAGACTGACCTGTCACTGCTTGGCTGGTTGAGATGGTTCGGTTTGAGCCGTTGAATTAGTGCTACATTTGTGCTATTATTATCTCATGGTTGCAGTAGACATCAGAAAGCAAGGGGGAGCCGCAGTGATCACGATTCCTAGTGCCAGCTTGAAGCAGCTGGACTGGGAGATTGGGACAACGCTTGAACTTGAGGTTCAAAAAGATGCCTTGTTGGCTCATCCCATCAAGACCAAGCGCAAGCGTTATACGCTGGCCGAGCTTTTAGATGGGGCTACGAAGCAAAACATGCGGGCTCTTAACGCTGAAACTGAGTGGGCGCGAGAAGGTGCCCCTGTTGGCAGAGAACTTACGTGAGCGCTCGCAAAATCCCCCAAAGAGGCGATGTTTATTGGATCGATCCAAACCCTGTCGCGGGCCGTGAAATGAAAGATCGTCATCGTTTTGTGATTATCACGCCTCAGGAAATCAACGCCTTGGGGGTGGCGATGGCGGTACCGATTACTTCTGGTGGGGCTTTTGCCAGAAATATGGGTCTAACCGTTCATATTATGGGCTATGACACGACGGGTGTGGCTGTTTGTAACCAGGTGCGTTCTTTTGATGTTCAGGCTCGAGTGCAGGCTGGTACGGCTCGTTATATCGAGGCCCTCGATGCAGATCTGATTTTAGAAATTGTGAATCGAGTTGTGAGTGTGATTGATCCGGCATAGTTTCAAACAGCTTTGCACTAAAATATCTTATTAAAACATTTGGACTTGAAATTGGCATTTAAATGCTTTAAGATGATATTTTATGGAATCCATGTTTACCACCCCAGAGTTGGAGCAAAAATTAGGCGAAGCGATTAAAAATCTTCGGCTTCAAAAAAATCTGACGCGCCAAGCGGTCTGCGAGCGCGCTGGAATTAGTCTCACGGCGCTCAGAAATCTAGAGTGTGGACACGGGGCAACGCTGCACACGCTGATTCGTGCAGTCAGAACGCTGGGGCGTCAGGATTGGATTTTTGCATTGGCGCCGCAAGTAAGTATTAACCCACTCTACATGGTTCGGGATAAGCCTTATAGACAACGCGCAAGTCGACAGAAGAGGCCCCTATGAATGCAGTCAGGGTTCTCATTTGGGGCGAGCTGGTGGGGGTTATCGCGCTTGACCCAGCATTGGGATACTATGTTTTTAGCTATGACGCTGAGTTTGTGAAACACGGGATAGAGCTGGCGCCTCTGCAAATGCCTTTGCGTGAAGCCACGAGGCCGTTTGTTTTTACCGACTTGCCGGTGGTGACCTACAGGCGTTTGCCGGCGTTATTGGCCGACGTGCTGCCGGATGACTTTGGGAATGCTTTGATTGATCGTTATATGGCTGAGCAGGGCGTGAAGGCGTCCGATATCACGCCACTGGATAGGCTAGCTTACATGGGCGATCGGTCAATGGGAGCTTTGGAATTTAAACCGGTGTTAGGGGCTCACGCCAAAACGTCAATCGCTATAGAATTGGCTGAATTGGTGGTCTTGGCCAGACAAGCGCTTCAGGGTCATTTTAAAGAAGACCTGCAAAGCCACGCGGCACTCAAAAATATGATCGAAGTGGGGACGTCGGCCGGCGGTGCGCGTGCCAAAGCAGTCATCGCTTGGAATCCTCACACGCATGAGATTCGGTCCGGTCAATTGGAGGCACCTGCCGGGTTTGAGCATTGGTTGCTTAAATTTGACGGCGTTGGCAGAGACCAAGAGCTGGGCGCTTCTCAAGATTATGGTCGCATCGAGTATGCCTACTTCCTGATGGCCTTTGCTGCGGGCATTCAGATGTCTGACTGTCGCTTATTGACCGAACATGGCCGCGCACATTTCATGACGCGACGATTTGACCGGGAGCAAGGGCTTAAACATCACGTGCAAAGCCTGTGTGCGATGAGTCATCTTGATTACAAGAAAAAGTCCACCAACAGCTATGAACAGCTATTTTTAACCCTGCAGCAGCTGGGTTTGGGGCCCGATGGTTTTGTTGAGGCTTTTCGTCGAATGGTTTTTAATGTCATGGCCAAAAATTGCGATGACCATACGAAAAATTTTGCGTTTATTTTACGTCATGGCCGTCGCAACTGGGAGCTCGCCCCGGCTTATGATATCACTTTTGCGCATAATCCTCAGGGTGAATGGACCCATCAGCATTTGATGTCGGTTTCGGGAAAGTTTAAAAATTTTGAAACGCAAGATTTGCTGAAATTGGCTGACCGGTTTGGAATTGGCAAAGCTGACCAGGTCATCAAGCAGGTTTCTGAGGTTGTTAAGCAGTGGCCAGATTTTGCGCAACAAGCTGGCTTGGGTGCTCAAATAACTGAGTTTATTGGTGAGCTGCATGAGCGGTTTTAATTCCTGGCCCGAGGCCATTACGGGTTTTATCAACTATGCCCAAGTCGAAAAAGCGCTAAGTATGAACAGCATGGAGTCTTATCGGCGCGATTTGGAGCGCTTGGCGGCGTATGCTGATCGGCTAGGACTAACTCCCGAAGCTTTTAATAAACAAGATTTAATCGCCTATCAAAAAGCATTCACAGATTCAGGTATCGGTGTACGAAGTCAAAATCGGCATCTCTCGGCTATTAGGCAGTTTTTTAAGTTCTGGATGCGTGAAGGGGTGCTCAAAATAAACCCGGCAGCTGATTTAGAATTACCCAAGATGCCTTCTAAACTGCCCCAATTTTTGAGCCTGGAAGAAATAGATGCTCTATTGGCTGCGATTAAAGATCCCAGAGATTACGCGATGGTTTGCACGCTCTACGCGACGGGCTTGCGTGTGTCTGAACTGATTTCACTTACCCAAGAAGACATAGACTTGTCGCGAGGCTTTGTGAAAGTTCGTGGCAAGGGCAACAAAGAACGCTTGGTGCCGCTTGGTGAGAAGGCGATTGCGGCACTAGACCTGCCTTCACTGAAGCTGCGGCAGGCAAGGCTCTTTCCAATGACCCGGCAGGGATTTTGGAAGCTGCTCAAAAAATACGCTAAGTTGGCCGGCATCCAAAAGTCGATTTCGCCACACCAACTGAGGCACAGTTTTGCGACCCATTTGATAGAACGTGGCGCAGATATCCGGGGGATTCAGGCTTTGTTGGGCCATGCGGACTTGTCAACCACCGAAATTTATATGCATGTAGATCAGAAGCGGTTGCATGAGTTATATGACAAGTACCACCCAAGGGCTTAAGCACAATGGATAATCTGATTCTAAACCTGGTCATGACACTGGGAGCTTTGATTTTCGCGATTACGATTCATGAGTTTTCACACGTGGCTATGGCGCGCTTTTTGGGTGACAAAACAGGTGAACAGATGGGCCGGTTTACGCTCGATCCTTTTAGCCACATTGATCCCCTTTGGACGGTTGTGCTGCCCGCGATTTTGATTATCGCCTCGTCCATGTCTTCTGGTGGAATGCCGATTTTTGCAGCCGGCAAGCCCTCACCCTATAACCCTAATTATTTGAAACGCCGATTTTTTGGAAAGCAGTTGTCGACGAGAACAGCTGAATCGCTTGTGGCGATTGCGGGGCCTTTTTCTAATTTGGTCATGGCGTTTGTGTGCATGGCCATTGTCCAATATAGTGGATTTTCTCTTTTAGGTCTCTTTCAGCCATTTATTATTTTGAACGTATCGCTGTTTGTTTTTAATCTAATTCCTGTGCCGCCGCTCGATGGCACGAAAGTTTTGTTGGCCCTGTTGCCCCGAGAAGCAGCCCATAAGTACGAGATTTTTGCGCCACGGCTATCACTGTTTTTGCTCTTTGGCTTGCTTGTGGGAGGGGGAGCTATCGTAGGCTATGGAGTAAGAATGGTCTTGTGGGGAATGTCATGGCTTCTGATTTAACAGCTGTTTCGCTGGGAGACGACCGATGTCGCATCGAGGCCAGAGGCCAGTTTACAGACCAAGATACCAAAGATTACAGCCCTAATCCAGAATCAGAACAGCTTCACGTCGAGATGCCTAATTACGAAGGGCCTCTGGATTTACTCCTGCACCTGATTAAAAAGCATTCTCTTGATATTTTTGATATTCCTATTGCGATTATCACCGAGAAATATCTGGAAGAAATTCAAAACTTAGAATTAGATTTGGCGGGCGAGTTTTTGCTCATGGCAGCGACGCTCACGCAAATCAAAAGCAAAATGCTTCTGCCCCAAGAAGAGCAGTTATCTGAAGACGAAGAGCAGGGCGTAGACCCAAGAGCAGAACTGATGCGAAGATTGCTAGAATATCAGCGCTACAAAGAAGTCGCCGAACAGCTGTCGCAGCGCGATTATCTGGGCTTTAATATTTTTGGGCGTACTTACGAAGACTTCGAACTGGAGCCCCAGGAAGATCGCTTGCTGGCGCCGGTGAACGCGTTTGAACTCATCGAAAACTTTGCGAAAATTCTGGAGTCTTTGCAGCCTCAAACGGGCCACACGGTTTCTTTTGATGCAGTCAATCTAAGAGCCAGACTGGCCGAGATGATTGATTTTAGTCGGATCAAATTAAATTTCTTGTTTCAAGACGCGCTGTTTTATTTCGGGGCCAAAACAAAAATAGATTTGATTATTACTTTTTTGGCGATTCTAGAAATGGCTCGGCTTAAATTAGTTGAGATTAAACAGGAGCCGGGTTCGGCCGATATTAATTTGAAAACGCTAGACACTGAATTTGACGGGGAATTGGGGGATGTCGATGTTTAACTTAGAACATGCTTTAGAGGCGTTGATTTTTGCGTCACCGGAGCCAATTTCTCTCACGCAGTTGGTGACGGTATTTGAAAACCAGGGTTATGAGTATTCTGAAGAAGAAATTAAACAGGCTTTTGAAGCCTTGCGAGAGCGCCAAACCGGGATTTCTCTTCAAGAAGCGGCGGGTGGGTTTGTGTATCGGACGGCGCCTGAATATGGGCCGATTGTTCGGGCTTTATTGCAAGAAAAGCCCCAGAAATTATCAGCTTCGCAATTAGAGTGTTTGTCTATCGTATCTTACAGGCAGCCGGTGACGCGGCAAGAAATCGAGGATATTAGAGGCGTCGATTGTTCGAGTGCGCTGAAACGCTTGCTGACGGTCAAGTTGGTCAAGATTATGGGTAAGTCCCAGGGCATGGGTCGGCCACTGTTATATGGCACAACGAAAGAGTTCTTAGAGTTTTTTGGGTTTAACTCGCTGCATGAGTTGCCGTCACTGAAAGAATATCAAGATTTGAGCAAAGACAAGCCAGCGGCTGAGCCTGCTGACGAGCCTGAAAATATGACTTTGACTGACTTGTTCTCAGACAAAGAGTTTTTCTCAGCTGAGAACGAGCGGCAAAATCAAGAAGCCCTGGAAGATTTAGACCGGGCTTTGGGGGTTTTGGCCGAAACCAACGTGACTCTATAGCAAGCCGTCGAACGCATTCTTGGGTTCTTTGCTGACACAAGGGACCATGACGCCGTCGCCGGGAGAGAAAAATCGGCCCATCAGGTTTTGGTTCAGGTCATAGTATTCGGTGAGCCCAGCGGCGCCTTTTTGGTGGGTTGTCGTAATAAAAAATTTCTTGGCTTTCTTGGCTTGCAGGATATCAAACGCAAACCAAGAGCTTCGCGTTGAATTGCGCAGTTGGACGGCTTCTAGAATTACCTGATTTCTAACCCAAGTTCCTTCCTCAAAATAAGTCTCAATGCAAGAATCTTCCCATACGCCCGCCTGAATGCACTTGCCAATCTGATCCATGAAGCCCACATCGGTTTCTTCAACATGCAAGACAGGTAGGACTCGAACACCCGTGGAATTGCTGAGTGATACGCTCTCTCTGCCGCGCCCATCAAACAACGAGACAGTGAGAGGTTCGTCACTGTATTGAGTGGGCAATTTGGCTACGCAGATGAACAAGCCGCAAAATGCGAAGCTGCTGTAAATGAGTGTGATGAAGGCTAATCCGAGTTTCATAGGTGTATCTCCTGTGCTGAATTGATATCGGCCTGCTGGGCATTTTGGTGCTTGGACCCTATTGCCGAGGGCCCTGGAACAAGCGACAGTGGGAGCCTATGTCACAAGAGAGACTTCACAAAGCACTCGCCCGAGCGGGAGTCGCTTCTAGGCGCCAAGTCGAAAAGATCATCGAGGAAGGACGCGTTCGCGTCAATAAAGCCCGTGTCGAAACACAGGGCATGGTCATAGACCCCGATAAAGACGAAATTTATGTCGACGGAAAGCGCGTCTATACAGCTTCTGAAGAACTCACCGAGCGGGTTTATTTCTTGCTCTACAAACCAGCTGGGGTGGTATCAACATCCAAAGACACCGCCGGTCGAAAGACGGTTTTGGATCTGGTACTGGGAGCCTCTGCCGGGAGAATCTACCCGGTGGGTCGACTGGACTACGATGCCGAAGGGGCTCTGCTCATGACCAATGACGGTGAGCTTACGAACCAATTAATCCACCCCAAATATCACGTGCCGAAAGTGTACGAAGTCAAGGTGAAGGGCACACCGACTGAAGAGCAGTTAGACAAACTCCGTCGTGGGATCTATTTGCCCGATGGCCCCACTGGACCCAGCGAAATCGAGATCTTGGGTAAAGCCAAAGTCAACACCTGGCTAAAAGTGATCTTGACCCAGGGCAAGAATAATCAGATCAAAAATATGTTTTGGCGCATTGAACATCCTGTCCAAAAACTCATTCGAACGCACTTTGCAGGTATTTCTATTGATGGCTTGTCGCCGGGAGAATTTAGGCCTTTGTCCAAGAAAGAACTGACTTCACTTCGAGCACTGGCCAAACGATGACCGCCAATCAAGTCACCCTTGCTCGCATCGCTCTCTTACCGATTCCTTGTGCCATGCTGTTGTTTGGTGATTCCAACTGGGATTGGGTAGCGTTTTTTCTGTTTGTTTTTTTGGGCATGACCGATTTTATTGACGGCATGATGGCCCGTCGAGAAGGCCCCACGAAGTTGGGTGGCTTATTAGATCCCGTGGCCGACAAAATCATGATGGCGGCGATCACGTTGTCGCTGGCTGGCAACGGCTGGATTCCTGTGTGGGTGCCGGCTGCTATTTTGTCACGTGAATTTTTGCTCACGGTGTTAAGAAGCAGCGTCGCGTTGAGGGGCAAGCAAGTCAAAACGAGCATTTTGGCCAAGATCAAAACCATTGTTCAGATGGGTGGGTTTGGGACGATTTTCATGACGCTCTTTTTGGGGCGCGGCATTGCGCTGGGCGTAGCCCTTTTTTGGTTGGCGTTTTTCTTGGTGGTTTGGGCGTATTATACCTTCTGGAAACGGGCCCCTGCACCGTATTGGGCGTTGCCGACGGCGGCAGCGTTTCTATACTGGTTTTGGTTGTTGGAGTTGTGCTCGGTTTGGACCGCTGTTTTGTGTCAGTGCATCGTGATTGTCGGTCTGACTTGGATCAGCGCGCTGGATTATGTGAAGACCAGCTATGGTGTCCTGCGCAGCTCAGGCCTGGATCGGCGTGATTTCGCCAGGCTATTTTGGGCGCTGTCTCATAGTGTGTTGGCGGTGTCTGTCGCGAGTGTGCACCCTGGTTTAATTATCCCGGTTTTAATCAGCATTTCTTTTGAATTGGCTCTTGGCGGGATTGATAATATTGTGATTGCTGAAAAAAAATCTTTGAGGCTGAGGCTATTTATTGGCACAGGCCTGATGGCCTGTGTGTTCGCTTATTTCCAAACTCAAGGCATGGCTCTTTTGTTAATAGTCGCGAGCCTCAGGGCTTGTTGGGTTGCTTCTCGTGAGGTCACATGGCGATTCTTTCCGGATCAATGACGTATTTGCGGTTTGCTGTAGTAGGCACGCTGCCCAATAATTTAATCGAAAATTTCGAGCGTGCTTTGTCAGTTCGACGTTTTGTGCCTTTGCACCCTGAAGGAAAAGACAGCGAGACGGCTGGCTGGGTATCTGTTCAAAATCCTTATTTGGATGACGATCGAATCTTGAACGACCAATTTTTGTTTCAAGAACGCGTGGTTTTAGGGTATCGCGAAGATAAAATTAGCTACCCCAAAGCGTTATTACGTGATTTGGTTGAATTGAGGCTTAAAGAATTTCCAGACAAAAATAGACAAGTTGTGGAGTCAGCTGTCATCAGCGAGTTACGCCAGCGCATCTTGCCGAAGAGTAAAATCGTCGAAGTTTTGTGGGATCTGTCTCGCTCAGAGCTGCGCTTGTTTGCCCGAGGACAGGGGCTGGTGGAGCGCTTTGAAAAATTATTCGAACAGACTTTTCAGATGCGAATCAAGCAGCTCTCGTACCCAGAGATAGCGTTGGCTTCGCAAGTGTCACTTAGATCTCAAGGCCTTTTGGAGAATCTCAATGAAGCTGTCATTTTTGGGGCCTGAGTTTTTAACCTGGCTGTATTTTCATACGGATCAAATTCCTGCCAAGATCGCAATCGGGCGACGCGTGACGCTGAAGCCGTTAAACAGTGAAGAACAAAAAGTGATGATTGCGAGCCCGAAGCTGGAAGACAGCGGCGAGTTTTTGCAAGCAATCCGAGCCGGTGCCCATGTCGAATCGATGGCGTTGGACTTGGTGATCGACGAGCGGATTCATAGTTTCACGCTGAACGCCCTGGACGGTTCTCTCTCGGGCGTAAAAACACAGGGCTTAGATAAAAGCATGGGCGATTCGGCTGAAGCTGATATCATGATTCGAATGTCCAATCTAGACGAGATCGAAGATGCATTGGGTAAGATATTCGCGCAGTTTTTAGAGCTTCGTTTGGGTCAAACTTTTGTGTCGCAGTCGATCAAAACCATTCGAGAGAGTGTGTCAGAGGGCTTGAAGGCGAGACTGCCATAAAAAAAACCCTCTTTTAACAATTGTGCCAAAAGGGGGTTTTCTCGTTCTTTTCCAGAATTACTTGTTTTCTGGAGCTGCAGGAGCAGGAGCTGCTTCAGGTGCTGCAGGAGCGGGAGCAGCTTCTGGGGCTGCCGGAGCAACTTCAGCAGGAGCAGCTTCTGGAGCCATTTCAGCAGGAGCTTCTTCAGTGTTTTTGCTGCACTTGCTGCAAGCAGAGATGGAAAACAGAGCCAAGGAAAGAACGGTCAACAACAAATAACTACGTTTCATGAATATCCCCAATCAAATAAAGGTTATAGGTAAGATGAGTCCTACCCATTTTTCACCCCATATCACCTCAAATTCGACAAAACAAGAGAAATTTGATTTTCATTGTAAAGGAACGGTCCAGCAGGCGGCCTTAAAAATGCTGCTGAATAATTTGGATCCAGCCGTTGCTGAAAATGCTGACGACTTAATTGTTTACGGTGGTCGCGGAAAAGCAGCGCGAAATAAAGACTGTTTAGACGTCATAATTAAGGCGTTAAAAAATCTAGAAAACAATCAAACTCTGTTGATTCAATCAGGAAAAGCCGTTGGAATCGTGAAGACGCATCCAGATGCGCCCCGCGTGTTGATTGCCAATTCCAACTTGGTGGGTCGTTGGCAGACCTGGGAGCATTTTGACCAGCTCGAACAAGCGGGTCTCATGATGTATGGCCAAATGACCGCTGGGTCTTGGATTTATATTGGTACGCAGGGGATTTTGCAGGGCACATACGAAACTTTCGCGCAGGCAGCTCGAACGCATTTTAAAACAGATGGCGATTTGTCGGGCAGAATTGTTCTAACGGCAGGTTTGGGGGGCATGGGCGGTGCGCAGCCCTTGGCCGTGACGCTGTGTAACGGTGTTTGTTTGGCGGTCGAAGTGGACGAATCTCGAATTAAGCGCCGGTTAGAAACGCGTTATCTAGACACCATGACGACGAATTTAGACGAAGCGCTCAAGATTTGCTTAGAGGCCAAAGAAAAGCGTGTTCCTAAAAGTGTCGGTTTGTTGGGCAACGCTGCGCAGGTGTTTCCTGAGTTGGTTCGGCGTGGATTTAGGCCCGACTTGGTGACGGATCAAACTTCGGCGCATGATCCGTTGAATGGCTACGTGCCTTTGGATCCGGCCCGGCGCGAGTTAAGTTATGTGCGTGAATGCATGGCCCTGCAGGTGAATGCCATGGTGGCTTTTTTAGATCAGGGTGTGCCTGTGTTTGACTATGGCAATAACTTGCGTGCCGAAGCCAAGCAGGGCGGGGCAGTGCGCGCATTTGATTACCCGGGCTTTGTGCCGGCGTATATTCGGCCTTTGTTTTGTTTGGGCATGGGGCCTTTTCGGTGGGTGGCTCTATCGGGAGACCCCGAGGATATTTATGTGACCGATCAGGTGGTATCAGAGCTTTTCCCCGAAAACAAAAACTTACAACGCTGGTTAAAACTGGCGCGTGATAAAATTGCGTTTCAGGGTCTGCCAGCTCGGATTTGTTGGCTTGGGATGGGCGAGCGGCATTTGGCAGGCTTGGCTTTTAATGAGTTGGTTCGAACAGGTCGTGTGAAGGGCCCGATTGTGATCGGCCGGGATCACTTGGATTGTGGTTCAGTGGCGAGCCCCAATCGTGAAACGGAGAACATGAAAGATGGATCCGACGCTGTGGCTGACTGGCCGATTTTGAACGCTTTGGTCAATGCAGTGAACGGCGCGTCGTGGGTGAGTGTGCACCAAGGGGGCGGCGTGGGGATGGGGTACAGCTTACATGCTGGCCAGGTGATTGTGGCAGACGGCACGCCCGAGGCGGCTGCTCGGATTGAACGTGTATTAATTGGCGACCCGGCCTTAGGGGTGATGCGACACGCTGATGCTGGTTATGAAGCAGCCATTGAGTGTGCCAGGCAGACTGGGGTTCAGATTCCACGATGACGCTGCGTATTACCGAAGTATTTTTTCGGGCGGCTGAAACCAAACAGGTGCAGCGTGTGCAGCAATGGTTCGAAATTTATAACGCGGGCGAAGAGCCTGTGAATCTTGGCAAGGCGATGGTTCGGCGCGTCGATGGTGAGCGCGAACCCGAACAAATTTGGGCCATCGAGTTGCCGGGAGAAGATTATGTGATTGACCCTGGCGAGTATGCTGTTATTGCGGCTCGAGGAGATTTGGGGCAAAATTTATGTTCTGAGCATCAAGTCATGGTGGTTCAAGACCCTAATTTTGGGTTTAAGCCAGAGGGTGTGCAGAGGCTGTGCGTCAAAACACTGAAAGATCCAGAAGTTTGTAAGCGAATCAGCGACTCGAAAGCAACACCCAAGGGTCGATCGAATAATTTTTTCAAAGATGACGGCGATAAAAAGCCCGAAAAGGCTGAGAAAGCGGAGTGTGAATTGAAACCTGGCTTTTTGGCGTCACCAGGTTTACCTAATGGGTTCTGTAAAGAGGGTTTAGAATCCGGGTGGACTGAATGTCCTGAGCCTGTCGTTGAGGCTAAGACCGAGGCTCAGGCAGCGGCTGCTCATCAGATTGCCCATCAAACGGCACGGCATGCTTCGTCGGGGTGTCAGATGGTGCCTGTTGAGGTGCCTGGATTCATGCTGGTGCTGCTGTTAATTTTTTGCCGCCATATATATACTCGCCGCATGTCCAACCGCATCAATTAGGCCCCACAGAGTAAACCCATACGCTGCCAAGTTTGTCGGCTCTGATCGAGCGACTTCAAGTAATTTCTTGGCGTCAAATATTCGATAAGCAATTACAGCTGTGTTAAAAGCAAACGCACTGGCAGAGATGAACGCGGGCGGACAATATTCTTCAATTGTTTCTGAGACCGAGTCAAACATTTTGGCGGTTGTGTCGAATAAATTGAGGCCGTGGGTGGTCAGTTCAACGATGTGATAGGCCTGAGCAATTTTTGAGCCGCCACCCACGTGTGGATGCCCGTTGCAACTTGAGTGTGTGCATGGCGGCTTGAGTGCTGGTTTAAAGCCGAATAATTCGGCCGCGTGAAACCCAAGTTCAGCACCGTTCCAGACCAAAGAAGACCAGCCGGCTGCAGACTCCAAGGTGCTGTTGATAGGGGCATGGCTGTGTGCATCAACTTGCGATGAAAGAAGGATGGCGACTAAAAATAGTGATTTCATATTGAGAATGATTCGCAATTGCAAAATCGAGTGTCAAGGGGATTGCTGGGTGCCAGTGAGTCTGATTATCTAACAGCATGAATCCCAAGTACCTGCTGGCTATTGAGACCAGCTGCGATGATTGCGCAGTTGCTATTTTAGGCCACGACAATCAAATTCTGGCTGACGTGATTTATTCTCAGATAGATCCGCATGCGCCCTTTGGTGGAATCGTGCCGGAGATAGCCTCGAGGCAGCACTTGGGTCGAATCGCTGGCATGGTTCAAAAAGCATTGAGCGAAGCTAATTTGAAAGCCAAAGACATCGAAGCCGTTGCTGTGACCAACCGGCCAGGCTTGATTGGATCGCTGTTAGTTGGCGTGCAATTTGCCAAAGGCTTTGCACAAGCGCTGCAAATCCCAATTATCGGCGTGCATCATATCGAAGGGCATTTGTTGGCCGGTTTGGGAGAACCAGATTTTCCCGAAGCGCCTTTTATTGGGTTGATTGCGTCTGGGGGACATTCGGCTCTGTATCTGTGCGATGCCGACCATCAAATCACAACGCTGGGACAGACCCGTGATGACGCTGCTGGAGAAGCTTTTGACAAAATCGGGCGCCTCTTGGGTCTTAGTTACCCTGCCGGCAAAGAAATCGATCGGCTGGCACAAACGGGCGATGCTGACCGTTTTGAATTTCCAATTGCGCTTCGATCTCGAGATACGCTTGAGTATTCTTTTTCAGGCCTAAAAACAGCGGCGAGGTTAAAAATAGAAAAACAAGTACTGGGTGAGCAAGACCGGGCCGATTTTTGTGCCGGCTTGCAAAAAGCGGTTGCGGCCGCTTTGTTGGCCAAAGCGCAACTAGCTTGTGAGCGCACTCAAATCAAGAAGCTGGTCTTAGGGGGCGGGGTCGCTGCGAATTCGCTCCTTCGGGCAGCTGCTGAGGAGCTTGGCTTGCGGGAAGGCCTAAAAATTTATCTGCCGTCGAAAAAACATTGTGTCGACAACGCCGTGATGATTGGCAAAGCGGCTTTGAGGCGATTTCGGGCAGGCGAAAGAGCTGCCTTCGATTTTCCTGTAGAAGCCAGTTAGAATTAGTGCTAGACAGCCAAACACCATGAAGTGGCGATTGAAATGGCAGTTCTGGATGGCGCGACTGGCTTTTTTGGCTGTGTGTGCTTTTGTCGTGGCCAGTACTGTCAATCTCTGGATAGGCTACAAGATCGAAAAGTCGTTTAAGGCCACTGAAAGTTCACAAGCTGCTCCACGCCCGGTACACAAATCACCTAAAGAGCGTGACTTCACCGCCCTGAATGAACGCAATATGTTCGGCGCCAAACGCGAAAAAATAAGCCTGCTCGAAGTTGACGAAGGTGCCGGCCAAGCGGGCCGGTGGGAAGATGCTATCGCTACAACGCTGGGGGCCAGGTTGGTGGCGACGGCCGTGTTTCCATTCCCCCAATATTCACTGGCGTCGATTGAAACCGGTGGCAATATCCAGTCTTATTCGATCAACGAATGCCAAACAACGCGAATTCCGCTGGATCCTTTGTTCATCGAGATTCTCGGGCCCTCAGTCACCGAACCTCTGGCGCCCTGTAATCGGCTCATGAGCGTGGGTTTGATTAAGCGCATCGAGGAACACCGCGTGGTATTTTATAATGAGCGCGATCGACGCTATGAATATTTGGCCATGGACGAAGGGTTCGTTCCGGTCCCGCCAAGTCAGCAGCCGTTTGTGCCACCAACCGCCTCGAGCAGCGAAAATTTGGGGAGCACGCTTCGAAAAACAGGCCCCAATTCGTATGAGATAGATGCCAAAGATTTTGACGCCACGATGGGTAATCTGGCCATGATTGCTTCACAGGCCCGTATTGTGCCGGCATTTGAAGAAGGAAGATCAATTGGGTTTAAATTATTTAACATTGCACCGAATTCTGTCTACTCAAAAATCGGCATGCAAGATGGCGATATTATCACCAAGATCAATGGCTATGAACTGAATAGCCCGGATAAAGCGTTAGAGCTTTATCAAATGCGTTCTACCGCCAAACAGCTGAACATTGATTACAAGCGTGGTGGGGGTTCCATTACGTCTGACATAACTATCAAGGATCGTCCCTGATGCATAAGTTTTCTTTGTTATTGTTATTGCTTTTGGTCCACCCGGCGCTGGTTGCTCAGCATTTAGAAGGTTTACCGGATGAAGAGCCGCCACTGTCGCCCTTGCGAGGTGGCGATGATCCAGCTCACGGATCGAAGCAGGCGCCACCAGCACCACCACCACCACCACGATCGGCTTCCATGCCTAGCGGCGGCAGTGACATCACGAAGGTGATGCCTGCGAAGTGTGTCAAGCCCAAAGGCAAGTTCCCCTGGAACTTAGACAAAGCTAAGTTATCCGATTTGGTAGACCAGATCAGTCGACTCACGTGCAGCAATTTTATTATTGCCAGCAGCGTGAAGCCATCCCAAGAAATTTCGATTATTTCGCGAACGCCAATTACGATCAAACAAGCTTGGCAGGCTTTCCAGTCTACGCTTGAGGCCAATGATCTCAGTTTATTTAAAACGGGCGATTACTATAAGATCATCAAACGAGTGGATTCTCCCAGGCAGCCGATCCAAGTGGTCGACGAAAAAGAGGTTCTGCCTCAAGATGAAAGCATGGTCACTTATTTGTATGACTTGAAGCATCTCCAGAAAGAAGTTGGGCAATCTTTGGTGAAGGGCCTCGTGAGTCGTGTGGGCGATGTGATCGTTGTTGGCGAGACGTTTTTGGTGATTACGGATGGTTCGTCCAACATCCGTCGCATCATGAGTATTTTGAGCAAAGTCGATATTTCGGGTGCTGCCAATCGCATTCACATTGTTGACTTGGTGCATGCCGACGCGGTTCAGATTCAGACCAAGTTAAACGATATTTTCACGTCGTTGAATGGCAGATCAGGCTCATCAGCACCCTCATCGTCGCGTTCTCCGTATGATGACTTTCCAGGAGCTCGAGGAAACCCTGAGAATTTCAAACTACAAAAAATGATTGCCGATGAGCGCACCAATAAATTAATTGTCATTGCTTCAGACCGAGCTTTTGATCGCATCAAAGAGATGATCGACGTATTGGATGTGCCGTCTTCGGGGGCAGGTACGCAGGGCCAGATCTATGTCTATTATCTCAAGCATGGTGATTCTAAGAAGATTGCCACCACGCTGTCGACGTTGGTCCAGGGCCTCAAATCAGGGAGATCCAACAGCGGGACACCGGGTGTCTATGCCCGTGGCGACAGCATGTTTGAAGGTGATATCAAAGTCACTGCCGACGAAGCAACTAATTCGTTGGTGTCTGTTGCAAGCCCCAGAGACTATAAAGCATTGCTGCAAGTGATTGCCAAGCTTGATAAGAAACGCACGCAAGTTTATGTCGAGGCAGCGATCATGGAAATCAGCTTGGATGATAGAAATAACTTTGGGTTGGGAGCGTTTGGGGGGATTCCGGACGTGTTAGGCAAAGGTTCAACGATGATCTTGGCGAACCCAGCCGGAAAGGGTTTGGCCACCGATGTGTTTGGTAAAATTGGCACGGCGTTGGCCAGCGGCAATAGTGCTGGTGTGGCTGCCGCGGGATTAGCGCCATTTTTAGATACCATTGGTTTTATTGGTCCCAATCAACCGCTTACGTTGAATGGCACCACAATCAATGTACCTGGTATAGGCGCCATTTTAAATATTATTCAGACCTATTCAAATGTAGATATTCTTTCAACGCCATCGTTGATGACATTGGATAATGAGAAGGCTGAGATGTCAGTGGGTGAAAGAATTCCGACGCTGGGCAGTGTATCGACAGTTGGGCTAGGTACTGGTTCGGCCGGAATTGGGATTCCATTGCAGAATGTCCAGTATCAGGAACCCAAGCTCAAGTTTACGTTGACGCCGCATGTGAATGATGACAATCAGGTTCGCCTCGAAATCGAGCAGGACATACAGGATGTGGGTGAAAATATTAGGTTAAATAATGTGGACTATCCAAAGTTTACGACGAAAACTGCTAAGACGACTGTTTCATCTAGAGATCAGCAGACGGTTGTACTGGGTGGGTTGATTGGTGAGACTTACAAGACGACCGAAGGCAAGATTCCATGGTTGGGTGATATCCCCCTGTTAGGGCATCTGTTTAAGACGACCAGTAAAGTAAAAATCAAGAAAAACCTCATGCTTATTCTGACACCCTATGTGGTTCGTAACGAGGGTGATTTAAGAAAAATCTATGAGCGCAAAGCCAAGGAACGCGAAGAGTTTTCGAAACTTTATTTTGGCGACAAAATTACCAAGTTCGATCCCTATATCGACTATGACAAAAAATCAGGGCCACTCGGTCGCCTGATTGACCAAGTTCAGTATGAGATGCAAAAGACCGAAAACGGGGGTCCTGGGTTGCCCGGAGAGACCGTCTTCAAGTCTCCTGAACATGACGATGTCGATAAACATAAGGTTCAGACCCTGGAGCCGACCGATTCAGACGAGAGCGATGCAGACAAAACAAGTCCTGAACAACCGCCCGTCACGGAGACCATTGTGACAGATCGTCCGCCGCCGCAAGTTCCAGAACCAGCGCCCATTCAAGTGGAACCCAATAAACCATGAGTGTTGCACAGGCATTATGGGGAAAGCCCATCGGAGAAGTGACCTCGACGTTATTTGGACTGAACTCCGATCAAATTGCACAAGCATTGGCGGTGCAGCGCGAAAAAGGTGGGCGGTTGGGCGAAGTTCTTGTGTCGCTCAAGCTGATCACCAACGCCCAGCTGGCCAAAGCACTCGCTGCTCAATGTGATTTGCCTTTTGTCGAAAAAATCGAAGTTGACCAGATTGACCCCGAGATATTGCGTTTGATTCCGATTACATTCGCGAAGCAAAATCGCATATTGCCAGTAGGCGTTGCTGCCAATGGCCACATTAGGCTCGCTTGCTTCGATGCCTCAGACATCGAAACGCACGATGAACTGAGATTGCTTTTTGGCAAAGAACTCGATCTGGAAATCGCCGCTCCAGAGCTGATTGTTGCTGCGATTAACAAAGCTTATGATCGCGTGATCCGTCAGGCTGAGACAGCGGTTGCCGAGCTCGAAGATGCTGAATCAGCGGACTTAAAGGGCGTTTTGGAAGACGAAGTCGTCGACTTGCTGGACATCGAGGGCGATGACGAAGCGCCCATTATTCGGCTGGTGAACTCACTCATGAGCCAGGCTGTCAAAGATCGGGCCAGCGATATTCACGTCGAGCCCTTTGAACGCGAATTGCTCGTGCGATTTCGAATTGACGGTATTTTATACGAAATTATAAAACCGCCGAAGCGATTTCAGAACTCGATTATCTCTCGATTGAAAATCATGGCCGGCTTAAATATCGCTGAAAAACGCTTGCCTCAAGATGGCCGTATTAGATTAAAAGTTGCTGGGAAAGATTTTGACATTCGTGTGTCGAGTATCCCAACGGGCTATGGCGAACGCATCGTGATGCGATTGTTGGATCGCTCCAGTGTGTTAAAAAGCTTGAGTGAAATCGGCTTTTCAGAACATAATCTCAAAGCGATTTATCAAATTATCACGGCTTCGCACGGTATTTTCTTGGTATCGGGTCCTACGGGTTCGGGTAAGACTTCGACGCTGTATGCTTGCTTGTCCAAGATCAACAAGCCCGAGTTAAATATTCTGACCATCGAAGATCCCGTCGAGTACCAGCTGCCGGGTGTAGGCCAAGTGCAGGTGAATACCAAAATAGATTTGACTTTCTCCAATGGCCTACGTGCTTTCTTGCGACAAGATCCCGATGTGATCATGGTCGGTGAAATTCGTGATAGAACCACGGCTGAGATTGCCATCCAAGCATCTCTGACAGGCCACTTGGTATTTTCGACCGTGCATACCAATGACGCACCCGGCGCGATCACGCGCCTGGTAGACATGCAAGTAGAGCCATTTTTAGTGGCCAGCTCTCTGATGGCCGTGCTGGCCCAGCGTTTGGTGCGAACCATTTGTCCGGATTGCCGCGAAGAATACAAACCGAAAGCCGAAGAACTGCACGAATTAGGACTTGACCCGAAGACGACCTCCAAGCTGTGGCGCGGAAAAGGTTGTGGGACTTGTCAAAATACGGGTTATTTGGGCCGACAGGGTATTTTCGAACTCATGTTGGTGGAAGAAAATATTCGGCAACTGATCCTACAAAATGCCGATTCTGCTACGATTAAGAACAAAGCTCGCGAACAAGGCATGGTGACTTTAAGGGAAGATGGAGCCCACAAGGTGAAAATGGGCATTACCACCGTCGAAGAAGTGACTCGCGTGACGCGGGAAGAGAACTTGGCGGTGGATGCTGAATAATGCCGATTTACGAGTACAAGGGCTACGATCAAAAAGGCAAGAGCGTGAAGGGCTCTCGCGATGCCGATGGCGTGAAAGCTTTGCGCGTCTTGCTCCGAAAAGAAGGCATTTTAGCAACGGATGTCTTTGAAGCTTCAGGGGCTTTAGTCAGTGGAACGACGTCAAAATCCAGCTTTTTGAAACGCCAGATCAAACTGGATGCTTTGTTTAAAGGTGTGAGCACGAGCGATATTGCTCAGGCTACACGCCAGATGGCCATTTTATTGCAGGCTGGCGTCCCCATGGTCGATTCGCTCAATGCCCTGATTGACCAAATCGACAATGAAAAATTAAAGCGCATTTTTTCTGAAATTCGCGGCTCGGTCAACGAAGGTTCTTCGCTGGCCGACGCCATGCAGAAGCATAAGATTTTTAGCAATATTTATATCAACATGGTTCGAGCTGGCGAGAGTTCCGGGGCTTTGGAAGTCGTCTTGGAGCGCCTGGCTGATTTCATGGAAAACCAGGCGCAGCTGAAAAGCAAAGTCATCAGTGCCATGGTGTACCCAGCGGTGATGGCCACGGTGGCGTTTGTGATCATGATTTTGATGCTGACGACCGTGGTGCCACGAATCTCTCAGATATTTATTCGCGCCAAAGTCCAGTTGCCCATCATGACGCGGATGCTGATTGGAATCAGTGATTTGATCAGCAATTACTGGTGGCTGATAATTATTATTTTAGGTGGCTTGATCTATGGCTTTGTGCGTTGGAAAAAGTCGCCCAAGGGCCGAGCTGCCTGGGATCAGTTTAGATTGAAAGTGCCCATCTTGGGGAGTATTACGCAGCTGGTTTCGGTCGCGCGATTTTCACGCACGCTTTCTACTTTGTTGGCCAGCGGGGTGCCATTATTGGCGAGTCTTGAGATCGTTCGCAATATTGTTTCAAACGATGTTTTAGAGAAAGCCATCGATGCGGTTCGAGAGGCTGTTCGGGAAGGTGAAGACATTGCTACGCCTTTAAAGCGCAGTGGCTGCTTTCCTCCGATGGTCACACACATGATCGCCATCGGGGAAAAATCGGGGCAACTCGAGACCATGTTGACCCGAATTGCGACGACTTATGAACAGCAAGTGCAACTCCGGGTGACGACCCTGACGGCCTTGTTGGAGCCGGTCATGATCGCTTTGATGGGTGGCAGTGTTGGTTTTATTGTGTTTGCAATCTTGACGCCTATTATGCAAATGAATACGCTCGTAAAATAAGGGAGAAGGATATGAAAACAGGATTGAAGGGTTTTTCGCTGATTGAAATCATGATCGTCATGGCTTTGATTGGCTTGATCGTCGGTGGCATTGCTGTCGCGACATTTGGTGGGTTATCCAAGGGCCAAATTAGCGCCACTCGCACCGAGGCAAACGGTCTTTCACAGAAGTTAATCATGTTCAAAGCTGAAAGACGCAAGAACCCAGAAACTTGGGACGACCTGATTAAAAACGGCGATCTAGAAAAAGCGCCAGTTGATCCGTGGGGCAATGAGTACACGTTTGTTTGTCCAGGCGTTCACAACCCTAAAGGCTGCGATGTACACTCCAATGGCCCCGATGGACTTCCGGATACAGAGGACGATGTTGGCAACTGGGAAAAATAGAGGCTTTTCGCTGCTGGAAATCCTGGTCGTATTGCTCCTCATTGGGGTTTTTACGGCCATTGCGATACCGACGTTTCGGTCGATTACCGGCAGTAAACTCAAAAGCACAGCGAATCAGCTGCAGGGCTTGATTCGTGACACGTATGCGCGGGCGTCGTTGTCTGGCAAGACGTGTCGTATTGTTTTTGACATGGACAAAAGAGAATACTGGGTCGAAGAATCGTCTGACACGGTCAAAGTCAAAAGCCAAAAACAAGAAGAAGAAGACGAAAAACAAGCTCGTGATACCGGAAAGCCGGTCAAAAATCCGGATTTTAAAGCCGTTGAAGATGAGTTGGGCGAAAAGCAGAAATTACCGGAAGATGTTTATTTCAGAAGCATTTGGATTGACCGATTTGAAGAACGTGCCGGAAAAGGCCAAATTGCACTCTATTTTTTCCCAGATGGCTACACCGAAGAAGCCCAGATTGTGATTGCAGACGATCCCGAGGGCAAGCGCTTATATGACCTGGTCGTTGAGCCGCTCACCGGTGCAGTCGTGATTGAAGATCAAGAGTTGCCACTTGAGAAATCGTAAACCTCACCCCAGGGGATTTTCGTTGCTTGAAGTCATGATCGCCATGGCAATCATGGGTTTATCGCTGCTTTATTTATTCGAAGCCCAAGCACGTTCGATGAAACTGGCCGCCAAGGGCCGAGCCTTGAACATCGCGACGCAGTTGGCCCGAAAGAAACTCATCGATTGCAAATATGATCTGCTGAAAAAGGGCTTCTCCGTGACAGATTATGGCAGTGATGGCAATTTCGAAGAAGAAGGCTTCAAAGACTACAAGTGGGAATGCCACGGTTTAAGATTCAACATGCCGCCACCGAGCCCAGAAGCGATTTCGAAAGCCATGAAGGTTCAGCAAGGAGGCTCTATGCCGGGCAGCCAAGGGGGGCCCGGTAACATGGAGTTTGGGGCCAATATGTTGGCGCCTTTTTTTAGCTTGATCTCGACGACGTTAGGAGACTCGATTCGGGAGTTGGTCTTGATTGTCCGGTGGACAGAACAGGGAGTTGACGAGGACTTGAAAGTGGTGACGCATGTGGTCAATGGCAAGCCAATGGCTGATTTGGCCGGTTTGTTGACGACGCAAGGTCAAGCCCTGGGTGGGCAAAAGTTACCTGGTGGGCAGCCAGGAGCTGTTTCGCCGCGGCCGACAGGGGCACCCAAATGAGACGCGGATTCAGCTTGATTGAAGTCCTGATTGCGGCGGCGTTGCTGGGCATGATGGGCGTGATCCTCATGACCAGTTTAACTTCTTCTTTAGATGTGACAGACAAGGCCACGGCTATTTCGAGTCGGCATCACCTGATTCGCCAAGCCTTGGCTCGAATGTCGTCAGAACTTAGCATGGCTTATATGAGTGCCAATCGAAATCCTGTGCACTTAGTGGTAGACACGCAATTAAGAGGTGACAAAAATCAGATCTCTTTTGTGGCTTTCGGTGGCCTCAGTCACAGACAAGACGCCCAAGAAAGCGGCGAGCGCGAAATTACATATTTTATCCAAGAGGGTAATCTCATGCGTCGCGAAAAGGCCAACCCAGGCAATCGGCTGTGGAAAGAAGGCAAAGCCAAATTGGTGTGCCCCGATGTAGACAAGCTCGAACTCAAATATTGGAATGTTTTGACCAGCGCCTGGGACAGCGTTTGGAAAACCGAAGGACAGCCCATTCAGACCGTCACTTTGCCTATTCGTGTGCGCATTGAAATCAGTGCAAAATTAAACGACGAGGACATTGAAAAGATTACCACGGAGACACAGATTTGGCTCGACAAACCCGTTCGTATCGTCCCCTAAGAGCCCGTGGAATGGCTCTTTTGTTGGTGGTCATCTCGCTGGCCTTGATTTCGGCTGTCGTGACGGATCTATTGGTCGAAGAGCAATCGCAATATCAAGTTGCGTTGCGTCAACGCGATGCTCTCAAAGCCGAAGCGTTGGCTGAAAGTGGCCTTAATATTGCGTCGTTGTTCCTAACCATTGAAGCGCCCATTCAAGGCTATTTTACGCAATTTGCAAGCTTTGGGGTTCCGCTCCCCAAGCATACCGTCTGGGAAATGTTGTCCATCGATAGCAATTTGCTCGGTGGCTTGATTTCGGGTGACTTGGCAACCACACTGGGGATGGACGTCAGCGAAGCGGTGAAGAAACGCAAAGAGGAAGAAAAGAAAAAACTCGACGAAAAAATGAAAGAGCGTGAGCAAAAAACACGCACCAAGACTGGCTTGTTTATTCCGCCCGAGGGAGGTTTTGGGGCTTTCGAAGGTTCTTTCAACGTGGCGATGACGGACGAAGAAAGCAAAATTTCATTTCGGGCCTGGGCGGCAGAACCTGTTCAGGCTGATCGCAGTAAGACGCGAAAGCTTTTGGCCGCGTTATTTGTTCCGATCAAATATGACCCGCTGTTTAAGAAAGTCAGTCGTGCCGAATTGATTGCCAATATCTACGATTATTTGGATGTCGACGAAGTTCGCATCAACCCGAATGCCCCAAGCGATAGCTGGGGAACACCGTTTGGTGGGTCTGAGCGAGATTTGTATCTGAGTACCAAGGGGGTTTTTCCTAAAAACGCTTATTTTGACAGCTTGGGAGAGTTAAATCTTGTCCCTGGTTTTACAGATAGGCATATGGAGGCTTTTGGAGATGCGCTGACCATTTATGGTCAAGGCCAGAAAATCAATATTTTATCGGCGAAAGAACCTGTTATTGAGCCTCTCATACGCTATTGTGCTCAGAATGATTTAGAACCTAATCTGCAACAACAAATTTGGGTGGATACAGCGGTCAAGAAGTGGATGCAATATAAGACAATGGGGGGTGGGCCGGTGAATGAAGCTGGGTTTATGCAATTTTTAAAGACTTTGCCCTTGTCCGTGAACCAGAAAGACTGCCAAGATATACTGGGAGTTGAATCGAAGAATTTTACCTTAAAGAGTCAAGCGACCGTCAATGGAGTCAGCCGCACTTTGACACTGGTAGCGCGAGTGAATAAGGGTGAGCAGGAACGTTATTATTTTAGAGGTCAGTGAGCATGGCAAAGCGCATTATCGGATTAGACATCGGAGGAAGCAGCATCAAGGTGTTGCATCTGGAAAATTCGGAGGTCAAAAAGACGCACGAAGTTCCGTATTCTGAAGAAGCATTGTTGGCGCTTAAAGACAGCGATTGGCTCGACGGCGATGTCTTGGTTTCAGGAGTCTCGGGGGCAGATGCGCAAGTACGGTCGCTCGAAGTGCCGTTTTCAAGTTCCAAAAAAATCCAAGCGATTTTAGGCGGCTTGCTGGATGCGCAGTTGCCGTTGGAGATCGACGATCTGGTCCTGTCTTGGTTTTTACAGACCGATAAAAAAGATCGTGAACAACGCATTCTAGCCGCGTTCGCCAAGAAGGCCTCGGTGCGTTCTTATTTAGAAACACTGGAAAAAATTGGCGCCAATCCTAAAATCCTGACGTTGAAAGCCGCTGGCTTATACGAGCTGCTTCGGTACACGTTGAAAGAGCCCCAATTGGCTGCTTTGGTGGATATTGGCCAATCAAGTACCAGCATTTGTATTGGCGACGACAAAAAGTTGTTGGTGGCGAGGTCAGTTTTTAAGTCTGACCTGCCTTCGATATTACGTGAAGTTCGACAAACTTTTTTGGCGCTCGATCAGCCCATCAAGCAACTATTTTTGGTGGGGGGTGGCGCACTGGCACCCAATATTGAAGCCGATTTTGGTCGTGTGTTAGGGATTCCGGTTCGGGTTTTGCATCCGTTTTCACTGTCTCCGTCGATGGCGCTTGTGGCCAGTTATGCGCTGATGGGTCAGACACCGAATGAAAAGCACAATCGTTTTAATTTGCGTAAAGACGAGTTTGCGTTTCGTTCTGAGATTCAATTTGTCACAGGTCATACGCGGACGTTGAGTATTTGGGCACTAATTTTATTAGGGTTGATTGTGGTTAATTATGGCGCACGCCGGTATTTCTTGGGTGCCCGTATTGATGTTCTCAAACAGGACGAACAAGCGTTGTGCCATAAGGTCACCGGCGCAGCGGCTTGCTTGTCCACGATGAAAAAAGCCTTGGCAAAAGATAGAAAAGACAAAATACCTGATATGAGTGCTTTAGATATCTATCTTGAAGTCTCTAAGGCTCTGCCAACGAATGTCCAGGTCAAACTCACAGACTTGGATATTGGCAACAATGGCGTGAGACTGTCGGGTGATACGGCCGATTTTGAATCAGTTGATTTATTGGTGGCGGCGTTGGCCAAAACGCATTGTTTTAAGAACGTGGATAAAGGGCGTGCGAGACAAGGCCAATCGGGTGTGAGTTTCCAAATATCGATGGATTTTGATTGTGGTGGAGATCAATCATGAAGTTAGAAGCTTTGTGGGACCGTTTTCAGGCCTTGAATAATCAAGACAAAAGGAAAGTTTTGTTTGGGGCCGGGGGAGCTGGCTTTTTATTGATTGTTTTGTGTATTTTTGGGGCGTTCAGCTCCGTGAGAAGTCGTCATATCGAAGTCAACCGGTTAACCACCGAGCTTAAACAGATTGACGCGTTGTCCGTTCAGTATCTTAAAGTCAAAGCGGAACAACAGGCGCGTGAAGCCCAGATCCGCGCCAACAAAGTAGCGTTGTTTACGTTGATTCAGAACTCAGCCACGCGTTTGGATTTAAAACTGAACGATTTGAATGAACGCAAAGAAGAACTCTCGGATTCTAATTTGACCCAAGTCAGCGTCATCGTCAATGTGAAAGAGCTTTCGATGGATCGTTTGACGGCATTTTTAGAAGACATAGAGAAGTCTGCTGCCAATGGCTTGGTGAAAATCACGCGTTTGCAAGTTAAAACCCGTTTTGATCAACCCGATTTGTTGGATGTCCAGATGACCGTTGCAACGTGGAAGGCCAGTTAACGTGAAAAAGCTGTTGTATATTGGATTTTTTGGTTTTTGTTTTGTGGTGTCGCTCTATTTGACTTTTCCTATGGACTCGTTGAGGCCGTATTTGGAGAAACAGATGCAGGGTGCTCTGTCTGGGGAGGCTCAGGGCGCGCATTTCGTGATCCCCCCACGTGTGAGCATTGGCGAGCTTTCGCTTTGGCGCTTCTCAGGTGCGGCCATGCACGACGTGCAGATTCAGATGGGCAGCGAAACGGTGGAGCCTGGCCCCAAGTTGCAGTTCGAGGCACTCAAAATTCGCCTGGGAATTTTGAGCAGCCTTCGGGGCAAGCCACAAATCGAGTTTGACTCGCGGATCTACTCGGGCCGTGCGCGTGGGGCTGTCACGCTGACTTCTCAGGGTAGTTTGTCAGCCTTGTGGCTCGATATTAGCCAGATTGATTTGCAAAAATTGCGAGGCCCTGCGGGTGAGACGGGTCTCAAAGTGGCGGGCCAGGTGAATCTGGACGCAGATTTAAATCTGGGCCAACATCCAGCCAAAGATGGCGCTGGTAAGTTGGATTTGAATTTCAAAAACCTGTCGGTGGGTCCTGGCGTGTTTGAGATCCCCGGCGGGGCGGGCTTTGGGGGGCTGACATTGCCTCTCATTAAGCTGGGGGTGTTTTCGGGCAAAGCATCTTTTGAGCATGGCAAAGCAAAGATTCAAGATTTGAGACTGTCTGGTGGCGACATTGAGGCGCATATCAACGCCAGTGTCGAGCTGGCCGACAATATTTTGTTTAGCCCACTGAAAGGCTCTGGCTGGTTTAAGCTGAAACCCGAATTCCAAAAAGCAAATCCAAAAATCGCGATGATGCTAGAGCTGAGTCCCGATATTAAAGCCGCCGAAGAAGCCGATGGGCGCATTCACTTTACGCTGATTGGTAGCCTGATGGCACCGACACCGAAGTGGGGAAAAGAAAGCTAGAACTTAATCTCTTCCAGCACCTTGCCTTTGGTTTCTGGAACTTTTTTGAGCACAAACACCAAGCCGATCAGGCATAAAAACGCATAAAACCAAAAAGTCATTCGAGATCCGGCTGCGTGCAGCAACACAGGAAACGTACTCGAGACGATCATGTTAAAGCCCCATTGAGCACAGACGGCTAAACTGGTTCCCAAGCCTCGTTGCTGCAGTGGGAATACTTCGGAGATCATGAGCCACATAATAGGCCCGAGGCTGATCGCAAAAAACGCAATATAAGCCAGCACACATAAGAGCGCGATCCAACGCATGCCGAGTAGATCCGTCATTCCAAATGCGAGGCCACAGAGTGCCAGGCTCACCATCATGCCCGTAATGCCAATAATTAGTAACGGCCGTCGGCCAACGCGGTCAATCAACGGCAGCGAGATGATCGTAAAGATCACATTGGTGACCCCAATGCATACGCTGGCTAAGATGGCGTGGGAGGCACTGCCAAAACCCGCCTGCTCAAAGATGCTCGGGGCGTAATAAATAATCGTGTTAATCCCTGTGGCTTGCTGAAAAAATGCCAGTCCCATTGCAATGATCAAAGCTGGTTTGATGGCGGGCGCAAACAACGACGCGAAACTGGTTTTTTCGTGGGTGATACTTTGTTCAATTTCAAGCATCTCGACTTGTGTGTTTTCACCGGCTCGAAGCTGATCCAAGATTGCTTTGGCCGTATCTTTTCTGCCGCGTAAGACCATCCATCTGGGGCTTTCTGGCAAGAAGAACAACGCTGTGCCCAAAATGGCACCTGGGACAGCGCCCAAGCCAAACATCAGTCTCCAGCTGCCGTTTCCAGCCAGCGCATAGTTAACGCCATAGGCGCCTAAGATTCCGACCGTGACAGCCAATTGGTTGAGCGAAACCAAAAATCCTCGTATTTTTGCAGGTGCTACTTCAGCCAAATAAAGCGGTGCGGTCAACGAAGAAATTCCGATGGCGATGCCTATGAATAAACGTGCGAACATCAAATCGGGGGCACTCTGAGCCATGGCCGCGCCCAAAGATGCCAGCACGAACAGTCCAGAAGCAATCATGAGTGAGCCACGTCTGCCTAGGCGATCTGTGATTTTGCTGCAAAACGCAGACCCCAATAGAGCGCCCAGTAACACCGCGCTGACCACCAGACCAACTTGCCCAGGCGATAAATCAAAATCCTTGCGGATAAATAGGATGGCACCGGATATAATACCCGTGTCATAACCAAACAGCAGGCCAGCGATCGCAGCCAAGCCAGAAACAAAATAGACTGAGTGAAAGAGTGCCATGCTGGGAGCGTAGCATAGGAGTTTTAAGAAAATCTTTGACTGACACTTGAATTTATCTGACATCATTTTGTATCCTGTAATTATGAGTGACGCATTCGTTGATGAACTACAAAATAAGAAGCAAGAATTAACACAAACTGTCAGCAGCAAAAAATCTGAGTTGTTTCGCATGGACGCCGAACAGCGCAAATTGGGTGCTTTGATCGAGTCTGAGAAGCACAGCTCGAATGGCCATGACAAAAAAGCCAAAGGTCATGGGCCCTCGAAAGACATGCGCTCGGACATCGTGAAAAACGAGGCCAAATACAAAGAACAGGCCAAGAAGCTCGATGAACTTAGAAAAGAGGTTCACCATTTGGAAGACGAGTTGAAGTCTGTGTCGCATGACCTGCAGGTGGTTGGGGCAGCGGCCTGAGCCCTGGGAGCTTTACGAAGCCTTGATTTCAAGCTAGGCTTCCATGAGTCATGCACCAATTAAAAGAACCTTTAGCCACTATTGAAGATCTAATCGCTTTGCCAGAAGATACAAAGGCCGAATTAGTCGACGGTGTCATCTATGCGATGGCGCCTGCTGCAGCGAGGCATTCTGTTATCTTCGGCAGATTACACCTTAAAGTTGGCAATTACTGTGACGATAAAAATGGGAAAGGCCCAACGGATGGTGATTCTTGGTTAATTGTTCCGGAAGCCTGGACAGATTACGATGAGCACAACTCATTTGTGCATGATATCGCTGGTTTCTCCCGAAAAGAATTACCTAAACTTCCAGAACGAGGCCCGATTACGGTGAAACCTCTCTGGGTTTGCGAAATTTTATCGCCTTCCAAAAGAGTGATTCTCGAACACCATGGCGTGCCCTATTATTGGCTCGTAGATCCCATCCGAAAAAACATCCAAATATTTGTCTTAACCAAAGGCAACGAGCACTATCAAATCATCCAGGCTGTCGAAAATGCCGACGGTGTGATGAAGCTGCCACCCTTTGAAGATCTAGAATTGGACTTGATGAAAATCTTCGATTACTAAAGCTATTTTGATTTCAAATTGCTTTTCCGCTAAGCTCTTTGGCTGGAGAAGCAACATGATTCAGAAGATCGCGCCAGAGGCCCTCAGATGGCAGTTCGAAGACTTATCGCTGGTGCGTGCGGGACTGTCTAGCAAACGCAGGCGCAAGGCCAAAAGTGATCGCTTCGGCGCGATGGTTCAACAAAGAGCACTCTCCGCTTTAGAAATGGGCCTAGGAATACGGCAGCGCGGTTTTAATATTTTCGTCGTGGGTGAGTCAGGCACCGGTCGAACTTCAACCGTGAATCAACTTTTGTCAGACCGAGCGGTCAAAGAACCCACGCCTGACGATATTGTCTTACTGTATAATTTCGAAAATCGAGACAGGCCTTTGGCTGTTCGTGTCTCTCCCGGATTTGGACCCAAACTCAAAAAAACATATGATTCCTTCGTCGAACGCATGTTGATTGACTTGGAAAAGACATTTGAGTCAGAGCGTCATATTGGCGAGCGCCAGGAAATACAAGACCAATGTCAAGTGATGACGGATGAAATCTTGACGGCGGTCGAGGAGGAAGCCCAGCAAAAGGGCTTTGTTCTTCAACGCGCCACAGCCGCGTTGACCATTACACCAGCCAATAAAAAGGGTGAGCCTATTTCTGAACAAGAATTTGAGCACCTCAGCGACAAAACCAAACAGACTTTAGAACAACATGCCGAGCGCTTAGAAGCCCACTTGGAAGACTCGATTCGTCGGATTCGTGGCCTAGAACGCGAAGCCGAAGATGCCATCGAAGCTTTGGAGCGCAAAACGGCCAATACAATTCTAACGCCGCTCTTTGAAAATGCCAAAACCAATTGGAAGACATTTCCTCGTATTTTGGAACACCTAGAAGCCTGTCAGGAAGATGTTTTGAACCGCTTAAGGCGTCTGGTTCCAGACGATCGGGTTCAAGCTACAGAGACCCCTGAGAATAATAACCCAAAAAGGCGCATCCACGAGGACGAAGAAGATTTCGATTATGACGAGCCGGCATTGATCAGATACCGCGTCAATGTTTTGGTGACCCATAGCAAGTCTTCTGGTGCACCGGTTGTTCAGGAAACACATCCCACATCGTCCAACTTGATTGGTCGCATTGAGCAGCGCATGCGTGGCGGTGAAACCATGACGGATCATACCCGCATTCGGGCTGGAGCGCTCTATCAGGCCAATGGGGGCTATTTGTTGCTGGAAGCCCAAGATATTTTGCGTGACCCAGCGGCGTGGGAAGGCTTAAAACGTGCGCTCAAAAACAGAGCCGTCGAACTGGATGACCCTGGTGAACCAGGACGCATGGTTTCAGTGGCTACTTTGCGCCCGGAACCCGTTCCCCTCGAAATAAAAGTTATTTTGATTGGAATCCCTGAGCTTTATTATGTTCTTTCTAAAACTGATCTCGAATTCAGCAAGCTGTTTAAAGTAAAAGCTGATTTTGATAACGAGATGCTGCGCTCCGACGAGCACATTGAACGCTATGTCAAATTTCTAAGCGGCCTGTGTATCGACGAGAAACTGCGAGCGCTTACCCCAGAAGGGGCTGCTCGGGTGATCGAGCAGGCCGTGCGGGTGTCTGGCAATCAAAAAAAACTGACTTCTCGCATTGGCGATATGGCCGATTTAGTGCGCGAGGCAAATTATTGGGCTGGCAAAGAAAAGTCGCGTTTAATTGATCGCAGTCATATTCAGAAAGCTTTGAAAGCCCACGCCGAACGCGAGGGCTTTTTGCAAACCCAAATGATCGAAGACATTCTGGACAATCGAGTATCGATCGAAACCGAAGGTGCTGTGATTGGCCAGGCCAATGCCATGACGGTGGTAGAGCTGGGCAGCTACGAGTTTGGCGTGCCGCTTCGAGTCACTTGCCGGGTAACTTGTGGCAAAGGCGATTTAATAGACATCGAGCGCGAAACCGAGCAGGGTGGGCCGATTCATACGAAGGGCCGCCTGATTATTCGGGGATTTTTGGCACATTGCTTTGGCAAAGAAATCCCCATGGGCTTTAATGCCATTTTATGCATGGAGCAGACTTACGGTGAAATCGACGGCGATTCAGCGACGTTGGCAGAAGCCTGTAGTTTGTTTTCGGTGTTGGGCAATGCGCCTATCTCGCAGCGTTTTGCGATCACGGGCTCCATGGATCAGCGAGGCCAAATACAGGCTGTGGGTGGTGTAAACGAAAAAATCGAAGGTTATTACAACGTTTGCAAGGCCAGAGGGGGGGCGACTGTTCACGCCGTGATTATCCCGGCCAGTAATGCGCTAGATATTAACTTAAACGACGAAGTAGTCGAAGCTTGTTCCAAAGGGGAGTTCGAGATTTACACAGTGGCTACTTTTCAAGATGCCATCAAGCTGCTCACAGGCCAAGACTGGGATCAGAATCTGTCCAAAGAAGTCATGAAAACGCTGGAGCATTTTAGGAAGATTGGGAAGCCGGAGCTTCATTTTTAGTCTTTCTCTAAAAAACAGCCGTCTGTTTTTTTGACATACCTGAGAAAACAGGGTATTATTTTTTAGATATGCAAAGAAATGCTTTCAATTTTTTGAACGAATGGTTCCTGTCGCCGGGCCGAAAACCTTTGATTTTACGGGGTGCTAGGCAGGTTGGAAAGACCTGGCTTGTTCGTGAGCTAGCTAGGAACCATAGTAAAACACTGATTGAACTTAACTTTGAAAAAGATCCCTCCTTGAAAAGTGTTTTTGAGAGTAATCAACCAACGCAGATTATTAAGTTGCTTGCGGCGGTTTTGCAGACAAGCATTGATGTGAACAACAGCATTCTATTTCTAGATGAAATCCAGGCGGTGCCGGAATTGATCGCGAAATTACGCTGGTTCGCTGAAGAAATGCCTGAGTTGCCTGTGATTTCAGCGGGATCTTTACTTGAGTTTGCTTTGAGAGATCATACATTTAGTATGCCGGTGGGTCGCATTAGTTTCGCCCATATTGAGCCACTGTCTTTTGAAGAGTTTTTACAAGCTTATGGTAAACAAGCTTCTGTTGATTATTTAAATGGCTGGGAAATCGGCGAGAAGATTCCAGAAGTTTTGCATTACCAACTGCTGGGGTTATTCAAAGAGTATACGCTGGTAGGGGGCATGCCTGCCGCTGTAGCGAACTGGGTTTCTCAGCAGTCTACGAATTCTTTAAGCCAAATACACCGAGACCTGTTGGCTTCTTATCGGAATGATTTTTCAAAATACAGTGGTAAAATGGACACACAGAGGCTCGAAGAGACAATGGTCGCAGTGCCTCGTTTTCTTGGCCAAAAGTTTGTTTTTAGTAACGTAAATCCAGATGTGCATTCTGGGGCCATTAAACAGGCGCTGACTCTGCTCAACTTGGCACGTGTTTGCCACCGGGTTCAATGTAGCGCTTCTAACGGGGTTCCGTTGGGTTCAGAGACGCGCGCAAAATTTTTCAAAGAGATTTTTCTAGATGTTGGGTTGGCCTGTGCGTTACTTGAACTCAGCTTATCCGATCTAAATCGAATCGATGATTTAACGCTTATTAATTCGGGTGCTGTCGCTGAGCAAGTGGTGGGTCAGCTCCTGCGTACTCTGAACCCATTTTATGTTGAGCCGGCTCTTTTCTATTGGCAAAGGGAAGAAGAGGGGTCCCAAGCGGAAGTCGACTATGTGATTCAGCATGGCCCCGTGGTGATTCCGATTGAGGTCAAAGCGGGTGCAACTGGCAAACTCAAATCTTTGCATTTATTGATGACATTGAAAAAACTGAGTATCGGAGTACGCATCTACTCCGGGATGCCGCTGCAAAGCAATGATGCTTGTAGATTGATATCCCTGCCGTTTTATTTAATGGGTCAGTTGCGCCGTGTGCTTGGTATGGTAACGCTCTAATCTTATGTCCAAGCAAAACGCGATTAGCCCGACCCGAGCCGAAAATTATCCCGAATGGTATCAGCAGGTGATCAAAGCCGCTGATATGGCCGAAAACTCCCCCGTCCGAGGCTGCATGGTGATCAAACCCTGGGGCTATGGGGTCTGGGAGCTGATCCAACAAGGCCTAGACAAGATGATCAAAGACACGGGTCACGAGAACGCCTATTTCCCCCTGCTCATCCCCGTGAGTTTTTTAGCCAAAGAAGCAGCACACATAGAGGGCTTTGCCAAAGAATGTGCCGTAGTAACTCATCATAGACTGGAAGCCGATGGCGAGGGCGGCCTCCGGCCGGCTGGCTTGCTCGAAGAGCCCTATGTGATCCGCCCGACCAGCGAGACGATTATTGGCTACTCCTACTCGAAGTGGGTGCAGTCTTATCGAGATTTGCCAATTTTAATTAACCAGTGGGCCAACGTGATGCGCTGGGAAATGCGCACGCGGATGTTCTTGAGAACCACAGAGTTTTTATGGCAGGAAGGGCACACGGTTCATGCAACGAAGCAGGAAGCTGAAGCTGAAACGCTCAAGATGCTCGATGTCTATGAGAATTTCGCTCGAAATTATTTGGCTCTCCCAGTGATTAAAGGCATGAAAACTGCAGATGAACGCTTTCCTGGGGCAGTAGACACCTATTGTATCGAGGCCATGATGCAGGATGGCAAAGCGTTACAAGCGGCCACCTCGCATTTTCTGGGCCAGAATTTCGCCAAGGCATCTGAAATCAAGTTCACGGACGAAGCTGGTCAAATCCAAATTGCTTGGACGACTTCTTGGGGAGCAGCGACTCGTTTGGTGGGCGGATTGATTATGGTTCATAGCGACGATGATGGGTTGGTGCTGCCTCCTCGAGTAGCCCCCAAACAAGTGGTGATTTTGCCGATTTATAAGACCCCCGAGGAGCAATCTCAAGTATTTGCGGCCTGTGAACGCTTGGAAAAAGACCTGAGGGCCAAAGAGATTCGGGTTTTATTTGACAAGCGCGACATGCGTGGCGGCGAAAAAACTTGGGCGCATATCAAAAAAGGCGTGCCTGTTCGTGTAGAGATTGGCCCCAAAGATTTGGCCAAAAACCAGATAGTCGTTGCTCGTCGAGATAAAGTGCACACTGAGAAGCAATTTCTCACACCCGAAGCTTTCTTAGAACAAATTGGTAGCCTGCTAGAAGATATGCAGACGGGTCTGCTCGCCAAGGCCGAGGCATTTCGTGATGCGCACACCTGTGAGATCAATACGCAAGCTGAGTTCGAGGCCTATTTTGAGAAAGATTCTGGTTTTGCACTGTGTCATTGGAACGAAGCAGCCATTGGGCATGAGTTGCTGGCCAAACACAAAGTCACGCCGCGTTGTATTCCACTGGCGGGCCCCAAAGAGCCTGGAAAATGCTTGTTTACGGGACAGCCCAGTACGCAGCGAATTATTTTTGCGAAAGCTTATTGAGCGTGCACAATGAGCCGCGCTTCTTCATCGCTGCGCTGATGATTGTGATACCGATACCAAGCCAGCCCAACAAATGCTGCTACAGCAAGGGCTGCGCCCCCGCCGATAATGCCGGCATATTTTGAAGGCCATGAGACAGGTTGTGGAGCCGGTTCTGGCCCTGGCCCACTGCAATCCAGATCTTTGGTTACTTTGAATCCGATCAAAAAAGCGAGTGCCATAGGCGGCAACGTTGAGTTGTTCCAAACCTCCCAGGAATGGGATGAATTGTCTTTAACGCCCGTCGCCAATATAGAATGCGTGAGGCGTGCGCGTACGGTGACACTGTTGTTAGCGTCTTCCATGAGTTCGACGTATCCGATCAGGTTTCTATAAGTGTTTGGGCCGTTTCCTGTGTAGATCCGGTACTGGCTCGAAAGTCCATCATCAAATAGATTGGCAAAACCACGGTCGGTCTGGATCGTGAAAGGCGTGCTGTTGGTGCACGGCTCATAGATAGGCTGGTTTCCCCATTTTGTGCCATTGCTCCATAATGACTGAGCAATCGTGTTATGAAGGATCAGTGTGGAAACATGATATGTTCCGTCATAAAGATAAAGGATTTTATTGAGATCCGAGCAGATGGGTTTTATATAGGTTGTCTCTGAATAGGTGATTTTGTTGGTCGGTGAGACAATATAAGAGGAGTCTATCTGACTCTCATTCTGTCTCACAAAATAGAAGTGCTGGTGACTGAAAGAGAATGGATCCATGCAGTTTTCTTGAGCTTGCGTGGAGAGAGCGAACAAGGACCACAAAACCAAAAAACGGCATGGCATCATGCCGCTTCAACGGGTCAGGGGTCCTAGTTTATTTCAAAGATTAGTGAGGGGATCCGCATGCTGGACCGTAGCAGACTCTACCGTTCCAACCGCCATGCCACCCACCGTTGTTCCACCCACCGTTGTTCCATCCGCCATTGTTCCATCCACCATTATTCCAACCGCCATTATTGCCCCAAGTCTGTGCGCGACAGACACCAAACCCGACGTTAAAGCCGGGATTAACACAGAGCAATCCCGGTGCACATTGCGGGCCATAGCCAGGATAATAGGAGCAGGACTGTCCTTCAAAAGCCATGTATTGCTGGGGTGGGGGTGGGTAGTAGTTAACCTCACCGCACGCAGCTAGTTTGTAAACAGGTAGGCCTAGCAGAAACAGGGTCGCAAACAGACAAGAAACACGTGTTGAACGATTCATTTTTGTCGCCCTCCTTTAGGGTGAGAGGACGTTAAGTCGTTAGGTGATTTACTGCGTCAGGCGATCATCCTAGCTTCCAAAAACCAGTAGGACTTGCTCATTTCCTGAAAAATGCTACAGTCCGGGCCTTCAAGGAGTTTTTATGGCAATTTGTACCCTCACTGGCAAATCTTGGATGAATGGCAACCGCGTGTCCCACTCCAACATTAAGACCAAACGCAAGCTCAGCGCCAACATTCAAACCAAGCGTGTATTCGACGTTGAAACCGGCCGATTTATCCGCATTGCGCTTTCAACCCGTGCACTTCGAACCCTCAACAAAAAAACGCTCTCTGCTTGTCTTTCCAAATTTTGTGCTTAAGATAGCGGCATGAAATTTAAACCTCTAAACGATCGTATTTTGTTGCAACGCCTCGAAGCTGAAGAAAAAAGCCTTGGGGGTATTATCATTCCAGACAACGCCAAGGAAAAGCCGATGCAAGGTAAGGTCATCGCTGTGGGCGAGGGCAAGCACCTCGAAAATGGCCAAGTGAGACCCTTGGAAGTCAAAGTGGGCCAGACAGTATTTTTCCGAAAATACGCTGGCAATGAAGTCACTTTGGATGGCATCGAGCACATGATCCTACGCGAAGATGAAATCTTGGCCGTTCTTCAATAGATTTTTGGGAGATACCTATCATGTCAGCAAAAGAAATTCATTTTTCAACCGATGCCCGTAACGAAATCGCCAAGGGTGTGAATGCCCTGGCCAACGCTGTGAAAGTCACGCTAGGCCCCAAGGGTCGCAATGTGATCATTGCCAAATCTTTTGGGTCCCCTACCGTGACCAAAGATGGCGTGACTGTTGCCAAAGAAATCGAGCTTTCTAACAAGTTCGAAAACATGGGCGCTCAGATGGTCAAAGAAGTTGCCTCCAAGACTTCAGACAAGGCCGGCGATGGCACGACAACTGCCACTGTTTTAGCTCAGTCTTTGTTTAACGAAGGCATGAAGCTGGTTGCAGCTGGCCATAATCCGATGGAATTAAAGCGCGGTATTGATAAAGGCGTTGAGAAGTTGGTTGAGGGTTTGCAAGCGCTGTCTCACCCGATCAAAGACCACAAAGAAATTGCCCAAATCGGTACTATCTCGGCCAATGGCGAGAAAGAAATCGGCGATATTTTGGCCGAAGCCATGGAAAAAGTGGGTAAAGAAGGCGTGATCACCGTCGAAGAAGCCAAGAGTCTAGATACAACTCTGGAAGTTGTTGAAGGCATGCAGTTTGATCGTGGCTATTTGTCCCCGTACTTTGTGACGGATTCAGAGCGCATGGAAGTGAGCTTGAACGATGCTTTGGTGCTGGTTTACGAGAAAAAAGTATCCAGCATGAATGATCTGCTCCCAGTTCTAGAACCCGTCGCCAAAAGCGGCCGGCCTTTGCTGATCATTGCTGAAGACGTCGAGGGCGAAGCCTTGGCGACTCTTGTTGTCAACAAACTGCGTGGGACCCTTAAAATCGCTGCCGTGAAAGCGCCAGGCTTTGGGGATCGCCGCAAAGCGATGCTCGAAGATATTGCTTGCCTAACTGGTGCGAAGTTTATTTCCGAAGATCAAGGCTGGAAGCTCGAAAACGTGACTGTGAAAGAGTTGGGCTCTGCCAAACTCGTGACCATCGACAAAGACAACACGGTTTTGGTGGATGGCGCTGGTAAGCAGGCAGATATCGAAGCCCGTGTGAAGCAAATCAGAGCTCAGATCGAAGTGACGACGTCTGATTATGATCGCGAAAAACTCGAAGAGCGATTGGCCAAATTGGTCGGTGGCGTGGCTGTCATTAAAGTCGGCGCTGCAACTGAAGCTGAAATGAAAGAGAAGAAGGCCCGTGTCGAAGACGCATTGCATGCAACCCGTGCTGCGGTCCAAGAAGGCGTGATCCCAGGCGGTGGTGTGGCTTTGATCCGAGCGGCTCAAAATACCAAGCTGGCTGAGCTCAAAGGCGGTAATGCTGAACAGAAGATTGGTGTTGAGTTATTGCTGAGAGCCATTGAAGAGCCTTTGCGTCAGATTGCCAAGAACGCAGGCTTCGAAGGTTCTGTGGTGTGCAACAAGGTCAAAGAAGGCTCTGGGGCTTTTGGCTTTAATGCAGCGACAGAAAAATACGAAGACCTGGTCCAGGCTGGCGTGATCGACCCCACCAAAGTGGCCAGAACAGCGCTTCAAAACGCGGCGTCTGTGGCTTCCTTGATGCTTACGACTGAAGCCATGATTGCTGAGGCCCCCAAGGCTGATAAGCCCGCAGCTCCGATGGGTGGCGAGGACATGGATTACTAAGATCTTTTGAGGCCCCCACAGTTTTGGGGGCTTTTTTTGAATTTGACAAAAGTGATACCAAAGTGGTACACTCCTTCTATGGTCGCAAGAAATCCAAGGATTAATACCACATTTGAGGAAGACACGGCCCTGTTGCTGACTGAGATGGCAAGGCAGGAGCGTAAGTCTGTTTCCAGCGTTGTTAAAGAGCTGACCCTCGAAGCTTTGGAGATGCGTGAGGACTTCTATCTTGCCAAGCTGGCTGACAAGTTGGACAAAGACGGCGCCAAAACCTTTAGCCATGACGATGCCTGGAAATGAGCTATCAGATTCGTTATTTGGAAGAAGTTGTGTCCAAACATATTCCAGAGCTTCCATTGTCCATGAGAACCCTGATTAAGCGGGCGATTGAGGAGCGTTTGATGGTTGATCCCATTGGATTGGGTAAGCCCCTGCGTTACAGCCTAAAAGGCCATCGACGATTGCGGGTGGGTGAGTATCGGGTGGTTTATCGAATTGATGTTTCGGCGCAAACGGTTGTTATTGTGGCCATCAAACATCGAAAAGATGTTTATGAGTGAGTCCACTTTCTAAACATTCTGACCACGGACTCGCTTTGTGTTGGGAGCTCTTTGAGGTCTTTGCCAATCCAGCGTAGTTCATTGGATTCATGGTTCTGCTGGGCTTGCTCGTCGCTGGCTACCTGCAATAAGAACCTGACGTCGTAATGCTCATGTCCTGGTACGCGGTGAATATCGATGTCAAAAATGCCATTTTGAACGGCAATAATATTCTGAATGCCTGATTCTTCCTGAGCTTCTTTGATGGCCACCCTCAGTAAATTGGGGTCTCCATCGGCATGGCCACCCAGCTGAAACCAATTGTTGAGTTTTTTGTGGTGTAGCAGCAACGCCTTCTCACCAGTCTTATCTAGGAGCCAGCAAGAGCCCGTAAAATGCGCGTCTTCTAGGGAACGCTCAAAACAATTGGGATTGGTTTTGAAAAGTTCAAGCATTCTGATTTTATAGGCAAGCTCATGGCTGTCCGTCGGCTGATATTTGAGCAGCTTCACATACAAATCTTTGCCATCTCGATAAGCCCGGCTGTCATAGGGATATCGCTCAGCCAGGTCAGCTTTGAGCTGGGCATAATACGCGGCTTCTGCAGGGTTTTGGCGCAAAGTGTCTCGAAATGCCAGATTATAGGCGATTTCAGGGTCTCCCGCTTCGAAGACGTGTACGTGAAACTTGCGCCGAATCTGGAAAATACGATGCCTAGAGTGCACGTAGCTGCCCAGGGGCAAATAACCCAGTTCACGCATCTCTTTGATTTTCTGATCAGCGAGCTTGATATCAGGCAGCACGAGCAAGATATCAATAATTGGCTTTGCAGCGAGGCCAGGGACTGCTGTGCTGCCAAAATGATGGATTTCGATGAACTGGTCGCCAAAGACAGTTTTGAGTTTTTTGGCCTCGTGTTCAAATTCTTTGGGCCAATTGGGGTCGTAGGGCAACACGGATTTTGGCGGTTTAATTAGAAATCCGAGCGCTGTTATTGCTTCATCAAGCAAATCCTGATCGTTCGTATCATGTGCATAAAGAGCAAGCACTGAAGCGCTAAACAGGGCTCTAAAAAGCGCCAATCTTTCAGTGTTGGCGTCGATCGGTCCATAGGTTTCTAGAAAAATAAATTTTGCTTCAGGCGGCAAAAAGCTAAAAATAACTGCGAGATCAACCGCGGGGTTGCCAACATGAACATCACCCCAATCAATGACACCACCTAATTTGCGTTCGGAGTTTATCAGCAAGTGCCGAGCATATAAGTCGCCGTGACATAAAACTTTCTGTTGGCCCGGATCTCGAATATTTTGTAGGCTGTCCAATAGATCAAACAGCGGCTTTGTATCGGCCAATAAGCCAAGTTGAGCAATTTGGGTCAAATTTTGATGTGTCTTGGGCCAACGCGTCTCAACATCCAGGCGGCCCATTTTGTCATCGGGTGCGCCGGTTTTAATCGCGTGCAGGGCTTTCAAAAATTGCGCCAGGGGTTTGGCGAGTTCATAACGCTCTTCACGGCTTAAGCGCGCTCGGCAGGCTGTTTGGCCTGGCAGGATCTCATAACCTGAAAATGGCCAGGCATACTCGCCACTGGGCTTGCCTAAAAAAATTGGACTGGGAATTGGCAAGGGAAGTTTATCAGCGATTTGAGGCAAGACAGAACTCTCGAGTTCGATCAAATCCACAGCGATTTGGCGCCGGGGAAATCTGAAAACAAATTTTTGATTCGCTCGATAGGCAATATTGTCCCAACCTTCGCCCAAGAATTCGAGCGTTACGGGGGCCAACGCAGGAAACTGCGTTTGGATGAGCTGAATTGCTAGCTCGGGGCTGACACTTTGCTCAGCTTGCCAGGGTTTGGGTTGCATAATTAGATTGCTTCGAGTTATAGATCTCTCATGGGAAAATCACAAGACTCTCGCAGAGAAACCAAGAAAGCACCGCAGAAGACCCAAAAAGAGAAACGCGCTGAAAAACGGGCGAAGCGGGAAAGATAGTGGTTTAGGCGGTTGGTTTGGGCCGTAAGTACCAATAGTAGTAGCCTAGATCAGCCGCCGAAACTAGGAAGTGCTCGAGCATGGTTAGATAGGTAAACCGGCGAAACTTGAGCGAGCTCGGTTCCTCGCGGTCTCGCCACAGAGCTAAGTATTGGAGCCAGTGCAGCCCAACGCGCATTCCTTGCCGTATGCTCTTGTAGATTTCTTCTTCGGAATCAGGCGCTTGGGTACACATTGAACAGTAACTAACGGTTTCTATCGCGGTGAGAGCAAGGCCAGTGGCAGGTCGTAGTGTAAAGAGACGAAAATACCGAGCATAGTGTTCCAGCAGTGAAAGACTCATCGCGGGTGCCGAAGAGGCCAGCCAAGCGGTGGTTGAGGTAGAGTTATCTCCCCAATCTAGATTCTTCTCAATGATCAGCGGGACTTTTAATACAGCTTTGAGGAACTTGGCTTGATTTGGAGTTTCATCAGCGTTCGGTAAATCGTCATAGCTTCCCCTTGACGTGGGACCTGCTGAATCAGTGGCTCGCAGATATTCTCGAGCAAGACGTGTGGTAAATATGACGGCTTCCTGAAGGGTTGCTTCTCCTTTTAACCCAATCAGCACCGAGTCAGCCAGCGCGTTAAATACACCGGACATCGCTGCAGCTTGGTTGTCTTTACGATATTTATAAAGGGCCTTAGCGGCTTTTAAAGGACCGTTTAGAACTGCAATACCGACATCCCAACGGCTTGAAGGTTCATAGCAATTGGGTTCATTGTCTGGGCACATGACGTTGGCGGGGAGTACAAAGCTGGCTCCCGTGGGACAGGTGTCACTCGGCCAATAAATATTTGAGACATTAAAGATATAGGAATTAAAAAAAGAACTGTCTTGGCAGAAGGGAGGCTCTTGAGCATATAGCGAACCATCATAAGAAAACGCAAGCACCATGACTGCTGTGCACCAACTGGTTTTCAAAATAGCGCCTCCAATAATCGAATTTTTATACCATATATAATCCTCCATTAATGTCAAGGGTATGCCCTGTAATATATCGAGCTTTTTCACTGGCTAAGAACGCGACAGCCTGGGCAATGTCTTCGGGTTCCCCTGCATAACCCAGTGGAATTTGCTGATCGATGTCGATGCCAGTTGTCATATCGGTCTTAATGAGGCCGGGGGCAATGGCATTGACAGTTATTTGCCGCGAGGCAAGTTCCAATGCCAGTGATTTGGTGAGGCCTAGAATTCCTGCTTTGCTGGCCGCATAGGCGACCTGGCCGGCGTTGCCGGTTCGTCCGATCACGCTCGATAGATTAATAATTCGACCCCAGTGTTGCTTGATCATGTGACGGGCACATACCCGGGAGCAATAAAATGCGCCGCTTAAGTTCGTATCCAAGACGGCCTGCCAGTCAGCGTCTTTGGCTCGTAACAATAGGCCGTCTTTGGAAATACCGGCGTTGTTCACCAAAATATCAATCGGCAGTTTGCTTAAAGCAGAGTGCACTTGGGCTGAATCACCCACATGAAACTGCAATATTTTAGGCGTATGACCAGTGATCTCTTGGATTGCCTGGGCTGTTTCTTGGGCTGCAGCCTCGTTGCGGTGATAATTTAAAATTACTTGCGCGCCGTCTTGGGCAAGCTGGAGTGCGATGGCTCGGCCGATGCCACGACTAGCTCCAGTGATCAATGCGATGCGATTTGTGCAGGGTAAAGCTGTCATCCATGTGCCCTACGAGGTTTGTGAGTGTTTGACCAGTGCAGGTCGGATTGAGACACTTGCGATTGTGTGAATTTTGTGTAACACGACCCCGCTGGCCATTAGTAA
>JAHFEF010000041.1 GCA_023248545.1 Myxococcales bacterium | reverse complement strand
GGCGGGACGACGGATGTGGCCGTAATCTCTTTAAATGGCATCGTGGCCTCACAAACTTTAAGAGTCGCTGGCGATAAATTAGACGAAGCCATCGTGAACTTTTTGAGAAAACGCCACAATATTTTGATTGGCGAACGCACAGCCGAGTTAATCAAAATGAAAATCGGATCCGCTGTGCCATTGCCAGAAGAACTTAAAATCGATGTCAAAGGCCGTGACTTAATCACTGGTGTGCCGCAGTCGATCAGCATTACCAGCGTTGAAATTCGAGAAGCTTTGCAAGACAGCTTTAGGCAATTCGTAGCCTGCACCAAATCGGTCCTAGAGCGAACGCCACCCGAATTATCCTCCGACATTATTGACCGAGGCATTGTGCTCTGTGGGGGTGGTGCTCAAATTAAAGGCCTCGACAAACTTTTGTCAGACCAATGCGGAATCCCGGTCTACGTCGCCGATAATCCACTGCATGCGGTGGTTGACGGTGTCGGGCAAGTGCTGGAAAATATCGACACCTATCGTGGCCTATTAATCTAGGGGCAGTATGCGAGTTTACCTGCTTTGTTTTATATTAAGCCTCTCAGGTTGCCTGGGCACCGTCGAAGGCAACCCGATTCCAGAAGACCGTTTGTACTACCCCAGCGTATTGCTCCAAAACCAAAACACCCTCTATGTTGTTAATACCAACCTGGACCTACAGTATAAAACTGGCAGCATCTCTCAAATCGACTTGACTACCGGTAAAATTGGCCAGGTCACGCTCGTTCCCTCGCTGCCGGGACAGGCTCTCGCCAACGCTAACTTTTCAACGTTGTTTACCACCAGCCAACACACGAACTCACTGCAAAACGCAATTGCCGGAACCGGCCTATCGCTGCGATATAACGCCCCCTATTTTTTGGCATTATATGCTGACCAGACCTCTGGACTGGTGGGTTACTTAACACTTCCCACCAACGAACCCTGGGATCTAAATAGATTTTCGCTCGTCGCTAATCAGCCCGATTTGCAATATTTTACAACAGACCCAACCGCTGGCATCCAAATTAAACAAAGCTTTCAAATCGCCTCTTGCTTTCCAGCGCCCGCCCGATCTTATCGAAGGGTTGCGCGCCTGGGTGGGATCAAAGTACAAGGCAGCAACACGTATATTCTGACTGAATTGATCATCGATGACCCGGTTGACAATACGAAGTTTTCAAAACGCGTTTTTCTGATTCGAACACCCAGCAGCCTAATTCCACAGGGCAAGCTGTGCAGTGATCAAACGGCTGTTTTAGACATTACCCAGACAGAAAAAGCCCAGGCTGCTCGTGGACTGGTAATTTCTAACGATGAAAAAATAGCCTATGCCCTCCTCGATGAAGGTCCGTTATTAGTTAAGATCGGCTTAGATGCCGACAAAACAAAAATAGCTGTCACCGAAAGAATCGCCACGTGCAAACGCCCCGAGACCCTCAAGCTTTCTGGGGATGGCAATACGCTGGCCGTGGCGTGTCCTAAAGTCAATGAACTCACCACCTACAATGCTTTGGATCTAAACCTATTTGGAAAATACACCGCTGTGGGCAATACAGGTGGACCCCTCGATATTTTGTTTGATCAAACCAACGTGAAGCAAATTTTTGTCAGTTATCAACAAGATAACAAGATCGGAATCTTTAAATATGAAAACTCTTCTGCTGGTAATCGGTCTCTTGATTTTGTCCAGTGGCTCCAGCTGTCTCGATAGTCAAGCCGTCTTGTCAGGGCAAGTGGGCCAAATCACAGACGCAGCGGTATTCTCATGCGTGCCCTACACGCAAACCACTGGCGCACACCAGTGTTTGATCTTGACCAACCCCTATCAAGGCACCGCCAAAATATTTGATGTGACGGACAATCAATTTGTGTTGTCACCCATTGGTTATTTCCCCTTGGTGGTCAAAGTGGGTCAAGCGCCCAGTAAAATGGCGGCGATTAATAACCGAATTTTCACCCTGGACCCGGTCGCACAGGCCATCTATGAAATTCCGACGAGTTTTGTGTCGCCGTTTAGCAATAACCCAATACCCGTGGGTTTCTCCGCCAATGATTTTGCGCTGGCAACCGATGCTCAAGGCAAAATCGTGGCGTTTGTGTCTCGAACAGAGGGTCTCACCCAAATTGCTTTGGAAGGTCAAGCACTTCCCCAAGGATTCTCGCTGCCCGGCCCGATTGATCTTTTCGAAATCAATCTAACACGCAGCTTTCTACTCGTCGCCCATGGGACAACTCTAACAGTTGCAGACTTGCTTCACGCAGATGCACAAAAAACTCTGAGCCTGACTGCCTCTGTGGCCAGCATGACCAGCGATTCTACAAAGGCTCTGCTCGCCCTGACGGACAAAACTTTGATTATGGTTGACCTGGCCAACGCCAAGATCGAAAGCACGGCGCCTGCCAAATTAGACGCTATAGCTGGCGCTGTTTACTTGCCCTCGAATTTACCCGGAACGCCCAGCACGTGTTGCAATGGTGAAGCCAGTTGGGTGGGTGCCTTACTCATGAACGGAACCCTGCAATATTGGCCCTATGCCAATCAAACATTCAAAACCCCACAGTCTGTCGATATTGTGCTCACCACCGGGGTGGGTTCTTTTGCGCTGACCAACCCAACCAAGCTGCTGGGTGGCGATGTCCAAAACCCGGTTCAAGATGGCCTTTCGTGCGAGCGGCGCTTATTTCTCATCTATTCTGGCTCTATTTTCAACACTTGCGAAGGAAATTCGAATATAAAACGAGTAGACCAAATGGAGTATTAAACATGTGGACTGTTGGAGTAGATCTTGGCTCAGAGAGTGTCAAAATTGTCTGCTTGGCCAAGAAAAAGAATGAATATCGCCTGATATCCTATGGCTTGTTCCATCGGGAGCATCCAGAGCTCATTCGTGAAACGCTTCAACATCCCAATTTGAAACGCGCCAATATCCGTGTGGCCCTGAAAGATTCCATGGTCAAGATTCGAAAGCTCGAGCTGCCGCCAGCACCGCCGGAAGATTTGGATCAAATGGTCAAAATGGCCATGAGCCAGAATTTACCAGAGCCCATTGCGAGTTATATTCTGCGTTATCAGCCGGAACAAAAAATTGTCTTAATTTCTGAGAAAAAACAAATTGACGAATATTTGCTAGAACTTCGACAGTTTGGCATTGTGAACCCAGCCATCTTGGAGCCCAATTCCAACACATTGGTACATGCTGCTTTGTATAATCATCCCCTCAGTAACAATCAGCGTTATGCCATTGTCGATATTGGTCATAGCGCTGCGCGATTTTCGGTGGTATCAGAATATGGGCTGGTTTTCGGTCGCAATCTTTCTGAGGCCTCCGGAGCAGATCTGTTGGCTTTGCAAAACGCCGACGCAAAAACGGCCCTGATGCAGTGGCTCTATAAAGTAGCCATTGAGATCCAGAATTCGATTGAAAACTATCAAATCCAGTTCCCAGGGGTACAAGTAGGCGAATTGCTTCTTACCGGTGGGATCTCTAAGTTTCAGGGGCTTTCGGCCTATGTCCAAGACACGCTCAAAATAAAAACCGGGTTTTTGAAGGCTTTCCAAAAGATTAATACTTCCGGGTTTCCACACGTCTTATTTGAGGATCTGGAGCAAAATTACGCAACGGCGATTGGGTTGGCTTTGTGATAACCAAGGCCAATCACATAGGTTTCCATGCTTCCAGCACGCGTGCCCTTGGGGCGTCTAATTTTGACGTCTTTAAATACTTGTTTGCAAGCCTTTACAAAATCCGGCAATCCGCCACCCTCTAAGACTTTGACGCAAAATCGGCCGCCGGGTTTCAAAACCTGAATCGCGATCTCTAGGGCGCGCTCGCACAAAACCAAACTGCGATCCTGATCCATGCTTTTAATTCCCGAAGTTTTCGGGGCCATGTCACTCAAAACCAAGTCAAATTCACCGTCGATAGAGACTTCAAAAATATCGCCTTGAATAAACTGCACGTGGTGGCCAAAACTCAAAGCCAATGGCGCCAAATCAATCCCCACGATTTTGCCCCCAGAAGCGCCAATCTTGCGCTCCACATATTGGAGCCAAGATCCGGGTGAGCAACCCAAATCTAAGACGTGGGCTTTGGGTTTAATCAGCCCAAAATCTTGGTCTATTTCTTCGAGCTTAAAAATAGAGCGCGCCACAAAGCCCTGCTTTTTAGCTGCGTGATAATAAGGATCTTTCCGATTGTATTTCGCCATGGATTTTGAGATAACAAAAGTATGTCTGACGTTCAAACCCTTACGAAGGCTGACATCGCCTCAGCTGTCTCACAAAAAATCGGATTTTCCAAGACCCAGTGTGCAGCCCTGGTCGATCGTGTGTTTGAAATCATGAAAGAGTCTTTAGCAAAAGGCGAAGAAGTCAAAATTAGCAGCTTGGGGCGCTTTCAGGTCCGTCAAAAGCATTCGCGCAGAGGCCGAAACCCTCAAACCGGCGAGCAACTCGAGATATCAGCCCGCACAGTCGTTACGTTTAAATCAAGTCCTGTGCTGCGCAAGATGATGGGAGAGACCCATGCAGGAAATTGAGCTGCCCAATAAGAAATATTTTAAGATTGGCGAGACTTCGTCGCTGTTGGGCATCAAGCCTCACGTTTTGCGCTACTGGGAGTCTGAGTTTCCCCAAATTCGGCCGTTTAAATCTAAAACTGGCCAACGTTTGTATCGTCGGTGCGACCTAGAGGCTTTGGCTAAGATTCAAAAATTACTCTACAAAGAACGCTTTACCATTGCAGGTGCCAGACAGGCACTCAAATTGCCAGAACCCA
>JAHFEF010000008.1 GCA_023248545.1 Myxococcales bacterium | reverse complement strand
CGACACGGTTTTGTATTTTGAGAGCACGCGCACGGGACCGTATCGTTTTTTGCGAGCCCACAAAAATCGGTTTGGATCGACGCAAGAACTGGGTGTTTTTGAAATGCGCGGCACTGGCCTCTGCGAAGTCAGTAACCCCTCTGAATTTTTCCTGGCTGAGCGCCCCGCTGGGCGGCCAGGCTCAGCCATCTCGGCAGCCATTGAAGGCACGCGTTCTCTGCTCGTCGAAGTCCAAGCTTTGTGTATTCAAACGCTGTTTGGAAACCCACGCCGAACGGCTGTTGGGGTCGACTCAACACGTTGTACGATGTTGGCAGCAATTTTAGAAAAACATGCCGGTTTGGTTTTGTCAGGCCACGATTTGTTTGTGAACGTCGCTGGTGGGGCCAATTTAATCGAACCCGCTGCTGACCTATCAGTTGCCATGGCCATTGCATCCAGTTTGACCAACCGACCGATTGCTTCAGACTTGGTTTGCTTTGGTGAAGTTGGCCTGTCGGGCGAAGTGCGCGGCGTACACCGGGTTGAGTCCAGACTTCAAGAAGCCAAACGCATGGGGTTTAGGCGCGCGATACTGCCCAGAGTCAGCCTAGAAAAACTCAAAGTACCAGAAGATTTCGAATTGATTCCAGTGGACTCGCTCTATGGCTGTATGGAAAAATCTCTTTCATGACTCAGTCGCTGGTATTATTAGGGTCTCCACAAAACCCACAATGCCAAATTAACGCCCAAAACGATCGCGAAGCCATCAACGCTTGGCTGGCTGAATATGCTCACAAAGCCACCACACATCGAGCTTATAAGAAAGAATCTGAACGCCTACTGGCTTGGGCCTTGATTCAAAAACAAAAAGCATTCTCGGCTTTAAATAGACAAGATTTCGAAGACTACTTTGCGTTTTTAGAAGACCCCAAACCGAGAGAACTTTGGTGTGGCCCAAGAGGCCAAAAGCCTTTTGTCGGGCCATTAAGTCCATCGGCCCAAAAAACAGCCATCGCTATTATTGATTCGTTGTTAAATTATTTGCTCCAGGCAGGTTATTTAAATTTTAACCCGATTGGGCTGATGCGCCGCAAATTAAAGCGCTTCGCCCCCCCCATTCAAACCGAGCGCATGCTCGAAGATTCCGAATGGGAAGCGTTTTTGCAAGCTTTGCATGAGATGCCAGAAAATTTGGACAAAGCCAGGCTGAGATTTTTGGTCTCTATTTTGTTTTTGCTGGGACTTCGCATCGAAGAAGTCGCCACACATACTTTTGGGCATTTTAGGCAAGTTCACGGAGATTGGTGGTTTTTTGTCACTGGCAAAGGCGATAAAAGTGCCAAAATTCCAGTCAATAATGACTTATTAGACGAACTGCAGCGCTTTCGAAGGCATTTGAGACTGAGTGAACTCCCAGAGCCAGACGAGCGCTACCCTCTGATTCCGTCGTGGCGCTCACAGGGTTCTTTGAGTACACGCCAAATGAGCATATTGATTAAAAATCTGGCACTTCAGACGGGGATAGCCAAGTTAGAAAAACTATCGCCACATTGGCTCCGACATCATTCGGCCTCGATGCAAGATCGTGTTGGGATTCGCTTTACGCATATTAAAGCCAATCACCGACACGAAAACGACCAAACCACACGGCGCTATGTGCATAGCTTAGACAAAGAGCGCCATGAGGATATGCAGAAACTACAGTTTCTGGCATGAAAGGTCTGGAAAACGCGCGAAATCTCGGTCTTCTGTCACCAAGTGGCTCACCCCATGTTCCAAACAGAGTGCTGCAATCTGAGCGTCAAACAACAGATTCCCAATAGCCTGAGACTTGTGAATATTTTCGATGAGCAGATTGACATACAAGGGACCTGGCATCAGCACCGATACGGAAGGTGAAGCTAAAATATTTTGTATGGCTGAACAAGCCTCTTGTGCTGTAAACGGCGGATCCCAGAGTTTAACATGCGTGAGAACCCGTAAGAACTCGCCCAAACAAAACACTGGAATTGCCCAGCGGTTATGGCCCTCTGCCAATTTGGTCAAATAAGCTTTCGCCCGGGCGTGCTGCGGAAGTTCTTCGCGGTGTGCATAAACCAAGACATTCGTGTCAACCGCAATCATTGCGCTTCTTCCATTTTTTGGTAGAGCGAATCCCGATCTGCCAAATCAACCCCTGGAAGCAAGCGACCTTTCTTGGTAACCAACTGCAGCTTGAACGATTTCTCCGGCTTAACTGATGGCAACAGGTAGAAATGCAAAGCTTCCTCAAAAACCCGAGTCAGGGTCTTATGCTCAAAGACAGCTTTCTTTTTGGCCTCTCGCAACAGCCCTGTTTCTAGGTTTAATGTTGTTCTCACCACATATATGTACCATGCTTAGCACATATATGTCAAGTTTTAGCCTTCGATATCTCCGCCTCGAAGCGCCACACCTAGCATCCCAGACAGCCCGGAAGCGTTCTGGATGTTGTTAAGCCCAATTGACCCGAACACGTCTACCATGGGGGTAATCGCATACAGTGCCTTGAACTTTAAGGGCGTAGCCTGGATAATATGAGCATGGTTGCCAGAAGTGCTCAACGTGGCTGGACTCGTAATCAAGTTCAAACACAGAGCATGCGTGGCTTGCCAAGACAGTCGGGTTTCAATTTTGAAATCGGCATAGGTCTCTGCTAACCAGTTGATTTTAGCCAAGTTTTCCAACAAAACCAGATTGACTTTGCCACGCACCAATGGGATATAGGTCGGCATACCCAATGAGACTTCCTGCAAAACCATTCGGTTGAAATTAAATGGCATCGAGAACGTTGCCATGCTGCTCACATGACGCGTCGAAAATAGGAATTGCGCTGCATTGAATGAAATTTTCTGCGTGGGCATGTTTCCAGCGGTATCAAACCCATCCCAGCCAAGCCCAATCTGAGTATGGTCCGTAATTCCGTAATCCGCACCCAAAGCCAGCATGTTGTCATCCGTAAAATGGAGCACGCTCTCAAACGAGTTCCGCGGCATTGTAAATGGACGCTCAAATACGGTGACAGAATATTTGGGAGCCGCAACAGCACCCAGTGATAGAGTTAATAAAACGGCTTTCAATGCTAATTTCATAACTTGGCATCCTACAAGATTGTTATTGCACGTCAATATCCCCCAAGAGATCTTTTGACAGATCAAACGCAGCGTCCAAAATGGCTTGCTGCTGCCGCTGATGCGTCTTGGGCGATCCTGTGGCCGGGCTCGCACTTTCGGCTCGGCCAATATAGCGCACGGGCTTGCCCAATTGCTTGAGTTGATTTTGGATAAACCAGTAAGCACCGCAGTTTTTGGGCTCTTCTTGCAGCCAAACTAAGTCTTTCACAGCTGGCAACTTAGGCAAATTCAACGGATACAGCTGTTCTAAGCGCCAAATGCTCACTTCAGAGCTCAGTTTTTGCTGTTGCCTGAGGCGATCTAATTCCCAGTAAATCTTGCCAGAGCACAAGATCAAACGCTGTGTTTTTTTGCCCACGGGGCTTCTGGGATCCAACAAAACTTCTTCAAAACTCCCAGAAGTTAAATCTGCGAGTTTAGACGCTGCATCTTCGGCTCGAAGCAAACTCTTGTGTGAAAACACAATCAAAGGTTTTTGGATATCTCTGGCCTGTCGGCGCAGTAAGTGAAACAGTTGCGCCGGCGTTGAACAAATAGCGACGCGCCAGTTGTTTTCGGCCGAAAGTTGCAAGAAGCGTTCGATGCGAGCCGAGCTATGCTCAGGTCCCTGCCCGTCATAGCCATGTGGCAAGAAGAGCGCGAGCCGACAAGCCTTGCCCCATTTAGCCTCTGACGACGCAATAAATTGGTCTACCTGAACTTGAGCGCCGTTGAAAAAATCACCAAATTGCGCTTCCCAAATTACAAGCGCATCCGGGTTTTGAAGTGAATAGCCATATTCAAAACCCAAAACAGCCTCTTCGCTCAACGGTGAATCATAAATCTGAAAATTGCCAAGCTGCTGAAGCGCTGTGTATGGCCGGCCATTATTGACATCGTATAAAACCGCATGGCGATGTGCAAACGTCCCACGACCACAGTCCTGGCCGCTGATGCGCACGGCAGTTCCCGCTTGAAGCAAAGACCCATAAGCTAAAATCTCAGCCATCCCAAAATCGATGCCCGGTTTGCCTTCCAGTACCATGGATTTGCGACGTTCCAACACCGTTGTTTTAACCCGAGGATGAATCTCGAGGCCACTGGGCTCATGCGTGACAGTTTCTGTGATTTTTTCAAGCTGCTGCTTGGATACCGACGGTAGGGGCGCCAGAGAGACCTCCGGCTCAGGTGCTTGGTCTAAGAGCGCCGCACGGCCTTTTTCCCGAACAGCATTCAGAGCATTCTCAAATACCTGATGGTGCTCCTCTTGCATGGCTTGCAGCTCTTGTGCGGTTAAGTCGCCCCGACGCATCAGCAGCTCAGCATACAGCGTGGCCACAGATGGATGCTTTTGAATGGCCGCGTATAAAATTGGCTGCGTGAAGCTCGGTTCATCGCCTTCGTTGTGGCCATAGCGACGATAACAGACTAGATCTATGACGACATCGCGTTTAAATAATAGGCGATATTCACAAGCAATCTTAACGGCTCTTAAGCACGCCTCTGGGTCATCCCCGTTGACACGAAACACGGGCGCATAAAGCGCTCTTGCGACGTCAGAGCAATTCAGAGAGCTACGTGCTTTTTCAGGCGGCGTTGTATAGCCAATCTGGTTATTTACAATCAGATGAATCGTCCCACCGGTTTTGTAGCCTTCGAGATTGGACATCTGGAGCGTTTCATACACAACACCCTGCATCGCAAAAGCCGCATCGCCGTGAATCAAAATCGGGACGACTTTTTCACGCTTTTCGTCTTTTAAGAGGTCCTGTTTGGCACGCACTTGGCCCTCAACCACCGGGTTCACGGCTTCTAAATGGGAAGGATTACAAGCAAGCTCTACGTGAATTTGCCCCCTCGAAGCCTGGTGAACCCCCTTCGCGCCCAGGTGATATTTGACATCACCAGAGCCCTGAAAACTCTGCGGATCAATATCGTCGAATTCGGCAAAAATCGCTGCATAAGGCTTGCCAACAATATTCGCTAATACGTTCAAGCGGCCTCGGTGAGCCATGCCAATCATGGCCTGTTCGGCACCTGACTCGACCAGCTGCTCGAGCAAAATTTGCAGCATGGGAATCAAACCCTCGGCGCCTTCGATGCTAAATCGCTTATGACCCACATAGCGCTTATGCAAAAAGTGCTCAAAACCCTCAGCCTGCAAGAGTTTGTTCAAGGCCTGCTTTTTTTGTTCTGGGCTAAACGCCTCTTGCTCATGTTCGATGCGCTTTTGCAATGATGCTTTCTGGGCAACGTCGTGAATATACATGTATTCGACGCCCATCCGACGGCAATAAGCATTGCGCAGTTGTCTCAAAATCGCTCGAAGCGGCGCCGACTTCTGAGGCAATACACCCAACGTATCAAACTCACGATCCAGGTCCCAAATTGTCAGGCCGTAATTTTGCAAATCCAGTTCAGGATGCTGCCGAGGCGCCAGGTGCAGTGGATCCGTGTGTGCCAACAAATAGCCACGAACACGATAGGCGTGAATCAACTGACTCACGCGCATGGCGCGTTCTGTTTGAATCACATCGGCATTCTGCCCCAATACAACAGCCTGGTCTGCTTTGAGGCGATAGGGATGATGGGGAATACGCAAAGCTTCAAACACGCGATCATAAAACCCTTCTTCGCCGGCCAACAAATCATGCAGCTCGCTTAAAAACCGACCCGATTCAGCGCCCTGAATCACCCGGTGGTCATACGTTGACGTCACGGCCATGACTTTGCCAATGCCCAGTGCTTTCAAGGTTTCAGGTGAAGTGGCCTCATATTGAGCGGGGTAACCAATGCGGCCAGTAGCAATAATACAGCCCTGCCCCGACATCAGCCTGGGGTTGGATGACAGCGTGCCAATCCCGCCTGTGTTGGTGAGTGTCAGCGTCGTGCCTTCAAAGTCTTCGGGTTTGAGCTGATTGTTGCGGGCTTTGTTAATCAGAGCGTTATAAGCCTGAAAAAACGTCCAGAAGTCCATGTTTTGGCAAGCTTTGAGGCTTGGCACCACCAGTGTTCGACCACCGTCTCGGCCTGGCAGGTCGATGGCAAGCCCAAGATTGATATCAGGCCGGGTGACTTTGAAAATTCGGGCATCTTCACGTGAAAAACCGTTATTTAGTGCAGGATTCTTCTGGATCGCTTGGACAATGGCGTAGGCGGTCAAATGCGTGAAGGAGCATTTGGGGTAGGCTTCGTCCATTAAATAGTCATTGATAATTTCCCGATTTTCTTCCAGGACTTTGACCGGGATATCCCTCAAGGAAGTTGCCGTGGGGACCTCTAAGCTGGCCTCCATGTTTTCGACAATTTTAGCGGCTATTCCCACCAAGGGCGTTTTTGATTTAGAAAATGATAGATCAGTGTCAGATTTTTTAGCAACAGACGCCGGTTTTTTGACCGCTGGGGTGCCTCCAAAATAATCGCGCCACTCCTGTGGCACGCTGTCCGGGTCGGCCTGCCACTGGGTTCTCAAAATCTCAACATAGGTTGCATTCAATCCGAAGGAGTTCACTGCATCTGCCATTCGAATTAACTACAACGCTTCAAGTTTAGTTCCAAGCAGTTTTTGCGAACCGAGCAATAGGTCGCTAGATACTGCCGAGCCCGGTTTTTTTTAATAATTGGGGGGGCGTTAGTATGCTGGATTTAAGAGGGAATTTCGGAGCCCGTGTCGTTCCGTGGGTGGCATTCGTTGCTGCCCCCCTGGGTTTTATTTTCATGGGTGGCATGGTCCTAGGGCAATGTCAGAGCCCCGCAGGGCCGAGTGGCACACCGAGCGTGCAGGTGGGTAACAAGCTGCCGACCTATACCACGAGCGGAGCAATAAAGCTCACGCCAGCACAAATACAAACTGACTGTCAAAACATTAACACTGCTTTAGGCTTTACCAACACAGTAGACGCCTTGCCTTGTGGAACAACTGCGCCCACGGAACCAACGGATGGTGCTAGCGGTACCTGTGACACCAATTCGGTATTCTACAATCCAGATGCGAATTGCCCCTCGGGACCTGGCATAGGCCCAATCCTCGCGATGGGAACTCCTTTTCCAGGCTCAGTCACCCCACAAACACCTCCCGAGCAATCCCCTTCTGCACCTCCCCAAACATCTACTACCCGAGAAATGAATGGGCAAGCAATCAAAACGGTCAATTATAGCTCAAAATGTACCAATTTCGCTGCAGGTGCCGAAGAAAAATCCAGCCAAAGCAACACCGCTTCTTCCACACCGAGTAGTAATAATCTAGCACTTCAAAGCTACCAGCTTGACCATACAACCCAAGACAATGCTCTTGTTTGGATCAAGGGATTTATTACTTCTATTTTAAGCAGCAGCATACCTAACTCCCCCACTCAATGCGATACAAACAACAACGCAACTCTGATTGGAAGCTATTTCAAGAATTCAGTGAGCGGTGCCTATGGTGGTTTGTTCTCTGACTTGATTGGAGCAGATGCATGGACCAGTTTTAGTTTAAATCCCGTGATTGATACCGTCATGTCAAACGAAGTCAGCAGTTGCGACAATAGCAAAGTTGTTAACGTCACAATTTTCGGGACTCTTGCGAGTTATACTGCATCATCCGCACAAGTTACTTCTCTGGTTAACACCTTCAGTACTAGCTGCAGCAATGCGATTGCCTACCTTGGGAATCCAGCCAATATTGATAATAGCGACGGAGTGGATGCGAGAGGCTTCGTGTCTCCAGCCAATGCGGAGTGGACATACAAACTGAGATTCATCTTACGTACAACCGTTCAAACGACAAGTAGCATTACAAATGCGGGTCAAAGCCCTAGTTCCATCATTACCAATAACGATCAAAATGCTTCAGCGGATCAACAAAAAATCATTAATGATGTCTTAGTCAACGGCAATGGAATTTCCTATGCTTACTCGCTTCAACTTGAGTGGGTACCTGATCCCGTGTTGGTTCAATCCACCATCAGGCCCATCTCGAGTTACAACATTGGCAATGATGCAACCCTCAACTTCACCTGTGCCAAATCAATCGATAGGCTACAGGCAGAATATGCCGTGATTATCCCGGAGGCCGGTTCTCCTAGCAATCTACCTTCTACAATCGGAAAAATTATTTTGGGAGGTCCTCCAAAACAAGCCGCTCTCAATACCGCATTAAATACAAGCAACAATCAATCGGTCGATAATGGACCCATCCATTGCTACGAGCAAATTTCGACCAGCAGTTCTACGACCTGCAATGCTGTGGATTTAGATGGAACTGGGCTCTCCTGTACAAGCCCACAAGGGGACTTGATTTCTTCCTTGAACGCCCCACCACCTGATGTAAAAATCACAACGCACACAGATTCTCAAGCGAGCATATTGGACAATCAGTCCCAGCAAACCTATTTGGCCATGTGGCAATCTTATGACCCACAGGCAGATCTCACCTATGTTGATACGGGAGCTGGAGCTGCACACCCCAACGCAGTTTATTTTTCCTTAACGGCCAAACCGGATGCAGATGTCACTTTAGCCGTGGGTAACAATGGTCTCTTTTGTTGCCGAACCAGCAATATCACCCAGCCCAACGTGGTTCCTTTTTGCTTAACCACGGGGGGGGCTGTCTCTAGAGATGATAATGCTTCCTTGACCTTTACCAGCTCTAATTGGAGCACGCCTCAGCCCGTTTATTTCAGTTTTTTTGGTTGCTTAAACACGAACTCCACCGTTGGGGCCTCAAATAATCCTTCTCAAATTGTAAAAATTTCTCTGTCTAGTTGTGACGCCCACTTTGATAATAACTCAGCCAGTGCAACCAGCTGTGGCGCCAATTATCTCAACGCCAACTCTGACGGACTGGGTGGGTTCCACGATGTCTCATCCCATGTTCCTGATTTACATGTCTATGCGGCATTAGAAACGCACTACTTCTTTGTGGATAAAAACCCATTGTTTTCAACTTCTGTTCCGGGTGTCAAAATTACAGGATCCAATACCGCAACGCTACATGCTTTCGACGGTATTCCATATGGCTTAAACGAAACCAACTTCAGAAGATCCTTCAGATATCGCTTTATACCCACAGAAAGTATTATTCATAACAAATTTTATATATTTGATTTTAGTGATATCAATAGCATTGCAGGAAGAAGTGTTGTTTACCCAACACACATTGGGGATTTTACCCTAGATTCTCATGGCATTCAAAATTTAGCAGTGCTTTGGGCCCCTCCGGTTGCAGCAAACTCTGGCGTTACCTTGAGCGATATCCCAATCACTCTTCCATCGTATGATTATACAAACCAAGGGGCTTATAAAAATGCTCAGAGTAAATATAGCATCCAATTTGCATCTGGCAGCGCGGCAGCACCACCTGCTAAGATAACAGCTTTCTTGCCCTATGTTCACAAGAGAGTGAATGCACCCAATGATCTAACAACAGGGGTGTGCTTTGCAGGTTCTGGATTATTGCTAGGCGATGTTGCTTTTTATTTCCCGGACATGTTGCCTTATGCATTCAGTGGAACAATTGCAGATTACCACAACTATCGCTTACCTTCAGGAAAGGGCTTTGCTCAGTTAGGTATTGCATCTGGTGGATTTATTTTGAAAGCAGCGGTCAACCTCTATATGACGACATCTCCCATGGCTTCGGCTTTGAATGGAATATTGTTCATTGGAGCGAGTGCTGCCATTAGTCAGATCCTGAGCATTTTAGTTGGCACAATTACCAATGCCATTACGGGTCAGGGGAGTATTTCAACCAACTCTGATGGAATTGGAAGTTCAACCTCTGGAACGCCTAGCGGTTCCGTGCACGGAACCGCTAGCGGAGCACACTCAGCAGTAAAGGCTGCTGCCACTTCTCAATTGTCATCCAAGTTAAGCAATAAAGTAGCAACAACAACCAACACGAGTTTGTTACAAAAAGTGACCGGTGCGGTTGTCAATAAATTTAATGAAGTAAAAAACCAGCCTGGTATGACCCTGGCCAAATTTTTGGTTACTACAATTGCTAACATTGTTATTGATTACCTGGTCCAATTCCTTCAAGCCGTGGCGGTTGGCGCCCAAGATCAAACTCACTTAGAAGGCAACTGCATCGATTCTTATCAATGTCCATGTGTATTAGATAGGAGTTAAGGAGGCAAGTATGAATAAAATGAGCATCACATATTTAATCATCATGCTTACTAGCTTGCCCCTTAAAGCACTGGTCGTCACTGGAAGTGTGAGCCCTGATAATATTGAACCCCTTTTAGTGAAATTCAATTCTTTGACAGGTTACGCTCAATATCAAGACCTTTTTAGTGGCATAGGAATATTCCAACATTTTGTTAATCAAGATGCGACACAAATTAATGGCTCCGATCTAAGTTATGGTTATAACTCTGCAATATTTTACTACGTTAACTCAAACAACGTTTGGTCCAGCACGAACCCAACCGCAAATCAAACTGGCTTGTTTTGCTCTAACGGCAGTGCAATCACAAAAGAAGCCACTGACTGTATTCATAACGGCAATACTTTGAATGGAGAGATTGTTTCAGTGGACTCATTCTTGGCATGGCCACTCGACCATTCCAGTAACAATGCCGTGTTTGTTCAACCCCATGTTAATTTTAACTATTATCCTGAGGCATATTACATTACAGCTCCTGCTTATCTTGTTAGCGATAGCAACAATTCTTACAGCACAGTGCCACCCACTGATGTTTCTTATGTTTTATGTTCAACAAACGAAAACGGTAGCGGCAATGCCGTCTACAGTTTAGGTGGAATTTCATTTGAAGCAACAAAATATCTCATCAATGCAACAGATCCGCAAACATCCTTAGATACCCCTGCATCAAGAGTAGGCAATATTTATTTGGCTAATTATACAGGAGGCTTACGCTCAACAGCCTCTAGCATAGATCGTTGTGCTTCTATTCAGTCCAAGAGAACCGTCAGCACTAATACTACTCACGACAGCAGCAAACGTGTCGTATTTCTCACCAGAAATCGTTATTACGCGGGAGCAAGCCCTTCTCAGCTTGACTTCTATTGCCAACAAGAAGCTCTTCGTTACGGGAAAGGTTTTATGAGGCCTGATGTAAATGGAACTCCAGGACTTTATAAGAAATTCATGGCTTTAATCAACACACGCATATCAGAGGCATCAGGAACTTCTAATAACGCACAAGATCAACTCAGCAACTACCCAGGGCGTGGGATTACCCGTCGCATATTTCCCTATATTTCGGATCCTTATAAGCCCATCTTTCTGGTAGATTACACGACTCAAGTCGCCAGTGGCTTAGGAGTAGGCTTAGTACCCTTAGAGGATGTTTCGACTGGAGTCAGCAGTGGGATTTTGGCGCCCATTAGCTTAGGACCTGATGGGGTGACAGTGACAAAAGATTTGGTAGGCAGTGTAGACCGAAATTTAATGGTTATCACAGGAACAACAGGATCGAATTGCAATGGCTTTACAGTCAATAATGGTTCTGACCAAACATGCTATGGCACCAACTGTTTCACATCTTTTGGGAAGGTGAATACACAGAACTATCGTTGGGCAACAAACACTTACCTTTCAGATGCTTTAAATTCTGCAGTAAGCTTCCAAGACTGTGGAAACAATTCTGAAGGACACTTATACTGTATTGAAACCGATACAGCTCGAGACGTCTCTTACCCTAGAGATTACCAGATCCCCAATCTGAATCAATTTCCAGGTTCAATTTGTACGGGAGTCGGCGATTGTTTTTCGGGAAATACTTGCAGTGGCGCCAACAATGGAGATGGGTATTGTCGTGGTTCATTTGATTATTGTAATCCCAATGCGTCCGGTCAATGTACAAGCACTACCTGCAATTCTGGTGTTTGCGCAGGCGACAATGCTCTCACTTGTAGTGGAAATGGTGATTGCTTTGGGACTGTATACCAAGGGCCTTGTGTCCGATTTTGCTCAGGTGATTCCTCCCAAAACTGCACACAAGATTCAGATTGCCAAATATGCGATGGAGTTTGTCACAATGGCAGCAACAGCGGCAAACCAGATGCCGATTGGCGAACTGAGGCCGGTGCTTATTGGTAAACTAATTTTTCACTGTCACATTGATTGAATTGGACTCCACTTCATAAAGCCGACCTGCGTAATTAGTCTCACCATGGACCACCAGCCTATAGCGCCCATTGGGAACGGTCGGTGTCCGCCACCCCATTCTCATGGCTGGCAATACCCGATTGTTTGACACGACGCTGACAACTTTGCCCTGCTGATCGAAAACGCGAAATTCCAAATGCTGAATGGGAACCGGCGAAGAACTGGTTGTAATATTAAACTCAGGACGACCGTTGATGGGGACATTCGGACTTATTTTTTTAACCGGCGTGAAAGACAGAGACATTCGAGGCTCTTGGTTAATCACATAAAATTCTCGAACTTGTGATTTGACCGATGGCGACGACAGATTTTCTGCATAAATTTCGTAGTGTCCATCTGGAAGTTGCAGGGTGTCTAGCCAATAGCTACTCTCGCCGGCATAGCTCCCAATTTCATGGCCTTCAGGGCCTATGACGTGAAATCGGATGCCACCGCCGGGTGCCCATTGGCCTCGAGCGGTCAAATTAATTGCCCCTGAAACATAGTCTAAATCCGCAGGAAAAGTGACGGTTATAAAATTGTCAGGATGCCCCAGCTCCAGGCTCCAGGTTTCAGCGCCGACTCCGGATTCGTCATCCCAACTGACCCATACAAAGCCATTGTCCCCCCAATGAGGACCCCAGCTATTTCGAACCAACCACGCTCTTTTGGCATCGTCAAAGCCCACCAGGCTGACGGCATGCCCTCCCAGAAATTCACCCGTCCGATGTTTATAAACACCGCTGCCATAGGTCAGAAAATCTTCATACACAGACAACGTCGTGATCAAAGGCCCCTTCTTGAGAGCCGCTTTCACCGCAGAGACGCTCCCCCCCCCGCTGGTTGGTGTCGCATAGCTTAAAATTTTAAAATTTCTATCTGTCCAATCTGAGCACATCGCACTGCAGGTGGCGTCAACACCTGTAGAGCCTGATGTATTGGGGAGACAAGCTTCATCTGGTACGCCAGAGTTTTGAAGATAATCAACTGCTGACTCTGGGGTCCAGCCTTCACCACAGCCTCCTCCCCCACAAGAAAACAGGGCATCCGTCGAGTAAGACGGGTGCAACCAAGATACCCCCATAGAAATCGACGTTTGTGCTTCTAACGTCGCAATGGTCGCAAAAGCCACGCAGCTGCCACAATTGCCCTGATTCATCACGGGACCCAACCAATTAGACCCATTTCTAGAGCGCCAATCGACGGACTCTCTGGTGACATCCGTCATGCTCGGAGCGGGTTCAAAATCGAGTCTTCCCTGAGGAGGGCGTTGTAACCCAAGCATTCTCTGAATCTCTTCTCTCGGGAGCTGTGTTACCCAAGACTCTTTGGCATGCGCATTAAAACCAGCCCACGCCAATAATCCAATTAAAATCAAAGTTTTCATGAAAAATTTCCCCTTTTAAATATTAATCAACACAATTCCCGAGAGAATCAAAACCAATCCAACAATGCCAGTTTGGGTAATTTGTTCACCAAATAACAACCAGCCCATGAAGACAGCCCCACCCAATGTTGTTCCGGCTGAAAATGGCTGGGCAAAATTCAACTGTATTTTTTTTAGGGCGTAAAAATACAAAATAAATGCAAAGCCATATAGAAAAATACTGGAAATCACCTCGAGAGAAAATAACCCCTGCTGATGGCGCGTCGCATGTTTGAGCATGACCATACCAACTAAACTCACAATATTTGAGGCGATGAGAGCCAAAAAGTACCAGTCCATACTAGAATTTACATTAAAATGACTCCTCAGATCTTGCTCACGCTTGCTGTTTTTTTGTGGTCCACGGCCTTTGTGGCCATCCGAGTGGCTTTGCATGACTATTCACCTGGATCGATTGCGCTGTTTCGGTTTTTAATTGCTGCGCTTTGCTTATTGGTCCCTTATTTCAGACTCCCAAAGCGTCATGCTGTTGGAGTTCGAGAGGGCTTTCTGCTCTTTTTAATTGGCCCTATTGGCATCGGGGGCTACAGCGTGCTTCTTAACTATAGCGAAGTCCAAGTACCCGCAGGCATCGCCAGCTTCGTGGTTTCTTTAACACCTGTATTTTCAAGTGTGCTGGCCATTTTTATTCTCAAAGAAAAGGCCTCTCTCTCTATTTTTTTGGGTCTGCTGGTGAGCATTCTCGGGCTTTTTGTCATGGCTGCTGGCGACATCGCCAATCTCAAATACGATCTCGCTCTGTTGTGGGTGATCCTGGCAGTGGTTTGTGGAGGCATCCAATCGATCGCGCAGAAAATTTTATTGAGAACTTTGCCAGCGCTGGAGCTTGTGACTTATTCGATGTGGCTCTCCGTGTTGGCGCTCAGTATTTACTCGGATGAACTGGCCCAAAACTTAGTTTCGGCTTCTTGGTCTACGACGCTGTGGTGTATTTACTTGGGCGTTGTGCCGGCATTTGTGGCCCAATGGTGTTGGAGCCATGCTTTGGCAAAAATCCAGTTGGTCAATGCCAACACCTATTTATTTGCAATGCCAATTATTACCACGATGATGGGCTTTATTGCGTTGGGTGAAAGCCCAGGTCTGTTTGGCTTTTTAGGCGGAATGCTTGCACTGGTGGGAGCGTATATTAGCGTTCGTCAACCGTTAGAGCCCAGAGTAAGTCCTGCATATACTGACTCCCAGGGTTAGCAGCAAAGGCCTTTCGGGCGTGCTTTCTGGCAGTCTGCAAATCACCCAGACGCCAGCGAATTTGCGCCAGTGTTGCATGGGCCTCTGAAAAATTGGGTGAATACTCGAGCGCTTTTTGTAAGACAGATTCAGCCTCTTGAAAGCGTTTGCCAGAAAAATAGCAGCGACCTAAGTTCGATAAAAACTGTGCATCATCTGGGGATAAATTAACCGCTCGTTCTAATACTTGTGTGGCATTTTCTTTTTGACCGCATTCCAAATAGGCAATCCCGAGGCCATTAGCGATATCCGGATCTTCTGGCAAAATTTGAATGGCTCTTTCTAGAAAAGCAGTCGCTTCTTCAAAGCGCCCAACTTCTATAAGTGCTCTTCCCAATGCGTGATTAATATCGCCGTCGGCAAAATTATATTTAAATGCCACACGAAATACTTCAACGGCTTTGGCCCAGTTTTGAATTAATTCGTAAGATAGGCCTCGCAAATATTCGGCACGACCAGGAGGCAAGGCAGTCTTAGCGTCTTTAGCAGCCTCGACCAAGTCAAAATAGGGACCCGGAATCTCGCGCCACGTAAAATGCCCACAAGGATAATCGGGCAGTTCCGTCAAGACGCTATACTCCAGGGCATCGATACCGTCACCTGCTTGGTCTTGAAGTAAAACTTTTGATTTTGTAACCAAATCGGCAATAAGCTCTGCTGGAGAATTAGGATCTAAAATTAACAAAGCGTCTTCGCAAAAGCTGAATACTCTGACAGTTTTCATAGACAGATTAAACGGCTTCAAGGCTCCCAATAAAAGCTCTGGAAAAGCAGCTATGCTGGCTATTTGATCACCGACAAAAACCGCCGCAAAAATCTCTGGATCTTCATGAATGAACACTTGAGAATCAAATTTGCGTGCACCTGTCTGCCGCTTGGCTTCACGCTGATAGTGCCGAAACAACGCGGTTGAGTCCTCGCCGGGCGCTATCTGAATCGGCCGCCAGGTTTTTTCGATCTGAGTCTCGACGCTCCAAAGATAGCCGGCATGAGACTCTAAAAGCGCATCTGGCCAAGCCTTCTGAAAATCCTGAGATCTTAGTGAAATTTGAATGGGTTTACCCAAACAAGCCCAATCTTCGGTTCGCAGAGGCTTCTTCCAAGTTTTTAAATCTTGCCCTGAGTAGGACCATGCATCAAACACGGCCTTTATATCAATGTTTGGCGTACAAAACGACTCTAACTCGCTAAACATCTTGACGTGTAAGTTGCGTTTGGCCTCATAGGATTTGAGCGTTGTCTCGAGTTCTTGACCAAGCCACAAACTCTCTGAAGCAACATCTGCTGATTGCTGCTCAACAAAAAAAACAACCTGGATCTCTCGAGCCGGCAACCAGCCCGAAAAGGCTGGATGCAAATGCTGATTTGCATGGACGACTTCTTGCCAAGTCAAAATATGAAATTGATTTTCAGGATGTTTGCTCGGTAAAATATTTTGCTGAATTTCGCGTGCAATTTGGCGAGTCTCATGCTCTGAATAGCGATAAGTTTCAGGAATAAAAAGTGCGTAAACCCAGTCGCTCAGCATGAAAAATAAGATTGTTTGCTCTTCTTTGACCCGAGCAAATGAATCTTTAATTTTCTTTCTGAAAACTTGAGAAGTCTGCATTATCTAGAAGTCTAACATAGGCTTCTAGGGTTTTTCCCAAATCCCCAATAAAAAGCTTTGCCCCAAAGCAATCTGGGCAGCCCGCTCTGCTAAGTCAGCCAATCTAATCTTGTCGGCCGGGCGGGTGGCCTGGTTTTTAAGTGCTTCGAATTCGAGGGCTGCTGGGTCTGCCTGTCCAATCTGAGACTTGGCCAACGCAATGAGGCGCCCAGATTCTTGACCCACCAAGCCTTCCAAATGGGTTGGCATCCACATCAAGCCCAGACTAAAATTCCCGCCCAGAATTTGTGCCCTGGCAAAAATATAAGCGGCATAATCATACGCTAAATCAGATTCAGACGGCTTGATCAAAGAAGTGCCTAATTCAGACCAGAAAGCGGCCTGTTGCATGGAATCACGCGGTTCTGAAACAAGCAATTCAAAACCCGCACGGGCATAGGGCGCGTCTTTCAAAAAAGTCTTCTTAATGACCAGCCGGCGTTGTTCATGAATGGGCAACTCTAGATTTGAAACTTGGGCGTATTTTGCCCGTGCTTCGCCAAAGTGTTTTTCTAAGCCAAGTTTGTCAGCCTCTTGTTCGAGTGTTTTTTTGTCTTCCCGTTTTTTGGAGCCACTGCAATCGGCAAATAAGATAGATTCTGCCTCAAAATGCTTGGCGACCGATGGCAAAGCATCGGGTGGTAGCGGGTCTTGGGTCATCTTGGTCTGATAGGCTTTTAAAAAATCAGTGTGCAGCGAGATATCACCGGTTCTAGCCAAACGGCGAATCATTTTGGCTCGACAGGCTTGGGTATGGCACTGGCTATCGATATAGGCCCCTAAAATTGCCGCCGAAGACGTATAGGCTCGGGTAGATGACTGAATCCAGAAAGACCACAAATCCGCCACCAGGAGATCCTCAGGATTTTTTTCAAGACCCAGGCGGTATAAAGCAAATGCTTGTTCTCTGGTCGTCAAGTCTTCTCGAATATCGAGTTCTGGGGTTAAATAAGTCGCCAAACCTTCGGATAGGCCCCAATTCGGCAAAAGGCCCAGGATCCCGGGCGTTCCCCAAAGTGTTTCACTCACCTGTCCCAAAAGCACATGGGCCAACTCATGCCCCAGTGTTGGATGGGGGATCTCTATGCCCGAGATATGAATTTCACGATGGCTCGGCAGTGTAAAATGAACGTTTTTGGCGCCGGTGAAATGTGCCAACGATTCTTGATTGGAGTAGAGCCAAATATGAATCGGCTGATGTGTTTCAATGCCTGTTCGTTCTCTTAAACGTGCCAGCCACAGGGTTCCCTCCTGTAAAATGGCTTCTGCATGATCTTTGCCAATCAGCTCTAAATTCGTATGCAGTGTCAACGGGCCTCGCGTGATCAGGTCCGGATAGGCTTGCTGACGCTCTGAAAATTCTGGGGAGATCATTGCTGAACTCTTCCATTGGAAGATCGCCGCTGAGACAATCAAAAGAGATACCACCCAAAATTTCGTGGCGTGACGCTTCCAAGAAACGCCCAGCGCGAATAAAGCAAACCCGTACAAAACCGCGCTGATTTTATAAGCAACAATCGCTGGCTCCAATGATTGGCCTTGAAACAAATCCCCAACCACCATGAGCCAATAGGGTTCAAAAAATCGCATCGACGGGTTGACCCACCACAAAGATATTTGAAGCGCTAAATATAGAAACCACAATAGTAAGCTGCTCACGATGGCCAGCTTTACCCTCCCCACGAGGCGGCCAATCCAAACGCCAGTGACCAAATTTAAAAAGAGTTGCGGCCCAAGCAAAATAACAAAAGGCAGCACCCCAGCGCTTGTGCTGCAACTCTGTAACCCCATCGAACGCAGAAATAAGACAGCCAGATAGCCCAGGCTGACCCCTAAAACCCAGGCGCCCTCTCGTAAAACATCGTGCTTGAAACCTCTGGGGTTTCTCAGGGCCCCTCGGCAAGCTCCCGCTAAAAGTGTGAGCGGCGCTAAAAAGACGCCCAAAAACAGGGCGGCCTCTGCCGTAGGAGTCCCCAATAGTGGAGACCGCCAGGCTAAGGCCAGGGCTGCAAGCGCCGCCATCACCAGTAGCATCGAGGCAGTTGAGGGAAATCGACTTTTATTGAGGCTCATCTTCTTTTGTTCTTTTTCCTCGCGAGTTTTTCGCGCTTTCGTTTGTCTTTTCGGTTGATATCAGGTTTTGGCGGTGAAAAACTAGGTTTTAGTCCCATACGGCCGAAATTTTGCATCATGTTTTTCATCATGCCAAATTGCTTGAGCAGCATATCTACATCTTGTTCGGTACGCCCAGAACCTCTGGCAATTCGCAGGCGCCTGGTTTTTTGCAGGCTAATTAACTCAGGCTGTCGGCGTTCTTTGGGGGTCATCGATAAAATCAGAGATTCTATTTTGGTGATCTGCCCTTCCCCTTGAGACTTCACCACCGGCATGATCTGTCCCATGCCTGGGAGTTTTTCGAGCAGACCTGAAATAGGTCCCATTTTTTTGATCGTCCGGATCTGATCCAAAAAATCTTGCAGACCCATTTGGCCTTTGAGCATTTTTTGAGCATCTTTTTCAGCTTTGGCCTGGTCCACGTGTTCTTCAAAGTCTTTGACCAATGATGCAATATCGCCCATGCCTAAGATTCGAGAAGCTAAGCCCTCGGGTCTGAATTCTTCTAGGTTGGCGATCTTTTCGCCCATGCCCAAAAATTTGACGGGTTTTCCCGTGATTTCTTTGATGGAGAGTGCAGCACCACCTCGGGCATCGCCATCTAATTTGGTCAAAATAAAGCCATCGATTTCTAAGCGGCGGTTAAATTCGGCTGCTGTTTTAACCGAATCTTGGCCGATCATTGAATCGACCACGAGCAAGATTTGATCAGGCTTTGTGAGGGTTTTGATCGCTTCGAGCTCACGCATGAGCAGATCATCGATGGCCAGTCGGCCGGCCGTGTCAAAGATCACCAGGGTGCAATTGAACTCGCGGGCTTTCTGAAAAGCTTTTGCGCATAAATCAGGCGGAGCTAAGCTGGGATCAGAAAACACAGGCACACCCAGCTCGGCACCCAAAATTTCCAGCTGTTTGATCGCAGCGGGCCTGTAAATATCAGCTGCCACCAACAACGGCCGATGTGATTTCTTTTTTAACAATTGCGCCAGCTTGGCCGTAGTGGTGGTCTTGCCTGAGCCCTGCAACCCCACCATCATAATGCTAGCGATAGGCTTTTTGAGTGCCAGAGACGTGTCAACTGGGCCCATCAAGGCTTCCAGTTCATCTTGGCAAATCTTAATAAAGTGCTGAGCCGGACTGATCTTACGCTTCTGAAAAGAAGTCGTAATTTCTTTTCCCAATGATTTTTCTCGGACTCGGTCTAAAAATCTTTGGGCAACATCCACGTCGACATCGGCCTCTAACAATGACGTCCGGACGTCTTTTAAGGCACTGTCAATATTGGCTTCGGTAAGCAAAGCTTGCCCGTTTAAAAAATTTCTGGCAGATCGAAAACCATTAGATAACGTCTCAAGCATAAGCGGCTCTTTAGCTTGACGTTTGCCAAATGCCAAATACCTGTTGTAGGTTTTAAACATGCTGAAGAGTGAACTCATCGAACGCCTGGCTTTCGAAGCCAAAGACATCTCCGAAACCGACATAGAAACTGTGATCAAAACCATTTTTGAGACCATGAGCGTTGCTTTGTCCAAGCATGATCGGATCGAGATTCGTGGTTTTGGATCGTTTTCAGCAAAAAAGCGAAACTCCAGAATCGCCCACAACCCCAAAACAGGCGTGAAAGTTTCGGTACCCGAAAAATGGGTGCCGTTTTTTGTGCCGGGCAAAGAGCTGCGCGAAAGAGTCAACCATGCCTAGGGCGTCGGCGATTATTATCGGCAATGAAATCTTGAACGGCAAAGTCCAAGATGCTAACTCGCAGACCCTTGCACGTGTGTTATTTGACTGTGGTGTAAGCTTGGTCTTGATCGAGACCATTCCAGACAAAACCGAAATAATCAGCTCGACCGTTCGAAGACATGCTCGCGAGTTTGACTTGGTGTTCACATCGGGCGGTATTGGGCCCACACACGACGATATCACCTATCATGCAGTCGCTCAGGCGTTTGGCAGAAAGCTCGAATTACATGCTGAGACGATCAAGCGTTACGTCGACTTTCATGGCACTCCGCCCAATCAAGCGCGTCAAAAAATGGCCATGCTTCCGGAAGGCGCAGAAATTCTATGGACTGAAAATTTGTGGGTCCCAACGGTATTTTTGAAACCCGTCTATATTCTTCCGGGAATCCCAGAGTTATTTACAAAAATGCTCTCTAATCTTAGGCCACGCTTTACTTATAAAAGCTTTGAACGTGCCTTGGTCTATAGCCAGAAATTAGAAGGCGATATTGCACTCGATTTAGAACGCGTTCAGAATAAATACCCTGAGCTCGAGATTGGCAGCTACCCGCAATCTGGCCGCGTCATGCTCAGCATTGAAGGCACCGATGCCGCGAAAGTCCAACAGGCTGCTTCTGAAATCGAAAAGTTTATTTAATGCGCTACGAAGCATTCGGATTACAGATCGACTCTGAAATAAAATTTTCTGAATTGTTTACCTCCCGAAGCTTCCCCCTACGCCAAGGCTTCGGGGGACAGGTTAGCGTAGGGAGGCCTGATGTTAAAATACAACAATCTGTGATCACAAGTCCTACTTTTGAAATACCGGGCGTCGGCAGATTCCAGATTCCTGATGACTCACATATTTTTTTTGATGGCACACATCTCGATCCCATTCGGCCCTTCTTGCTTGGCACAGCGATGGGGATACTGCTTCAAAAGCGTGGCTATTTGGTCCTGCACGGCAATGCGATCGCCCACGATAACCAATGCGTGGTCTTTATGGGCCCCTCCGGGGCTGGCAAATCCACTCTGACAGGTTGTTTTATGCGTGCTGGCTATCACGTTCTCACCGACGACGTTTGCGCCATTAGGTTTAACCCAGGCCCTGAAGTCATTCCGAGCTACCCACAGATCAAACTTTGGAAAGATTCGGCTGAGCTCCTGGGCTATGATATCGCACAACTAAAACCCTTATTTGAGCGCGAAAACAAATTTGCGATCCCCCTAGGCGAGCAATTTTGTTCGACGCCTAAGCCTATCAAAAAAATTTATCTTCTGGGCGAATCACCCCTGAATCGCTTTCAAAAATTAGCCTCTCTGATCCAAAACACCTATCGCCTCCAGTTTCTTGAAACCCCTGAAGAACATGCTAGGCATTTAGAACTATGCCAAATGCTGCTCCAACACGTTCCCATTCAATCGCTCTTGCATCGACCTCCCCTAGACGGCGGGAGCTCTTGGAATCACTGGGTTTCGAACTTACTCTGCTAAATCCCAATATTGACGAGTCACAACAACCGGGTGAGTCGCCACAAGAATTGGCTTTGCGCCTGGGCCGCGAAAAAGCATTGGCAGTTTCTAAACAAACCACTTTGCCGATTATTGCCGCCGATACCATCGTTGTAGTCGGTCAAGAAATCTTAAACAAACCTGAAGATCTGGCCGATGCGCGCCGAATGATCCAGTTATTATCCAACCGCGAACATCTCGTGATCACGGGCTATGCGGTGCTTTATCAAGGCAGAATGATCAACGAAATCGTGACAACAAAGTTGGTTTTTAGAGCACTCGCCGCTCACGAAATCGAAAGCTATTTGCAAACCAACGAGTGGATCGGAAAATCCGGTGCATGTACCCTGCAAGGTGCCAGCGGTGTATTTGTCGATCACATGACAGGCAGTTTTACCAATGTTCTAGGGTTGCCACTCACAGAGATTCTGAGTATTTTAGCTGGCTTGCCAGCCGTAGCTCACAGAGCGTAGGCTGGTGACCCCTACGGGATTCGAACCCGTATTGACAACGTGAGAGGCTGCCGTCCTAACCCTTAGACGAAGGGGCCATCCAAAGTAGGCTCCCTTTTAAAATTCGACCTAGTGTTTGTCAATCAGGGCCAACTTGGCAACTTCTTTGTGACCCTCTTCGGTCAACAAATAGCGCTTGGTTTTTCGGTCTTGTGAAACCTGTCGAATATAATCCGTATGGTTATGGACCACGCGAGAGACATTGATGGGGTACAGCTCGACTTTGGCAGCTTTGTAGACCAAGGCGCTGACATCGTGCACGCTGATACCATCTTGATAATCAGCTTCAGCGGCATTCTTGAACGCCCACATGACCCAGGCCAGGCTCTTTTTACCGGCCACTTCAGAATCCTCATGAATGACTTTCAGCGCATGCTGTCCCAAATGATCATAGATTTTGTCCGCCCGTTCCGAATGAATCGGTTCGAAAGACTTACTAATCTTCACATCTTTCAGGTGGGTCTCATGGGGCTTCTTTTTTGAACCCATGGACGAAAAAGCGGAAAAAGCAAACTTAAAAAGTCGTTTCATCACCATATACGTCGCTATGCCAAAATTCCAAAAAACAATCAATACGACAAACGTCGTATAGCGGCATCCTCTAGGGTCTTTTCGGAGACCAAATAATCCTCTTCGAGTACTGGAGAATAAGGCACGGGCGTGTTTTTAGACCCCAGCACTTGAATCGGGGCATCTAGAAATTCAAACAGATTTTCGGCAATCTGCGCGGCAATAGATTCCAAAACACAGCCTGTCCGACTGTCTTCACCCACCAACAACACACGACTGGTTTTTTTAACACTTTGTGCAATCATTTCAAAATCCAACGGCACCAATGTTCGCAAATCTAATATATCGCAGTCGATATTTTTAAGTGCCGCCATGGCTTTGTGTACATACGCGCCATAGCTAATCACGGTTAATTTTTGGCCTTGTTTTCTCAATACCGCCTGTCCAAAACCAACTGGCTCGTTGCTCGGCACTTCCCGCAATTTAGGGTCTCTATACAACGCAATATGCTCATAAAACAAAACCGGATCTTGCTGCTTTGTCGCTGCATGTAATAAAGCCCGAGCATCCGATGGCGTCGATGGCACAGCAATTAATAGCCCAGGCGTTCGATAAAACCACGGCGTGGTATCTTGTGAATGATAGGGCCCCGCGTGCCTCAAGCCACCCCAAGGCATGCGTATAATCAATGGCACAGCACGGCCCGTTCGATAGCGAAATTTAGCCGCATTATTAACCAACTGATTAAATCCCGACGCCACGAAGTCGTTAAACTGAATCTCCGCCAGAGGCAGTAAACCCTCGAGGGCCATGCCGACGCTGGATCCAATAATCGCACTCTCAGAGATTGGCGTGTTAATAAATTTTTGCCACAGCTCTTTGGGCATGGATTTAAACAACATAAACGCGTTGCCATACGGAGGAGCAACATCTTCACCCAACACGTAGGCATTTGGATTGGCTTCTAATATTTCTTGAACTGCCAAAGCAATGGCTTCAAGATAGGTGTATTTTTTCCCCTCTTCTTTTTTGGGGAGGGGTTCTGGGGTAATATCCTGAGGCTTGCCTCCCGACCTGTCTGCCATAGCTTCAGCGCAGAGAGGCCACGCTCGAGCCTTCACTTCAGCCACAGCGGCATCGCACACGGACACCGCTTTTTTCTTCAGTTCTTCGACTTCTCGCTTCGTACAAATACCTGCCGCAATTAATTTTTCCGCATAGGTTTTAAGGGGATCTTTCTTACGCCAAATTGCATACGCTTTTTTATCCATGTAGCCCGTCGGCTCAAAATCTGGCAACTCAAAACCAAGTTCTGGTTCTTTGCCCCAATACAGCATGTCATCGTGATGTGCATGTCCACAGAGTCGCATGCACTCGAGCTCAATCAACACGGGCCCGTGCCCTGCCCGTGCGTGCTCTGCGCCCCACATAAACGCATCATAAATCGCTTCTGGGTCTGTTCCATCGATGGTCTTTCCCGGGATTCCATAACCCAAAGCTTTATCTGCAAAATGCTTGGCAGCACACTGTGCCCCGACCGGGGTAGACAACGCCGTCTGATTATTCTCGACACAAAATATCATCGGCAATTTTTGTACCGCGGCAAAATTAATTGACTCGTGCCATTCCCCCAATGACGTCCCGCCTTCGCCGATAAAGCTCACGCCGATCCGGCGCTCTTTTTTGAGTTTCATGGCCAGAGCCATTCCGGTCACCGTCGCGGTTGCAATTGCAAGAGGAGCAGCGGGTGGCAACACACCGCGTTTTAAGTCGCCAATATGAATATCTCGACCTTCAAACGGCGGCCCAGATTTTCCAGCTTGGGAGTTAATCGCCAGAGCCACGTCGTGGTCTGTGTAAGCCAGTGCAGCGCCTAAATCCCGAATAACAGGGGCAATAACGTCTCGGTGGCCCATTTTTTTGAGCGCATAGCCGGCGGCATAAATGGCCTCCTGGCCCAAGCTTCTAAAGCCTTTGCCCTGAAACTGCTCGGTCATGAACCAGTGTTTGAGCGCATTGTCGACCGCACGGGTGAGAATAATACCGTAGAGAATTTGCTTTTTATCTTCAGGGGTCATGGGTCATGATAATATCAAATTCAGGGCCGGTGAAGCAATTCTTCGAAAAGTAAGCGACGCAATTGGCCAACCAGATAGAATGGAATAGACAAAAGACCATTTTCTAGATGGAGGGATTTTTGAGAAATCCGGACTCCAATTGCAGATTTTTTTTCATTCATAAATACTCGAATCGATTTGAGACGACCCGTTGAGCCGGATTTAACTTCTATCGGAACAATCTGATTCCCGATTGAGACGACATAGTCAACCTCTGCCTCGCTTCCTTTTTTATCGCGTATCCAATAAAACAATTGCCCAGAATCATGCCTGTCTTGATATGCCAGAAACTCCTGCGCAACAAATTGTTCAGCTAATGCACCTTGATTGATGAGCATGATGTCTTGTTGAAAAAGAACCTCGACATCTAATAACATTGCTCGATTTACTAAGCCAACATCAATAAAAAATAGTTTAGATTTATGTTCGTTCATTCCTGCAAATAAAGGAATCCCAGACGCATGCGTTGCATAAACGCGGGTTATCAAACCGGCATCACACAACTTGCCTAAAGCAATCTTGATATCACGACTTGGCGACTCTGAATCAATGTGGCTATATTTTAGTCCTTTTCCAATCAGCCCTGGCGTTTGTTGGAATACTTTTTGCAGGTGTTTAACCTGAATGCGTTTCGCATATTTACCAAAATCGTTACGATAGGTTGTCAATAAAGCCGTCTGAATCGTCTGACACTCTCGCATGCTTTTGGTTTGGCGATAGGTGTCAATAACCGCTGGCATTCCACCTAATGCGATATATTCTCGAATGCACCTCAGTGCTTGTGTATGGATAGCCTCTGTGGGTGGATTATCTAGATTGATTAAATCCAAATAGGTTCGAAGTTTGTTGCGACCGGTAGCGTCTAAGAACTCATAAAAAGACATGGGTTTGAGATAAAGTGACTGGACTCGACCTACTGGCATGCGAAATTCTTCATCGTTCAGGGCAAACTCAAGGAGAGAACCCGCTCCGATGACATGCAGCTCGGGCATCTTTTCTTTGAAATATCGAAGTGCCATGATTGCTGCAGGACAATCTTGAATTTCGTCTAAAAACAACAGACTTTTGCCAGGGATTAGGCTCAAATTCGCCAATACTTCAATCTCAGACACAATATTTGAGGGGCTTAACGTTCGAAAGCAGTCTTTGAATTCCGGATGTTCTTCAAAATTGATGGAAACAAGATTTTCAAAATGTGCTTGAGCAAATGTTTCAACAACGTAAGTTTTTCCAACCTGCCTTGCACCACGCAAAAGTAGCGGCATGCGCATTTTCGAATTTTTCCAGTCCAACAGATCAGTCTCAATATCGCGCTTCATAGCTCTACTTTAGCATATTTGTCTAAAATAAGGGGGTAATTTTCAACAAATTTCGCCTAAAATAAGGGGGTAGTTTTGTTTAAATCCTGTCATACGCGCCGATTGTCCGGCGCGTATCTAGGTAAGAAAAACCAAACAACTACCAAGCCTTTGTGTCAGCGATATCTTCCAAAAAAGTATCTGAGTCATCTTTTTGTGAAACCAGCATACTTTGTCGCTTCGCCTCAACCTCTAAAGATGGATTTCTAAGGCTTTTTAGATAAATTCGGATTGCCTCCGCAATGATCCAATTTTTCCCACGGTGCAGTTGTTGGGCTGCGGTTTCTAATTCTAAACGAAGACTATCAGGCAAGCGTATGCTCGTGGTGATACTCATAACACAAGGTGTTGCATTTTTATCTCAAAAAGTCAAAATCCAGCGGACTTTTTATGGTTGCCGCTAAAGCATCTGACAGCAATTTGGCTCAGATATCAGTGCCTGGGTCCGCCGAGATTCCAGTGGCCGGACCTGCCAAGATGGCACTATATCGAACGGCCCATATGCCAATTCCAGGAGGTACTCCCTGGAGTCGTTGCCGCGACCAATTCTCACATACCAAGGTCTGGTGCCCACATGCATACCATAGTACCTCATTGTAATTATTACTCGGGTGAATACTAGGAACTGGGAAAAAGACTCTCCCTCGAGCTGCTCAGGTGCCTGTGAATGGAACAGGTAATAATCCATTAGTTCTTGGAGCTGCCCAGATGTCATTGACCGGATTTGCCAAAATGTTAACCCTCGGATTTGTTCCTCACGGGAGAATCGGATATTGGAAAGCCAACCCCGTAGAAATTGAGGTACCCGGGCCGGGTCGGGCTGTGAAAAAAATGGGTTATTTGGGAAAAGAGGTCCAGCGAGTTCAAATACTTGATTATTAGAAAAGTTTTGCGGTGGATTTAAGACTGCTCTTGCAAAGCGCAGTAGCGCTCCATCAGGTTGGGCTGTAGAGAAATCCACAATTCTTTGCAACAGGCCACGATTGGTCATGAGGCGTTGCAGTTCCTCTTCTGCCAACTGATGAGGGTGATTACTGAGCTCGGCAAGGATCACGGTTCGCGCTTGACGATTCAGATGCACTAAGTTTCTAAAGATAAGAGCGATAGGTAAGAAGGAAGCAATTAAGTTTAGAACATCATGAGAAGCCAACAAATTTGGGAGTGGTCTGCCAGATGGCATGGGAAATATAGGACAAGAAATCAGCAGAAAAAATGTAATCAGAGCATTCGGTCCGGTGAAGAGGTTGTTTTTGAATCGATCGGGTGCAAAGTGGCCGTTCATGAGATTTATCGCGATCCTTTGATAGGCGTTTGAGCTCTATTTCGATTTAGTTGCCAGTCCCAGCTGTTGGACACGCTTTCGCATTGACACCGAAACTCTGGTCGATCTGAACATGACAATCGTTCACTATATTGGCAAAACAACTGCTTCCCCAATTCCCAGCGCACATCGTGCTGTTATGACCGGGATAGATAAAGCAGTTATTCCCCTTCTCATCGGACGCAAAACCACTACCTATCGACCAACCTACATTGGCTAGGTTCTTGTGTGACTCATTATTGGCCACGTAATAGGTCCCCAAGCATATCCCGTTAACAACCTTCCCAAAAAAGTTTTCTAAAACTTCGATGGTAGCGTAACAGGTCTGGTCGCGATCGATCGAAGTTATTCGGGCATTCACAGTTGCAGGCCATTGACAGTTATGCACTTGACCACCGGCAGGATTCGCATTGCCATCTGATGGATATACTGTCCCAACTTTATAACACGATGGGCCAGACGGGCAGCTGACGTCAACCGTCGTTCCCCAGACATTGACGATTTTTTTGCATTGCCGATTGCACCTGGCACCCTGTAGCTGATCAAAAATTCTTATAACCTGTCTACCCAGGTCAACCAAACCAACCAATAGGGCACCCGCAGCAACAAACCGGGCGGCAGGCTTGAAAGACTGATCCGGGGCGATCAAGGAACCGTAACGACAGGCCAGCAGATCAGCCATAATTCTTCCAACATCAAAAAAGGTTATATCCAGGCTTATAGCCTTCGCTTCTCCCGGAGCCAGGGTTAACACAAAAGACGCTGCAAAAAATATATTCCGAAGGTTGATTAGCATGCCCGGATGCTGCTATCTGGCTGTATCCAGTTTGTCTAGGAAGATTCTCTACGAGTTCATGACCCATTATTCTGAATCGAGTACAGACCTTTGTATAGTCGCCCTTCCAACCAAGCATAGGTCAGCCAAGCGCTGGCCACTTTCTTCACATAGTTGCGTGTTTGTTCATACGGAATCAGCTCAACAAAATAATCCATGGGGATATCCGCTGGATTTTGAGCGACCCAGCGTTTGACCGCCGCTTTGCCAGCATTATAGGCCGCGATGGCCTTAAGGGGGTGTACCAGCTCATCAGCCAACTCTTTTAAATGCGCTGCGCCCGTTTGAATATTGGTCTCAGGGTTTAAAAGCACACTCTCACTTAAGCGCGCTGTACTAGGCATGAGCATGCACAAACCCACGGCACCAGCCCACGAAATCGCCTGAGCATCAAACTTGCTCTCTTCACGACTTAACCCGGTAATCCAATCCAATGGCAGTTTCTGTTTTCGAGCCGCTTTCAAAAACTCTTTTGGATAGGCCCTCGTAAAAGAGAGTCTCCATGGAAAAGCCATGTCGCTGTTAAATCTGGGGAACGCCAATCCAGCGTCACGCATGAGTTGGTGGGCTTTGTCAGGCCGGTTTAAATCTAGATATTCCTGTGCCAAAACAAAGCGCTCGTTTTCGCTCGTATAACTCCGCGCCAGTCTGTCTACGATCCAAACAGCTTCTTCTAGGCGCTTGGCCTTCTTGAAGCAAAGCAGGCTTTTATAAATGGGATCAGCTTGTAGCTCGGGGCTCTTGGGCAAAATAAACTTGCCCGGCTTGGCAAAAGACTTTAGACCGATAAGTCGCGCCGCAAAATAGCCATAATAACTGGCGGGCGATTTCTCGGCGAGCTCTCGCAAGATTTTCTTGCCTTCAGCCTGTTTTTTGAGATCGCTGTTTGGTTTGAGACTGCCCAACTCGGGATATAGCATGAGGCGTCCACGCCAATAAACGCCCTGGGCCGTAGAAAGCTCGGACAATAAATCGAGCGCTGCATCCAGCTGGCCAGCCAAGGCAAAATAAAACGCCCGTTCGAATAAAGCTTGGTCATACATGTCACCAGCAGGATGATTTTTCAGCAAATCTTCTAAAGCAGTGCTGGCATCCAGTTCACGGTGCAAATCTTTCAATACATGTGCTTTCCACAAAAGCACGTCGTCTGTGTAGTTATCACTGGGACGGTCCGCCAGAAAATCGTTTAATATTTCCAGTGCTGTCTCAGAGGGGCTCATGGCAGCGATTCGAGCGTTCAAAAATAAAGCCTTGCGTTTGAAATCGCCGTCACACAGTTCAATAGTTTTGGTGAGAGAGTCTCTGGCATCCGAGTATTTTCGCAGGCGTCGATAGGCCAAACTTTTCAAATAAGACACTTCGCAAATCATGTCAGCCCCAGAAAGTGTCTGCAAAACCAAGTTATTGCGATTCCATTGGGTTAATACACGCGCCCTGCTTAATAAGTCTTCTTGAGTAAGATCTTCAATAGAGATCGCCTGGGCAGCCTTGGTTTCAGGGAGTTCTAGATAGACTTTGCGCGGATCAATCTGCGCCAACAGCTCAGCCAGTTTTTCCCGGCGGTGCGTATCTAGGCCAGCCGGGTTGATGGCTAACACAAGCTCTGCCCTGTTTTTTTGGGGTAAGTTAAATACTTCTTGGTTCCAAAAATCAGCCGGCAATGGACAAATTGCCATGACCAACCAAATTCCCTCTTGAATTTTTCTTCTAAAATGGTTTCTAATAGCGCGCATGAGAAAGATCCTAATTGTACTCGCTGTGACCGTACCTTCATTCTGGCTTGTGGCTTTTTTCGGAGACAAACCCACGCTCTCTCCGTCGAAAGCCACCGACCTATGGGTCGAATTAACTCCGGAACAGGCGAAGAGCTCAATAATCCCTATTCCTTCACTGGCTCCTTTGGTCAATCGGGTCAAGCCGGCTGTCTTGGTGGTCACCACGGAGTCCGTCACTCAACCCAACCGTCAACTTCAACTGCCACCTGGCTTTGAAGATTTTTTCCGAATGCCGCAACAGCCCCAAAAGAGCACGGGCCTTGGGAGCGGATTTATTATCCACCCCTCTGGACTCGCCGTTACCAACAATCACGTTATTGAAGGTGCTACCAAGATTAAGATCAAAGTAGGTGGCGATCTCAAAGAATACGATGGCGAGGTTATTGGAACCGACCCTGATACCGACATTGCTTTAATTCAGATTAAGAGTGACAAAAAAGACTGGCCAGTAATTCCACTGGGCAGCTCGACGGCCATGCAAGTCGGTGACTTCGCCATGGCCATTGGTAACCCACTGGGCCTTGAACACTCGATTTCATTTGGGCCCATCTCTGCCAGAGGTCGTCGTGATATCCAACCCTCTGGGAAACGTGGTTTGTTTGATTTTATGCAGCTCAGTGCACCCATTAACCCAGGCAACTCAGGGGGCGCTTTGCTGAATATGTCTGGCGAGGTCGTTGGGATCAACACGGCGATCAGTGCCTCCGGCCAAGGCATCGCTTTCGCGATCCCCATTGATCAAGTGAAACATGTTTTACCCCAGCTCAAAAAGAACGGCAAAGCTTCTCGGTCTGGCATGGGCGTCAAGATTGAAAACGTGTCTTCTGATTTGGCCAAAGAGCTTGGTTTGCCCTATGCGCAGGGTGCACTGGTGCGCGAAGTTGTACCGAACAGCGCCGCCTCTAAAGCGGGGATTCAACCCGGTGATATCATCACAGAGTTTGATGGAAAAGCCATTGAAGATGCGAGCTCATTGCAACTCGAAGCGGGCCTGGCTGGTGTTGGCAAAAGCGCACCACTCAAAGTCTTCAGAGATGGCAATTATTTGACACTGCGCATTACGTTGGAAGCTTTGAACAAAGAAGAGCCTCTGAAACAAGCTGATCGCAAGAGTTTGGAGGAATTGGGCATCAACGTAGCCAACTACAAAGAACAAACACTTCAAGGCGCCAAAGTCGTCGAGGTTAATCCACAATCGTTGGCAGCCATGGCAGGGATCGAAAAAGACGACGTAATTGTGAAAGTTAATAATCAACCTATCAAAGATGCCGAAAGCTTGGCTGCCTTGGTGAAGAAGGCTCCTCAGAAAGCCATTTTGAGAATCCTAATCCGACGACAAAACAGCACGATTTTTGTGGTACTGCAGAAACCATGACTTGTAGATTGCTGTTGATGCGGCACGCCAAAAGCGCTTTTGCTCTGGACCAGTTTTCAGATCATGAGCGCCCTTTGGCGCCTTCAGGGCGCCGCTCAGTCCCAAACGTCGCGGCACAAATTGTTGAGCTCCAATTAGAGCCCGATCTAATTTATTGCAGCGACGCTCTCAGAACACGTGAAACGCTGGAACTCTTTGTGCCAGCGTTGACAACAATGCCTAAGATCGAAATCACGAACGCGCTCTATCGAGCGAATCCGCAGGATATTATTCACTTTATCGAAGATAGAAATCCACCCTGCACGACGGTCCAGGTGATTGGCCATAACCCAACGCTGGAAAGCTTGATTGAGCGGTTGTCTGGGGAATATAAAACTTTTGAGCCGGCCAATATCGCTGTACTCACGCACCCGGCTCCGAGCTGGGACAGAGCATTGAATCACAAAGGGAGCTGGGTATTAACCAACTTTATATCCGCGACCTAAAAATCCGCTGTCTAATTGGTTGCAATGCTCCTGAGCGCTTGGCACCACAAGTTATTACACTCAACATCAAACTTGAGCTGTCTGACTTGAAAGCACGACAAACGGATCAGCTCGCTGATACAGTGCATTATGGAGATCTGGCTCGGTTTCTTACTCAACAGGCCAGCGAAACCAGTTATTTTTTGATCGAAAAGCTCGCACAAACACTGGCCGAAGCTTGTTTAGAATTTGACCCCCGAATCCAAGAGGTTGAAATCGACTTAGAAAAACAGGGGTGTATTGGGAATGCACGATCGGCTGGGGTGATTCTCTCGCTTACACGACCATGATCTCTGCTTCTTTGTGCGCCAACAGTTTGTCAATCTCGATAATTGCATGATCTGTTAACTCTTGGGTTGTCTTCAAGCCCCTCTTCTCATCGTCTTCAGACATACTGCTTTCTTTAAGTGCCTCTTTGAACATATCGTTGGCATCACGACGCGCGTTACGAACAGCAACTTTGGCGTCTTCGCCCTTCTGTCTGGCCTGCTTTACAAATTCTTTGCGGCGTTCTTCCGTCAGTGCCGGCACGGGAACCCGAACAATATCGCTGTCCACCGCCGCATTGAGGCCCAGATTAGCATCTTGAATGGCCTTCTCAATAGGCTTTAACATAGCCTTGTCCCATGGTTTGACGGTCAAACTACGCGGGTCAGGACACCCAATCGTCGCGATTTGGCTAATCGGACTGGGCGTTCCATAATAATCGACTCTGACACCATCCAAGAGAGATACGCTGGCACGGCCTGTTCGAATCGCAGCCAATTGCTTTTTAAGCGCTTCCACAGCCTTGTGCATTTGTTCTTTGGCTTCACTACAAATATTATCTAACATGCTTACTCCTGTACCACGGTGCCGATTTTTTCACCGCTTAAGATTTTTTTGACATTGCCGGGTTTTGTCATATTGAAAACATAGATCGGCATATTGTTGTCCATGCAGAGCGAAATTGCCGTTCTGTCCATCACTTTTAAATCTTTGTTAAGCACTTCTTTGTAAGACAGTTTGGTGAACAGCTTGGCTTTGGGATTCTTGATCGGATCGGCATCATAAACCCCATCCACTTTGGTGGCTTTAAAAATAGCGTCGGCATGCACTTCCATGGCTCTCAGGCCAGCGGCCGTGTCGGTTGTAAAATACGGGTTGCCAGTACCACCCGCAAAAATCACGATGCGGCCTTTTTCTAAGTGTCTAATTGCTTTTCGGCGAATATAGGGCTCGCACAGTTCAGCCATCGCGATCGCCGACTGAACCCGCGTTGGAACTTCAAGCTTTTCGAGCGCGTCCTGCAAGGCCAGCGAGTTCAGCGTCGTCGCCAACATCCCCATATAGTCTGCACTCGATCGATCCATGCCCTGTGTGCTCGCGGCCAAGCCTCTAAAAATATTGCCGCCACCGATCACCAAAGCCACTTGGATGCCCATCTCTGTGACTTCTTTGATTTCCTGTGCCATGCTTTGCATGACTTTGGGATCAATGCCAAAACCCAATGAGCCTTGGAGCGCTTCGCCAGACAACTTCAGCAAGATTCGTTTGAACATAACTCCCTATAGTGTCTGCTTGTTCAGAAATCAACTCAGTGTTACAAGTTGGACGTGTTACATTTTGACTTAAGCCAGGGGGTTACGACTCGCGCTCTATGCGCAGCGCTACGGGATTTGGGCACACCCCCTAAAACCGTCGCGACAGAAGGTTTATCCCCGATTTCAGCGGCATTACTCAGCAAAAGCCAGCGGCTCTTAACCGACGCTGGCTACAAGATCACACCACAAGACCTATCTGAACTCACCAATTTTTGTGTTTTGCTGACACAGCTAGATCCCAAAGCGATCAGCGCCACACGCATTCCCCTGTCTTTGGATCCCAAGAATCCTCACCGAGATATTTTACTCAAACTCAGCGAATTAGTGCCTGTTTATGAACAAGAATGGCCAGGACCCACCTGTGATCCAACAGCCCTTGCATTGCTTAAGGCCTGTGTTTCGCACTTTGGAGCTCGAGGAGAAAGCCGACTCATCAAGATGGGTCTTGGATCTGAACCTGAAGTCAGAGCCCTATGGTGTGAGCCGGCTTCAATGGCTACCCGCTCCATCCCTGGGCCTTCTGCAGAACCACGTATCGCCAGTCTGGTTCAAGTTACAGCCTATATCCCGGATACCAATCTTTTGGGTGAGCTCACACACAGGCTCAATCAAATCGGCGCCAAAAAACTGTGGACCTGTCAAGTTCAAGATCAAGGCACCCATCCCAAAACACTGATCTACGTCATTGCTTCGGAAACAGACCAAAATAAAATTATCGAAGCTTTGTTGATCTTGGGTCAGGCTCCGGAGATCCAGACCAGTCTTGTAGAACAGCACACACTGCAAAAAAGAACCGTCAGTGTCACGCTGGGTCGTACTCAAAAAATACAAGTATGTCGCGTCGTGGAATCGCTCTGGGGCGACAAAATACTGCGTGCAGACCCGCTGGCCGAAGATTTGGCCAGCCTAGCCAAATCATCCGGGCAACTCCAAGAAATTGTCCGTGCAGACGTATTAACTGCTTGGAAAAACAGAATCTCTTAACTTCGTCTACGCTCACTGGTATCAACCACTTGAGCGCACACCAAATCTCCCGTGACATTCAAAACGGTTCGACACATATCCAGCAGCCTATCCACGCCCAAAACCAAACCAATCCCTTCTGGAGGAATTCCAACTGACTGTAACACAATCACAATGAGGGGTATCGACCCCCCAGGAACGCCTGCTGTACCTATACCGGCGACGACAGACATAAACAACACGATAATTTGTTGGTCAAAGCCTAAGTGAACACCAAAAATCTGCGCCAAAAACAAAACCGTAACGCCTTCATATAACGCCGTCCCATTCTGGTTCGCTGCCGACCCAATGGTTAAAATAAAAGAACTAATGCTTCTGTCTAATTTTAAATTTGTTTCTGCAACTCGAATAGACGTCGGCAACGTGGCATTGGAAGAAGACGTCGAAAACGCCGTAATCATGACTTCTCGAATTTGTGAGAAAAATAGCCAAGGTGATTTCTTGGCATAAAATTTAAGTAGCGCTCCGAAAACCACAAACTGCTGAATGGCCAGGCCCAATAAAACCACCAAAACAAATTTGCCCAAGTTCCCAATCAGACCAAATCCAAACTTCGCCGTCATGGTAAACATCAACCCTGCCACGCCTGCAGGGGCCAGCATCATCGAAAAATCGACAATCTTCATCGAGACATCCCGCAAGCTTTCTAGTGCCCCCACCAAGGGATCTTTTGAACTGTTCCCGCGAACCAGCAGTAACGCCATTCCAAAGATCAGCGTGAATATCATAAAAGGCACCATGTCGCCTTCTAGAGCCTTCGTGGCAGCCAATAATGGATTTTTCGGAATCAACGAAACCAAAATCCCGGTCGCGCTCTCTGCTGACTGGACTGTTTCTAAAATTTCGCTCTTGGGCGCCAGCTGGCTCATGATCCCGTGATCCAGCCCCACGCCGGGCTCAAAAAACGTCACCAAAAACAGACCAATCAAAACAGAAATAGGGGCTGCAATCAGTGTGTAAACCAGCGTTTTGACCCCAACTCGGCCGAGTTTGGAAAAATCTTTGAGCTCATAGATGCCCAACACCAATGAGCTAAACACCAATGGAACCACAACCATAAAGATCAGCCGCAAAAACAGCTGTCCCATGGGCTGAGCAATATAAGCAATCAGCACATCCAACCAAGGCCCTGGCCACTGGTGGCACAACAGCCCAAGCGCGGTTCCCAAAACGAGGCCCAAAATGATGAGTAGGGGTCGGTTCATAGAAGCGTGCAGTGTGGATCGGCCGGGGGGTTACATCAAGGGGGGAACCTCACCCCTAACCCCTCTCCACCCTGTGGAGAGGGGAATTAGATTTTAGAGGGATTCAGGGTGAGGTTTTAGCGGCTTTTCTGGCACAATCCGTTTTGCCCGTTTGGCTCGATGGGTCGTAATCGCAAATCGGTGGGCTTCATCTCGAATACGTTCCAATAAATAGCGCTCTTTCGTGTGCTCTTTCAACACAACCGGGTTTTTAACATTCGGCAAAAACAAACGCTCCGGATCTTTGGCAATCGCAGCCACGGGAAGTTTGATGCCCAAATCTTTGACAGCTGCCATCGCAACGGATAATTGCCCCTTACCGCCATCTACCAGCAATAAATCGGGGAAATCGCCTTTCTTGAGCCGTCGGGTCAGGACTTCGTGCATGCTGGCATAATCGTCCGTCCCCTCGACCGTCTTGATATTATATTTTCGATATCGAGATTTGTCTGGCACACCCTCGACAAAACAAACCTGCGACGCCACCGAGTCTGTCCCCTGAAACAGCGAAATATCGAAGCACTCTATCACTACGGGTAGTTTGGCCAAACCTGCGCAGGCTTGCAAAGCCTTGAGCGCTTCCTGATGAGATTCTAGACGCTTGAGACGTTCTTGTAACGCATGCTCGGCATTTTGATTGGCCATCTCAACCAAGTCTTTTAATTTTCCCCGTTTGGGGTTTTTGAACACCCAATCAGCCAAACCTACTTCTTCAGTCGAGAGCTCGATGGGCAGAATGATTTCGGGTCTACTCCCCCTCTCCAGTTGTTGGTAAAATTGCCTCACAAACCCCGACAAACAATCTTCTATCGGGAACTCTTGATTCTCGAAGGCATAATGTTCGGCCCCTAAAACACGCCCTGCCCGCACAGGCAGCCTGACAATTTCCAAAAAGCCGGCTTGTCTTGCAAACCCTAAAATATCTTCGTTACGCTTTTTAGCCAGTGTATAAGCAGCCTGCTTCTCCGTCGAATCTCGGATGGCTTCAATCTGGTCACGAATCTGAGCAGCTCGCTCGAAATTTTCGTCTTGAACCGCCTGCCACATGCTGGCTTTGAGTCTCTTGAGGGCTTCAGCCGTTTGGCCTTTCAGAAACAAAATCACATTGTCCATTTCAGATTCATATTCGGAAACAGCATACACACACGGCGCCATGCAGCGACCCATCTGGTGCTGAATACAGGGCCTGGAACGGTGCTCGATCACGCGATCCGAGCAGGTTCGCAACTTGAATTGCTTGTTAATCAACCCCACCATTTCGCGCAGTTTCGTCGCTGACGGGTAAGGCCCAAAATAACGCGCTTTATCTGCTTTAGGCCGACGTATGATTTCGAGCCTTGGAAACTGCTCATGCAACGGAGCACTCGAATTAGAATTGGGCTTGGCCAATCGAAGCGACAAAAAATTCTTGTCGTCTTTGAGCAAAACATTATGTCTTGGCTTATATTTTGTGATCAAGCTTTGCTCTAATAATAAGGCCTCTGTATTGTTGCGTACAACAATCACTTCAATTGTATCTAGAATCCGATCGAGCCAGGAGACAAACACGCGCGTATCTTGTCCTGTAAAATAGCTTCGTATGCGCTTTCGTAAATTAATCGCTTTGCCGACATAAAAGACTTTGCCTTTTTTGTCTTTCATCAAGTAACAGCCCGGCTGCTCTGGATATGAATCAAACTGGATCTCGGACATCTCGCAACCAATCACCTAGAAAATTAAAACTCAAAACAGCCACAGCAATACATACTCCTGGCCATATCACCAAATGCGGCGCCACAAACAAATAAGTCACCCCCTGATCGAGCAAAGCCCCCCAAGAGGGTGTCCCCGGTGGAACACCCAAACCCAAAAAGCTTAAACTCGCTTCGGCCAAAATCAAACTCGACACACCAAAACTGGCTTGGACAAACAGGGGTCCCCAAATATTGGGCAAAATATGCCTCCCTAAAATTCTTGCATGTGACGCCCCGAGGGCCAACGCCGCTGTCACATAATCCTGATTCTTGACCGCAAGTACTTGTGAGCGCGCCACGCGTGCATAGCCTACCCAACCTGTTGCACACAAAGCGACCACCAAATTCAAAATCCCCGGTTTTAATATTGCAGCGATATACAACGCCAATAATATCCCTGGAAACGCCAACAAAATATCTACAAAACGCATCAAAATAATATCCACCAGGCCACCCACATAACCCGAAATCGCCCCGTAAATTACGCCGACACTCAGAGAGATAACCGTACAAATACAAGCAATCATGAGTGAAACGCGTGCGCCGTAAACCAGCCAAGTGAACACATCGAAGCCATTTTCACCATAACCTGACTGCAAATCATGGGCAAGATTCAGTTCTAAACCGGCAGGGCCAATAGCCAGTGGGCCCAACACAGCAACCGCTATTAATATACTCACCAGCGTCAGAACAAGCGCTTTCATGTCACTCGCACCCTCGGATCAATCTGGTCATACAGCCAATCTGTGAATAGATTCATCACGACATAAAAAAACGCAATTACCAGTACGACACCCTGCACCATAGGCATATCCAGCTGCTCGATGCTCTCCAAGAGCAGTAAGCCAATGCCCGGCCAGCCAAATATTTTCTCAACGACTACAGCACCTGCTAACAGCGACCCCAGTTCCAAACCCACCACGGTCACCACAGGCATCAGGGCGTTTCTTAATGCATGCTTAAAATAAACAACCCGTTCAGAAAGCCCTTTGGCACGAGCCGTCCGAATATAATCTTGCGAGGCCACTTCTAAAATAGACGCCCGCGTAAAACGCATCTGCACAGCAGCCATGGCAAAGCCTAAACTAAATGCCGGCAACACCAGCGACATCAAACCATCTGTCGCGCCACTGATCGGAAAAATCGGCCAATAAATCGAGAATACCAACAAGAGCATCGGCGCCAGAAAAAACTTCGGCAAGCTAATGCCGAGTAAAGCCACGAAGCGGCCTAAATAATCTGGCCATTCACCTCGACGCCAAGCCGCAATAATCCCCAATAATGGCCCCAGAGCCAATGCAAACAAGATAGAAGCCAGCGCCAATATCATCGTATAGGGCAGACGCGCGGCAATCCGAGTCATGACGGGTTCACGTGTTCTGTAACTGAGTAACTTATTTTGTGAAATCTTTGAAATAAACCCCACATATTGACCCACAAAACGCACCGGATGACCCTCGGCGTCCACAAGCCCCAAATCTTGAGATAATTTCAAACGCGCTTCTTGGGTCGCCTGTTCGCCGAGAATATAATCAACCGGATCACCTGGCACCCAGTGCAATAAACCCGTTACCAAAACTGTCGCACCGAGCATCACCCAGAGAACTTGCAGAAGTTTAGACATCAATGCCTCACCAAACGGGCATGCGTGAGCGGCAAGAAAGAACAGGTCCGTGTCGGCACAAAATCGACCAAATCTCGACTCGTCACCGTGATATTATCTTCAAACCACAATGGAATATACGGAAGCGTCTGTAACAAACGCCGTTCTATCTGACCATAAAGCACTCTGCGATTTTCTAAATTCGACGTGATCTGTGCCTTCTCAATCAACTTGTCTAGCTCCGGGTCAATATAAGCTCCTCGATTGCCGCCGGCTTTATCAGCCCCCGGGATTCTGCTCGAATGAAACACCCAGTCAAACAAATTAGGCTCAACCACCGGCGTCCAAATGGCGCTGTACAAATCAAATCGGCCCTCTTTCATATTTTGGTATATCACGGCCCAATCTTGAACTCGGATTTCTAGATGAATACCGACTTGTTTGAGTTGGTGCTGATATACCAACGCAATGCTTTGCCTAAATCGGTCTGTGCCCGTTAACAGCGTGAGTTTAAGAGGCAGCTTGTAACCCGTTTGTTGAAGCAGCTTTTTGGCCCTCTCAGGATCATATCGGGGCGGCTCTAGATTCGCATCTTTGGCCCAGTGGCCCGCTGGAAGCATACCCGTTGACCGACTCGCCATGCCATTAAACTTGGCTTCTAAAATCGGATCAATATTGAGCGCCATCGCGATGGCCTGTCGCACTCGAATATCTGATAACGGCGGTTTTCTCAGATTCATGGCCAAATAGGCATAATCTAACCCTGGTGTTTTCTCGACTCGGATTTGATCTCGGTATTTTTTGAGCGCCGGCAATTGGAACGGCTTAATAATCCCCGACGCGAAATCAGCTTTTCCTTTGATTAACTCTAGCAACCTGGCATTGCCATCACGCACCACGCGAATCTCAATAGTTTGGATCTCTGGCTTGCCCTCGAACCAATTCGCAAACGCCTCTAAATTCCAGGTTTCTGTGGCCGAATTATAATTTTTGAATTGGTAGGGTCCCGAGCCAGTTTCATATTTTTGAGAAACAATACCCATGCCGGCCAAGTCACTTAAAAAGGGCGCATAGGGCGTTTTAAGCTTAAACTCGACCCCATATTTCGAGCGTGCCAGAATGCTTTCAATCGGGGCTTTGATCTCTGAGAGGCCAGTGTTTTTGAAAGTATACACGACGTCTTTGGCATCCAGCGGCTCGCCATTGTGAAACTTGAGACCAGGTCTTAAAACAATCTGATAGGTGACTGGATCTTTTTGAATGGCCTCTTGAGCCAAATAAGGCACTGGCAACAAATCATCACCGATGATAAACAGCGGCGCGTAAATTAATCGACTGATTTGCTGGCTTACTTGAGAAGTGGCCCATCGAGGATCCAGACTCTCTGGGGCCACTGAGACAATCATGTGCAGCGTGTTGTTTTGCACAGCGGGCTTGGAGGGCTGGCAAGCTGAAAACAAAAGAACAGCCGCAAACAAAAACCTCACCTGCCTGCGCTGAAGCTTCGGCAGGCAAGCCCCTAAACCACTCTTCACTTACTCCCCCAGCAATTTCATTCGAATCTTATCGCGATCAAAGCCTAATAACCTGTGCGTTCGGACAATCGCGGTCAAGTCAAACAAAGCTCGATCAAGCTTCTCGTTGTTAATCACATAGTCATATTGATCGAGGCCAATTCGAATTTCTTGGCGAGCATCTTTGAGGCGTTCAGCAATTGTATCATCCGGGTCAGTTCCTCTGCCCCGGAGGCGACTCTCGAGCTCTTCCATCGAGGGTGGCAAAATAAAAATTAAAACAGCCTTGGGGAAACGCTTCTTAATTTGCAATCCACCCTGAACATCGATATCAAACAAGACATCTTTGTGTTCATCTAGTTTTTGCTGAGTCCATTCTTCGGACGAACCGTATTGGTGGCCATGCACAACCGCCCATTCTAAAAAGGCGTTTCTTTTAATCATCGCATTAAATTCAGCGGCATCCACAAAGTGATAATCTTCATTGTTGCGCTCATGGCCACGCATGGGCCTCGTCGTGTAACTTACACTAATTTGCAAGTTAGACATGCTGTCCACGAGCAAGTGTGCAAGGGTAGTCTTACCGGTACCACTGGGAGCGCTTAAAACAACTGGAAATGCTTGGCGTGCCATAGAAGAGTTTTAGAGCAAGCGAAGCGCTTAAGCAACTGGATTGCTATTAGATCAGTGGCGCTTCAAGATCCGATCGAATACAACGCCTCTGTAAGGCTGCAAGCAAACTGGCCATCCAGTTAAGAGCCGTTCCACCCAACCCCCCAAAAAAAGCCGCCCAAGTCACGATGTCTCTGTGCGTATTCAAGAAATAGGCGGCCGTAGCCGTCGCTGCACCCGCCAAACCAGCCAGAACTGCCATCGATCCCGCTGCCGTATTCATGCCACCGATGGGTCTGCACGAAATTGCGGCCAGCAACGCAACGGCTGCGACCCCGTAAGCCCCCGCCTCGGCCCAATAAACATATTTTTGATCAGGCAGTGTGACTTCGCCAGATGAGAAATAAGCTGCTGCTCCAGCACCAAGCTGCACAAAAACCCCTAAAGTTCCGACCCCCTTCACCGCCGCATTCAGGATACCCTGACAAGCCAGACTCGAAGCTGAAAATAACAAGCCACACAGTCCCAGTGCTACAAAATACTTCTTCACCTAAGGCCTTCAGCGATCTGGGCTTTCTCTTTATTCCAAGGTGCGCTATGGGCCCTGGCTTATGTCTCGAAAAATCGGTTTTTGGTCGTTGTTGGCTTTGGTGACCGGCAGTCAAATTGGCTCTGGTATTTTCATGCTGCCGGCCAATCTTGCAGCATTTGGTTATTTTGGGCTCTTAGGTTGGGTGATTTCGGGCGTCGGTGCGATTGCGCTTGCGCTTGTTTTTGCCAAGTTGTGTGGCTGGTTTCCCAAAACCGGCGGCCCGCATGCGTATGCGCTCGAGGCTTTTGGAAACACGGCTGGATTTTTCACCGGTTGGACCTACTGGGTGGTCTCGTGGGTCAGCACGACGGCTGTAATTGTTGCTAGCGTCGGTTATTTGAGCCCGATATTTGGGCCGTTTTCTCCCAACGAAACGCTTTTATGGCAATTGGGTTTGTTGGCGGCTGTCACATGGCTCAACTTGCAGGGTGTTTACGCCGCGGGTCGAACCGAATTTGTACTGACGGTCCTCAAATTTATCCCGCTGATTATCTTGCCTATACTAGGCTTAATTTATTTTAACGGCGCCAATATCCAAACAACTCCGAGTGTCGCTTCAATGCCGGTGTCCAAAATCATCAGCCATGTGGTGCTGCTGACACTGTGGGGGTTTATTGGCCTCGAATCCGGAACCACCCCGGCTGATTCTGTCGAGAACCCATCGAAAACAATTCCAAAAGCAATTATTTTAGGAACGATCACTGTCGCGATTGTCTATTTTTTCAATAGCTTGGGCATCTTGGGATCGATGCCAAGCTCCGAGCTTGCGCTTTCGAAGGCACCTTATGCCGACGCTACACAACATATTTTAGGGGGTCAGTGGCACTTATTGGTATCACTGATTGCATCTATTCTGTGCATCGGAACCCTCAATGCCTGGGCTTTGGCCAGTGGCCAAATCGCTTTAGGACTCGCCCAAGATGGTTTGGGGCCAAAAATTCTGGGCCGAACCAATCGTCACAATGCGCCTTATATCGCTATATGTACTGCTGCGTGTGGCATTGTTCCCCTTTTATTTTTGACCACCCATACGACACTGGCTGACCAGATTGCGACCATTATAGACTTCTCAGTCACGGCATTTTTGTTTGTCTATGTGACAGCTTGTTTGGCATTTTTCAAAATCTTGCGCCATAAACAGGAACAAACCCTCGGGGCTTGGATTTATGGGCTCGTGGCACTGGGGTTTTGTTTGTGGATCTTGTCTGAAACGAGTCTACGAACGCTCGGCGTGGCGGCATTATTTGCGTTGAGTGGCTTGCCGGTGTTAGGCTGGATGCGTACTAGACCATCTCCTCCGGTTTGACCCGCTGATCAAACTCAGCAGCACTCATCAGCCCCATGGAAAGTACAGCTGCTTTCAAGGTCGTTCCTTCTTCGTGGGCTTTTTTAGCCGCTTTGGCCGCTTTGTCATAACCAATATGAGGCGTCAGCGCTGTCACCAGCATCAGTGATTGGCCTTTCAAATCTTCGATGCGCTTCATATTCGGCTTCATGCCCGCCACGCAGTGTTCTTCGAAACTCACACAAGCATCGGCGAGCAGTCTAATCGATTGCAAGACGTCAAAAATAATTACCGGCTTAAATACGTTGAGTTCGAAATTGCCCTGACTGCCTGCCATCATCACGGTCGTGTGATTGCCCATGACCTGGCAACACACCATGGTCATGGCCTCAGACTGGGTCGGATTTACTTTGCCAGGCATAATCGAAGAGCCAGGCTCATTTTCAGGAATCGAAATTTCACCCAATCCACCTCGAGGGCCACTGGCCATCCACCGGACATCGTTGGCGATTTTCATGAGCGCACACGCCAGCGTGCCGAGCAAGCCAGAAAGTGACACCATGGCGTCATTGCCTGCCAACGCAGCGAATTTATTGGGCGCTGTTATAAAAGCGTAGCCTGTTACTTTTTTTAAACGCTCCGCAATTTTCTTTGCATACTCTGGGTGCGCATTTAAGCCCGTCCCGACGGCAGTTCCCCCCGCAGCCAACTCGCAAATCTGGGAACTAAAACCAACAATCGCACTTTCAGCAGCTTTGAGCTGAGCCACCCAGCCGCTGATTTCTTGGCCCAACGTAATTGGCGTAGCGTCTTGCAAATGCGTTCGGCCCATCTTGACTATTTTGCTATATTCGTGCGCTTTTTTCTCAAGCGTCTGAGTTAATTGCTTCAGTGCCGGAAAAAGTTTTTCATGAATGCTCAGCACCGTCGCGACATGCATGGCTGTTGGAAAAGTATCATTGGTGCTTTGGCCTTTGTTCACGTGGTCATTGGGGTGCACGGGCTTTTTGCTGCCAATTTGACCTCCTGCAATTTCAATCGCTCGATTCGATATTACTTCGTTGAGGTTCATATTGGTCTGTGTGCCAGAGCCCGTCTGCCAGACGGCCAACGGAAACTGGTCGGCCAGTTTGCCTTCGCAGATTTCTGCAGCGGCTTTTTGAATCCAGTCGGCGATTTCCGGCGATAGCTCACCGAGCTGGCCGTTCACATAGGCTGCTGCTTGTTTAACCAACGCATACGCACGAATAAACTCGGGCTGAAATATTTCGCCGCCGATCTTGAAATTTTCCAGACTGCGCTGCGTTTGAGCGCCCCAGTAAGCCTTTGCAGGAACTTCAATCTCGCCAAAACTGTCTGTCTCAATACGTGTGCTCATGCTGGGCTTTTAGCATCATGAACCAAAATTGCCAACGTGGCGCTAAGACAAGCATGAAAACAATCGAAGCCTACATAGAATCCAAACAACGTGATTTTGAGAACCATGAATTCTTTGGGTTCTTGGAAAGTCTGATCAGTTTGAAAACGCTGAGTTGTTTTGTCCCCGAATTAACCTTTTGGGTCATGACATTTCAGGACATTTTGCGTCTCAATGAAGAGCGTGTCCAGGATCCATTTTTAAAAAAAATAGCACGTCATCATCGTTCTGAGGACTCTGGCCATGACAAATGGTTTTTGCACGACAAAGCCTATATGGGTTTTAACCAGGAAGATATTGCCTGGTTGTATGGGAAAGATCTGCGTCCTATCCGTGACGCGGCTTATTCTTTGGTGTCCGAATGTTATCGCTCCCAAGACGAAATTTTAAACATTGTGCTCCTACTCACCTTAGAGTCTTCTGGGCACATATTCTTCGAAAGAACCGTCAAACAAGTCAAGTTATCGGGTGAGGATCCGAACTTAAAATATTTTTCAAGCTCTCATTTAGAAGTTGAAATGGCACATGCCGTATTTGAAAACGAAATGAAGCGAAAAATATATGAACGAGAACTGCCTACCTATACACGGCGGGAAGCCATCGAACTTGTCGATCGCTGCTATCAAGCCTTCAGCCACATGTTTGACGGTCTTCTCAAAGCAGGCAAGGCACGTTTGACCCCTGTAGAAACTTATGGCAGCCTTCCAGCGTCATGATCCGAGAAGTTGAACTCAAATATCGATTTCCGAGCCAACAATCTTATCTGGCTCTCTTGAATTCTATCGAGGGCGAGCATCGGATCGAACACCAAACCAACTCTTTTTTTGATACGCCGGATCTCAGACTTAAATCACAGCATATTTTTTTAAGACTTCGAAAATCGAACGACCAGCATATTTTTACCTGCAAAGCAGCCCCTGAAAATATGAATAAGCCTTCTGGCCTGCTCTCGGTTCATGACGAGTGGGAACAGATTGTTCCTGGACCAGAAATAGACCCGATCGGGTTGCTTCATCAGACTTGGCCCGACGAGTCCAAGAACGCTCACGACACCCGACTTTCCCTGCTTCGACGCATCGAAACTCTGATTAAAAGCCAACCAGTCAGCCTCGTGGGTTCATTCAAGAACAAGAGAACTCATGTGCCCTACTCCATCGGCGGGCACAAAGTTGATTTGGAATTCGACGAGACAGACTTTGGGAACGGCCAACTGGACTATGAACTTGAGATCGAATTGCCCGAAGGCTTGGCTCCTCAAATAGCAGAAGCTGAGCTGGCTAAGCTATTAACTCACCTTCAGATAGAAACAGGCCCCTCAACCGGAAAAGCTGAGCGGTTTTTCGGCTTGAAAGCTCATCTGGGTTTGAGCGGCTGACCCCTGCCATCTTTTGCAGTCCCCGCAATAATATCAAACACGCCCACCATCGTATACGTGATGGGAGCCACAAAGGTCAGTCCCGCTGCCAGTGCGACTATCCGCGCCACGCTGGCACCTTGTTTTAGATACGAGGGCGCTATGAAATAAGCGAATAAAGCGATGATCGGAACCAGCGCAGTCAGAATCACCTGCGTGGTTGCCTTTCTGGTGTCTTCCAAATAAATATAACCCAGGGCAAGAAGGCCCTGAGGTGGGATTTGCCACCACAAAGCGGTTTGTTGATCCTTCTGCTGATATGCACAGGGTTTCATTGTATCCACGGTCAGATAACCAGGAGGGCAAGTGGCGGTAATGTTTTGAGCGTGAAGTTGCAAAACCAAGAGGCAAAGCAGCGCAACATACTTCATCCTTGGACAACACCCGGTGGTTGACAAATAGTCCCCCTAATGAGACAAGCGGGTCTTCCATTGCACCCGTAGCTCAGCTGGATAGAGCATCAGACTACGAATCTGGGGGTCACATGTTCGAATCATGTCGGGTGCACCAGCCTTCGCTCTTCCGCCTACGCCAAGGCTTCGGCGGAGGCGGGGGAAACTAAGTCAACCGCCAGATTCCCGATCCCTCTTCAATAACCTTCATGCATTATGTTTACCTGATTCAGTCAGAACCGTGTCCTGAGCAAACTTACACCGGGTATACAACTGATCTAAAACAAAGAATCCAGGTGCATAACGGCGCTGGCTCAGTTCACAGCTTCTCCCGTCCTTGTCAAAACCTAACCCAAACCGCCAATCCATCGCCCCAGCCCCATTGACCCGACTTTAACATGATGCATTGTTTAACAATGAGATTGTTTAACAAATTGATTGTTCAAATGTTTCTTTGTGGCGCTCTCAATGCAACTTTTTTTGATGATCACAGAGACGAATTTGTAAGGGCGATAGCGGAGCAGATCGCGAGCATGATTGAGGAAGGGACTCCTCTGAATGCTATATTTGATCAAGTCCTTACGAGCGCTGCAGATCTACGCCATATTGCAGCAGAGCGAGATGAAGATCCGGAAACGGAATCTTTCGGCCGAAGAATCCCACTCGAAGGCAATATAGTAACACCACTGGGTGCTTGCGCACTCACCAACTGTCTTGCTTTGACTGGACTTAGGGATTGTCTGGCAAGGCGGTCGGAAATGTTTCAATGCTACTTTCCAGAAAATACAGGATTTTATCAGCGCCAATTCGATTTAACGAACGGCATTGCTACTCCTGGCGCCAGATTGCTGATGTTTGGTCAGATGAGCGCCGGCCTATCTGGATCTGACACGGCTTGAAAACCTAACTTGAACGATCAAAAACGCGTCAAAATTCTCAAAGTAGCGGATGCGTTCAAGCTGGCCGGCTGCCAAAAGCAGTTTGTGTTTACCGACACCTTCTCCAGACACCTTCTCATTCTCCGCGGTTAATATTTAGCTACCCGCCAATATTTCGCGTATTTCCGCTCCTTGGCATACTCTAACATCTGTCGGTTAAACTTCTTTGAGAATTCTAGAATTGATATCGCTCTTAGTTGAAATTCATTCGTCTCTATGGGGTAAACCCAAAACCTATAGGCATGTGACTTCCCCTTAACCAAAGCATCGATATAATACCCCCCAAAAGGATGTTCCTCGATGTTGAGGGCCAAATAGTTTTTTCCACACAAATCTAAATGTTGTGAGGCCCCTACAAATGGTTCAGCGCATCTTTTGCAGCTCTTTTTGAGTGACTTCAACCGATTTAGATTATCCTCTATGCTAATCACCGCAGGATGCTGCTTCAGACAAGCCTGATGTTCGGTGTCAAAAGCGAAGTAGTCAAATTGACATTCACGATGAGCTCCGAAAGACATGCTTTGAAGCAAAAACCCTATAAGGACCAGCAACAGCTTTGCTCTCATTATTATCATTCCCCGATACGAACGTGCCTGTCATCTTTGGTTGTGATCCAACGTTCCCCTTCTTTAATCCGTATCGGAGTGCTGTTTCTTGCTCGAGTTGAAAATCCCCTGCCGCGCCGGCAATCCCCCGAGTTCTTCTATTCAACCCGAAGCTACTTTCCTGTCCATATATAGCCTCCAATGTATTGACTGTAAGTGAATCCTTGGGGTCAAAATATCGTGACGCATTCTCCAGGGCCTTCTTTTTATGCGGTGTTTCCTTGTCTAACCACTCTTCAACTTTAGTGCGACGTTTGGACATATTTTTCTAAATCCTATTTTCGCTCTATAGCAGGATATCAATACATTTGGAACACACAGTCGGTTCAGCTTAAGTTATCCATGCGCTCTGATGAAAGCATCCTTGCCGGCTCTGTACTGCGCCGAACTCCAAGGATATTTCTTAGGCCGTTCATGATCCAAGTCCAAATTGCATCCTATGTGACTAAAACTGCTCATGACACTGAAGAACATCATTGCGATTTCCCTGTTTTTTCTATCGATCCACTCTTTCGCAGCTCAGCTCGTCACTTGCGAAGACAAAAAAGGAAACAGTCTGGCATATTCGACTTCCAGCATATCGGGCGCACCCACACTTTACGTCAGGACACTAGATCAAAGCCTTGATTTTCATGGCACAGACCAAATTTCCATTTTGCAATATCATCCAGGATCTTACTATATTGATGCTGCTGATCGTGATCATGGAATACGATACGACAATGTTCAGTTTGAGGTTTTAAATCAAAACCAATTCAACACAACTCTAAGCATTGCCAAAGTCGATGGTTGCACTCGAACAACAACTGATTTTCATCTGCACTGCACTTCGAAAGAAGTCGTTTTTTAAATACCGGGCGCACAGGCTTTGAACGTATTTTCACCCTGCGACAAGTTTCATGACCTCTTCAGCCCGGTATAAATATCCAAAACAATTTTTTCATGATCCGCCGCTCTCTCGTCATAAATTTCGAAATCTGTTAGGTAAGAACGCGTTCCTCCCAATTCCTGCGGAGACGTTTCCCAAATCTTAAACCATGGCTCTCGAACCACTTGCGGCATTGCGCCGGGTCCGTTGGTAAATTTTGTGTACGCCTGGGCTGGTATCATCAGTGTTTCAAAATCATCTGGCACTGAGCTTAAGTCACTTACCTCTTCGCCAATAAAACGTGAGCTCAAGTAGACTCTATTGACGCCAGGCCGCCAGTTTGATAAGCTGGCGGTCTCTTTGGAGGTCATACGTAACATGAAGCACTTCTCTCGATAAATCCTGCCCTATCCCCCTTAAAATCGAGAGCGTAATTCATGACCCACAGACCCATTATTTTGGAAGACATCAACTTGTCTTTCCCTCATAAAACTTGTTTTGAAAACTTTTCGGCTAAGATTCAGCCCGGGCAGCGCATTGCGTTAATTGGCAATAATGGCTCCGGTAAGACTTCGCTCTTGAAAATGATTTTAGAAACAGTCTCACCCGAAGTCGCGACTGGCTATGTTCCGCAGACGATCAACGAGTCTGATCGCTTGAGTGGCGGTCAGCGATTCAACAAAGCTTTATCAGAGGCGCTCAGTCAGCACCCGGATATTCTATTTTTGGATGAGCCCACCGTTGTTTCAGCTGCTAAGGCAAGGCAAGCGGTTGAAACATCTGGAAGAAAGAAGAAGGCGATTCGGGACCAAAAGGATGACGTGCTGCTTCAACTTTCTGAATTGCGACTTCCTGAAATCATCAAGCCAAAATTCTCGCTCACGGCATCTGATTTCAGCAGTCAACAAGCGGTTTTAATGATTTCTGATGGCGCCTGCGGTTACGAGGAGCCTATTTTAAAAAACCTGCACCTGCAACTTAACGGCTCAGAAAGAATCGCCATCACAGGCGATAATGGCTCTGGGAAGACAACTTTGGTGCGAGCAATTTTGGGAGATCCAAAAATTACGCGTTCCGGAAACTGGCTTGTGCCTAGCAGACAAGATATTGGCTACCTAGACCAGCATTATGCCAACTTAAATCCAGAGCTTTCTGCTCTTGAAGAGATTCAGGCTTATGCGCCCAGCTGGACCCATGCTGAAATCAGGCGCGTTCTAAATGATTTTCTGTTTCGCAAGAATGAAGAAGTCATGACACCTAGCAAACAGCTTTCTGGGGGAGAAAAAGCGAGATTATCACTGGCTCAAATCGCTGTGAAGACACCTCGATTGTTAGTACTGGATGAGATTACGAATAATCTGGACCTGGCTACACGTGAACATGTGATTCAAGTCTTGCGTGAATATCCAGGAGCCATGATTGTGATTTCACACGATCAAGACTTTTTGGAGGCCATAGAGCCGTTGTGTTCCTTGTCCTGCGCCTTGACCACAATAAAGCCTGCTCGTTCAGCTTCAACCAGTGCGCACTTGAAACCCATTCAAAGCCGGTTCATGTACTGCGCCATGCGCTCTAAAATCTCTTGCAAAGTGGGACGTCCCCTAAAATAGAGGCTCTCACTTCTGGCATAAGCAGCTTCAAAAGCAGCGCGGTCTTCAGGTGAAGTCAGCTTCAGAGCATCACTGTTTGCTACCCTAGTATCATTTCCACCAAAGCGCTCTGCTTTAAAACTCTCATATTCCGGCGTCCCAATATAGTTTTTCACATCCTCGCGTTCTAGCAACTGGTACAAATCATAATAATGGCGAATAAAATTGACTGGAAGAGTGTCCCCAGCCTGCCCTGTTTTATAGAGCCGATACTTTCGAATCACAGCATTCAATTTTTCAACGAACGTATACTTGGGCTCATAACATGGGATACCTAATGCACGATTATCAATGATTTGAATGCCTGGCGTCTTAATGGCTCGCTCATAAGCCCATGACGTAATCGTTCGTGGCTGGTTAGGCGCGGTGCGATCAAAACCTGCTTCCAGCAAAATACCGTCTTTGAGGCCAGGACTACTTCCAAACTTAGCCTCATAAAAAAGACGAATCCCACCATTGCGAAACTTTCGGCTGTCGTCATAGTCATGATCGCGGACAATTCGAGCAAATCCAGGCATATGGCCACTCAATTGCTCACAAAGCCAATCGAAGTATCTTTTCCGAGATTCTCGATGCTTTGGGTCATCATGGTTCTTGCCCGTGTAGACCTTGAATCCACATTTTTGCTCGTCGGGTTCTATTTTGAGATCGATGTCTTCTGAAAATCGATAGATACAGTCATATCCCTTGGATAACGACGTGCCGCCCTTCAAATGAAATTTGAAACTCTGTTGAAGACACCATAAAGCGTGCATAAGCCAGTAGTCTTTTTCAACCAAATCTGGAGGAATCGACATTTCCTCCGAGACAATTCGAATCAGCTCTTCGAATTCATCATGCTGATGGAGGAAAATATTAGGCTGCATCGAGAAGAGCCTCCTCAAAGAATTTTCTAGTTGCTCTGTTGGCAAACTGCTGAACAGCTCGTTTAAGACGCGCTTGGTTCATCATCAGTGCCCTTTTGCGCACACGCCTCAACACAGCATTTTGATCTTCTGCCAGCATTTCGATATTGTTAACAAGGTCGACCAAGAGAAACTCTTCACTCATTGCAAGCGGGAAATGGTGCTTAATTTGAAACTCAAAAACTCGCTCACCGAACTTGAATTTTCCATGCCGTTTATGGTTGTAAATAACACGCTTATTGTAAAGCTGAGTTGTCCCAACACCAAGAGCATTATAAAAATTTGGCGAAGTCACCAAAAACCTATCATCTTTTAAAAATGTTCGGATTAAATCGTCTTCACTGGGCGGAGCCTCTCCAAAAATAGTGCTCCTTGGGCAATAATAGATGCCAGCGCTTAATTTTCTGAGAGTCCCATTCTGGACAAGCTCTTGAAGATGCCGATCGACGCTCTTAGAAAACCGAGACAGGTCTTCCCTGCGATAGGTTTTACCCGGTTTAAGGTGCGATTCTAGTTTATCAAGCATACTCATTCTGAAGTTACTCTAACTCTATGGAGGCAAGATGTCAATATTTTCATTTAAAATTCATGCAAATCTTCGTAGCCAAACTGTAGCCTAGGCGGCGAAAACGGGCGCATTTCGGCAACCGTCCGCGAAATCTGAATCTGAGATTTTGCCTTTATTTTTAACAAGTTAGAACATTGACGAACAATTATGACACTGGTTTTTGAGGAGACCAATTAAGAGGTTCATCGATCCATGCGGCCTCAGGGGCATACGGTGTTTTTTCAGAAAAACCTCAATCACATCGGTTGCTTCGGGCGAAAATTTATCCTGATGTGTCCACAAGACACCTAGCAGTTCTTTAGTTCCTTTTTCTGGGTTTGCACTACAGCAACCGAACCAAGGATTGTCATCTTTGGCAGCCTGTATCAGCGCGGATGCATCCTGAGCATCTAACGACCCTGATGGCGTCCTATTTATTCTTTCGTTGTAAACCTTGTCAACCTTATTTGACATCATCAACCTCCATGATGCCCGTGTTATCTGTCAAACCATGATTTTGGCTTGCTTTTTGTAGCTCTCCCCCTTTAGAACTGAGCCACTATGAGGTCGGCATTTCGCAACGTTCCCCTCACCGGCGTGATCTATGTTTCGACAGAAGCCGAAAAAAACGGCTTTTCTCTGGAATCTAAAGACTGGTGCAATTTAGGTCAAGGTCAGCCTGAAACTGGTCTCCTGCCCGGCTCCCCGCCCCGCTTGACCCATTTAAGCATCTCACCGGATTCTCATGACTATGCCCCCGTTAGCGGAGTGAAAGCTTTGCGTGAAGCCGTCGCTGCTTATTATAATCGACGGTTTCGTCAAAATAAAAAAAGTTTATACACCGCTGATAACGTGGCCATTTCCGCTGGTGGCCGTTTGGCAGTCGCGCGAGCTGCAGCGGCCCTAGGGCCTGTTAATCTAGGCCACTTTTTGCCCGACTACACAGCCTATGAAGAACTCTTAGATATATTTCATGTATTTTCGCCAATTCCTATTTTGTTACATGGCGAGTACCAATATCGAATTTCAATTGAAAAACTTAGAGAAGAAGTGCTCGGCAGAGGTTTAAGCGCCCTGCTCTTTTCAAATCCCAGCAATCCAACAGGCACGACGTTGCAGGGTCCTGCATTACAAGATTGGCTGCGTACCTCTCAAGAGTTAGACCTGACGCTGATTATTGACGAGTTTTACAGCCATTATGTGTGGGGGAATACGCGCGGGCCGATTTCTGCGGCTGAATTTGTTGAAGACGTTGACCAAGATCAAGTATTGATTATTGACGGGCTGACTAAAAATTGGCGATATCCAGGCCTCAGACTTTCTTGGACGCTGGGCCCTCGAACAGTCATCGATGCCCTGAAATCAGCTGGATCTTTTTTAGATGGCGGTGCCAGCAGGCCTATTCAAGAAGCGGCAATCTCACTGTTAGAGGACTCGTATGTGAATGCCGAAAGTCAGGCGATTTACAAAGTTTTTTCTGAAAAGCGTGATTATTTGCTCAGCGAACTCACCCAGATGGGTATTACGGTCGAATCTCCTCCAGAAGGCAGTTTTTATATCTGGGGCAAACTCGACAAGCTCCCCCAGAAACTTCAAGGTGATATGAATTTTTTTAGAGCCGCGCTAGAACAAAAAGTGATTGTCGTGCCCGGTCGATTTTTTGACATTAACCCAGGAAAAAAGAGACATCCAAGGCCATCTCGGTTTGAAAATCACATTCGTTTTAGCTTTGGGCCTTCTCGTGTCGTGCTAGAAGAAAGCTGTCAGAGGCTGAGGCGGATTTTGGGCTGCGTCTAAGCCAAAATCGCATCGGCTTGGCGCTGTCTGTAAGCCTCGATTGCTTTGCGATATTCAGGATATTTTAGTCCCAGCAGGCTCGCTGAAAAAAGCGCTGCGTTCACCGCGCCTGCTTTGCCTATGGCCATCGTTGCCACCGGGATCCCACCCGGCATTTGCGCCATCGACAATAAAGAATCCAGACCGTTTAAAACCGAAGTCATGGGCACTCCAATGACCGGCAACAGTGTTTGAGAAGCAATCACTCCTGCTAAGTGGGCTGCACCACCCGCCGCTGCAATCATAATTTCAATGCCCCGTCCTTCAGCCATTTTGATATATTCGTGCAAAGCATCAGGTGTGCGATGCGCCGACAATACTTTGTATTCATGCGGAATATCCAAAACCGTGAGCGTCGTACTCGCATGCTCCATCGTGGCCCAGTCTGATTTTGATCCCGAAATAATGCTCACCAATGTTTTCATCATTCTCCCCAATCAGTGCCTGAAACACCGTGTTCCTGTCAATACCATGGCAATATTGTGCTCGTCGCAGGCTTGAATCACTTCTTGATCACGTACGGATCCTCCCGGTTGAATCACCAAGCTGATGCCCGCTTGGGCAATCCGGTCAATGCTGTCACGAAACGGAAAAAAAGCATCTGAAGCCAACGCAGACCCGTTCAAGCGATCAATAGCCTTACGAATGGCGATGTCAACGGCGTCAATTCGCGAAACTTGCCCAGCGCCGATTCCAAGGGTCTGATTCTCTTTGGCAATCACAATGGCGTTGGATTTGACATGTCTTACAGCTTGCCAGGCAAATAACAACGCCGCCAACTCTTGCTCACTGGGTTTGCGCTGGGTTTTCACCTGCAGGTCCTCTGGAGGCCTTAAATAAACAGCCTTCTCCTGGACTAAAAACCCACCCTCGATGGCCTGATAATGCCACTGCAGCCCAGAAATCGGTTGGAATTCGAAAGAAAGCACACGCTGATTGGGCTTTAGTGCGAACAGTTGCAATGCATCCTGTGAATAGCTCGGTGCAATAATCACTTCAAAAAACGTCTTAGAAATGGCTTCAGCTGTTTTTAAATCGCAGGGCCGATTCAGGGCAATAATACCGCCAAAAGCAGAAACTGGATCGCCAGACAAAGCTTTCTGGAAAGCCTCAGATAAAGTCGACGCCTGGGCGATTCCACAGGGATTTGCATGCTTAACAATCACACAAGCTGGGGAAGAAAACTCACGAACACAGGCTACCGCGGCATCGCCATCTACGAGATTATTATAAGAAAGAAGTTTTCCTTGGTGAACGACGGCGTCTAATAATCCCTTCGGAGCCTTGTCCAAACGATAGGCACACGCTTTTTGATGAGGGTTTTCGCCATAACGCAGGTCATAAGATTGAGTGAGTCCTAAAGATAAATTCTTAGGGAAATCAGCCCCCAAAGAAGCATGAATCAGGGCATCATAGTCAGCCGTGTGCTTAAATGCCTTGCTGGCCAAAGCACGACGGTCTGCAAAAGTCAGACCCTTCTCTGTTTTCAAGCACGTGATGACCCGGTCGTAATCAGCTGGATCCACCACAACCGTGACAAATTCCATGTTTTTCGCCGCCGAGCGAATCATGGCTGGACCCCCAATGTCAATTTGTTCGATGGCCATTGTTTCTGCAAAGGGATACAAATTGACCACGACCAAATCTATCCAGTTAATTCCATGCTCTCTGGCAACATTTTGGTGAGTATCTCGTCTCCCTAAAATACCGCCATGAATTTTCGGATGCAGTGTTTTGACGCGACCGTCCATGATTTCAGGAAATTGCGTGAGGGTCGAAACCTCAATCGCCGGGATATGAGCCCCGCGCAATAAGGCACAGGTGCCACCCGTCGAGATAATTTCGAACCCCAATTCATGCAATTGCTGGGCAAACGGAATCAAGGCTTGTTTGTCTGAGACTGAGATCAATGCACGTTTCATCTTGACACCTGTTGGCGTAATAGAGCCAACGAGTCAACCTTAATTCGCCCCTATTCTAGATTTTCACTCTAAGTCGGATTCGATAGGATTTTTTTGTCTATACGCGTCCATTTGTTTTTGAACCTCTGGATCCGTGGGATCAATCGCCTCAAGGACCACAATTGCAGCCTCGTGTACCTTGGCGTCTGGATCAGTTAGGCGCGCTGTAATCTGCTGAATCATTGAATCCGTGGGATTAATCGCCTCAAAGACCCTAATTGCGGCCCTGCCTACATCTGGATTTGGATATTCTAAGTACGCTGCAATCTGCGCGAGGATTTCTAAATTCGTGGGCTGAATCGCCCCAAGGAACTCAATTGCAGCGTTGCGCACATTGGCATCTAAATTAGTTAGGCACTGTGCGATCTTCCCCTGAATCGTTACATCCTCGGGCTTACTTGCAGCAAGGAACTTAATTGCAGCCTTGCACGCATTGGCCTTTAAATCAGTTAGGCAATTTGCGATCTCCCTCTGAATCTCTACATTCGTGGACTTAATCGCATCAAGGGCTTTAATTGCAGCAAGGGTCTTAATTGCAGCCCTGCGTACATTGGCATCTGAATCAGTTAGGCACGCTGCAATCGGCTTGTGAATTTCTGGATCCGTGGGTTTAATCGTACCCAGGAGATCAATTGCAGCCCTGCGTACATTGGCATCTGAATCAGTTAGGCACGCTGCAATCGGCTTGTGAATTTCTGGATCCGTGGGTTTAATCGTACCCAGGAGATCAATTGCAGCCCTGCGCACAAAGACATCTGAATGAGTTAGGTATCCCACAATCTGCTTGTGAATTTCTGGATCCGTGGGTTTAATCGTATGCAGGAGATCAATTGCAGCCCTGCGCACAAGGACATCCGAATCCTTCAGGCAATCTGCGATCTGCTTGTGGATGTCTGGAACCGTGGGTTTAATCGTACCCAGGAGACCAATTGCAGCCCTGCGCACAGGGACATCTGAATCCTTCAGGCAATCTGCGATCTGCCTGTGAATCTCTAAATCTGAGGGCAGCGACGGCAGATCCTTCAGCCCAAGCACTGCGCCCAATTGTTCGAAAGACCTCAATTCTTGAAGTGTTTTCAATAAATCCCTAGCCACCAGTCGTTCTCTCACAGAAAATGCCGATTGAAGTTTAGCTCGGATTAACTCATTGATTTTTTTCGGCAATCTGATGGCTGCTGCATTCATAATCAATGGATATTCGTTGATAATGATATCTAGATCAAATTTTCGCGCCAAGTACTGGTTAATATCTATGTCATTTTGTTTGGCTTCTTTTTCTAGACTCTGGTAGAGAACTGCCTGTTCGTTCATAAAACGAGGCAGATCCAGGACTCGAAGATGATCAGACAAACTCACCTTGAGCTCCAATACCGTCCCCTCACTGCCAACATACTTAGCAGATGTCGAACGTTCTTGGGCCGTATAGGTCCCTGCTCCAAGGGCCGCTGTCCCCTGCTTTCCAGGGATACTGGCAATCAACCCATTTCGGATCATGGTGAGCACATATTCGAGCTTCGGGGTTCCATGATAGAGCGAACCGTTGTCTGTGTAGTTTTGTCGAAATTCAGTGGGATTCATTAAAAATCTATCGATGCTGTGATTGTTTACATTACGTGTATCGATTTTCCGATTTTGTGTAAATTCGGGAACCAAGGGAAGATCCTTTTCCCCTCTAGGAGCAGACATTGAAATCTGATGAACCAAGCGCCCTATTGGGTCTCCTTCTCGGGGAACGCTGAATCGATTATGCGCCGCTTCAAATCGAGCATTTCGGAGCATCTTTGCAAATTCTTTAAGGGGCCTTTCACCCTCGAGCGGAATCTTTTTATTAAGTTTAGCCAATATAAGCTCTAGTTCTTGAATTAATATCTGAGCTCCCTTTGTCGACGGCTTTAGGAAGGGCAATTCTAACAGTGGTCGAAGCATCCGAATGCATTGTTCGTCTCGATTGTCTGCATGTTCTGGAGACACATACTCGATTTCGCCTTTCAAAAATCGCCCTAAAGTGCCAGGAACACCTTCGACAAACTGAGTCCCAGAAGCAGATGAAACGGGGAAAGCGAGCCAGTCCAATGGACTACCACCTTGGCCCATAGAGCGTTCCAACTGAGCTTTGCGTTCGACAACGTCGCCCACCGGCAAAACACTTCTGGTCAGCACCGAGGTTTTGTCTGCCTGCGGCATGAGTTGGTCGGTGGCACTCTCAATAAATTGTTTGGTTATCTGCTTAATCTCTTCACGTTTATCTGGAGTGCAGCCGCCCGAAAAATCCACGGAGACATCCAAATCACTCCCAATTCCTAGGGCAGATAGTTTGGGTAGGTCTTGGTCTACCGGAAAGATCTCAAACAATGCATCCAGAATAGGCTTTCGACTAGCTCCTTGAATAATGCGATTCAATACATTTTCTGTTGTGTCTTCTGTCGACTGTCGTTGGTGCTCATTGTAGATTTTTTTATAAATATAACCCAAAATACTTCGCACAACGCCACCAGAAATATAGACTTTCGCGTCGGGATCTAGAGCCCGGATCTTTTTTTCAAGTTCTTCAAAAAAACCATTCCGGCTGATTTGGCCAGTTTTTAGAACATAGGGAAGGTCCAATCGCCTCAAAACCGAGGCCATGGCCTCGGTTACTTTTGCTTGTATCCGTGCCGCTTTGACCGGGTCGTTGGTATGGAAGAAATTTGGAAACTCTGCAGTGGGCATGGGGTCTACAGCATGCGGGCCTTGGGGAACGGCTACTGCTGTGCTGGGAGTCATCGAAGTCAGCTGCAGGGTATCGGGATTCTGTGCAGCTGGTTCTTCCTGTCTATCCTCTGGTACTAGTATAGGAGGGCCCACCGTTTTAATTTTATTTTCCATGTTTTTAGGATACTATAGAGCCTTTTGCAAAATCAGCAGACCGGGCAAGTTTGGAAACCACCATGTCTATGACAGCTGGCGATAAGCCAAATGTTGGCGTAATAGAGCCAACGAGTCAACCTTAATTCGCCCCTATTCTAGATTTTCACTCTAAGTTTGGTTTAGCCTAGTTTCATGGAAAACAAACAAACCGAAAGAAGAGCGCTCAATATATTCATTGTGGAAGACGATGATGATGACTATTTTTTACTTAAAAATTTAATCAAGGATACCCATGAATGGCACTTCGAATTAGAGCGGGCCACCTCTTTTTCTGATGCCATGATGAATCTCACCAAAAAATCTTATGATGCTGCTCTAATCGATTATTACTTAGGCAGCGAAACGGGGTTAGGGCTTATCAAAAACCTGCGTGCACAATCGGTAGACATTCCACTTATCTTACTCACCGGTCGAAGTGACCCAGAAATAGAAAGTGAGGCCATCTTGGCAGGAGCCTCCGATTTTCTTGAAAAAGGCCAATTTGATTTTCCTCTGTTAAGACGATCCCTACGTTATGCCATCAATCGACAAAGCATTCAAAAAGAGCGGGACAAAGCCCTCTTCTCACTTCAACAATCCCAAAAAATCGATGCGATTGGCCGACTGGCCGGTGGTATAGCCCATGATTTCAACAACACATTGACGGTCATATTTGCCTATTCAGATATTTTGTTGGAAAAACTTGAACCCTCCAGTGTGGCGGCTGAAATTGTTCAAGAACTTAAAAAGTCTGCAGAACGAGCAGCCGGTTTAACCAAGCAGTTGTTGGCCTTTACCAGAAAACAGCACAATGTAGCTGTTGCAGCCAATATGAATAGTCTCTTAAATCATATTGAAAAAATGCTCCAACGCCTGATTGGAGAAGACGTTGTCTTGACCATTAAATACGCTGAAAAATTACCTCTCATCCAGATTGATATCGGCCAATTTGAACAAGTTGTTTTAAATTTGGTGCTTAATGCACGAGATGCATTAGGACAAAATGGCCAAATTACGATATCAACTTCAACGATACCCTCGGGTGAACAGGTTGTTTTGACCATTACAGATACCGGCAAAGGCATGAGCGAAGAAACCCAAAGCCACATTTTTGAGCCTTTCTTTACCACCAAAGAGGTTGGCAAAGGGACGGGACTTGGTTTGGCCACTGTATATGGAATTGTGAAGCAATCGGGTGGCACGATTGAACTCCACAGTGAATTAGGAAAAGGCACTACTTTCAATCTCTATTTCCCCAAGATAGAAGAAGAAACAGACACGAGTTCCATTCTTAAAATAGCCCCCAACCATACTAACCTTCATGGAAATGAAACCATATTGCTCGTAGAAGACGAAGAAAATTTGCTGAAGGTCCTTAAAGCGTCCTTGGAACATCAAGGCTATTTTGTTGTCGCTGCAAGCAATGGGGAAGAAGGTCTCAACCTGGCTCTCAAAAAAGCAAACAAAACCATTGACTTGGTACTCAGCGATGTACAGATGCCTAAAAAAAGCGGAATTGAAATGGTCAAAGGCCTGCGTGATAAATATCCAAATCTCAAAGTAATCTATATGTCTGGGAATCCTGAATATGCTTTTGGAGAAAATGGCTTTCAACCAGACGCGATCACAAACTTTATCCAAAAACCCGTTGCCCCTAAAATCATCATGGAGCAGATCAGATGTTTCCTCGATAATCAGCAGCCGCCTACCACAGTACCATGAAAAAAATATTGCTATTCATGTTGGTTTTGGCTGGGCTAAGCCTCCAGGCCGAAACCTCTTTTGAATATCATGTCAAAGCCGCGTTTATCTTGAATTTTGCCAAGTTCACCGAATGGCCCCCTGACAAAACCCCCCTCATTTTCGGAGTCTTAGGAGACAATCCATTCGAAGATGCTTTGGAAAAACTGACGGCTAACAAAAAAATTGGCGATCGCAATATTGTGGTCAAATATTTTTCAACGGTGAGCGAGTTTAAAAACAAAGGGGGTTCTCAAGTACTATTTATTGGCACATCAGATCCCAAAGAAATGCAAGCCTTGCTGGCTCTGGCTAAAAAATTCAGTGTTTTGTCCGTGACAGATCCAAAAATCTCCGGTGAAAACATAGGAATTATTAGCTTGATGATGGAAAACAAAAACGTGCGTTTTTCTGTCAATTTAGAACTTGCAAAAAAATTCAATATTAAACTTAGTTCTGAGTTACTCAAACTCGCCAAGGAAACATCATGACACTGAGCCGAATGCTGCAATTAATCATTCTGTCTACCTGCTCGGCCGCTCTACTCTTGGCCGCCCTTTGTCTGTTCACTTATGAATGGACCATGATGAAGCAAAATATGATTGCGGACTTAACGGCTCACGCAGAGATTTTGGGAACCAACAGTCGAGCAGCCCTCCTGTTTGGTGATAAAAAATCCGCCCAAACCACGTTAGAGGCCATCGCAGCCAAACCCCATATTGTAAAAGCTACTTTACTAGACTCCGAAGGCAAAATTTTTGCAATCTATCATTATGGTGATTCTTCTGGAAAGCAAGTCTTTAAGGTTGCTCGAGAGATTGTCCTGGACAACGAAGTCGTGGGGAGAATCATATTGGTCAGTGATTTAGACGAAATTTATAGTCGTCTTTATCAGTATGCTCTCATTCTTTTGTTTATACTAATATTGGCCATGGTCGCAGCTGGCATCATTGCCGGGCACCTGCAAAATTTTGTTTCAGAACCCATCATCGCCCTCGCCCAGGCTGCTCAGAGGGTCTCTAAAGACAATGACTACTCCATACGTGTACCGATTCCCAAACAAAAAGAGTTAAAAAATCTGACCCTTGCATTCAATCACATGCTCGGTGAAATCAAAAGCTATTCGACAAAACTTGAAGAAAGCAATCGAAATTTACAAGATTTTACGCATATCTGTTCACACGATTTGCAAGAACCCTTGCGTAAAGTTCGAGCATTTGGAGATAGACTCAAAGATAAATTTTCGGAAACCCTTGGGGAAGAGGGGCTGGATTATCTGGGTCGAATGCAAAATGCCGCCTCACGCATGCAAGACTTGATTCGATCCCTGCTTGAGTTTTCACGTGTTTCCAGCAAAACTCAGCCCTTTGTTCCTGTTAATCTTGATACCATTGCGAGGGAAGTCTTATCAGATTTAGAAACTCGCATTGAAAGCACACAAGGACAGGTTGATTTGATCAATCTACCCACCATCGATGCAGACCCCTTACAAATGAGGCAGCTGATTCAAAACCTGGTGGGTAATGCACTTAAATTTAACCGGGACAACATTCCTCCGTACATTCAAGTAGAGGGCCGCTTCCTCACCAATGGACAAACAGGCCAATGTGAAATCACTGTTCGGGACAATGGAATTGGTTTCGATCAGAAATATGCCGATAAGATATTTGGGATTTTTCAGCGCCTCAACACTCGAAACGACTATGAAGGCACCGGTGTAGGCCTGGCCATTGTCAAGAAAATTATTGAACGCCACCAAGGAAGCATCAAAGCCCAGAGTGGCGTCGGGGAGGGAGCCACTTTTATTATCATTTTACCGATTCACCAACCCAATCCTTGAAAAAACAATTTGAATTCAAGATTTTCATCTCTCATCTAGTTTAACCTGTCTCTATGACAACTAAAAAACCCGTGACTATCTTGGTGGTGGATGATGATCCAGATGACCGACTGCTGATTGCTGATGCCTTAAAAACTTGCCGGATCAGCAACCCAACTCAATTTTTGGAAAGTGCTGAGCAACTGATCCATCATTTGAAAAACGGACCCAAACCTGGTTTCATCTTTTTGGATATTCAGATGCCTAAAATGAATGGGCTCGAGGCTCTTCAGATTGTTCGAGAAAATTCAAAAAGCCACGATATTCCTATCATCATGCTGACAACTTCACGTGCAGAAGAAGATGTTCTACAAGCTTATGGCTTAGGAGCTAACTCATTTATTACCAAGCCAGTCACTTTTGATGGTTTGGTTCAAATCATGCAAAAAACAACAAATTACTGGCTCGAAATAGTTCACCTGCCTACTCAAGAAGCTTAGCTATGTATTGGTACCTATTTCTTTTTCTAAGTGTTTCTTCTGTTTATGCAGAAACCAAAGATCTAAGCAATATGAGCCTTCAAGAACTCATGACGGTTGAAGTCCCAACCGTCGTGGGAGCTTCTAAATACAAACAAAAAATAACCGATGCTCCCTCAGATGTGAGCATCATGACAGCGGATGATATTCGGAAATTCGGCTACCGAACACTGGCTGACATCTTAAATGGCGTCCGAGATTTTTATACCACGTTCGACGGTGCCTACAACTTTTTAGGCGTCCGAGGTGTCAACCGACCGGGTGATTACGGAGGCCGATTTTTACTGAATATCAATGGCCATCGTATGAATGAGCCCATCTATGATTCTCTGTTAATCAATTATGAATTCCCCCTCGACGTCGACTTAATCGAGCGCGTCGAAATTATTCGAGGTCCTGGTTCCGTCTTGTATGGCAACAATGCTTTTTTTGGGATTATTAACGTTGTCACCCGTGAGACAGATCGTTTTCCAGAACACGGCGGTGAAATAGCGGGCAGTTATGCCTCTGAAGATTTTAAACAAGGTCGCATTACCCAAACACTGAACTTTGAGTCAGGTCCTAATATTTTGCTTTCAGGCAGTTATTATGACAGTCGGGGCGCTCTGGAAATAAATTACCCCAATTATCCAGGGGTACCACCTGGAAAAAATTCCGTATTTGACCATGATCATATGAATGCCTTGAATGTCTTTGGAAAAGCTTCTTACAAGGATTTCACGCTGGAGGCTTTATATGGTCAACGCTATCGAGAATTTCCGAGCGCTCCCTATAGGACCGTTTTAGGAAATCCAAATACCAATGTGGCAGACGCAAGAGCCTATACAGAACTTCGTTATGAACATGATTTCTCACGTGGACTCCATTTATTGGCTCGAATCTATGGAGACTATTACGCCTACGATGGCACACAAGCCATGCCACCGACAGCACCTCGCGTAGATCCAATCATTAATCAAGATAAACCCAGGGCTTTGTGGTGGGGAGTTGAGAATCAGTTGAGTCAAACTTTTTTTTCAAAGCTGCGTTTGACATTGGGTGCGGAGTTTAGACAAGACCCTCTTCGCTACCTCTCTAACCATAATTTGGATCCAGCCAAAACCATCATCGACAAAAATTTTCCCATGTTTTCAGTGGGCTCTTATTTGCAAGGAGAATTCAATATCTTGAATAATTTAGTCTTAAACGCAGGTTTGCGTTATGATTATTTCTCCACTTTTGGAAATACTTTAAACCCTCGAGCAGCCTTGATTTATCACCCGTGGGAACCCACCACGTTTAAATTTCTTTTTGGACAAGCTTATCGTGCTCCCAACGCCTATGAATTCAACTACCTCAGCACGAGCTATAAAGACAGTCTGAAGCCTGAAACCATCCGTTCGTATGAACTCGTTTGGGAACAAGCATTCGAAAAACACTATCGTGTCAACACGGGCTTATTTCTTAATAACATTTCGGGCCTCATTGCTCAGAGAACAGATTCCAACAACAATACGATTTTTGTCGGTGTGGACTCCACCCGAGTATTAGGAGGAACTGTTGGACTTGAAACCAATTGGGGAAAAGGTTGGCGTGGACGTATTAATTACACTTACTCGAATGCTGTTAATGCAGATAATAATCAGCACTTAAGCAATTCTCCTGAGCACATGGGAAAACTACAGCTGGTGGTTCCACTGTATCAAGAGAAAATTTTTGGAAGCATCGAGCTGCTGGCCATGAGTGATCGTCAAACCAGCGCAGGCAACAATAGACTCCCTGGCTTTATCGTTGGCAATCTGACACTTTTTAGTGTGAATTTGGTTAAGAATTTAGAAATTTCTGGAAGCATTTATAATTTTTGGAATCAACAGCGCAATGATCCCGTAGCACCTGATTTTGTTCTAGACTCGGTTGCGCAACCAGGTCTTTCTGTACGCGCCAAGCTAATTTACCGCTTTTAAATCAACGGCTTACGATTTATTGCATATTTTCTTGCGGATCCAATCGGCATTATATATAATAAGAACCAGGAGATAGGGGGGGGAATCCATGCGACGCGTTAGGCCGTCAAATTTCTTAATTCTAAATTTGATCGCCCTCTTGTTCTTAATTTCCTGCGATCCTGGCAGTGGGGGCAAAGGCAATTCCATTCCGATCGTAACCATTAAAGGCGTGGCCATGTTGGGGCCTGTATCAAACGGAAGAGTCAGCATATACGCCGCATTGCCTGATGGTCAACCAGACACAACTCAGCTTTTAGGAAGCGGAACTACAGATACTGACGGGAGCTATTCCATAGATATTTTGCAGCCTGACGTTGTTGGAAATTTGGCAACCCTTGTTGTACAGCTCACCTCTGGTAGTTATGTGGAGGAAGGCAGCGGAAAAACGGTAACGTTATCGACACCTCTCAACACAATTCTTCCGGTCGACAGCAACAACAAAGTCAATGGGGAAACCATACAAGTAGCCATTACACCTTTTACAGATATGGCGGCTCAGAGATACCAGCAGCAAGCCAGACAGGCTGTGATCACTAAAGCCCTCGACGAAGGACTGATCCCTGATTCTTTTAAAGGACAGGCTCTCGACCCCAATTTCAAAGATCCGGCTTTTGAAGCCGCTTTGAAGCAAGCTCGAAGAGACTTCGTCTTTCAAGAAAAAGCTTTTATAGAACAAACCGCGAGGATAGCCATCAATGCTAATTATGTGGTTTCACAGACCTGGGGAATCAAAAATGTGGTGGGCACCCAACCAGACAACCCAACCATCGGGGGTCAAAGTCAGGATGGCGCAGCCTATATGGTCAATTTAGCAGCTTTGTCGCACCAGGCATTTCTGGTGGGTACAGATTCTGTTGCCATGACGCATGCCATAGGAGGCGCTTTTGCCAATAGCGGTAATTTCGGAACCGGATCGGCTGCCGCCACGGTTCAAGATGCCAGCGGGAAAAATATCTCGTTACCACCCACTCAAATCGAAAATTTATCTACCGCCGCCAATAAAATTTCGACAGGTGAAATCACACTGCCGGGCTTCACCTTGATCGCAAAATCAAGTAACCTCAATTTCAAGCCGCCCACCTTTAATGGACAGCCCCCTTCAGAGGCCCCTGCCGATTGGACACCCGGTGTCTCTACACTGAAGCCTCCTGCTGATGATGCGTCCGGCAGCAATGTCAATCGACCCAAAAAATAAATCGAATTAAAGATTCATGCAGGTTTCAATTAAGGCTTCTCCTTCCAATTTTTGAACACGGTGTTTGAGCGTATCGACGGTATCGTCATCCAAAACGGGACATTTTTTTTGAACAACAATAGGCCCTCCATCAACAGCCTCAGTCACCTCATGCACGGTGCAGCCCGTTTCTTTGACGCCCGATAGGAGCACCGCTTGATGAACAGCGCGATCCATTTTGTTGGCAAACGCAGGCAGCAACGATGGGTGAACATTAAACACACGATGACGCCAATGGGTCGTAAAAAACGGAGACAGAATACGCGCATAGCCAACCAACAAAACATAATCAACCTGATGGTTGCTTAAGTTCGCCGAGAGTGCACGGTCATATTGTTCGCGCGAGCAACCTGTCGGATCCACAAAAATAGCGGGGATTCTGTGTTCTCTGGCTCTGGATAAAATAGGCGCTGTTGCTATATCGCTCAGCACAACAGAAATCCTGGCTTTGAGTTGGTTGTTTCGAATGGCATCGATCAGGGGCTGCATCGATGTGCCTCGCGTCGATCCCAAAATACCCAAGTTGATCATGATGGCGCTTGTTGGCGCAATTGGGTCATCATGGCAACACCATGTGGCTAGAGAGCCGTGAAAGTGCCAAGCTTCTTGAAAGCCTTTTGGTCAAAAGTGACTGTGGTTCTGCAGCCAGCCATCTGGTTTTTGACGCCAATCAGTGCGTCGGCGAAATCGACAGCCTGACTCTTGAATCCAGAAAGAGCCTGCCAGATTTCATCTTTTGATTCGATTTCGAATTGCTTGGCCAGCAAGATTTTTTCAAGTGTGGCAACCAGAGTCTTTTTATCAATTTGATAGGGACCTTGTAAAATCCAAACCAGCTCGCAGAAAACGATCTGATTAATCAAGATAGATTCTTTTTTGTGCCCGATGGAATCAACCCAATGAGAAGCCTGTGCACTTTGTTTCGGATCGTCTTCAACCAGATAACGGACTAGAACATTCGTATCAACCCCAATCATGAAGCATGATTCCTTTGATAGCCGGCTTTAATCGCTGCCTCCATTTCTTCCAAGCTAATGGTTTTTTGATGAGTCTGCTTCAGAATCCCTTTTAAATCAGACACATCAACATAACTGGGTTTGAGTCTAATTTCACCGTCTCGATCAATGATAAAATCTAGCCTGTCACCGGCGCTCAGGCTTAAAAACTGTCGAACTTCTTTGGGGACCGTGATTTGCCCCTTGCTGGTCAAAGTGGCCGCTGTCATCCGGCACCTCCTTACTAGATAGTAAGGAATATGGCCCCAATTGTCAAATTCCACCGCAAGTCACGTATCCAACTGAAAAATAAGGATTATTTTACATTTCCAAGGGAAAACAGGCCTTCTTGACAACCCACATAGATCTGTATAGTTTAAGGCCCGACGCCAAATCTTAGTCAGGGTGAACAATATGGAAACCCAGCTCTTGCCGCTACCGCTGGCACCGAAATTAATGCATCTTCCAATCTCCTCGCAGACCGTTTGATTGCAGGCGGGGTGACTGAGGTATTCATGTATGTCAGTCCCTTCCTGAGAACGACTCAAACTGCGGAACAGGTGCAACGTGTTTTGCAATCTCGTGGCATTAGAAGAGTCGCTTTCGCGTTTCACGAAGCAGTTCAGGAAATGCCTTTCCAAGCTAACCGATCGCGTCGGGGAGCCCCCGCAGGTGCTCCTGCCATCTCTCTTCCAGGAGCCTATTCACTGTTTCACGACAATTCCGAGTGGGAGTATGCGCTGACGAATTTTTTCGGTTCACTGTTAAGCAGTCGTACCCACATTGTCATCACCCATGGAGACGTGTTCAATCAAGCCCTGGATCACTTTACACGCGGAAGAACAATGGTATTTGAGACACCAGTGACTTCATATCTGGTTTTTAACAAAGAACGACAGATAAACCAACCAGCGACCCATTTGGTTCAACTGACGGATAGATTGCTATGAAATACTTACTGTTCGCCCTATTTTCGGGGATTTTGTTTGCTCAAAATCCGTTGATAGATATCGCTCAGATGGCCCGCGTGGCTTATGACGACGACATGATCACACCCTTTGAGTCGCTATATGTTCATGAGAACAAACTCTATGGCAATCGATTGGTGGCTGTTCGTAACATTCAGGCTGACACAATCTACATCGCCATTCGTGGCACGAGTAATTTCCAGAATTGGATATCCAACGCACACATTGCACCGACTGAACATGTTTTGGATTATATTTTTTCTTGGGAACGCCTAGTCAAGTACAAAAAGCACTATGACCATGCCAAGGATAAAAATCGAGACTGGTTTATATCGGCTTTCGAAGACCTCCGGAAAGTTGTTGCGTGGCTACTCAAAGGGCATCCCAATTCACGCATTATATTCACAGGGCATTCCTATGGTGGGACCATGGCAAACTTGCTGGCACAAAACGCCTATCACCAGAATCCAGACTTGAACTTTGAGTGTCACGCATTCAATGCACCCGGTGGGCGAAAAATCCGCATCAACACCTTGGGAATCCCAGATCTCCCCCAAGAAGTCTTGAATCGCTTATTCACGAATCATGTGCGCGTCACCGATATCGTTCCCATGTTAAACACACATGATGGCGTGTTATTAAGTTACCCTGGAGTTACCCTGAATCCGCTGGACGAACACGGGATGGACTACTTTCTGGAAGACTTAATCAATGGAATGCAGCCGATCTAAATGCTATAGGATGGCTATGCAAGAGCTCGATCCTAAGAAAATCCATAAAAAAATGAAGGCCATGAACGACATGTTCATGTTTGCCTACCAGCTCAAGAAATCTCAGCTGGCAAAAAAGCATCCAGAGTGGACGGAGATACAGCTCAACCATGCAGCGTATGCGTTGATTGAAAGAGGTTGTCGCTGATGAAAGATCTGATCACAGCCTTTCTGGAAGTCACTCATAGGCTAGAAGCCGCTCATATTTCTTACATGGTTGTTGGCTCGGTAGCGTCTATGACCTATGGCGAACCCAGAATGACTCATGATCTGGATTTGGTTGTGCAGGTTTCACCCAAAGATGCTGCTCAATTCGAGCAAATATTCCCGGAAGAAGAGTACTACTGCCCTCCCGAAGAAATCGTTAAACCGGAGATATTACGCCAAGGCCAGTTTAATTTGATTCATCATGAAACAGGTCTCAAGATTGATCTGGTGATTCGAAAAAACTCAGAGCATGGGAGGACAGAATTTGAACGTCGACGCAAAGTACCGCTTTGGGGCGATGCAGAGGTCTTCATGGCCGCTCCAGAAGATGTAATTCTCAAAAAACTTGAATATTTTCGAGAGGGTGCCTCCCAAAAACATCTTCGCGATATTCAAGGCATTCTGGCCCAAACCCAGATTGATGAGTCCTATTTACAGAATTGGATCACCAAACTGGGTCTTCAGGAACCATGGGCTCAATTAGAAAATGCTTGCTAACTAGCCTGTCGAAATTAGGCTGATTCTGCCCTTAATTTAAGCCCGGTTTTTGGTGCCCTATTTTGGCGAATTTTTCCCTCTCTTCTCCCAGGCCTGCCCGTGCGCTTTGCGCCCGCGTATGCCTGGGCTACCGCCAATCGTCGCCGCTTACAGCGGCTTCCCTGTTTGCCTTCCGATTCCGGTTTGGAGCCTGCAAGGCGCTGACTTGCCAGTAGCCCAGGCAAAAATCAGCGAGCCTGCGAGCTGATTGCAGGCCTGGGTATGCACCACATACCATCGATGAGCCCTGTAAGGGCGATCTTGTGTCGATGGAAGATTGGTCCAATTTTAAGCGAACAGCGCTATTTGATTAAATCATGTCCCAATCCCTTGCTTCAATTAAGATTCATCTGATTTTTAGTACGAAGTCTCGAACACCTTGGCTGGGTCTTGATATTCGGCGGGAATGCTTCGATTATCTTGCAGCCGTCGCCAAGAATAATGGTTCGAAGGTGTATGAAATAGGTGGAATGAGCGATCACGTGCACCTCCTACTAACTTTGCCACGAACGTTGACGTTATCGAAATTGGTTGAACAACTAAAAACGTCAACGTCGAAGTGGCTTAAATCTAAGAGTGAGAATCTGAAACAATTTTCATGGCAAGCTGGTTTTGGCGCATTTTCTGTCAGTGAATCGCAAGCAATTCGTGTTCGAGAGTACATCAGAGACCAAGAAATTCATCATAAAAAAGCCACTTTTCAAGATGAAATCATTCATTTTTTAAAGGCATCCAAGATGGATTTTGAACCAAAATATTTATTTGATTAAGATCGCCCTTACAGGGCTCATCGATGGTATGTGGTGCATACCCAGGCCTGCAATCAGCTCGCAGGCTCGCTGATTTTTGCCTGGGCTACTGGCAAGTCAGCGCCTTGCAGGCTCCAAACCGGAATCGGAAGGCAAACAGGGAAGCCGCTGTAAGCGGCGACGATTGGCGGTAGCCCAGGCATACGCGGGCGCAAAGCGCACGGGCAGGCCTGGGAGAAGAGAGGGAAAAATTCGCCAAAATAGGGCACCAAAAACCGGGCTTAAATTAAGGGCAGAATCAGCCTAATTTCGACAGGCTGCTTGCTAACCGTCCGATATCCTCACGATGAAAAAGTTCCCCCTCGACCCGACAGATTTCTTCTTCGGCACGTTTTTCAGCTTCAACAATACTAGCGCCTATCCCAACCACGGCGACGGCCCGTGACCCTGTGGCCACCAAGAGCCCATCCAAATCGTTCACAGCCCCAAAATACAGCTGGTCTGGATGCTGAACTTTCTCGATTGAAAGTGGCTGGTTCGTCACAGGAGCATCCGGGTAACCGATGGGAACCGCGTACTTACACACCGTCGCCAAGGATTTAAAGCGCACACTTTCGGGCTCAAGAGAACCTCGAGCCATATCGACACATACCTGAACGAAATCACCGTCGAAAATCGACAATAAGTTTAAAACCTCCGGATCTCCAAAACGTGTATTATACTCGATTAGATAGATGCCATTTTGAGTCGCAATAAAACTTCCATACAAGATGCCACGATAGGACTCTCCACATTCTTGTTGGAGGGCTTGTATCGCCTGTTGATTAATTACTCGAGCTGCCTCGAGATCAGTCGGAGTCAAAAACGGCAAACTATGGTTGGCATCTGAATAACTGCCCATCCCACCCGTGTTTGGGCCCGTATCGCCTACAAAAGCACGCTTATGATCCTGCACCATCGGCATAGGAATCAAACGCTCTCCATCACAAAAATGAAGCCACGAAAATTCTGGGCCCACCAGCTTTTCTTCAATCACAAACGTTCGTCCAGACTGTACGAGCTGCTCACAAAACAAAAACGCTTCGTCGATATTTTGAAGATGATCCCCGGCGACTTTAACTCCCTTTCCGCCCATTAAGCCGTCAGCTTTGACTACGTAATTGCCCTCGCCCAGTTCTTCAAGAAATTTTTGAACACCAGCGAGACTTTTAAAATATTGATATTTTGGGGAACCTGGAATCTGATATCTCTTGAATAAGTCTCGCGTAAAAGCTTTGCTGGTTTCTAGCCGAGCTAATTTTTGTTTGGGACCAACAGTCAAAATACCGTGCTGCTCGAGCCGATCGGCAAGCCCTTTTTCGAGCGGAGCCTCTGGGCCAATCACGGCAAGATCAATTCGCCACAACAGTGCACGCTCAAGAACCTGATCCAGATCACTCGGCTCGACCACTGCATAATCAGCCACGAGTTTTTTGATTCCTGGATTCATCGAGTTGCCACAACAAAATAGCCTATGGGGGGTGGGTGACTCAAAACAGGTTTTGGCCAAAATATGTTCACGGGCTCCCGAACCCACAATCAAAATATTCATTGGGCCTCCAGAAGTGTGTGCCGTTCAATTTCTAAAGCCGTCTTTTTTTGCTGAGTCATACCGCCCGTAATATAATCGCCATCCATACAAGCCATACAGAAGCGTTTGATGGGACTCGCTGAGTCACCCAAAATGGCCTCGGCTAACTTCTCTCTGTCTTGATAAATCAATCGATCAACACCTAAGTATTGACGAATCTCTTCTTCTGTTTTTTCTGCCGCCAGCAATTCGGATCGAACAGGAATATCAATGCCATAAAAACAGGGTTCAATAATCGGTGCACAGGCCGAGGCAAATGAAACCTCTTTAGCACCATGTTCTCGAAGCATTTTGACAATATTTCGGCTGGTCGTTCCCCGCACAATGCTGTCATCCAAAACCAAAACGCTTTTATCTTTAATCTCAACGCGGTGTGGGGTTAGTTTGCGCCGAATATTTTTTCCGCGGTCTTCCCCGTCAGGCATGATAAACGTCCTGCCGATAAAAGTATTATTGTGTAGCCCTTCACAATAACGAACCCCCAAAGCCTCTGCAAACGACAACGCCGCTGTATTCGATGTATATGGAACCGGGATGACAACATCTGGCTTGATATCCTGAAACTTGATTTGCCAACTCTTGGCAAGACTTTGACCCATTCGAACCCTCGATGCGTATACACTCACACCATCGAGCGTCGCGTTGGGTTTTGCCAAATAAACATATTCAAAAATACAAGGCCTAAAGGGTTTGTGGGCTAAAATCTTTCTGAAACAGTTCCCCTGAAGATCCACAAAAACCACCTCGCCAGGCTGGACATCCCCTAAGGACTCAAAGCCCAGCGGGTAAAACATGGTGGTTTCCGAAGCAAAAATAATGTCGTTGTTTTTTTTGCCCATCACGAGTGGCTTAATGCCATGCGGGTCTCGAAAAGCCAGCAAACCGTGACCTGCAATAACACTCACAACCGAATAAGAACCCTGGGCTTTCTCATAGATGGTACCCACTGCTTGGCAAATCTTTTCAAACGAGAGGGAACCCTCACAAAGCCCATCGGACAACAAGTGCAACAAAAGCTCTGAGTCGGTCGACGAAACCAGATTCTTGTGCTTCAATTGTTGGTAAAGGGCTTTATAATTCACCAGATTACCGTTGTGCGCTAACGCGATTCCAAGAGGTTCTCTCATCCAAATGGGCTGAACGTCGGATAAACTATAGCCCCCTGCCGTCGGATAACGGGTATGACCAATTCCAATGTTCCCCTCCATGGCAACGAGTTTATCTTTATCAAAAATCTCTCGAATCAGGCCCAATCCCTGTGTAATCTCGAGACGTTTTTGGCAGGTCACAATTCCGGCAGCATCTTGACCCCGATGCTGCAAATTAATCAGACTTTCATAGAGGGCTCCCGCAACGCGATGTTCAGAAAAAATACCGACTATACCGCACATACTTGTCCTTCAAATTGAAAGCGTTGACCGGTGATCATCTCAAAAAGCTGAATGTAGCGAGAAGACAGTGTCACAATCAATTCTTCTGGGGGTTTTGGCAAGATGGCGTCACGATAGGGATCACAATGCTCCACAAACCACAGTCTCAAGAATTCTTTATCAATATTTTCAGGTTCTAGTTGATTTTTGAAACGGTCCTCGTAACTCTCAGCCAACCAGTAACGACTAGAATCTGGCGTATGAATCTCATCTACGAGCGTTATCTGACCCTCCGCATCGACACCCATTTCATACTTGGTGTCGACCAAAATCAAACCCTGCTTCGCCGCCAGTTGCGCACCATGGTGATAGAGTTCTAAGGCTGCTTTCGAAGCGATTGCCCAGTCCCGCTCCGACATCAGTCCTTCGGCGATAATCTCTTGGGGGCTAATGGGTCTATCGTGCTCTGTTTCTTTGGTGGTCGGCGTGATCAATGGAGTTTCTAATCGCTGGTTTTTGATTAAACCCTCTGGAAGCCTGTGGCCACAATAATTTCGAACGCCTTTTTGATAATTCGTCCACAAAGAAGTACTGGTGGTTCCAGTGATATAACCCCTCACCACAAACTCAATCGGAAAGACCTTGCACTTTTTTGCAAGGGTTCTATTGGGCTCGGGGATGCCGAGCACATGATTGGGAATAATATGACGCGTTTTCTCAAACCACCAAGCGCTGGTTAGGTTAAGCACTTGGCCTTTAAAGGGCACCGATGCTAAAACGCGGTCAAAAGCACTTTGCCGGTCTGTGGTAACAAGCAGAAGCTGGTCCCCGAGGTCATAGGTGTCACGTACTTTGCCGCGGTATTTTTTTCCGATGGTCAAATCTGTTTCAGTAACACAATGAGGGATGGCTTGGCGAATGAGTGAGTTATAGTTGGTCATAGTCGGTGCAATCATGAGACATCGGGTTGAAGAAAAGACTGAAATCAAGCCCCTCGGTGGGTCCATCGATGTGCCACAAAATGCTTCGCTTTATCTCGGTGATTCCGGAAATCCCGTAATGCCGTGTAAGCATCTGCATTTTTTGTTGACCCACCAAATCTTCTTTGGGCGTAACCAACAGCGTTCGACTCTCCCCCCTTTGTAAAAGGGGGGCAGGGGGGATTTCTTGCTCTTTATTCTCGTTAAACAAGACGCCACTGGCTTTAATCTGTTCAAAAGTCTGTTCTGAATCACAATCAATTTGCCAATGTATTTGGCGTGATACCCGCACAGGTATGCCTTTGGCTTGAAGGGCTTTTTCAAGGGTTAACGCGTGATTATCAGTAATGATCAGTTGGGTGATGAGTTGCCTGCTCTCACTGAGAATATAATCCCGCATTGACTCGAACAAACAATCTCCATCAGATGCTCTTTCAGGGTGCGGCATGATGGCCAGTACGTTGCCAGCCTTGTTTGACAACGCGGCAATATTGGCCATGGAACCATTGGGGTTCGTGGGGAATTCGTCGAGGACGTTCCCATGTTCATCGCAATACTGAAACGTCGACAATCCCAGCGTGGGTTCTGAAACTAAAAAACGCCCTTCGGCATGAGCGACAGGAATTTTAAGAATCGATTCTGGAGTAACCAGACGTGTAAATGCATTTTTTCTGCCCGACAGAGAGGGTTTCAAATAAACCCAAGCATTATAATAACCCGTCCCCACAACGCTGCCATTTCGAATGCGCTTATTATCAGTCAATGCTGCCCCAGACACCAGGCCACTTTCCACCAAAATCTGGGCGCCATTGCAAATGCCTAAAACAGGTTTACCCAACAAGCTCTGCTGTTTGATCACGTCCATGATCGGAAGATGTGCCGCAATCACCCCCGCCCTTCCCCGATCTTCGTACGAGAATCCCCCGACCAAAACATAACCCTGGCAGGCTTCCAAAATCTCGGCCGGAGAATTCCATAGTACTTCAACAGGCGTCATGCCAGCACGCTGGATGGCCAGACCGGTTTCTCTCTCACAGTTAGAACCTGGAAATACAATAACAGCGATTCGCATCTTAAATAATTCTCACGGTTTTTTCATGTGAATGGGTAACACGGCCTATTTCGTAGGCCTGCAGATACTGCCTGACGCCATCGACTTGGTCTTCCCCAACAATCATCACGAGTCCGATGCCCATATTAAACGTTCGAAACAGCTCAGCCTGATCCAGTCGGCCTAATTCTTCGAGAAGCGTAAACAGCGGTGAAATCGGCCATGTACCCAGTTGAATACTCACGCCAGTACCCTGGGGCAAAATCCGAGGAATGTTGTCCAAAAACCCGCCACCCGTAATATGGGCCATTCCCTTGATTTTAATTTTATTCTTCAAACAATCCAACACGGGTTTGGTATAATTGATGTGTGGCTCCAACAAAGCTTTTCCCAGCGTGCAATCTAGCTCGTGGTTCCAACTGTCGACATGATAATTGGCCACGTCGAATAATAATTTGCGTGCCAATGAGTAGCCATTGGTATGTAAGCCACTGGAAGGAATCCCCAAAACAACATCGTGTGGCTGAATATCTCGCCCATTGATCACGGCGTCTTTCTCGACAACACCCGTGATCACACCCACCAAATCGGTCTCACCGGGCAAATAAGTTTGCGGCATTTCGGCAGTTTCACCACCTACCAACGATATATTGTTATCTAAGCAAGCTTTGGCAATGCCACTCACAATTTGTTCGATGACGTCGGGGTTTAATTGCTCGCTGGCAATATAATCTAACAGCGTCAGGGGGGTCGCTCCCAGCACGACAATATCATTGGCGGTTGCACTCACCAAATCCATGCCAATGGTATCAAACTTGTTCATCATCCGGGCGATAATCGTCTTCGTTCCAACTCCGTCGATGCTTTGCACTAAGATGGGATGCTGATACTCTGATAACAGAGATTTTAAGTCATACAGCGCACCAAATCCACCGATGGGTGACAACACGTTTTTTGAAAAAGTCCCCTCGGCCAAGTGTTTAATGCGTCGGACGGCTTCGTTTCCAGCAGCAATATCAACCCCAGCCATTTTATAGTCGACAGCGCTCACCCTAGTTTCTCCCGCAACCCATTTTCCCAAGCAGCTTTTGCTTCACCCACGGAGAGCTTAATTTGATTTTGCATCGCCAATACTGGCGTCGTTGTGGTTTGTCCAATATCCCAGAAATCAATCTGGGCGTCTGTCAGAAATTGGGACACTGAGCCGATATGCGAGCTATCCACTTCTAGAATAAAACCGCCAGTTTCGGTGAACAACAAAATATCGTCACGCAAATTAAATGGTAAATTAACATCGACCCCTAAAAGATTCTTGAAACTCATCTCTGCTAAAGCAACCGCAATTCCACCCTCTGAAATATCATGAGCTGATAAAACCAACCCCTGTTGGATGGCTTTGGTAACAGCAGCAATCTCGCCGCCGATGCGTTTCAAATCCGGCTTTGGAACATGGGTCCCCAAAGCATCCTGCAACTGATAGTAAACACTGCCCCCGCATTCATCTTTGCGTTCACCCACCAAAATCAAGTGACTGCCGGCCTGCTGAAACGAAGACGATATGGCTTTTCTGGCATCCGGCATGCATCCTAAACACGCGATCATTGGGCTCGGTGGAATCGCTTGGCCGGCAGACTCATTGTACAGCGACACGTTGCCTGAAATTACGGGAACCCCCAGGGCTTTGCACCCGTCGCCGATGCCCCGAACAGACTCCGAAAAATCCCACAAGTGCTCCGGGTTTTCTGGGCTGCCAAAACACAGGCAATCTGTGATCGCCCTAGGACTAGCACCTGTTGCAGCCACATTGCGTGCCGACTCAACCACCGCGTTCACAGCTCCCCAATAGGCGCTAATTTGATTGTAACGCGGATTTTGATCCAGTGATAATGCAACGCCTGTATTTCTAATTTCTTCGGGGTACTTGTCCTCGTTAAACGGTGTGAGCATTCCTGCATCAGCCTCACCCGCCTCGATCAGCGTTCTGCCTTGAACCTGTTTATCATAACGTTCTAAGATCGGCGCACGCGACGCAATGTTTTCGTGCGACAAGAGCTTCAGCAACACTTGGTTTGGGGCAATATTTTGAAGCTCTGGATCGGCGAATAACGGACGTCTCTCCAAGAGAGGCCGGTCTACCCGAAGACCCCGTGTGATATCCGACGCTTTTGCATCAACGAGTATTTCTTCACGATATTGAACCCGATATTGACCATCCGATCGGATCTTTCCAATCACGGTGGCCTGCGCTTGTGAGGCGATTTCTGGCAAAGCGAAACGCTGATTATAATGCGTCAGAATCAGGTCAGCGAGCTCAGGTGGAACCACCCACATAAAACGCTCTTGGGTTTCCGAACACAAAATCACATGTCGAGGCAAATCTGGTAGACTGGTGGGTATTTTTTCTAAATCTACCTCAGCGCCATAACAACCGGCGTCAGCCAACTCAACCGTCGCACAAGCGATGCCACCGGCGCCCAAATCTTTGAAACCTACCCGACTAATTAGATTCAGGTTTCTCAATTCTTCAAATAACGCCGTGTTGGCTTTCAACAAATGCCGTTTCAAAAAAGCATCTGGTTCTTGAACGGCGGCTTTATTCACGGACTCATTTTTTTCCTCTAGGTTTCCAGAAGCGAAACTTGCCCCTCCAAAACCACTATTATCCGTCGCTTTTCCGACCAAGATATAAACATAGCCGTCTGAATTTTTGGGTGCATAAGAGTGAATCACGTGATCCTCTCGAACCACACCCAATGTCACGACGGTGACCAGGCAATTATCGTTATAGGCTTTGTCGTAATAAATATCGCCGGCAATATTAGGAACACCCACGGGGTTTCCATAGCCGCCGATTCCGGAAACAACCCCTTCATGAATCCACTGTGTTTTCTGACGGGAGAGTTCACCGAACCGCAAACCGTCTGCAATGGCAATCACTTCGGCGCCCATGCAACAGACATCCCGAATATTTCCCCCTACACCCGTGGCAGCACCCTCATAGGGCACTATTTGAGAAGGATGGTTGTGAGACTCGTGACTCATCACGATGCCATAACGTAGGCCTTTTTGATCTGTTGCGACCGATATGATACCGGCGTCTTCTTTGGGACCCAAGATAACATGCTCTCCATCGGTCACGAGCGTGTTCAAAAATTTTCGGGTGCTTTTATAGGAACAATGCTCCGAGCCCTGTATGGACCAGAGAACACATTCTGTCAGAGTAGGCGGGCGCTTAAGAATACCATTTTGAATCGTCAGGGCTTCATCTACCGTCAGTGAGAGGCAGTGATGACGCAAGAGATCAGCGATTTCCGCGTGAGAGAACTTTGAGAAATCTAGTAACATCGTCGCTGCCTAGCCAGTAGACTGTTTTTTTTAGGTGTGCAAGACTGGAAAATATGATGAAACCACTTCGTTGGGTCTTCTGGGTTGCCTGTTTTTTTTATCTATCAACAAGCGCTAAGGCCTTCAACCAGACAGAGTGGCTAGTACTCGCCGCCGAGGGCATGGAAGTATTAGAAAACATAGATACTGTTACCTTTCCAAACATAGTTCAGAAGTTTGAAACCTTCATCAGCCCACAAAATGTCGCTATCCTTTCCAGCATCGCCGGTGTCTGTTTTTTTGCGCCAGCTCTCATGATGATGTTCTTCTATCAATTTTGTATCTGGGCAATCAAAAAACGCTGTAAGTCAGCGAATTCCAGACTATTTGAGCTAAATCAACCCTGGGAAATTAACGAAGCTCATTGAATTCAGCGTGTGTATCCAAATACGATTTCACATATGAGCAGGATGCGATGACTTTTTTTCCCTGATCCCGAGCATATTTTAAACCGACTTCGACCAACTTGGCTGCCATGCCCTGCCCTCGGAACTCACCAGGAACGTATGTGTGCGTAAAGTTCAGAGTGTCACTGCCCACCTCAACAAATTCCAAAACCGCTTCTTTGCCATTCATTGAAACAAAAAATTTTTTGTGCTTGGAGTCGAATTCGATTTTTGGTCCCATAGACTTCCTGTATAACATAACGATATCAACACCCAAAATCAAACCCACTTCTCCAGACAGTTAACATAATCTTCATTATGGGCTAAAAACGCACTTGACGCCCATCGCATGTCCTGGGAAAGTTCTTTTCATGTTGATGCCAAATACACAAGCACCGCTGTTTAGTTTGAAAGATCAAGATGGGCGCCTGGTCGATCTCAAATCGTTCTTAGGCCAAAAAAACGTCGTTTTATTTTTTTATCCGCAAGATGAAACACCTGGGTGCACTGCCCAGGCTTGTTCTTTTAGGGACAACTACCTAGGCTTTACGACTCATAATGCCCAGGTAATTGGCATTAGCAGTGACTCAGAACAATCACACAGTGCTTTTAAAACCAAGCATCAACTCCCATACCCGCTTTTATGTGACACAACGGGTGAAGTGGCTAAAAACTACGGCCTTAAGCGTCGATTTGGATTTCTGAAAGATCGCGTTTCTTTTGTGATTGACTCACAGGGAGTGATCCGGCATGCTTTCTCGTCGCAGCTTCAAGTACACAAACATATCGATGAGTGTCTGCGCGCAGTGCAGCAGATTCAGCTGCCTAGATAGCAATACAATCAGCAGTAACCCAAACAGACTCATATCCGGGAAAAATCCAGCCTGAGAACAGCCTGTTTGAGACTCTGGAACTTGGACTTCCTGTGCAACAGGCTTTAATTCACAGAATTTACTTTTATCTTCGGCCGTGAGCTCACGTTCGTAATCACCCAACTGACCCATCGGGTGCATCACCGAGTCAAATCGCTCCGAATGCTCGAGGCCTAATACATGCCCCAACTCATGCACCAGAACATTTTTATAGTCGATATAACTCCAGTATTGCTTGGTTTGGTTAACCTCGACTTGAACCCTCGACAAAACTGCTGTCTGTTTTGAATAATCCAATGTGGTCATAGCCAACACCCTGGGCTCAAACCTCCAGGTGCCGTGTGGACGCAAAATAATTTTATTAGGACTAGAGGGGTCTAACACCAATTTCAGCTTTCCGCAGTCAATGCTGTTCCAAACGGCCATCGCAGCGACCAGGGGCTCTTCGAGTTCCGGTGACTCTACAGATAGCGCAATCGTTGCTTTGTTCCACCTCACCCAAATCAAACGATTCTTCAGCTTGCCTTATTCTCGTTGGGCATTATAATCTGACGACATGACATCTCAAAAAGCAGCCCCTGATGCCCCCAGAATTCTGCCGCTCCCATCGGAGTTGCCGATTCTGCCACTTCGAAACAGCGTTTTTTTCCCTGGGGCTGTGATGCCTCTGACCATTGGACGCAATAAGACCATCCGACTCATAGAAGAAGCCACACAAGAAAAAAGTTTTTTGGGAATCGTCACACAAAAAGCGCCTGAGATAGACGACCCGAACGCCGAAGATCTGTATCAGATTGGCACGGTGGCACGAATTATCAAGCTCGCTCGAACCGGCAAAGATGGTTTTAATATTGTCGTCGAAGGGATTTCTCGTTTTCGCGTGGATGAATACACACAAAAAGACCCGTTTTTCACAGCACGCATCACCCCTCTTGTAGATGAAGGCACCAATGATGTCGAAGTCGAAGCTCTATCGCTCAACCTGCGCAACACAGCCCGTGAAGTCATAGACCTGTTGCCTGAAATCCCGGTCATGGCCAAACAATTGCTCGACTCTATCACGGCCCCAGGCCATCTGGCTGACTTAATCACAGCCAACATAGATGCCACAATCGAAGAAAAACAAGATGTTTTAGAATCTATCTTGCTCAAAAAGCGCTTAATCAAAGTCCTGGAGCTCTTGAATCGCCAGTTCGAAGTGTTGAAGCTTTCGAATAAAATTAATTCACAAGTCAAAGGCGAGATGAGCAAAACCCAGCGTGAGTATTATTTACGCCAACAGCTCAAAGCCATTAAAGAAGAACTGGGTGATAAAGAAGATGATGAAAACGGCCTTGATGACTTAGAAAAGCGCCTCAAAGCCGCTGAGCTCTCTGAAGAAGCCGATAAAGCTGCCAAGCGCGAACTCAAACGCATGCGCAACATGCAACCCAGCCAAGCCGAGTACACTGTCGCCAGAACTTATTTGGATTGGCTCGCTGAACTGCCTTGGAAAAAAAGCAGCAAGGATAATCTTGACTTAGAAAACGCGCGCAAAACTTTGGATGCCGATCACTATGGTTTAGATAAAATCAAAAAGCGCATCATCGAATACTTAGCCGTCAGAAAACTCAAAGCCGACATGAAAGGACCTATCTTGTGCTTTCTGGGCCCCCCAGGCGTCGGTAAAACTTCGTTAGGGCGTTCGATTGCGAGTGCCTTGGGACGTAAGTTTCACCGGATCTCCCTGGGCGGTGTTCGCGATGAGGCTGAAATCAGAGGCCACCGTAGAACTTATATCGGTGCCCTGCCCGGCCGCATTGTCCAGGGCATGAAACGTGCTGGCACCAGCAATCCCGTGTTTTTACTCGATGAAATAGACAAATTGGGGCATGATTTCAGGGGCGATCCGGCCTCTGCTTTACTGGAAGTCTTGGACCCAGAACAAAACAACACGTTTAGTGACCACTACTTGGACGTTCCATTTGATCTCTCAAAAGTCTTATTTATTGCGACAGCGAACCAGGGTGAAACCATTCCCCATGCACTTCGAGACCGCATGGAGGTGATCGAGTTACCGGGTTATACGTTTGAAGAAAAGTTGGCGATCGCCACCACACATTTAATTCCCAAACAAATGCTCGAGCATGGCATCACCGCCAGCCAAATTGAACTGCCTGAAAAAACCATTTTGCAAATCGCGACGAGTTATACGCGTGAAGCAGGTGTTCGAAATCTGGAGCGCGAAATCGCTGCTGTTTGTCGTTCGGTGGCCGTTGACATCGTGGGCAACAAAGATGTCCCCAAACAAATTATCACGCTCGATAAACTTGAAAAAATCTTGGGGCCTGAGAAATTCTACAACGAAAGCGCCGAAAGAACTTCTGTTCCCGGTGTGTCAACAGGCCTTGCCTGGACAGCCGCAGGCGGCGATTTGCTCTTCATAGAAGCCACGCGCATGGGCGGCAAAGGGTCTTTGATTCTGACAGGCCAGCTGGGCGACGTCATGAAAGAATCAGCTCAAACAGCCTTGAGTTGGATTCGAAGCCATGCCATGGATTTTGGCCTGGCCGGCAAAATTGACGAACACTTTTTGGAAAAGACCGATGTCCACGTGCACTTCCCCGCTGGAGCAATCCCAAAAGATGGCCCGTCGGCAGGTGTCACGATCATCACGGCGTTGATCTCATTGCTGACCAATAAACGCACCCGCTCCGACACGGCCATGACCGGCGAAGTAACGCTCCGAGGCCTGGTTTTACCCGTGGGTGGTATCAAAGAAAAAGTGCTAGCAGCTCATCGAGCTGGCATCAAAAATATTATTATGCCGGCCCGTAACGAAAAAGATTTGGTTGACATCCCCCCCAATGTCAAATCGGATATTAGGTTTATTTTTGCCAAGAAAGTCGAAGATGTTTTGGGATTTGCGTTGATCAAAGAGCCGAAAGAACCCAAGGAACCTAAAGAACAGAAGAGAACACAGCCGGAAGCTTAGCAGGCTCATAGGATTAAACACACCCTCAGTGCCGTTCACCGGGGGTGAGTGAAATTATTGAATCCTGCGAACTTGAACGCATCCAGCAGCGCTTTATCACTCGAACTCGGGCGCTGATCCTCTTACGCCTGTGTTTGCTTGCCATTGCGCAGTTTTTTATTTTTGAGCCGATTTGGGCGACGTGTGTTCTGATTGGAATTGCGTCGTCGTATTGGGCAGCAACGCAATCTACCTGGGGTCGACTATGGGTCTTTTTAACACTGAATCTGGACCTCGCTTGGCAGGCCTATGCGATTTCACAAACCGGCTATTTTCACAGTCCACTGATTGGCACTCTGCCCGCCATGACGCTGTTGTTTGCCCTGCTCTTTCACAAACCGTTTGTGATTTTGCCTCCTCTCATGCTCTTGCCAGTTCTAACCAGTCTAGATCCGGAAGTTCCGATTAAAATCCTGGCTTTGTATAGCTTGCTCAACGCTTGTTCGATTTATCTGACCAATAAAATTTTAGGCGAAGAAGAAAGCACCAGCTATCAAATCTGGAAACTAGAACAAGCACTCAAAAAACAGGCTGTCATTGAAGAAAGGCATCGAATTTCTCGAGATATTCACGATGGCGTTGGATCTATATTATCGGCTTTGATCATGCAGGCTGAACATGCAGGGTGCTTGGAAATTAGAGACTTGGCCAAAGAAGCACTCCAGGAAACCCGCTATGCGATCTCGCTCCTACGCGACGAACTCAACCTCAAGCATCAAATTAAGAGCTGTGTCGATCTTTTTTCCAAGCGTCATTTTATTCGGACCGACTTAAAGCTCAGCTCGGATATTTCTAACATACCTGATCGAAAAGCCTTATCGATCCTGCGCATTCTTCAAGAAAGTTTAACCAATATTGCAAAACACGCAGAAGCCTCCCAAGTCGAAATCGAAGCTTCGTTGGAACAAAATCAGTTCTTGCTGCATATAAGAGACAACGGCGTTGGATTTGATCCGCAAGATATTCCACGGAATCATTATGGGATCCGCAACATCGAAGAAAGGGTACGACAAATGGAAGGCACTTTTGAAATGCACTCGCGGTCCAATTTGGGTACCCAAATCGAAATTGGAGCGTCACTATGAAACCCGTTCGCGTATTTATCTTGGAAGACCAGCCCGCAATGCTCAGAAATCTGAGCAAACTCATCGGAACTTCTCCTAAAACCCAATTGGCCGGAACTGCCTTCAGTGCCGAGGAAGCAATTATTTTGCTCGATCAACTTGAAGAATTACCAGAAGTCATCTTGTGCGACATTGGGCTCCCTAAAATGAGCGGCACGGATTTTTGTCGCTATGTCAAAGTCAAATATCCTGAAATCGAGTTACTGATGCTCACCGTCTACGACGATGATGATCAAGTCTTAGAATCTGTACGTCGAGGCGCCGCTGGTTATTTGCTCAAAGGCATCGAAGGTCCTAAGATCATCGAGGCCATTCAAGAAGTCCGTGAAGGCGGTAGCGTCATTCAGCCAAGCCTGGCTCGAAGACTCTTAGCCCATTTTAAGCCCTCTTCTCAAACTTCGCTGACCCAAAGCGAATCTTACCGCCGCTCCCTGACCGAACGAGAACTCGAATGCCTTCAAATAGTCGCCAAGGGTTTGAGTAACAATGAGGCCGCCAGTGTGCTGGGCCTCTCCAAAGCCACGATCCGAACCCATCTAGAGCATATCTACCAAAAATTAGATGTTGGTAACCGCGTAGAAGCAGTCACAGAAGGCCTTCGTCAGGGTTTAATTGGGATTTAGACTCTTGTTTTTAGATGAAAAACTGTTATATGGAGCCCCATGTCCAATCCTATTAACGAACTTTCCGGCAACGTACGTGATTCTCATGGCAAAGGCCCCGCGCGGGTTTTGCGTCAATCGGGCCAAGTCCCCGGCGTGGTCTATGGCAGAGGCAGCCAAGCGCTCTCGGTCGCCATTAACCCGAAAGAAGCCACCAAAATGCTGCTTTCACCGTTAAAACGCAACGTCATGATTCACCTGAATCTTCAAAACCAGGCCCCCAAAACCGTCATGGTTAAAGATTTGCAGATTGACCCGGTGAGACGCAATCTGACGCACATCGATTTTATTGAAATCGATCCCAATATCCCGGTTGAAGCCGAAGTACCTTTTTCTACGTTTGGAAAGAGCAAATCGGTCGTTGCCGGTGGCAAGTTAGAGCAAGTGCACCACACGGTTCGTGTGAAAGTCCTCCCCGCTGAGATCCCTGTTAAACTTGAACTCGATGTCACGGACTTGGAATTCGGATCCACCCCGGCCAGCGCGATCAAGCTGCCGGCAGGTGTTGCCCTGGCTGGCGACCCTAGTGCTCCGATCGTAACCATTAAGATTCCGCGCGCTGAAAAAGAAGAAGTTCCTGTCGTAGCAGCCCCCGTGGCCGCAGCAGCAGCCGCACCAGCTCCAGCAGCAGCCGCTAAATCTGCATGAAGCTGATCGTCGGACTTGGAAACCCGGGTGATCAATATGCCAGGACTAGGCATAATATTGGTTTCCGGGTTTTGGATTCTCTGGGCCTCGATTTTCACAAAGGCTTTCAGGGCCTGGTGTCCAAATCGGGTGACCTCATTTATCTCAAGCCCCAAACTTTTATGAATCGCTCGGGCGATTCTGTCTTGGCTGCGTTAAGCTTTCACAAAATCAAGCCTGAAGATCTCATTGTCATCCACGATGAGTTAGACTTGCCGTTTGGAACTGTTCGGCTCAAAAAATCGGGCGGGCATGCGGGCCACAATGGGCTGCGGGATATTATCAGGGTGATCGGCCCCGATTTTACCCGAATCCGTATGGGCATTGGAAAGCCAGAGCATAAAACGCAGGTTGCAGACTATGTGTTGTCACCGTTTTCAAGCCCGGAAGAGAGCCAATTGCCAGATTTGATTGAGAAAGCTTGTAATTGCTTGCATGAGTGGGCCAAATAGGTTATTATTAAACCAGTTGGTAGACTGGTTGGTAATTTATGAGAGAAGTTGGGGCATTCGAGGCCAAAACACATTTAGGGGAATTGCTCGTGGAAGTAGGCCATGGTGCCTCGTATTTGATTACCCGCCGCGGAAAACCCATTGCTCAGCTCGTACCTGTTAATAAGGCCAAAGCACACGCTGAGTATGATCTCGTTGCAGCAGTGGAGGCACTCAAGAAAAAAATTGCGGATCGCTATGGCGTTGAGACCGAAATGACACTGCGTGAAATGATCGATGAGGGTCGATGTTAATGTTCCGGTTTGTTTTGGATTGTTCAGTAACGATGAGTTTCTTGTTGCCGGGTCAGGCCACAACCTACGCTCACAAGTTGTTTACAAGCCACCAGAATTGGGAGGCATTGGTCCCTTCCCTATGGGAACTTGAAGTTAGCAATGTCTTAGCCCGGCAAGAACAACGCGGGCGTTTAGGAAAACCAGAGTGCGACAATTTGCTGGAACTTCTGGCCGGATTCAATATTCATCAAGAGCAGGCAGAGCCTGGGCAAATTTTTAAACGCGTATTGCCACTCACACGGCAATTGAAATTAACAAGTTATGACGCCACTTATTTGGAGTTGGCAATTCGCCACCGCATCCCGATTGCCACCTTAGATGCGCATCTTTCAGAAGCAGCGACGTTGCATGGGGCGAAAATTCTTGTCTTATAAAATTCTAGCCGTCTCCAAAGGCCGATCGCTCGAAGCCATCCGGGCTTTGTATGCGCAGGGCCAACGTGATTTTGGTGAAAACTATGCTGACGAGTTGGCCCAAAAACAAAAAGCCCTCCAAACAGATTGCCCAGAAATCAAATGGCATTTTATTGGCCAGATTCAGAGCAACAAAATCAAGCTGATTGCCCAAGCTGATTATGTTCACAGCCTCGCCAGTTTAAAACACGCCCAATTATTGGCCAAGCATACCCCCCATATGCGGCTACCTGTATTTATTCAGGTGAATCTCAGCAGTGAACCTCACCGCGGCGGGGTCTTACCCAACGAAGTGCCCAGTTTGGCCCAAGCTATTTTAGGCATCCCCAAACTCAAATTAATTGGCTTGATGGCCATACTCCCGATCAATACCGACAAACCAGCCAGCGATTGGTTTTCTCAGATGCAGGCCCTGCAACACCCAGATTACCCTGAGCTTTCCATGGGCATGAGCGACGATTTCAAAGAAGCAATCGCTCATGGTGCGACTTGGATTCGGTTAGGGCGTGCGCTATTTAATTCATAATTCCTGTCGAATTATATTTTATTTGCGTACAATAAGACCAGAAGTATGGAGGCCCGCACTGTATGAGAGTTCGCCTGGACCAACTGCCACCGAGAGAATCAGAAACAGGTAACCCCTTAGGCCCAGCAGCGGCACCGCGACAGGACGCCGATATTGGGATTCCCCACGCTCCAGACATCAAAGAAGAACTCAACCAGTTTGATAAGAATGGCTACACAGCACTTCATCATGTGCTGCTCAACAGAAAAATAGAACCAGAAAAAAGAATAGCGATGGTAAAATCGCTCATTGAACGTGGTGCAGACGTCAATGCCAAATTCCCAGACAATAACATCGATTACCCTGGGTTCAGCCTAGCCCAAGTCGCTGCAGCTCGGGTTGATCTCGATTTGTTGAAGTTCTTGATCGAGAAAGGCGCGACGTTTGATCCAAACGTTACTTTCCCCGCAACTGATCGTGAGTTTCCAGGCTGGGCGCTTACGCAAGTCGCTGTAGCTATGGATAAGCTCGATTTGTTAAAGTTTTTGATAGAGAAAGGCGCGGATCCAAATGTCACTCTCCTCGCTGATGATGACTAT
>JAHFEF010000040.1 GCA_023248545.1 Myxococcales bacterium | reverse complement strand
GTGGGTCTTGGTGCCTCCGTGGTGGGTTATGCGACGAGCGAGAGAGCTCACGAAGAGAATAAAACACCGGATAGAAATGCTGAATTTTCACGCTGGTTGAGCTTTGGAGGCATGATGGCCAACGTGTTGCCACTGATATTCACGGGGTATTCATTCTACAAGGCAAGGCAAGGCAAGAAGCCAGGGCTCTCGCTGTCGGTGGACCGGCTTGATTTGCCAATTTAGCCAAAATTTGATAGAGTAATACCAAGTGAGGTATTACCATGCATGTGACCACCAAAGGGCAGGTGACAATTCCGGTCGAAGTGCGCGAAAAATTGGGGATATTCCCAAATTCAGAGGTTCAATTCGAACTGTTAGAGGGAGCAGCTTTACTTCGAAAAATGGACACGAAAGACTCCCGCGGTGAGAAACTGATTCGGCGTTTAAAAGGGCGCGGAGATATTCAAATGAGCACAGATGAGATCATGGCATTATCCCGGGGTGATGCTTGAGCTTCTTGGTCGATAGCAATGTGGTTCTTGATATTTTAACGCAAGACGCTGCTTGGTTTGACTGGTCTTCGAAGGCTCTTAAAACGGCGGCAAATCAGGCTGAGCTGTGTATCAATCCGATTATCTACGCCGAAATTTCAGTTCGGTTTAGCCGCATTGAAGATCTGGAAGAGGCACTGCCAGCAACGGATTTCAAAAGGCTGCCGCTGCCTTGGGAGGCGGCCTTCTTGGCTGGCAAGAGCTTTGTCCAATACAGACGACTGGGCGGCCAAAAAATGGCCCCGCTGCCGGATTTTTACATTGGCGCTCATGCGGCTGTTGAAAAGATGACCCTGATTACCCGCGACCAAAATCGTTACCGTTCATATTTCCCATCACTGGCATTGATTTGTCCTTGAACGTTCTCAAATCGCCGAACCAAGTCATCATATGACATCTTGGCCGTCGACACTAATGTGTTCCGGCCGTATTGACGGTTGCCGTTTCCATACCCTGTTAAAAGTTAGGAAATGGTATCTTTTCTGCCGGCACCATGCCCGCATCCTGTCACGATAAAATAGGCTTATTTCAAAAAGATATCGGTAGGTTGACTGACCGACAGAAAACGCTTGCTCCCAAAATGGTAACATGCTAGAATGGAGTCATGAGGGTGATCGCGATTCGGACTTTGCGAGAATTTTGGGAGAAGGCTGGCCATCAGGATGCGGAACAACCGTTGAGGGCTTGGTATGCGGAAGCGAAAAAAGCCCACTGGAAAGTGCCTCAAGCGATCAAAGATAGATACCGGAGTGCGAGTTTTGTTGGGCAGAACCGGGTGGTTTTTAATATGGGTGGCAATAAGTATCGGCTGGTGGTTTTTGTGAAGTATGAAATGGAAACTATTTTTATCAGATTTATTGGGACTCACAAGGAATACGACAAGATCAATGTGGAGGTTATCTAAATGTTAAAACCAATTCGAAATCAAGAGGATTATGATGCCTGCCTTCACCAGATCAGTGGATTACTGGATGCTAAGCCGGGTAGTCATGCATTTGACACGTTGGAAGTCTTATCTGTTTTGGTTGAAGACTACGAACGCAAACACTACCCTATCTATCCTCCAGACCCTGTTGAAGCCATCAAGTTTAGAATGGAACAGATGGGCTTAAACCGAAAAGATTTGGAAGAAACAATTGGGCCAAGATCTCGGGTTTCAGAAGTGCTGAATCACAAACGAGAACTCAGTTTGGCAATGATACGTCGGCTTCATGAAAAATTGGAAATCCCAACTGAGGTTTTAGTGGGTGTTTAGCCTTGTTTTTTTTCGACGAGGGCTTTAAGCCAATAGCATCATGGTATGGATATTTTGTGCAGGTGTGGGTGTGGTCGTGCTCGGCATGCTCGGCGGCTATTTTTTAGGGCCCCAACATACAGAGAAAGCAACTCGGGTGCCCTATGAGTCCGGGATCGTGAGCACCGGCTCTGCCCGCGTGAGATTTCCGGTGCACTTTTACTTAATCGCTCTGTTTTTTGTCGTGTTTGATCTCGAATCTATTTTTATCTACGCCTGGAGTGTGTCTGTGCGGGAGCTTGGCTGGCGAGGCATGGGGCAAATTGGCGTGTTTGTGGGCGTTTTGCTGGTGGCGCTGATTTACTTATTGCGTACTGGCGCACTGGATATTGGACCCAAGCTGCGAAAGCCGGGGGAAAGCTCGTGAAATCAGAAAGTTTTATGTTTGCCAAGCTTCAGGATTTGATTGCTTGGGGTCGCAAAAACTCCGTTTGGCCGTTTAACTTTGGCTTAAGCTGTTGCTTTGTTGAAATGGCGACGAGTTTAACCAGCAAGTTTGACTTAGCCCGATTTGGCTCCGAGGTGATCAGGGGCACGCCGCGTGAAGCGGACGTGATGATTGTGGCAGGCACCGTGTTTGTTAAGATGGCTCCAGTGGTAAGACACCTGTATGACCAAATGATGGAGCCCAAGTGGGTGATTTCGATGGGCTCGTGTGCGAACTCCGGCGGCATGTACGATATTTATAGTGTTGTTCAAGGCGTTGATAAGATTTTGCCCGTCGACATGTACGTGTCTGGCTGTCCCCCAAGGCCTGAAGCTTTTTTAGAAGGGCTGTTATTATTGAAAGATTCGATTGGCAAAGAACGAAGGCCCATCAGTTGGGTGGCGGGCTCGCAAGAGATTATTAAGCCAGAGCCACTCAGCCTGAGAGACATCAAAAGCCCCCTACGTATGAAAGCGACATTGCTCAATGAACCCACTAATTATCAAGCCTGAAGAATTGCTTCAAACCGCTCGAAATTTCGAGATGCTCTATGATTTGACGGCAATCGACGAGACAACCCGTGAACACACCACCGACTTCACGATGGTGTACCACTTTTTGTCACTCAAAAACGCCGAGTTCACGTGCGTGAAAGTGCCCATCGAGAATGACCGCCAAGAAGTGCCATCGCTGAGTTCTATTTTTAAGAACGCCAATTGGTACGAACGCGAAGTGTATGACCTTTTTGGGCTTAAGTTTTCAGGGCACCCCGATTTGCGGCGTATATTAATGCCAGAATCTTGGGTGGGGCATCCCCTCAGAAAGACACACCCTGCACGTGCAACCGAAATGGGCCCATATCAGCTGCCGGATGCCAAGCAAGATTATGAGCAAGGCATGTTGCGCTACAAACCCAAAGAATCAGGCGGAGATTATCTCTATTTGAATCTGGGGCCCCAACACCCTGGCACCCACGGCGTGTTGCGTTTAATTCTCAAAATGGATGGCGAAATTATCGAAGAGATTATTCCAGACATTGGGTATCACCACCGGGGTGCCGAAAAGATGGGTGAGCGCCAAACCTGGCACACGTATATTCCGTATACAGACCGGATAGATTATTTGAGTGGCGTCATGAATAACTTGGCGTATTTGCTCAGCGTCGAGCAGTTGGCAGCGATAGAAGTGCCGGCTCGGGCGCAGGTGATTCGGGTGATGCTCTGTGAGTTATTTAGAATCGCCAGTCACTTGGTTTGGTATGGGACTTTTGTGCAAGATATTGGTGCGATGTCACCGGTGTTTTATATGTTCACAGACCGTGAGCACGTGTTGAAAATCGTCGAGGGTATTACTGGCGGTCGGATGCATCCCAGCTGGTTTCGAATCGGGGGTGTGGCCCATGACTTGCCAGAAGGTTGGCAACAGGGGGTGCAAAACTTTTTGGATTATTTCCCCAAGCGCTTGGCCGAATATGACAGCCTCGTCATGCAGAATATGATTTTGAAAGCTCGGACGGTGGGGGTCGGGGCTTATAACACAAAAGAAGCCATAGAATGGGGCGTGACGGGGCCTGGACTGCGAGCAACGGGGTTAGATTGGGACTTGCGTAAGGCCAAGCCGTATTCAGGCTATGAAAATTTTGAGTTTGATATTCCCGTTGCTCAAAAGGGCGACTGTTATGACCGAGCTTTTGTGCGCATCGAAGAAATGCGCCAAAGCTTGCGTATTATCGAACAGTGCTTAAAAAATATGCCAGCAGGAGATTATAAGTCTGACCATCCCCTGACGACGCCACCCAACAAAGATCGCACGCTGGTTCATATTGAGACTTTAATTAACCATTTTTTGAATACCACGTGGGGGCCTGTGATGCCGGCGGGTGAATCTTTTCATGCCATTGAAGCCGCCAAGGGGACCAATGCCTATTATTTGGTGAGCGATGGCGGGACGCATTCATATCGAACGCGCATTCGAACACCGTCTTTTCCACATATGCAGATGCTGCCACTGCTGGCGAGAGGTTCGACGATATCAGACCTGATGGCGATTTTGGGCAGCATAGATTTTGTATTAGCGGACTTGGATCGGTAAATTGATGGAAACACTCAACCCGTGTGCGCCTTCATATTCCTGCCGGTGCCATTCGTGAATTTTGACAGATTCGTAGGCTTGCTGGAGTTCGATGCTGGTTGGGTGGTCTATTCGAGAAGCAGCGTCGTAGAGGTCTTTGGTTGTAGGGTCGCCATAGAAACTTTTGGCTCGACGGAGATGAATCAAATCTTGAGGTCTGAGTACGGAGGTCCAGGCCTCCAGGGCCGATAGTAGATTGTCAAGACGTGAATCAACAGCAATCGCTGACCAGGTTCTTTCATTGCCCTGGGAAGCGCTTTCGCTGATGATTTTGGCGACGTTATCTGGTGATAATTCTGGGTTTTGTCTGAGTGCTCGAATCACCTGATTGTAATCAATTCCGTCCCAGTCGACGTATTCTTGTGAAAAAGAAAGCGCGGTTGAATAGCGGTGCCATAATTGAACAGTTTCAAGCGAGGCCATTTGGCAGGCGTCAAAAGCGACCACGTCAATGAAGCCGATTTTAGGAAGTGCCTGTTCAAGTTCTTGCGTGGTTAAAATATCGTTATAGGTTGCATCGAACATGAGATAGGATTTTTTGCCGAGCCTGCCATGACCCCAAAGAGACAAAATGGTGTGATCGGCTGGATAGTGCGTCCTGGTCCAACGCACAAAATTAATTAGCGTTTGTGGGTCGCCTGTGTTTTGTTGTCCCCAGTCGGCAATGGCATGGCTATGGGTTGCTTTTGTTCCGCGAGTCACATGAAACAAGAGCGCGCCTGCTTGTCGATCTGCGAAAACAACCACTTGAATGTCTTGGTTTGAACCCAATAGGGCGAGCTCATTCTCGATATCGGTTTTGACTCCGGGTTCG
>JAHFEF010000023.1:15362-22145 GCA_023248545.1 Myxococcales bacterium | reverse complement strand
ATGAATCCTTTTTTGATTTGATCCATCTCGAAGTTGAACTCTTTAGAAGCTCAACCAATTTTGATATTGTCATTGTTCGTGGAAGCGTCAAAAGAACATGAATATGGTCGCTCATACCGCCAACCTCATACACCCGCGAACCACTGTTCTTGGCAACAGTAGCCAGGTATCGATAGCATTCCGGACGAATATCCGCTTCTAGCCACGGAGTCCGTAATTTAGTGCTAAAAATCAAATGAAGTTTAACCGATGCGAGAGATTGTGACATGGTTTTATAAATACACATGATATCCATCGATTGGAGACAAAAAATCAAAAAAATCGCTCTTACAGAGCTCACGGCGAAAAGAGTATCACCATACCTGGGCCTGCGCTCGCTGGCGCTCGCTTCAGCCCAGGCTACTTTCAAGAATGCGCCCTACGGGCTCAACGTCAAAGGCGCCGAAGGCGTCTTAATTGTCAGCAGCCTGGACAGAGGAGGTCGCTTGCGACCGACGATGGTCCAGGTAAAAGAGAGGCCGCCCACGACCGACGATGGTCCAGGTAAAAGAGAGGCCGCCCACGACCGACGATGGTCCAGGTGAAAGAGAGGCCGCCTAACTCCTAGACGACTCCAAACAAGCAGGTTAGATCGGTCTCATGAAAAAGATATTTACCGTCGCCACGTTTCTTCCAACTGTTCTATTTGCACAGGATCTTGTTTTCGGAGTTCCACAATACTATGGCCCGGGTTGTCCCATCGACTCAATCGTTCCAGCCATCTCCCCCGATGGTAATGCCGAAAGCCTGCTCTTCGATCAATTCAACCATACAGCCAACTTCGATACCGGCAGTTCAAGAATAACCTGTCAGATCAATATTCCCTTTTCGACCCTCCGTCCAACCCTGGTTCAAGCCGATTATCGCGGCTTCGACGACATACCAGGGGGTGCTTATACAAGTCTACGCGTATCCTATGCGCTCGATTTGGATGCGCCGGTTTCACATTTTGATTCTGTTTATGGCCCGGATACCACTGAGTATACGCTCTCACATCAGCTGAATATTACCTGCAATGGAACCAGAATCTTGAAGCTTTTTGTAGACAGCTTCTTAAGCAGCAGCTCATCTACCCGCGCAACTTACATGCTTAGTTCGATCGATTTGGCCAAGACCCAAACCCCCGATTCCCCGCTACAACTGTGCAACAGCGCAGCAGGGTTCTCAACCTGGGCGGCATTGGCAGTCTCGCTGGTGGCGCTATTGGGGCTGTAGCTTCGCCCGTCGGCCCCGGATTTGATCGATCGTCTTGATCAAATCCTTCGTCGAGGTCTCACGTTCAGCCAAGCTTTGATGCTCACGCCTCAGTACTTGTCTTAAAAAGCGACCCGTATGACTTTGGGGTGATTGAGCAATGTGTTCTGGAGATCCTTCGGCAATCATTTGACCACCTCGATCTCCCCCTTCTGGACCTAAGTCTATCACCCAGTCTGAAATCTTAATCACGTCTAAATTATGCTCGATCACTAAAACCGTATTGCCTTGGTCACACAGGTAATTCAGGACTTCCAATAAGTGTTTGACGTCGTGAAAGTGTAGACCAGTGGTCGGTTCGTCTAGAATATAAAGCGTTTTTCCTGTTGAACGGCGTGCGAGTTCTTTGCTCAGCTTAATACGTTGTGCCTCGCCCCCTGACAGCGTGGTTGCTTGTTGACCCAAGTGAATATACCCTAGGCCCACTTTTCGAAGTGTCTCCAGCTTGCGGGCAATCGCTGGAATCGCAGCGAAAAAATCATAGGCGTCGTCTACGGTCATCTCTAGAATCTCAGAAATATTCTTACCCTTGTAACAAACACTGAGTGTCTCGGTGTTAAAACGCCGGCCTTTGCACACGTCACAAGTCACGTAGACGTCTGGTAAAAAGTTCATCTCTATTTTGATCAAACCAGCACCCGCGCAAATCTCGCAACGGCCACCCTTGACGTTAAAAGAAAACCGCCCAGACTCATAGTTGCGCATTTTGGCATCCGGCAAGCTCGCAAATAAACTACGTATGTCGTCAAAAACGCCCGTATAAGTCACTGGGTTGCTCCGAGGCGTACGACCAATCGGCGACTGGTCGATGTCGATCATTTTATCAATATGCTCGAGACCTTTGATGGATTGATAAGCCAGCGGCTGTTCTTTCGTTCCGAAAAACGCTTGATTTAAAATGGGCCTCAACGTGTCGACCACCAGGCTGCTCTTGCCTGAGCCAGACACACCGGTCACACAAGTCAGAGTCCCCAGCGGCAACTTGAAATCTAAATTTTTTAAGTTATGCCCTGTGGCGCCCAAAATTCGCAAGCTCTTACCAGAACCTGCACGGCGCTTTTCTGGGATATCTATTTTAAGCTTGCGCGACAAGTATTGGCCCGTGAGCGATTTCGGGTTGGCGATAATTTCTTCAGGTGTCCCCTGAGCCACGACTTCACCACCCAACCGACCTGCCCCAGGACCCATATCTAACACGTGGTCCGCTTCTAAAATTGTTTCTTCGTCGTGTTCGACCACCAAAACGGTGTTGCCTAAATCACGCAGTTTTTTGAGCGTGTTTAATAGACGCTCATTGTCTCGTTGGTGTAGGCCAATACTAGGTTCGTCCAACACATAGAGAACACCTACCAAAGCCGAGCCAATTTGCGTGGCCAGCCTAATTCGCTGAGCTTCGCCGCCTGACAGGCTGCCAGCCGTTCTGTTCAGCGTGATATAGTCAAGGCCGACTTCCAGCAAGAACTCCAAACGACCGAGAATCTCTTTTAGAATTGGCTTCGCAATATGCGCATCGCGCTCACCCAACTCGAGCTGCTTGATAAACAAACTGGCCTGCTCGATTGATTTTTGAGTCAGCTCAACAATCGAGAGATTACCCACGCGAACAAACTGGGATTCCCGCCGCAACCGCGTGCCTTCACATTTGGGGCAGATTTCGCCCACGGCTTCTTCATCTTGTTCTTCGCGGGCATACAACATGCCCAGACCCAAACAGCGAGGACAAGCGCCCTGCGGGGCATTAAAAGAGAACAATCGGGGCTCTATTTCGGGGTAAGAAATCCCGCAGTCAACACAGGCCGAATGCTCACTGAGAAGCTTTTCACGATCCCCGATCAATACGACCACCAAGCCTTTGGATTTTTTGAGTGCCAACTCAACACCCTCGGCCAATCTCAACCTATTTTCTGGCGCAATCACCAGTCTATCAATCACGACTTCGATATTATGTTTGATTTTGGGGTTCAGCCGAAACTCTTCTTCTAAAAGCTTCACATGGCCATCGATTCGAACCCGCACAAAGCCCTGTTTTCTGAGCTCTTCGAGCTCTTGGCGATATTCGCCTTTTCGGGCCCGGACAATGGGAGAGAGAATTTGAACTTTCGTGCCGGGCGCCTCTTGCAAGATTTCATCCACGATTTGAGTCGCACTGCGGCCTTCTATGGCTTTGCCACATTGATAGCAATAAGCCTTCCCAATACGCGCATAGAGCAATCTCAAATAGTCATAGATCTCCGTCACGGTTGCGACGGTAGATCGAGGGTTCTTGCTGGTGGTTTTTTGCTCGATGCTGATCGCCGGCGAGAGACCTTCTATTTGGTCGACGTCTGGCTTGTCTTGCATTTCCAAAAACTGCCGCGCATAACTGGACAGAGATTCGACATAGCGACGTTGGCCTTCGGCATAAATCGTATCAAATGCCAGAGAGCTCTTTCCAGAACCAGACAGCCCAGTGAGAACGACGAGTTGATCTCTGGGTAAATTCACATGAATATTTTTAAGGTTGTGTACACGCGCACCTTGAACGCGAATCCATTGAGAGCTCATGCCCTAGAGTCTAGCTTTTCCCTCAAAAGTCTCAACAAAGAAGTGGGGGTAAATGGCTTCTGTATAAAAGAAGAACCTGATTCCAAGATACCATTTTCAGCAATTACGTTGTCCGTGTAGCCTGACATAAACACCACTTTCATTTGGGGACGAATCGACGCCAATCGCTCCGCCAGCTGACGCCCATTCATGTTGGGCATGATCACATCGCTCAGCATCAAATGGATTTCGTCTTTTTCTCGTTCGCAGATGGAGAGGGCATCCGTCCCATTTTTGGCCTCCAGCACCTTATAGCCATGCTGCGTCAACAGGCTCACGGCAACCGCACGAACACGTTCTTCATCTTCAACCACCAAAACGGTTTCATGACCGCCGACTATCTTTGGGGCTACCGTAATTGATGCCTGATTCTCATCCGAATCGGACTGAAGTCGAGGGAAATAAAGTCTAAACGTTGTCCCATGACCCACTTCGCTATACACGTTAATAAAGCCATTATTTTGCTTCATGTTTCCGTAGACCGTCGACAACCCTAAGCCTGTCCCCTTACCGATGCCTTTGGTGGTAAAAAACGGCTCGAATATCCGAGCCCGCACAGCTTCACTCATGCCCTGCCCTGTATCGCTGATCGCGAACAGGACATAACGGCCCGGCTCAATCCCTCCATGTTCTCGACGGGTGCTCGAATCCAGATCAACATCATGCGTTTCGATGATCAGCTTGCCACCTTGGGGCATGGCATCGCGCGCATTCACCGCCAGGTTCATGATGATTTGTTCAACTTGGTTTGCATCCGCTTTAATAGATCCCACTGGAGAATGCGCATGGTTGATCAGCTCGACATCTTCACCTAACAGCCTCTGGAGCATGCGTTCCATTTTGGCCAAAATATCGTTCAGGTCTAACACCTTCGGGGCAATCACTTGTTTGCGGCTAAATGCCAATAATTGCTGCGTAAGCGCAGCTGCCCGTTCGGCGCATTCGACCACCGCTTCGATTTTTTTGCGCATCGGATCCACTGGCTTCAGCTCATCGGTCAGCATCTGACCATAGTTTAAAATCACCGTGAGCAAATTGTTGAAATCGTGCGCGACTCCCCCGGCCAAACGCCCAATGGCTTCCATTTTTTGTGACTGCCTCAGTTGCTGCTCGAGCTCTCGTTGACCCGTCAAGTTCACAATACTCATCAGGGCATTGGTCAGCTGCGCTCCTTTTTGGGGAACTCGGATTTGAACCATGATGTTGAGAGGATTGCCCTTAAAAGTTTTGGCCATCGTCTCAAAATCGAATTCAAACTTGCCTTCAGCCAATCCCACAATCACATGCCGAAAGCTCATCAGGGTCTCTTCAGTGAGCAGCTTGGTAAAGTCATTGAGTAAGTGCTCTTTATTATCAGCTTCGAATAATGCGACAGAAGAGCCGTTGGCATCGACCAACTTAATATCCACCAACGTATCGATCATCCAATGAGGATTTTCGGTTAAATAGCGTTTAAAATCCTTCACGCCAGACTTTTTAAGCTCTTCGATTCTGTTCAAGAGCTGGCTAATATCCTGCTCCCAAATGGACACTGAAGTTGTCTCAAAAATATTGCGATACTTCGCCTCTCGAACAGAGAGTTCTTCGGTTCTTTTGAGGACTTCTACTTCCAGTGCTTGTTTGGAAATAACGGAGCGTTCCAACTCCTGGCCCAGCATATTCAAGCCAACAGCAACCGCATTAAAGCCAGAGTCCTCATACCCCACTTGGACTTTCTTGCTAAAATCCAACGCCGACAAACTGAGGATGACATTTAATATCTCCTCCGTCAGCCGCTCTGCTTCATCTGGATTCAAGTTGACAGAAAGATTTTCTGTCATATGAAACCCCCCCTGGCTTATTCTATCACCTTCCATAGTGGCACTCTTGCAATATTTGAATAATTCTACGCAATTCGTCTTTTTTGTCCGGTTTTAGCTTGGATTTGTTCGACTCCCACACCAAAATTCCCAGGTCCTCAAACAGCAAAACAGCGTTTTCAGCCAAAGATTTGCTCACTATTTCGGGGTAATCACTCCCACCACTTAAGACAGCCTCTTTCAGATAATCCAGCAAAACGCCCACCAAGACTTTACGAGTCGGGGCTTTGGTCAATGCAGATTCCAACTTTTTAGAGCAAATCCAATAGGCGTCTATGAAATTCGCCAATAAATTCGCGGCGAAAAAGAGCTGTTCTTGGGCTTCTTTAGACTCATTCAGCCGAATATGGTCCTGAACCCGTGTCATGACTTTGGCATCGATCGCCGCTTGAACCCGGGCATCAAATGGCTCTTCATAGCTAAACTCGAATTTGAATATCTGGCTCAAGCTCTGGGCCTGTTTTTCGAGCACAGACTTCTTGACAATTTTACGCCGGTGATTGCCACATGAAACCATAAATGCCGTGGCCAAAATGGCGTCGGCCACAAAATGGTGAATCAAATTGTTTTTGTAGTAGTCCAACGAAAGCGCCGCTTTTTCGGGGACACGATAATAGGTTCGACGGCCCGCCTTCTCGGACAGCAAAATCGAATCTTGCAATAAGCCTTCTAAGACAGGCTCTAAGTCTGGCTTGGGAATCTGAACATAGGCCGCTATTTTTTTGACGGACCACTCTAATTGTGCCCGAGACAAAATGCGCCGCCTCGAAGCCAATATCGCTGTTGCCACCAAAGAGACCGGTGTTACGACAGTACACCGGTGAATCCCAGAAATAATCCGGTGCGCCAAACCCTTCACCAAATCTTTCTGGTCCTGCTGATAAAACTCAACGAAAGAAATCGGCTCGTCGAAGTTCACAAAAACCCGTCCATAACGCTTTTTCAAAAACTTTAACGATCGAAAAAAATCTTTATTGCTTTCTGCTTTCTTTTCAGCGCCCTCGAGCTCTCTGCGATATTCGCCGGCCTCCAATAGTTTTTCATATGA
>JAHFEF010000023.1:0-15352 GCA_023248545.1 Myxococcales bacterium | reverse complement strand
CGCCTCAGTCAGTTTATTTTTGGTCAGGCAATCAACAATAATAGACAATAAGCCTAATTTGGGTGGCAGCGTTTTGCCGCTTCGGCTCCGACCGCCTTCAATAAAAAACTCCTGTGTAAACCCTTCTCTTAAAAGCCGCTTCACATAAGCGCGTATGACCTGGGGATACAGAGGATCGCCCTTAAAGCTCCGTCGAATAAAATACGCCCCGCCCCGTCTAAATATTTGGCCCAACGGAAAGAAAGACAGATTATTTCCAGCTGCAATATGCGGCACCATCAGGCCTTCCCAATATAAAATCTGACTTAAAACCACATAGTCCATGTGACTTCGATGCGCCGGCACTAAAATCACTGGCCCTCGCTGAGAAGCCTGCTTTAATTTTTCAATATCGGACGCTTTCCAGACAATGCCGTCATAAATTCGATTCCAAACAAAGCTGAGCACCTTGTCGATCACGTGAATCATATCGACGTCAAATTTGGCAGCAATTTCAGAATAATACTGCTGGGCTTTTTTATAGAGTTTGGCTTTCGGTAAACCCGTTTGGGTCTCAATATCGGTCATGAAATTTTGCAGGTCATGATCTCGAAGCGTATCGAGCTCAATCCGCTTGGCGCCTTTGATCGACGGTCCGTGATAAGTTCGCTGTAAAATTTTCAAGCGCTTCAGCAAAATCCCCCGAACCCGCCTAGACAAAACTTCATCGGTGGCTTGAGAATTATGTTCCAAAAATATTTTTAAATTGAATGGCTCCGTGATTGCCCATTTGGCAGAACGACCAAAAATAAGCAGTCTGAGCAAAAGCCTCAAAAAGCCCGGCTCACCGCGCGTCCCAAAAATCATATCGACCGCCGAAGGCCTGAGACTTGAAGATCGCGCTCCCAGAATTAATAAGTGTGGCACCAAGAAAATTGGTTTTTCCAAGCTTCTTTGCAGGCGTATCAGAGTTCGAATATAATCGCGTTTTTGGCTCTTTTTTTGCGAGAAAGCCGTGTTGGGCTTTCGCAAGAAAAACTCAAGCGCACCTAGTCCCAACCGAACAGACTTAATCAGTTGAGCCGCTTTTGAAGAGGGCTTGAAAGCAGAGAAAATAATCTCTGGTAAATCACACCGGGCAATGGTCTTTCGCAAAACCCAGTGTAACAGAATGCTCTTGGATCGATGCACATAGGCGACAATTCCCTCAGCCCCTAAATCCTTGAGACGCGCGATTTGATCGTCTGAATACTTAATCTTGCTGAACATGGGGGTACCCTAGCATGCAAGGGGCTTGCCCAAAACCCTAACTCGTGAGATTTTGGCCAACATGAACTGGATGTGGATCAAAACAAACCAAACTTTTTTAGTCGCCGCCGTGATCATTATTGCCCTGGTCGCAGCCGGTATACCCCTATGGTTATATCGAGTTGAGCAGCGCAATTTAGCGACTTCGCAGGCCTACTCGGCAGCCCTCAAATTGCTTCAAAAAGATAACCCCGAAAGTCAAAAATTAGCACGTGCGGCGCTGGAAAAAATTGATACTGACATGGCCCGACTCTACGCGGCGCATCTTTCACTTAAACTGGGTGAAGCTGACAAAGCAGCTCAATCCTATGAAGCCTTTTTGGCTAGAGCGCCTAGCACAGACCCCTTAAGGCCCCTTGCATTGGCGGGCTTGAAAGCAAGTTACGAGGCGCTCAAACAATCTGAAAAAGTCAAAAGTTTGGATGCCGATTTGAAAAAGCTTGGATTCTCTGAGAAATAAAGTGTTTCGACTATTTTTTCTGTTTTGTTTGTCCACCCAGCTTTGCGCCGAGATGCTGGTGTTAAAAAAAGCGCCAACAAAAATTATCGCCCCCAATTACTGTTTATCTTCGCTATTTAGTGAACCAGAAATAGGTTGCATCAGCTGGAATCGCTATGAGAATGCTGGCCCTGTCACCCACCAAGGTCACATTTATATTGGCGGCACGGATGGCAAGCTTCATGTGATCTCACAAGACACCGGCCTCACCCAAAAACGCATCGCGTTGCCCGGTAAACTCAGATCTCAGCCGACACTCGCCGGAGATAGCCTGCTGCTCGGGACAGACCAAGGCTATGTGGTCAGTCTGAATACACACACCTGGGAACAAAACTGGCAACAAAAGCTCGACGCTGAGCTGCCAAACCCGCTCCTGGTCTCGGGCGATCAGGTCTATCTGGTGAGCGGCCTCGCCACACTTTATGCTTTGCACTTAGATACCGGCGATATCAGTTGGGAACAAAAAAGACCCTTCAGCGCCGGTCTTGGCCTCAAAGCGCTCTCAAACCCGCTGATGATGGGCGACAAACTGGTCGTTGGGAATCCTTCTGGAAAGTTAGAATTCAGACGACTCTCCGATGGCGATTTGCTGTTTGACGTGGCTGTTGGCGACCCCAAGAAGTCTTTTCCAAACGTTGCGACCGACGCCACATTGCTGCCGAATCATCAAATCGCTGTGGCAGGTTTTAATCAGGGACTAGCAATTTTAGAGGCTTCAACGGGCGAGATCTCTTGGACACTCGCTCTGCCTAATATCACCCGACTCATTGCAACCGACAAACTATTGATCGCCGCGGGCCCCAAAGAACTCACGGCAATCGATTTAAACACGCAAAAAATTACTTGGCGCTTTTCTTATTTGAAAGGCACACCCAATCGACTCATCGCCAAAAATAGCCTCTTGTATTTTGGTTCTGATCAGGATGCGCTGTATGTTCTGGACATCCATACAGGCCGGCCGCACCAAATTTTAGGGTCAGGTCTCGGGTTTGCCGGTGACTTTGACTTTTCTTCTGAGCACACCTTGTTCGCCCTCAGCACAGCGGGTTACCTTTACCAATATGGACGAAAAAACAATTCGAGTTGTTGCGGCTTTAATTAGAAAAAACGGACAGGTTTTAATTACCGAACGTTGGCCGAACAAACACATGGGCCTCACCTGGGAATTCCCGGGCGGCAAAGTAGAATCTGGCGAATCCGATGAGCAGGCTTTAAAGCGCGAACTCATGGAAGAGCTGGGCATCGAAGTCAAAGTTGGCTCTTGCTGCTTTCAAACGACTTATTCGTACAGCAACAAAGATGTGAATTTGTCTATTTATCGATGCGAAATTACCGGCGGGTCTCCGCAAGCCATTGACGTCAAAAGCCTAGAATGGGTCACCCAGAGTAGCTTGGGAACGAGGCCCTTCCCACCCGCCGACTTGATTTTCGTTCAAGAACTCGTCGCTGGGCGGGTGCCAGAAGATAATTTCGAAGAAGACAGCGAACCCGCGGTCAAGCCCGCTCAAATTGTCAGACGTGTTTCTTTAACATCGTCTCCAGGGTAGATTTTCCGACGCCACCCACAATCTGGTCTACAGGCTGACCATTCTTGAACAAAATCAAGGTGGGGATCGATCGAATGCCAAATTTGGCCGCTGTCTCGTTGTTGTGATCCACGTCCAACTTGCCCACGCGCAGCTGCCCGACGTGCTCGTCTGCGATGGCGGCCACATGAGGCGCAATGGCCAAGCAAGGCCCACACCAGGTGGCCCAGAAATCCAATAAAAACGGTTGTTTCGAAGCCATCACTTCGGTTTCAAAATTCGAATCGGTGATATGAAGGACGTTTTGTGACATAGACTCGGATTAATTGTTCATCTTGCTTGAAAAATCAAGGCAGCTTGTGTTTGAATCAAATCATGAAAAACCTGAACATCAACAACGTGCCTCTCTCGCAGATCTCTGGGCTGTTTCGTTCTGAAGATCACCCACCCGAAACATCGATGCCGAAATTCATTGCCGCCACCAAAAAAGAATATCCCCATGAAGAAGTCTTCGGTGACTACTGCCCGGTGTTCTCATACATCAAATGCCCAGTCGACAAGGCTTTCGAGTATGCCGCCAACCCCTACAGCCTCGAAGAGTGGACGTACACACTGCGCGATCTCAAACCCGTCAAAGGCGATCTGTATATTGGCCGCGAGGCACTGGCGCCGAACACGTCCATCTATGTCAAAACCGAGAGTTACAAAGACAGCGGCGTGGTAGATTATTTGTGCGCCTGGGATCAACCGGACGAACTTTGGATGCGCTATTACTGCCGATTTATGGACGCGATGCCCACGTTTGGGAAGCCCGGCTGTGTGCTCATGTGGGTCAACTGCCGTCACCCGTACTATCTGCGCACGAGCCCCAATCTGCCCGAGCATGTGAAGCAATCACAGGCCCGCAAGGACAGGCCGTGGGTTGGAGACGTTTGGAACCTCTTTCGTGCCGGCCATCAGGTTGAGGCCGACAACATGAAAAAGATTCTAGAAGCCCGGTTTTTCTAAACAAACTGCTTGAGCCACTCAATCGATTCCTGTTCAGTTTTAAACAACTTCACAGGTGTGGGTGGCTTGTTAAACCCAATAAAGAAGTTGCTGATCACGCGACCAATCATCGAACGCGTGACACCGCCACAGGCAGCCAACAACGATCCAGCTCGGTTGCTGATGTAATAATCTCGCGCTTGCACATCCATCGAGTGCAACGCTGTAAAATCCACCAAAATGGGGCGTTTTTTACCCCCGCTCAGCTTTTTGATCACTTCTTCACTTTCGAGCGCATCTTGTAAAGTCTCGTCTGCGTTTTGCAAAAAAACTTTCCGAATAATCCCGTCGTCACCGAGCCAAAGCTTAGCTGTGCGTGTGGTTACCCCTTCTGTTCCAATCTGTGTTTCCATCATCCCCCCTAGGCAGATAAAAATATCCTATTACACAGTGAGGCTCTAAGTCCAGATGACACATGATGCAAAAAAAACGATCCGAATCGGCGGCCGGGGCTCGAAGCTCTCGCGCTGGCAACTTCAAGAAGCCCAAGAAGCGCTCCAAAAAGCGTGGCCTCGTGTTAATTTCACGATTGAAATCCGGCAAACTACAGGCGATCGAGACACCCAAAGTCCGCTACCCGAAATTGGTGGCAAAGGTGTTTTCACGGCTGAGCTTGAACAAGCCCTTCTCCAAGGTGACATCGACCTGGCGGTTCACAGCCAAAAAGATCTACCCATCCAAAACCCTCCGGGCCTCTGTATCGGGGCGCTTCTAACACGCGGGCCTGCTGCCGATGCCCTGGTCAGCGCACAGGGCTATACATTAGATACGCTGCCCAAAAATGCAACGATTGGAACCAGCAGCACGCGCCGCAAGGCCCAGTTGCTCCATATTCGACCCGATCTTCAAATTTTAAATTTGCGTGGCAACGTCGATACACGCCTCAAAAAAAGCCTCGAGTTTGATGGAATTATCGTGGCTTATGCAGGCCTATTGAGATTGGGTTTGCAAGACCGAGTGTCTCAAATCCTGCCATTGGAGACTTTTTTGCCCGCCCCTGCCCAGGGCGCGATTGCCATTCAATGCCGACAAGATCAAAACCTACTCGAACTCTTAAAACCCATTCATGATGTGTCTACAGAGCGATGCACCTCGGCCGAGCGAGCATTTTTAGAAGGCCTGGGTGGAGGCTGTTCTCTCCCTATATCAGCCTTCGCTTCGATCGAATCCGATCAAATCAAGCTCCGAGTCCAAGTGCTCAAATCAGATGGCTCGGCCAAAATCGAAAAAGAATTAGGGGGAAGTGATCCCCATGATTTAGGTCACCGGCTGGCACAGGCTTGTATTTTAGAAGGCGCCAATGAGTATATTGGCGGGTAAAAGAATTCTCGTTACCCGGGCTCTCAATCAAAATGCCAAACTCATCGCCAAGCTTGAATCCCGAGGGGCGATTGCTCTGGTCTATCCGTGCATCGAGATCGCCTTCTTGCCTTTTGAAATCCCCCACGCGCACTACGATTGGGTGATTTTTACAAGCCAGAATGCTGTGAAGGCGCTTGGAAACCTCACCCTGAGTCAAGACATACAGATTGCCACTGTAGGCCCAAAAACCTCACCCCTAACCCCTCTCCACCCAGTGGAGAGGGGGATAAAACACCCAGTGCACACGTTTAATTCCAAATCGCTCGCTCAGCTCTTTGAAAACCAGCCGCCACAAAAAATCCTGCTGCCACAAGGTGACCTCGCTGATCACTCGCTTGCTGACACACTCACCCAACAAGGCCACGACGTCACACGCCTCACCGTCTACAGCACCCGAAAGCCCACAAACCCAGTTGCTTTTGATTTCGGCCCACTCGACGCGGTGACTTTCACAAGCCCCTCGACAATAAAAAATTTTTGTGATTTGAGGGGCCTGCCTGCCGAAGCTTTAGCGCAGGCAGGTGAGGTTATTGCCTGCATCGGAACAACCACGTATCAAGCAGCCCGAGATCTCGGTTTCACAAATCTTATCCACGCCAAAGAGCACAGCCTCGACGGTTTGGTTCAAATATTGGAGGAGTATTTTACATGACCTATTTCCCTGCCTACCCCGTAACCCGCCCCAGACGCCTGCGACGAACGCCTGAAATGCGAGAGCTTTTTCAAGAAACGCGCCTATCTGTCAGCGACTTAATTTATCCGATTTTTGTTCGCAATGGATCCGAAAATAAACCCGTCACATCCATGCCTGGCCAAATGCAAATTGGCTTAAACAATCTTGAAGACGAAATCCAGCGCATTGAGCAACTCGGCATCAAAGCCATCATGCTCTTTGGAATCCCCGAAAAAAAAGATCCTCAAGGCAGCGACAACTTAAGCCCCGATGGCATTGCCCCCCGGGCCATCCAACTGATTAAAAAAACGTGTCCCAGTCTCACACTCATCTCCGATTTATGCTTGTGTGACTACTCAGATCACGGCCACTGTTGCATCGTCGACCCGGTCAACAAACACTTTTTGAACGAGCCCACACTGAACTATCTATCTAAAGCCGCCGTGATTCATGCCCAAGCGGGTTCAGACATGATCGCACCGTCGGGCATGATCGATGGCATGGTTTCGGCCATCCGAGCCGGGTTAAACGAAGCCCAGTTTGTGTACACACCCATCATGAGCTACTCCGCCAAATATGCGAGTGCTCTGTATGCGCCCTTTCGAGAAGCCGCCGAGTGTGCGCCTCAATTTGGAAACCGCAAGAATTACCAGATGGACCCTGCCAACTCCCGAGAAGCCCTCAAAGAAATGGCACTGGACGTCGCTGAAGGTGCTGATATTTTAATCGTCAAACCTGCCACATTCTATCTAGACATTATCCAAAGCGCCAAAGCCAATTTTGAAGTGCCTATTGCGGCCTATCAAGTCAGTGGCGAATATGCGATGCTCCAAGCGGCTGCGCAAAATAATTGGATTGACCTCAAAGCCTGTGTAACCGAAAGTTTCTTCGCCATGAAGCGTGCCGGAGCGAATAATATTATTACTTATTTTGCGAAAGATTTTGCCGAATGGAATTCCTAAAAGCACTGCGCGGTGAACCGACATCCAAAACTCCCCTCTGGCTCATGCGCCAAGCGGGGCGTTACATGGCGTCGTATCGAGCACTGCGTGCCAAGCACAGCCTACTCGAACTGGTAAAAACACCCGAACTGGCTTGTGAAGTCACGTTGCAACCCATCCATGCTTTCCAACTCGACGCTGCGATTATTTTCTCAGACATATTGCCGATTTTAGAAACCTTGTGGCTCAAGTTAGAATTTGTGAATGGCGAAGGGCCTGTGTTGCACAATCCTATTCGAAGTGCTGCCCAAGTTCAAGCACTGGCGCTCAGACCTCTCGAAGAGACAATTGGATTCACACTCGAGGCGATTAAACTCGTGAAGCCAGAACTCAAAGTACCCTTGATTGGCTTCGCCGGGGCGCCATTTACACTCGCTTGCTACGCCCTAGAAGGCGGCTCCAGCAAAGATCATCGCCTGGCCAAAACGTTCATGTACTCAGAACCTGAAGCCTGGCACCGCCTCATGGAAATACTCACGGCAATTACAAGCGATTATTTGATCGCACAAGCTGACGTGGGTGTCGACGCATTGCAAATATTTGACAGCTGGGTCGGTGCGTTAAGCCCACAAGATTATCATCGCTATGTGTTCCCACACCTACACAAGCTGATTGCAGGGATACGCACTCGAACAAGCAAACCAGTGATTTACTTCTCCACAGGTACCACCGGGTATTTGAACTTAATTGCCGAGCTCAATGCCGACGCGTATAGCATCGACTGGCGCGTGTCTTTATCTACAGCACACAAACAATTGGGCGAGCACAAACCCATCCAAGGCAATCTTGATCCCTTGGCCCTGCTCGCTCCGTGGCCTGAGCTCAAAAGACAGACAGACCTGATTTTAAAACAAGCGCCCAAAACAGGCTTTATTTTTAACCTCGGCCACGGAATCCTGCAGCAAACGCCGGAAGATAATGTTAGGCGGCTCACGGATTACTTCGCCGAATAAATCAGTCTCCTCCACTGTTTCCCTCTTGTGCCTGCATTCGCTCTGCTGATTCTCCTGCCGTTTGCGCAGGACATCCACCAACAGCATCTCCAAGCTGAGCGGATCAAAACGGCCGCGCACTCAAACCCTTGGCAGATTCTCACCCGAATCAAACAGGCCTTGACCCGAGGGCTCTCACAGTCCAGCGAATTTTTGTTGGACAAGCAGCCTTGGCGACGTCCCCTGATCTCAAATCAATTAGAGCACCCACATGCCAAACTTTGGCAAAAGCTCCGAGGGCTCCTCAAAAATCAAGAAACTCGAGGACTTTCAAAAAAAGAAGCCACTCACTTGAGAGAGCTCCAAGCACGTTCTCGTTACTGGGCAGAGGTATCTTCGAACCCTGATCCACGAGAACACTCAACCACTCAGAAACATCCCGCCATCACCATTCCCCAGTTGGTCCAATTCGGTGGCAAAGAAAAACCCATTGGAGAATATACAATCACCCCTCAGCTTCTCGGTAAGGGACAATTCGGCAAAGTATACCGAGGAAGACACACGCAAAATAAAACACCGGTCGCAATTAAACTCATCGATATGAGTCCTGAGGCAAGAAAAGAAGCCTTCCAATCAAGAAAACTAGACCATCCCAATATTGTCCGCTTATTAGATGCCTTCGAAAATGATCTCAAAGTAATTCTTGTGATGGAATACTGCAACGGTGGTGATCTTGAGACAGCCATCCAAAAAGAGTTGCTCCACAATGAGCTTCTCGTCAAAAAATTATTTAAGCAATTTCTAGCAGGTCTTTACGCCATTCATACCGAAAAAATGCTGCATCGTGATCTCAAGCCCGCGAACCTTCTTCTCTCCGACCCGAATCCCGAGAAGGCTGTTCTTAAAATTGCCGATCTTGGGTTTGCCAAATGCAAAGAAGAACACGAGATGTGTCACTCAGCCATCGGCACGCCCCTGTATATGGCCCCTGAGCGACTTCGACAAAACGAGTATAACTTCCAAGCAGAAATGTGGGCAGCAGGAATTATTTTATACGAAATGGCCTTCGGAAAACATCCGTTTGGTCATGCAAAATCACTCATAGTTCTGCTTTCTTTGGCGCGAGCCGGCCCTCAATATCCTGCGGGCAAAGTTTCGCCCGAATGCATTGATCTAATAACCCGCTTGCTACAGCCTGATCCCAATCAACGTCTCACGATCGAGCAGGCTCTAGCGCACCCCTGGTTCACGACAAACTCGGCACCGCTGCCAGAACCCGTGCAACCACGTCATCCCCAGGCGCCTCCTCCTGAACCCCTGCCGCAACAAGATAATGACAGCTTTGATCTGGACGGATTTGTTCTCGTGGAACTCCCGGCCCCTAAAAGCAGCGGCTATGATCTGTGCGACATGGACGAATAGCCAAAACAACGTGTCTCCACAAATAACCTCTCAATGAGAACCCTGCTATTTGGCTCGCTGTGGGCTTTTGTGTCATTGGCCAATCAGACTCCGAAACTCACGCCAGTTCCCCGCGTTGATTTGGAGCGCTACGCCGGTGTTTGGCATGAAATCGCCAGACTTCCTAATTCATTTGAAACCAGCTGTGCGCACAGCACGGCCGAATATACACCCACTCCAGATGGCCACCTCAACATTCTGAACCGATGTGTGAAAGCCAACGGCTATACCCGAGAGGCCAGAGGCGTTGGACGGGTGGAAAATTCACCCAGCAACTCGACGCTGCGCGTTAATTTTGTTCCACATTGGCTGCGTTGGAGTGGCCTTGGTTGGGAAGACTATTGGATCATCGATCTTGACCCGAGTTACCAATATGCTGTCGTCAGCGAACCCAATCGTGATTATTTGTGGATCTTGAGCCGAACACCTACGATGAGAAAAAATATTTATGACGCGATTATTGCCAAATTAGAAAACTGGCACTTTCATTTGTCGCATCTCATTGTTTCAGGAGAAATCGTTTCCAAATCTCAAAGCTCAGAGCCGCTTGTTTTAGAAGCATTCCTTTTCCGTTGAAGGCTTTGGCGCCACTGGCCAATGCTCGCTGCATCAACGGTGTTGTTTCGGGCACGTAAACCAGATCATAAAACACTTGGCCAGGTTGAAAATTAACACGCTCAAGCAGATCAGCATCGAGCCCCGGTGTGCAATTCACTGTTAGGTCTTGAGGGATTGGAGAACTCCCCGATGTTCGGATCCAGGTATCAACCAAAGCCCCAGCTTGTTCTAAAGCATATTTGATCGCTTTGGCTGAGCCACCAGCCCCTAGAATCAAAGCCGATTTGCCTTTCAGCACAACACCCTTGTCAGACAAGTCCGCTAGGAATCCTTCGGCGTCTGTATTGTCACCTGTGAGTTTATCACCCTCCCAAAAAAGCGTGTTCACTGCGCCGATTTTCTGAGCCATCGGCGTAACGGCGTCTAGATATGCTATGACCGTTTCTTTGTGCGGTACCGTGATATTGGCGCCGGCAAACCCTTGGGCTCTAAAATCGGCGATTGCCTGCTTCAGATCTTCTGGTTTCGTGGGCAACAAGCCATAGACCCAATCTAGGCCAGCCTCTTCAAAAGCACAGTTGTGAATGCTGGGGCTTAAGCTGTGGCCGATGGGCCATCCGAAAATACCGAATTTTTTCATCGTGCAACGAATATAGTGCAGCTGTTTGAAGTGTCAAACGCGCGCGCGGTTTCATTGAACATCACCAGTTTGCGTTACGCCCCCGACGACGGCGCGCATTCCCCACTAAGAAAACTGCAAACAACCCGAACATGGGCAAATTAGAAGTCCCTGGAGATTCGGAACAACCGAATCCCCCACCCGTGAGAGTCAGCGGAGATGCGGCTAAACTCCCGCCACTTACTGCGGCGCTGCCGCTGCTCACTCCGCTGCTACCGGTAGATCCCCCCGTTGCACCCGTAGTCGGCGCCGCAGGAGTCGGAGCCGGGGGGGTAGGAACCGGGCTAATGCAGATATAACCCACCGTCGTGGCAGCGTCCTGCGTACAGCTGGTGCTTACAACCGCACCGTTGCTGTAGCAAGTTAACACCTGTATAGGTGTTTCACCCGGAGAACAAGTCGCCGGAGCACCCACGGGTGCAGGTTGCACAGTTGTTATCGACGAAATACCAGGCGGGCCACTAAGCCCTATTTGGCCATTACAGACATAGGTGGAAGCGGTTACCTCGGCCAGTTCTGCTTCCAGAACGCCATTGCCATTGATATCAGTACCCGACTGAACCCGTACTCCGCCGGCACCTGCTGGGCAATTCCCGCCACATGTCGGGTCTTCTAAAGAACAATGCGTTTGCTTGATGAGTGTGGCCAACCCGTTGCAAACATCGCTGGGGCTAATTAGCACACCACTGGTTTGAGTAAAGGTAACGGTCTCGCCACCGTTCGGACATGTCTGGTGGTGTCCATCATTCGGCCCGAAGCTGGTCGTGGTGACCGTTAGCGAATTGCCATTACAGATGGTCGACGTGTGAATATTTGTCTGGCCTGTCTCATCTGTGCAATTCGCAGGCACCGTGGTGCCAGCATAGTTGCAGCTCCTGATGATAAAACCACTGCCACTATCGGTGCAGCAATCAGGGCTCGTACAAGAATCGCTCGTGACAAGCGCATTGGCTCCAGCGCAGACATAGTTCGTGGCCTGGACTTCCTCGGCCTCCAAAGTGTTATGACCGATGTCTGTAGCACAGCAGGCTGTTCCACTGCATGAGCCAGACTGCACGGGCGCATTGCCCGCACACCCACCATTGTCCAAACCGGTTTCGATCTTAATACCCCCGTAAGGACAGGCATCCGCGCTGGCGGCAGTGACTTTCACCAGGCTGCTCACCACCACACAAGCATCCACAGAGCTCGATGCGCCGCTTGTTTGGGTAAACGTAATTGTTCTGCCACCCAAAGGACATGCTTCATGATCCTGATCCAACGGGCCGAAATCCCCAGCCGACGTGCTGACGGAGTCGCCATTGCAAACAAGTGTCTTCTTGATGGACGTCTGACCCTCACAGCTCGAGGGAATGCTCGGACCTGAATACTGGCAGCTTGTAATCACGGAGCCGTAATTCTTTTCTGAACACGTAAAAGATTGGTCCGAGCAATCACTGTTGTTGCAAGGCGTACTCGTCACCAATGAGTTCGCGCCGTCGCACGCATAGTTGGTGTTCCGGACTTCTTCGAATTGCAAAGTGTTGTCTCCGGCGTGGGACGTATTGCAACCGGTGATATAGCAGCCACCGTCATCTAAGCCGCTCTCAATCTGGACGCCGCCAAACGGACAATTGTCATCCCCGGCGCTCAAGTTAGTCGTCTTGATTAAGCTGTTCACAGGATTACAGATGTCCTGAGTCAGAACGCTGCCCGTCTGGCTAATGGTAATACCGCCCACGGGACAGTTCACATCGGCCGCTAAACTACTGAACGAGACAGTGGCTCCATTGCAAATGGCCGCCGATGGCAAAGCTGCACCGCAGCTGGTCGCGCCATTGATCACTTGGCAGGTCGTGATTAAATAACCACCGGTTCCAAAGGCGGCACATTGGTCAACGGCGCCGATGAGACAGTTCCCAGCTGTACAAGAAGCCGACGTCGCCAAGCTGTGTAAACCATTGCAAACATACTGTGAGTCAGCTAAAATCTCTTCTTCCAAGTCCAGTGTTCCATTGCCGGCATGGGCAGCAGTAAAACCAACTCCAGTCCCACCGTGGTCATAGCCGGCCTTAATATGAATGCCGCCATTGGTACAGTTAGCACCCGCAGATTCGGCCGTGACGCTCACCAGGAAGGGAGCCGCCACGCACTGGTCAATACTGGTTGCTGAACCAGTGGTGGGGGTGAACGTAATGCGTCGGCCCCCGTTGGCGCAGCCTGAAACGGCAGTGACGTCCGTACAACCTATTGCTGACCCGACGCAAATCGGGGTGGTGCTAATAGCGATTGAGGTGCCATTACAGGCGTAGGCCGTCGAATCCACTTCGCCCGCTTCCAAAGTACCATTGCGGGCAGTTCCACTTGGTAAGCCATCGTCCAAGCCTGTCTCGACCTTAACTCCACCTGCAGCACAGTTAGCCCCAGCAGACTCGGCCGTGGCCTTGACGAGGGAATCAATGCCATTGATGCCATTACAAATATATTTTGTCGCATCAACCTCGCCGGCTTCCAAAGTGCCGTTATTGGCGGTTCCACTCGGTGCGCCATCATCCAAGCCTGTATCGACCTTAACCCCAGCTGCGGTGCAGTTGGCCCCAGCAGACTCGGCTGTGGTCTTGACGAGGGAATTAATGCTGTTGCAAACGTATTTTGTCGCATCAACCTCGCCGGCTTCCAGAGTACCGTTATTGGCGGTTCCACTCGGTGCGCCATCATCCAAGCCTGTATCGACCCTAACTCCACCTGCGGTGCAGTTAGCCCCAGTAGGCTCTATTGTGGTCTTGATGAGGGAATTGAATCCATTCGTACCGTTTGTACCGTTGGTTCCGTTTGTACCGTTGGTTCCGTTCGTACCATTAGTTCCGTTGGTTCCATCGATTCCGTTACAAATCGTAGTTCGTGTTCGTAATACGTTGGGAACAGACGCAACTCCGCCTGTTGAACAATCGCTAGGACTACCAGTCAGAAGCGTACCTGTGCCGCTCAGGTCATAACCAAACGCGATATAGACACCCCCTGCAAAACAAAAATCGCCCTCGGGACTGAAACCGCTCCCAGGGATGATACTGCTGAAAGGGCTTATGTCACAATGACCCGAAATCTCGTTTGCTGGCAAAACGCTATTGCAAGCGGTCATAACGGAGTAGATTGGGGGCGTGGTGCAGCTAGATGGGATGCCAGTATCGGTACAGCCCTTACCGGTACTGTCGTAGTACGTAGTAGCCACATACCCATTATTACTCCCGCAGACTGGGGTGCTTGAACTGGAATCGGTCATTGTTTTTATCGGGTAAAAATTATCCGTCGTCGATGCCCCGGGGGTATACCCACCGGTGGTACAAACGATCTGGGTGTTGAGAAGTTTGGCGTCGCTTGGCAGAGCAGTCCCATTAGGGGAGCCAGCACGTGTGAACCAACGATTGCTAAAGTCATACGAATCGCCATCTCTGACAACGATCGTCGACACTTTAAAACCACCGCCCCCAGCTAGACAGCCACCTGTACTTGCATCCTCGGTTAGGGTGACTAGATTAGAAGCAAAACTGGCGGAAGCCCAGGTAAGAGCACCTACAAAAAAGACCAGGCTCCGGAACGGGAAGCCTACGTTCTGACACTCTGGAATCCCCATAAGAAACTCCCTCCCAAAAAGGCGACAAAGCCCGCGGGATATCTACCGACCTGGGAATCCATTCGCAAAAATCCTAGATCTCGGATGCGGTTATAAAAAAAGCCCTTTAGCCCGAAAAACCAGCTCTTTGCGCTCTTAGAACGGTGCCTAAATCTGGCGACTGATCTGGCTATTTGTTAGACCCCGCCATGAGGCGGTTGTTACTACTGGATGCGGCAGCTCTGCTCTGCGCGCTCGGTTGCGGGCGGGAGCCTGGCATGGCTGCGCCTGGTACTGCAGGTTCTGTTTTGGTGGGAGCTAGTGCCAATTTGGCCAATCCTCCTCCCTCTGTGGATCAGCCTCAGTCTGCAACGATCAAAAACGACTCAGGTACAGCGAATGCGATAACCACGGAAGCAATAACACCAGCACCGGTAGTACCAGCAACACCAGTAACACCAGTAACACCAGTAACACCAGCAGCAGTACCGGTACCAGCGGCAGCACTAGCACCGGCGCCTCCTCCACCTCCACCTCCACCTCCGCCTCCGCCTCCGCCTCCACCTCCGCCTCCACCTCCGCCTCCACCTCCGCCTCCACCTCCGCCTCCGCCACCGCCGCCTCTTCTGGTGATTGTTCCGGTGTGCACGGCCGATACACAAAACAATCCGAATAACTGCGGCGCCTGCGACAACGTTTGCCCATCAGGAGATACCTGCGTCGCCGGTGTTTGTACGG
>JAHFEF010000007.1:54913-91012 GCA_023248545.1 Myxococcales bacterium | reverse complement strand
AGCTTTCAAACATATTAGTTCCCTAGTAAACCTTGGACGGCTTGTCTTAGCACCTTCACCTTGTTTTTGTCCATCATCTCTAAAATGAGGTACTTGTCCTCAACAGAAAACACCCGCCCACAGATTCCACTGCTCAAAATAATCTCATCACCTTTTTTTAGTGCTGCGACGAGCTCCTGGTGTTTCTTTTGTTGTTTTTGTTGGGGCCGTATCAAGATAAAATACATGATGGCGAACATACCGCCAAACATCAAAATCATCGAAAAAATACCGCCACCCGCTTCGCCGCTCTGTCCAAATAGTTCTGCCATATGATAAATCCCTTTTTTAAGTTTTGGGGACCCTAGCAGGCAAATTCGACTTCCACCAGGTAGCTCCCAGAAACATTGTCATCAAAATACTGCTGCCGACCGAATAGCCCGCTTTTCTACCGACAGGAATCGACCAGTAGAGTTCCAAAATATGCAACCCCGGTGTCAGAAAAGCATTGAGCCACCAACACACCCAAAGCCATTTCGGCTCTGCCGGCATCCAGAAACCATAAGCAATAAATATCCAGGCAGCAATGGGAACAATCTTCAACCAAGGTGGGTAAGTCATCTTTTTCTCCGCCCAGCGTGTTAGCTGGTCTCGTCTAATTTTGGACTGGTGCCTGATATCCACCGGAAATTTTTTGGCGCTCTCTATACACAAAATGGGAATTTGAGAGCCCTTGGGCCCAACGCCCACCAAGGCTGTGCGTGCGTTGAGTTTTGCGTTGTAATAATTTTCTATTGGCACGGTGTACAGCAGGCCATGCTGTGTATGCACGACGTCGCTTTTACGTCCGAGAGACCACAATTGGCCTTCGGAGTCAAAATAACCCAGATCGCCAGTTCTATGCCAAAGCTTGCCTTCTAACCTCAATTTGTGTTGTTGATTGGCCTGGCTGTTATTATAGTAAGAGGCACTCACAGATGGCCCTGAAATACAAATTTCGTCATCGATTATTTTGACATCTATCAGCGGTGTTCCCAAGCAGCCAGGTTGATAATTCGTGGTTGAGGCAATCGGCAAAGCTTCTGTGGCACCGTAGGTCACATGAAATTGGGTGGTGTCTCGCAGCTTGGGAATCTGACTAGATTGGGGAGCTGAACCACCGCAAATCACGTGTTTTAAATGAGGCATGTTTGAAAAAGCAATCTGATTTAAAAGCGCCGGCGATGTGAATACATGAGTAACTTCTGGGTTTGGCTTGGACAAAACAGTCGAACCCAATAACAAATCAAAAAATCCAAACAGAGACAACGTCGAGTAGCTCACAGAATCCGGGCCGTGATCATATTGCTTGGAAATTTTCAGGAGCATGGCCTCGAGCATACCATCTGTGTATTCAGCCCCTTTGGCTGGGCCGGTGCTGCCCGTGGTGAAGTTGACGGCAAAAATCCCCCCTGACCCCCCTTTTACAAAGGGGGGAATTTTCAGGCTTTTCACCCGATCACCTATCTTGAAGACTATCCCCTGTGGCTTGGCACTCCGATAACAATACAAAACGCGCCAAAACCCCATCGCTGGGTCTGCTAGAACAGGCACAGCGCCGAGTTTTAATAATCCAAACAAGCTGAAATATAATTCAGGTCCGGGTTTCACGGCAAAAACAACTCGAGAACCTTTCTCAAAACCAGCTTTCGCGAATTTCGCCGCATAAAAATCCGAACGCTCGTCTAAATCTCGATAAGTATAATTTCGCCAATCCCCAAGAGCCATCTTATCCGGCCTATCGCGCGCATTTTTTTTAATCCGCTCGGCGATCATCACGAATACAGCGTCCAGGCAGCCGAGAGTCCAGCACCGCCTGCAACAAACAATAGGGGCTTTGGTCTACCGATGGCCGCTTGATAACCCACAATGGGTCCGGCCACGCGACTGTCTTGATTTTCATAAGCTGTATCGACACATGCAATTTCCAGCTTGTGACCGCACCGAGCCGGAGCCACCAGCGTGATTTCAGCACTGCGCAGATCTTTGATACACGACGCCGTAAAATCGGTTAATTGGGACTCATAGTTTGGGTCTTCTTCGAGTGTAACGCGCGTTCGGGAGTCTGGCTGATAAAGCCTTGTGTAGCCCTTGAGACCCACATATCCACCCATCGACGCGCGTGTGTAAACGTGCCCAAAGCCTTGGGTCTCATCCTGAGAACGCCCCAATAACATGGCAGCACCAATACAGGCATAGCGCGGGTTTTTGTTGCCGGTGACAATTAGAACATGAGACAGCTTGGACGCTTGGGCCACCTGAACGGCATTTAATACGCCACAAGCGCCATTGAGTAGATCAAACGAAAACGCTGCTTTGCCGTTATTATTTTTGACGTAATCTAAATTTAAGCCCAGCTCTTTTTGAATAAACGCCGAAATGGCCGGTTCGACCATATTATCTTCCCGATAAACACCGGCGTTAATTAACAAACCAACTTCTTCGATGGGTAACTTGGCTTTTTCAAGGCAGTTTTTGGCTGCCAAAATAGCATTTTCAGCAATAGCGGTTGCTGTCACAATCATGCTCATAATTAGGCCTCCAGATTAGAAATCGTCGCAGACACAAAACCCGTTACGAGACCCGAGGCTGCTGGGACAAATAAGATTTTTGAGCCTTTGGGAATTTTGTTTTGCTTAAGGTGTTCATGCAGCACCAAAAAATGCGACGTGGTCGCTGTGTTCGCAAAATTTTCTACGCAGCTCAAAGCCTCTGGCATGGGGGTGCCAAAAATAGATTCTGCATATTTTGAAAAATTCTGAATCGCGCGGGTACCCACTTGGTGGTGGATCACATAGTCAAAGTGCTCGGATTCAAAGTCAGCGCCGCGCGCTTTCAGATGATCCATCTGAAGCGCAGGCCAGAGGCGTATACGTTCTTCTTTATGCATCTCCCGATTATTCGTATACAGCGCGGGGGCACCAGACTGATCGCTGGGCTTACCAATGCATAAGTGTGAATATTCAGCACAAGTCATGATCTCAATTGCGTGAATTCTATCTTGATCATCTTCAGCCTGATCTAAAATCACGGCTGCACCCGCATCGCCGACTGTGAGAGAAGCAAACTGAGGATCCAACGGATTGTCTATTTCTTGTATGGCCGTTTCTGTAATCGGGGTAATACACTCCCCACTGAACACCAAAGCCGTTTTGATCAGGCCAGATCGAATCATCCGATCAGCGATATAAACCCCCGTCATCATGCCTGCGCAAGCATTCGAGACATCAAAATGAATGGCCTTTTTCGCGCCTAATTTCTCAGCCAAAAACAAAGCAAAAGACGGTTCCCAATAATTATCGGTCTGATCTTTGATCCGACAGATGGAGCAAGAGATAATCAAATCAAGTTCCGATGCGGCGTAACGCGATCGTTTGAGTACATCTTGGGTAGCATTGAGCGCAATCGTGAAAGAGTCTTCCTGGGGTGATCGCATTCTGCGTTCCCTGATCCCCGTAATGGCCTCTAGATCAAATGGAGGCGTAAATTTCATCTTGGAAATCAACTCTTGAGTGCTCACTCGGGTTTCAGGGAGATAGCTCCCGAGCGCTTCAAATCGGCTTTGAATCATATTTGGGTATAGCAACGAACGAATAAAATTGGACCTTTGCTTGAAATCCACCTGGAAGCTATTTTACGATTTGGACTCTAGGAAAGGAAACTAACATATGAGAATTCGTCTTTTTGCAAAAACACTCCTCGCCGTTCTCTTCTGCTCAACTGCCTTCGCCGCTGCTCCTGCTGACCCAGAAAGAAGCTGGCACGGTGATCACCGAATGGCATTTTCGATCGATCCGATTGTTTGGACATCGGGCAACCTGAGCTTCCAATACGAAGTCGCCATGAATGATCGTATGTCGTTCAACATGCCACTGCGTTTTGGATTTGATAAAGCTATATTTAACAATAACTATTTCAGAGGTAGTTACTTCGCTCCTAGATTCGGTGTGAAGTACTACGTCACCGGTAAATCCGCTCACCAAGGATTCTATGTAAACCCACTGATCGGCGTATTCTTCGGCAAAGCAACTGGCGCGGCCGATGCAACGGGTGCTGTTAGCTACGGCTTCAGATTTGGTTATGGATGGAACATCTGTCATGGCCTCTGGCTCGACTCCTACTTCGGGTATGAAACCTATGCGACCAGCTTTAACAGCAAAGGTAACAGCAACGGCGAAGGAACAGCTCCCGGTGCCGAAAGCAGCGGTATTTTTCCAGGCGCTGCTGGCGGCGGCTTCAACGCTGGCATGATGATCGGTTACGTCTGGTAATCGGCTCGTCTAACAAGCCCGGATGATCGCTTGCAGATCTTCCGGGCTTATTTTTTTGTCCGCAGATAACTCCGCCATCAACTCCAGCATCTGCAGCGAGTCTAAGGCCCCTTGGGTCTTCCCATGTACACTCATAGAAATCTCATGCACTTGCAGCGCCAAATTAGGGATTAAATAACTCGGCAATTTCTCACGCAAATAAGCTTTCAAGACCAAACCATCCAACTCGCCAGCAGCGACATAATAGGCCACCAAGCTTTGCTCTTCGCCCATCACTCGGGCTTGCAAAACTTGTGGATGGGTCAACATTGCCTCTTCGATTTCAGCCGGTTCTATTCGGCAGCCTTTGATCTTGATTTGAGCATCGACCCGTCCTTCGAAAAACCACAGGCCGTTTTCAATACGCCCCAGATCACCCGTTCGATACGCGCGCTGTTGATTCGGCAGCAGGACAAATTTTTCGCGTGTGAGCTCAGGCTGATTTAAATATCCCAATGCCAAGCAATCACCAGCGATATAAATCTCGGAGTTAATTAAGTAAATTTCTGCACCGCGCATGGGTTTTCCAATGGGCATCACAACAGAGTCTAAGTGCTCATCATAATAGGAGATACACCCGACAGTCGCTTCGGTCGGCCCATATTCGTTGTAAATCTGGCAAGCCTCGCCAAACAAATCTTGAGCCTTCTGAGCCAGGCTGGCTTTAAACTGTTCACCACCCACAATTAAGCGCTTGAACTTATCAGCAGGCATCTTCAAGCGACAAAAATATTCTAAATGCGTCGGGGTTAACTTGAGGGCGTTCACACCGGCTGAATCAGTAATTCGAGCAATCTGCTCAAAATCAAACTGCCCCGGAAAAATCTCCACCCCATTGCCCCATAAAAGCGACAAAAACAGCGAACTCACGGACAGATCAAAAGACAACGACGTAAATAGGCCAAAACGTGTTTTTGGCTCGATGTGATAGAAATCTCGGGCCCACAGCAGATAATTTGCCAGGCTTTCGTGGCCGATCATGACGCCCTTGGGTTGGCCGGTCGAGCCAGAAGTATACAAAACGTAGGCTAAATCTTTACCCGCCGTAGCTTCAGCGAAGGTGGGCCCCATTAAATTTTTACGTTCTTCTGGATACTCCGGGTCAATCGGCAAATAAGCCGCGCCAGATTTTAAGATCGTCAGTATTCGAATCAATGCTTGTTCGGTTCTGGGTAGAGAGAAAGCAACGATTGGCCTCTCGTCCTCTAGGGCCTTCGATTTTTCATCTAACTCTCTGTACGTTAGCTGCCTATCTTCACAAACCACAGCGATTTGATCTGGTGTTTTTCGAACACGCATTTCAAAAAAATCCACCAAGCCACCCAAATCATCTAAAAAGCGCTCGCATTTTTGAGCCAATCCATCGCCTTCAGCACACGCCAGACCCATCTCTGTATGCGTTCCACAATCAACCATCGCAATCGATAATGGCACTAGGCCCGTATGCACAGGATGCGCCCGAAGACTCACGGCTTTCATAATTTCCGTGCTAAAATCACTCAGATTCACTTTGCCAAAGTCTGAAATAATCGCACTGGCCCTATAAGATTTTTTAAAATCCTGCCACTTGAGCAAGCTCTTTAATACCGACCGAATCACCCACTGGGGAGCCAGCTTCAAAAACCCGTCTAAAGACCGATCTTGCGCAAGTTCTTGCTTCTCAAACAGCCGCATCAACAACTGCTCTTGAACTTTTTGCCACGCGATGCCTTTGGGAACCTCCAAAAAAATCGGAGCTGACAAATTGCCCATGTGCGTAATTTCCGGCACATAGCGCCGTAAATCTACCGGAACCATGATTCTCGCAGACTCTAGCTCAAAATATTCGGGTATTCGAGCAGCCATCTTGGAGAGCAAGTTCGAACGAGCAGTCGTGATGCGCTTGGTTTGAAAAAAATATTTTCGGCTGTCAGGTATGTTGGCAAACTGGTAACCGCCTCCCTCCTTCGCGCTTTGCACTGCGGTGAGCAAATCTTGCGCGGTCAGCCGATTGTCAAGCTCCCCTACAGGCTCTCCGCGCAGGGACTTGAATATCCGCCGCATCCAAATCAGCGCACCGCGGCCATCCATCAACACGTGCGACACACGAAATAAGATTTGATTTTTACCCACCCAAATCTCGGCCCCACCTGGCTCTTGGAGCGGCGTCTTCAAAATAGATTCGCTTTGATCCCACTCAAACACGTGTTTTTCTTGTTGTCGAAACAGCTCAATATCTACTTCACCCTCCACCGTCAGCAGCATTTGGATCGCACACGGCGGGATTAATCGCTCGGCGGCAACATAGAGCGACTCCCAGGGAGATAACTTGCGTTCAGTCATAACCCTACAAAGCACGAGGCTTTGACAGTTTGTTCCGACGATGACAAATCTGCGCGCATGCCAGTTGTACAATCAGTTCTTGTTGCAATTTGTGTGAGCGTCACGCTCTATTTTACGTTTTCAGCCTTAAGACACATTGTCGTCATGATCCAATCTGGCACCCCTGAAGCACTCACACACACCTGGCAAGACCGCGTAGCGACCGTGCTCACCAACGTGTTTGGCCACAAAAAAGTCTTGGAAGACAAAAAATACGGCTTCATGCACTTTTGGTATCTCTACGGTTTTTTGATCCTAGGCATTGGACACGTCGAGTTGGTTTTGTTTGGGCTCACAAGATTTCTTGAAGTCTTTGGCCTACAGCCATTTTTATATCGACACTTCCTGCCTGAATCACTCGTTCATCTCTATGAGTTCAGCCAAGATTTCATGGCCTTGGGGGTTATTTTGGTGGTCTCGGTGGCGCTTTATCGCCGCATGACTGGCAAGACCAAACGCCTCATGCCCCGTTCGGCTGATGCTGAGACGATTTTGTGGCTGATTGGCGCACTTTATGTCAGCTTTTTCTTGTTTGTGGGCAGCGAGACTTACCTGCGTATGCAAGCAGGCGAGCTGCCTGCTGGCTGGCTCTGGTATTTACCCATCAGCTCACTGGTTGGCCAGTTAATTCACGGGCCTATTAACCCAGTGGCTTATTGGTTACACCTGGGCGTGTTTTTAGGCTTTGCCATGTATATCCCGAGGTCCAAGCACATGCACTTGCTCGCCGCTGGGCCGAATATTTATTTCAGACATTTCGGCGCTGTGGCCAAACCGGCAATTATAGACTTCGAAAAATCCGAAGAGTTCGGTGTCACCAAAGTTTCAGGCCTTTCTTGGAAAGCGATTTTAGATACTTTTGCTTGTACAGAATGCGGGCGCTGTGACGCCGTCTGTCCAGCCAATTTGACCCAAAAGCCATTAAAGCCCAAAAAAATCTTGCATGACTTAAAGATGAACATCCGGGGCGGCGAAAAAGTCGAACTGCTCAACAGAACTCCCGGTGAATACGAAGCAGATTCTAAGATTCACTTAGATGAGATCTGGGCCTGTACAACTTGCGCCGCCTGCGTGGAAGTCTGCCCGGTGTTGATTGACTCGGTGCCCACAGACCTCATCCAAATGCGCCGCAATCTGGTCATGATGGAAGCCAAAGATTACCCCAAAGAACTCAACGCGGCTTTCAAGGGCATGGAAGTCCAGGGAAACCCTTGGGGTGTGGGCCAAAATAAGCGTGCCGATTGGACCGCAGAGCTCGGTGTGCCCCTCATGGCCGATCAGGGTGACCGTGAAGTTGAATACTTGTTCTGGGTAGGCTGCGCAGGCGCTACGGACGACCGCGCCAAAAAAATCCAACAGGCTCTCGTGCGCATTTTAAAAGCCGCCCATGTCGATTTTGCGATCTTGGGCTGCGAAGAAAAATGCACCGGCGATCCAGCACGACGCATGGGCAATGAGTATGTTTATGACACGCTGGCCAAAGAAAATATTGCATTGCTCCAGTCTAAAAAATTCAAAAAAATCTTTGCAACCTGCCCGCACTGCTTCAACCAGCTCAAAAACGAATACAAAGACTTGGGTGGCAATTTTTCTGTTCAGCATCATACTGAGCTTATTAATGAGCTTCTGAAAGACAAACGCATTCCGTTAGACAGCAAAAAGCAAATCACAGAGACCATTACTTTTCATGATCCGTGCTATTTGGGCCGTTATAACAACCAATATGACGCCCCCCGCGAAAGTCTGATCGCGATTGGCGCTAAAACCGTTGAGATGTCCTTCAGCAAACAAAAGAGCTTTTGCTGCGGAGCCGGTGGCGGCCGCATGTTCATGGAAGAACCCATTGGCAAGCGTGTGAATCACGAACGCACGGACCAGGCCATGGCCACCGGGGCTAAAACCATTGCGACTGGCTGTCCCTTCTGCATGACCATGATGACCGATGGGGTCAACGACCGGGGTGTTGGGGAACAAATCAAAGTCAAAGACATCGCAGAGATCGTGGCAGGCCAATTAGCAGAATAAAGTGGCCCACTCCCGGGTTGTGTCTAACATGCTCAAACCCGCATCCCTGTTGACAAATATTGCTTATTTGCATAAAAAATATGGCATGATTTTCAGTGTCGCATCAAAAAAATATTTCTCTTCCTTAACAATTTCACTTATCCTGTTTTCTTTTCCAATTAACGCCGCTGAGCTCGGCCAGAACAGCATTTTTCACTTGCCCAGACACTTGTTTCGGGCAGCCAAGCGCGTAGGCGCTCTAGTAACGTCTGTGGCTCTCAATCGCAAACGCGTGTTATGGGACGAGCCTCTGTTAGAGCTCCCGCCGGGTCGATCGCTGGGCGAAAAAGAAAACTTGTTGGTCAGCGCACGTGTCAATAATTTTGCCCGGAAAGAATATGAATATGAGCGCCTGCAAAGAGCCCGTAAAAACGGCCAACGTCTTTCTAACAAAGAACTCACCCGGCTATTTGAACTAGACCTAGAACATAGATTGCTCGACGGCCAAGTGGGCTTTGAAGCCCCCCAGAAAACTCAGACTCCAATCAAAGACGATTCGAATGGGCATCAAGTGCCCGGCATGCGCATGGCGGGTTGTGGGCAGTCTTGCGAGGCAAGCGCTAAGCCGACAACCAAGCAAGAGCCCAAACAAGACGAATCTATCGATGAACAACAGAAATATATTAACCAGGCCATTGGGCAATCTCAAACCGGTGGAATTCTAGATCTTTCAAGAATTGAGTTTACAGCTGAGCAACTTGGTGAGCTGTTTACCTCGTTGCCTCAGGGGATAATCGATGGAATTCATACGATTGACCTTCGTGAGTGCCAATTGACTGGTATTTTGCCTTCACTCGAAAGATTCAAATCTCTGGAGATATTAAAGGCATCCACAAACAAGCTAACAGGCCTAGAAGCAAACCTCCCAGTGTCTCTTAAAAGCTTGTCCATACACCATAATTCAATCACATCAGCAGTAAACGTATCCCATCTTGTTCACCTGACAGAGATTGACGCGACACATAACCAACTGACAGAATTTCCGCGGGGCTGGTATGAGCGGCTGGCACAGAACTATGCGTCAAGAACAAGCAAACCCAAATTAAACTTACAAGGTAACCCAATTGAGTCTCTTCCTGATGGGTTATCAACGCATGTCGATCTAGTCGTCGATAATCATCCTAACTTGCTGACATCCGGCAGCGATCCCAGCTTGGAAGGGTCTGTGACTTTTTCGAACGAATACCCGGATCGAATTCTCGATAATCTATTTTTGGGAGCGCTTGAACACGTCACCCCTGGTATTGTACGAGCGCTTGGTATTCAACACGTTATCAACTGTGCAAATGATCCTCGAGCGAAAAGGGCTGCAAACTCGGCAAGTCCCTCTGTTAGCCATTTAGACCTGCCAGATGTTCCAGCGGATAGTGATGAAATTGATTTAGCGGCCGAGGCCCTCAAAATTGATACAGCATTCCGAGATAAAAAAGTAGTCCTTGTCCATTGTTACCAAGGTCGAAACCGTTCAGCCAGTGTCGTGATTGCCTATCTCATGTTATATCACGGTATGTCACGGGAAAAAGCCATTGACTATGTCAAAGAACGTCGACCCTGTATTGATCCGAAACCAGGTTATATGGCGCGATTAATAACGCTGAATGATGCTCCAAAGGCACCCGTCATACAACCAGCCAAAGCATCTGAAGAAACAGATTCTTTGGCGGCATCAGGGGCTCAACTGTTGGATTCAGAGAGCTCGGATTCTGATGAAGAAGATCTGGAATCCTAAATCTCTCAAAAGTCCCCCCTTTTGAAAGGGGGGATTTAGAACTCGATTTACAACCCCACGACGGATCGTGCAAAATCGTCGATAAGTGTCCCACCCGCGTGCGCAACTGTTCCATAGAGTGCACAGGTCACCAAGCCTATGCCACTCTTTCCTGCCTCTACCAGTGCCTGACCTACCAATGGAACATTCGGCAAGACAGCTTCTACCGCTCCCGAATTAGCAATCGCATTGGCTGCCGTTGCGATAAAGGACTTCACACCAGCAACTGCCAAAGTTGGATTCTGAATCGCAGCTCCCATACCTGTCAACAGCGTACCCACAGACAAAGCATGCTTGGTCATTTCGCCTGCAGGTAAAAATCGTTGAAGCGCAGTGGTCACCAAAGCCGTAGCCCCCAAAACAACAACGAGTCTTTGAGTGCCATCGCCAGGGCCTACAGCAGACGCACCAGATGACAACAGCCCACCAATAACCAACAATGCTAACATACTCTTTTTCATCAGGGTTTTCCTCCTATCAGCAGAAGGACTCTGATGAGAATAATATTTCTGGATGCGGTAGAGTTGTTGATTATCGGGTCTTAAATACGAGATCCCACAGAGGGCTCGAAACCCCAAACTTCGTCCCAGCATGAGCCTTGCTGTGATGGTGCAACAAGTGATGCCGCTTGAGACCCATAAATACGGGGTGCTTGGACTTCAGATGATGCAACGCATAATGCGTGCACTCGTATTCGACATAGCCCAGCAAAAACCCAGCAAAAAATGGGCAAAATAATACAGGCCCTAGCAAAAAATAGTAAAACGCCGAAAATGGAATCGCAATCAAGAACGCCGCCACCAACGGCATCACCAGTCGATACCGATCATTGGGCCACTCATGATGCACGCCATGAATCAAAAAGTGCACATATTGGCCTGCTTTGCTTTCAAACTCAAAGTGAAACACAAACCGGTGCAGCAAATACTCGGTCAGACCCCAAACAAACATACCGACAGGTACTAAGCCAAGGCGCCAGTCTTTAGGACCTAAGTAAATCAAATAGCCCGCAATAGGGGCCCAAACCAGCGGCACCGTCCACCAAGGGGAACGGGAAAAAAAGTCAAAAAAGTCATTCTGAAACATGCGAGGTGATTCAGGAGAGGAGGCCATGAAAGAAAAATAGGCCTCTCCCCTGATTTTTGCAAGCTACTTTTCGCCGCTTAGCGCCGTAAATCGCTTGTTCAAAGCATACACCGCCACCAACCAAATGGCGATAATCACAACCATGATACTGGCTGAATAAGGCGCAATCACCGTAATCGGCCCAATGAACGCAAACATAATCTGCTGCATCAACGACCCACCGGATTTACCCAACCGAGCCCCGACCACGTCCACCGCCGCTTTACCCTTGGACTTCGATTCGTCATCCAATGGGATATAGGCCATTTCTTTGGTGGGATCAAAAAGCGCATATTTGGTGCTCTTGCTCAAAACATTCTGAGCAAACCCAAACCACACGCCTAGCATCAGCGGCGTCATGCCCATAAACATCGCAACCGGTGCGAAAAATTCTGGGAAAATCATACACGCGAAAAATAAAATGCCTGTCAGACCCAAAATCCAAGGAGTTGCGAGAGCACCGCGCTTCCAACCAAATTTTCGAATTATCGAACTACCAAACAAAATCACCAAAACAGTCGCAAGCCCCGTGGTCATGGTCATGGAGCCCATAAACGCATTGTAGTCGTTCTTAATGGGGAACTGTAGCTTCATCTGGTTCTTCCAGGCAACTTCAACCAGATTGATAGAAATCCCGTAGGCCATGACCAAAATGGCAATCAAGCCTAAATATTTGGACTTCAGCAAAAATTTGAAGCTATCGCCCATGCTCATTTTAGGCTTGGATTTTTTCTTGGGGGCATCCGCCACAACTGGCTCTGCCAATACAAAATAATTTAAGTAGGTATAGGTCAGCAAAACAATACATCCGGCAGCAACAACCGTCGTCATCAAGTAATTTAACGACATCTGCCAAGGGTCTACACCCGGAGCGGCTGTTTTGCCCAAGTTTGAGAAATACATGGTCAAATAACCTGCCAAGATATTCGCGACGTTACCGAGTAAGTAAAAATGGGCATAAAAGCGCTTAGCTTCAGACACTTTGGTCACATCGTTGGCAAAATTCCAAAACAAGAAAGACAACACAGCACTGCCCCACAATTCAGCCAGTGTGTAAAAGAGAGAATACGTCCAATACTTATAGATCGCTACCAAGCCCTGCAAACCAGCCGGCAAAACAGAAGCCAGCCACTCGGCGCTTTCAATCGGGTGCAACCAATGTCGGCTCGGATACAAAACCAGCGCAAACAACATAAAGAACACCAAAAACGGTGTCACGATGGTGTAAAACAACGCCTTTTTGGATAAAATCGTGCTGAGTTTTGCATAAACAAAAAAGAAAATAAAAGCAGACGGTACTACAACCCAGAATTTCAAGAACGTGATCGTTTCGGAGCCCGCTTCGGTCACAATCAAGGCATCCTTGATGTTTCTCAAAATCGTATAGTTGAAGATGATAAATGCAATCATCAACATCATGGGCATGAATTTTTTGTGTTCACCTCGTTGGATGGGCCACAAGAATTGTTTAACAGTACTAAGCATTTCAACTCCTAAAATTTGTTATTAAAACTACCTTGTCTAAAATACAGGTTTACCGCATTTTTTCAATAGCTTCCCGGACCTGTTTCATCAGAACAGCCAAGTCTTCCCGTGTTAAGTGCGCTGTCTCGATCGGATGCCCGAAATAAACCCGGATGGTCTGGTTTGGAAGAACTTTCAACGTATCAGACGGCAACGCTTTGGCGGCCCCTTCGATCCAGACCGGCACAATGGGCACACCTAAAGCCAACGCCACATGAAAGCCGCCCTTTTTTAAGGGGAGTAATTCTAGGCTGCGACTGCGGGTACCTTCGGGGAAAATCCAGACACTGATGCCCTCTTGAAGCCTCGTTTGAGCTTGGTTGAGCTGACCCTTGGCTTTAGTGATATTTCTGCGATCAATGGGGATAAAACCAGTCCCCGCCATGGCCGCTCCAAAAAACGGGATTTTAAATAGCCCTTCTTTGGCCACCATGCGAACAGACTGTGGCACAGAGCCAAGGCCCACTGGAATGTCCAAAATCGACTGGTGATTCGACATGTAGACATACGATCGCTTCGGATTGAGCCTATCTGCATGAAATACTTCGAGCTGCGTATGGCTGATTTTTAAAAGGCGCTTCCAAAATCGCTTCACATGCCGATCGGATATCCTGCGATTAACACCCCGAAAAGTAGCATCCAGCAAAAATAAAATGGCCTCACTGATGCCCACCCACACCAGGCCAAAGCCATATAACCAACTGGCCCGGTTGTCTCGAGCCTTCGGGGGATTAAAAACGATCTGTGGCATTGACTAACGCCTCGATGATTCCGGGTTCGCTGGCTGAATGGCCAGCATCACCTATTATCTTCAACTCCGCCTTAGGCCAAGCTTTGGATAGATCATATGCGCTTCTGACCGGGCAGCACATATCATAACGGCCCTGAACAATAACCGCCGGGATAGACGCAAGACGAGAGATATTTTTTAAGAGCCAGCCATCAGATTCCAAAAAGCCTCGGTTCTTAAAATAGTGGCACTCAATGCGGGCAAACGCATGTGAAAAATTATCATCCGCAAAATGCGAAATAAAATCTGCATCGGGTATTAACTTGGCCGTCCGACCTTCCCAGATGCTCCATGCTTTGGCAGCTTCATGGACGATTTTATCGTCTGAACTCGTCAAGCGTCTATGATAGGCTTCGAGCAAATTGCCACGCTCAGATTCTGGAATTGGCTTCAAATAATCGTCCCAAGCCTCGGGGTAAATCTCACTGGCTCCAAACTGATAAAACCAATTAATCTCCGACTGGCGAATCAAAAATATGCCACGCAAGATCAAACCCAAAACAACTTCTGGGTGTGACTCGGCATAGGCCAGTGAAAGCGTACTGCCCCAAGAGCCGCCAAATACGTGCCAGCGTTCGATGTGTAATTTCTGACGAATTTTTTCAATATCAGATACCAAGTCCCACGTCGTGTTTTGCTCTAAGCATGAAAACGGTTTTGATTTCCCACAACCCCGTTGGTCAAACAAAATCACGCGCCATTTTTTCGGATCAAAATAACGGCGATTTTTGGCATCAATGCCACCCCCTGGACCACCGTGTAAAAAAACAATTGGCTTGCCTTTGGGGTTACCAACTTGCTCAACATACAGCGTATGAATATCCGAGACTGGAAACTCAAATACGTCAAACGGCTCGATTTCGGGGTAGAGACTTCGCATCTTTGTTCTCCTGGCGGGCTCGCCCAATTCCCAACGCACCTTTCGGAACATCGCTGGTGATCACACTGCCCGCGGCAATATAACTGCCCTCATGAAGCGTAACCGGCGCAATCAACGTTGTATTCGAACCCACGAACACTTGATCGTCAATTTTTGTTTCGTGTTTATTCAGGCCGTCATAGTTGCACGTAATTGTCCCGGCACCAATATTGCAAGCCTCTCCGACCTTTGTATCGCCAATATACGCCAGGTGATTGGCTTTTGATTTTTTCTTGAAATGCGATTTTTTCACTTCGACAAAGTTGCCAATTTTGCAGCCTTCTTCGAGAACAGTCCCTGGCCGGAGGCGCGCGAATGGCCCTACATGACATTCAGGACCCACAACAGCGTCCTGCAAAACACTGTAGGCAGCGATTCGACTGCCCTGTGCAATCTTGCACAACCCACGCAAAATCACGCCCTGCTCCAAAATCACATCTGGCGCCAGCTCAACTTGGGCGTCAATATAAGTGGTTTTGTAGTCGAACATCTGCACACCCTCGCGCATCCAATGCTCATTGATTCTACGACGTAAAATTCGATCTGCTCGGGCCATTTGCAGCAAGTCGTTCACACCCAAGATCTCTTCTTCGGGCACTTCAATCGATACAATTGGCTTGGTTGAATCGGCAATCAAATCGGTCAGGTAATATTCGTGTTTTTGATTATTGGCTTTTAGATTGGGCAAGTTTTTTCGCAAAAAATCAGCGTCAAAAACATAGATGCCGGGGTTAATTTCGGCGATATTTTTTTGGAATTCGCTGGCATCGCGCTCTTCAATAATTTGTTTAATGTGACCGGCGCTGTCACGCACGATGCGCCCATACCCGAAAGGCTGTCTAACCGTCGAAGTCAGCATGGCAATGTCAGCCTTGGCAGATAGATCACAAAGTTTTTTCAAAGTCTCCAGCCCGAGCAACGGTGTGTCGCCGTACAACACCAACACGCGGCCTTTGAAATTATCCAGTGTCTTGAAAGCCGCTTGAACCGCATGACCCGTGCCTAATTGCTGGTCCTGGGTGACACACACGACTGACTTGTCTAGAATTTGCGAAACCAATTCGCGCTGATATCCCAAGACGGCAATGACAGGCTCTGCTTGAAGCTGTGTTGCCAAATCCAGACTCCATAAACACAGCGGCTTACCCGCTACATCGTGGAGCATTTTGGAGCGCGCGCTCTTCATCCGGGTGCCTTGACCCGCACACAAAACAATACAAGCTAAATCTTTCATGCTGTTACCAATCCGTTGTCAATCAGACGTACCCGTGGCTTATCGCCAATATACCCAGCCATCAGCAAACGTGCAGGCTCTAAAAGAGTGCCCGTGAGTCGCTCTAAACTCTTTACACTGACGAGCTCGATATAATCAATCTCCAAGCTTATTTTACTGCGTGCCAAATCAAGCAAGGCCTGAATATCGCGCTCACCAGTCTTGACCGCTTCTTGGACAGCCAAAATCGCCTGAAATAAACACGTGGCTTCTTGCTTTTGGAGCTCGCTGAGATAAGAGTTGCGTGACGACATGGCCAGCCCGCTGGATTCTCGAATAATCGGCATGCCAATAATCTCAATGGGCATCCAAAAATCTTTGACCATTTGTTTGATCAAAAATAGCTGCTGAAAATCTTTCTCGCCGAAAAAAGCTTTTTGAGGCCGGACAATGCCAAACAAAATATTGACAACGGTTAACACGCCATTAAAAAAAATCGGTCTCGTTTGGCCACAATATCGCTGGGTAAGTTCACCGCCAATCACACGTGTTTGAAAATTTTCGGGGTAGATGGCCGCAGCATCTGGACAAAAAACAACATCAGCCCCAGCTGCTTCACATAAGGCCAAGTCGGCTTCAAGGGTTCTCGGGTAGGCCTTAAAATCTTCATTCGGCGCAAACTGCAGAGGGTTTACTAAAATCGATACCACAACGTGGTCGCACTGCTTTCTAGCCTCTCGAACCAATGAGAGATGCCCCTCATGAAGCGCACCCATCGTGGGCACAAAGCCTGTGATAAGGGGCGTGGTTACCGAGGTTACTACCTTCATTCCAAAAACTCCCTGGGGTCTTGATGCACCCCATTATGCTGGACTTCATAGTGCAAGTGGGCCGACGTACTTCTGCCCGTGCTGCCAATTTCGGCGATTTTTTGACCCCGCACAACCCACTCGCCAGGCCGAACAAAATAATCCGACAAGTGCCCGTAACGGGTGAACAAATTATTTTGATGCTCGATGACAACTAGATTACCAAAAGCCCCGCCATCCCCCACAAAAACAATCCGGCCTGGAGCAGGAGCATGAATGGGCGTCCCATGAGGCGCCACAATATCCAGCCCGTAATGCATCGCCTGATCGCCGGTAAACGGATCCACACGCATCCCAAATTCACTCGAAATCTCACCCAACACGGGCCATCGATTGGGTCGCCCATCAAAATGCTCGATGAGTTCAGCCAGCAAACCCAGGTGCTCATCGGTCTTGGCATCCCATTCTTTTGTGATTAACTGCTGGTTATGGCGGTCTATGACATCGAGTTCACGCTTCAATAAGCGATTTTGAATTCCAAGGGCCAAAACAATTCCGGCCAATATAATCCATTTAAACATAGACTAGAACAACCGTTATATTGTCACTACCACCCCGGGAGTTTGCCAAGTCAACCAGTTTTTGACCAGCCATTTCGGGGGTATTTTGCAAAATAGTTTCTAAAATTTCAAAGTCTTCAACCAAAGTCGTTAGGCCATCTGTACACAACAAAAACAAGTCCCGGGGCTCGACACCCACCACCATCATGTCGACGTCGACATCATCTTCAAATCCAATACAGCGTGTAATAATATTACGGTAGCGGCTATGCTTGGCTTGTTCTCCACTAATTAACCCGGCCCTCAATTGCTCCTGAACCAGGGAGTGATCTTCAGATAATTGCTGTATTTCACCTGCGCGAATCAAATAAGCACGACTGTCTCCCACATGAGCAATCGTTGCTTCCTGTTTGTGAAGCATGAGCGCTGTCGTCGTGGTCCCCATGCCCTTAAGCTCGGGGTGCAATCGGGTTTCTTCATGGATTCTCTTAGATGCCGCCCGAAGAGAGTCCCCCAATAGTTGGGCGATCTGGCCGGACTCGATGTCAGAAACATGTTCTCGGATCAACTGCTCAATCGACTTGATGGCCAATTCAGAAGCGCGTTGTCCCCCGACATGACCACCCATACCGTCGGCAACCACATAGAGATTCAAATCAGGGAGCAATAAATACGCATCCTCGTTTCTCTCACGCTTCTGGCCTCGGTCACTGACAGCGAATTGGGTCATAAGCTATGATTCTACCTGCAAATGCAGAAGCTGCAACCGTTAAGGGGGAAGCCAAGTAGAGTTTGCCCGGCCCGCTGCGGCCATGGAAGTTTCGATTGATGGCTGAAACCGTGACTTGGTCTTTGTTTTCGCTCACGCCAGGACCACAACCAATACAGGCTCCACAACCTGGCTCGAGCACAATGGCCCCGGCTTTTTGAAACAATTCGATCCAGCCTTTTTGTGCCGCCCACTCTTTCACCGACTGACTTCCAAACTGAATATAAAATTTGACGCGCTCATGAACTTTCTGGCCTTTATCCAAATAAGCGCTCACCACTTTGGCATAGTAAGCAATATCGTCATATTTGCCTGCCGTGCATGAACCCGCATAGGCAATATCAATCGGCACTTCCCCAAGCTTTGAGATCAACTCCCCATAGGTTGGATCGCCTGGCTTGGCCACCCTTGGCACAACTTGACTTAAATCAATCTCATGCCTGCCACCGGCATAATGCGCATTGGCATCGGCCACAAGCCGCTGCGCCGATATTGATCTCCTCTCACTTAACCACTCCACCGACACCTGATCCACTTCACAAATCCCAGAACGCGCCGAGCACTCCGTCGCCATGTTGCACAACGTCGCTCGCTCATCCGGGCTAATCGACGCCAAGCCCGGCCCACCAAACTCCATCACGCGATTTAAAGTAAGTCCTTGCTTCACGAAACTATCTAAAATCTGCAACACCAAATCTTTCGCTGTGCATGCCGGACTCAATTGGCCGACTAAATCAAATCGAATGCTCTCTGGCACCGTCACCAATGCCTTGCCTGCATGGAGCAGTGCGGCATACTCCGTCGCGCCGACACCATACCCCAATGCTCCGACACCACCAGCCATGCACGTGTGACTATCGGTCGCCAGAATCAAATCACCTGGGTTCACAAATTCTTCGCGAGCGACTTCGTGGCAGATCCCCGGAGAAACTCCGTCCTTGGCTAGGTAATCCCGAACGCCCGTATGTTTTTGGAACACGCGTTGCATCTCAGCGAGCTTGTGAATTTTCTCAGCAAACGGCGCCATGCTTTGAGCGCTGTGGGCATAAATCAAGTGGTCTTCGAAAACCGCAAATCTCTCCGGATGCTGGATTTTATAGTCAGCGCCAAATTCCTGTTTCAAAAACTCGTGCACTTGAGCCGACGTAAATTCGTGGCTGTAACCGCCGTTGACTTCACGGAAAATAGTTTGGCCAGCGGGAGCGCCTAAGATTTGCTCGACTAAAGTCAAAACCTCCCCTGCCGAAGCTTCAGCGCAGGCAGGCACGCCCCTCAATCTAAACAACCCACCGGCTTTGGTAATCGCTTGTGAAATAGGATCCAAATGCGCACAGAACTCGTCAATAGATACCTGCTCGCCCGCCTCGAGTCTCAGGAGCAAATCATGGTTGCCCATGAGCTGCCCGAGATTAATATTATTTTTCTCGTGAATCGGCGCAAACGATGCTGCAATGGCAATTCGGATTCCACAAAAACGCTCGCACTGCGCCGCATGTTCCCGCGACGACCCCGTACCCTTGCGATGCCCACTCACGATGACATCGTAATGTCCATCCAACAAAGCACGCGGTTTAAAAACGCGCTCGCCACGATGCATCAAACCGGCATATGCATTCACCGCAATATCTTCCGGTTTGTAATCAAAGCACACCCAGGCTGGGGTCATCGTATCTGTGTTGATATCATCCAATAGGTCGTCGACACGCAAATCTTTCATGCGCAAGACCAGACCTTCGTATAATTGCTTTTTAATCAGTTCTAAATCTTTGGTAAGATAGAGAACTTTCACAATAACATGCCCGCCATCGCCGCTGTCTGAAACGAGGTCAGTGATCCTGCTACCATGGCTCTAAGCCCCAGTTTGGCAAAATCTGCTCGCCTTCCCGGCGCCATGGTGGATAACCCACCCACCTGGATTCCAATCGAGCTGAAATTAGCAAAGCCGCACAATGCATACGTTGCGATAATAACACTTTTGCCATGTTCAAATGAAGCCATTTTAATATCCCCGGCCATTTGCAAGTAAGCCACCAATTCATTAATCACCGTCTTGGTGCCCAACAAGCTGCCTACCAAATGCGCATCACTCCAAGGAACTCCCAGGAGCCATGCCAGCGGCGCAAATAGTTTCGCAAATAAAAACTGCAGCGATAACTCCGGATATCCAAAATAATACGCAATATCCCCGATCAGCCAGTTTAGAAACGCGATCAGAGCAATAAAAGCAATCAACATAGCCCCAACGTTCAAAGCGAGCGAGAGTCCATCGGTTGTTCCACGGGCCGCAGCATCTAGAATATTGGCATCTTGTTTGTCGACAACAACCCCACTGGAATCAAGCGTTTCAGGTTTTCCTGTCTCGGGGATCATGATTTTCGCAAACACCAACGAGGCTGGAGCCGACATAATACTCGCGGCCATCAAATGCCCAGCGATATCGGGGAAATAACCCATCAAGACAGCGACATAAGCCGCCATGATACCGCCCGACACATTCGCAAATCCGCCGGTCATAATGGCCATGATCTCAGACTTGGTCATATTGGACAAGAAAGGCTTGACCAATAGAGGCGCCTCCGTTTGACCCACGAAAATATTGGCGGCCGCCGAAAAACTCTCAGCCCCAGAAGCCCGCATGGTCCGGCGCATCACAAACGACATGCCCCGAACCAGCCACTCCAGTACCCGAATATGATACAAAACAGCCGTCAGAGCGGAAAAGAAAATAATCGTTGGCAGCACCGAGAAAGCAAACAGCGCACCCGTGTGTACGACACCCTGCAAACCACCTGTCAAGCCGTCCACTGGGATATCATTGTTCACCAGATTGCCAAAAACAAAGCGCGCGCCCTCGTTCGAAAAAGAGAGCACTTTCACAATGGCGTCGTTGGCAACGTTAAAAAACTGACGACCCCATTGAAGCTTTAACACCAAATACGCAAAGCTAAATTGCAGCGCCACCCCAAAACCGACCAAGCGCCAAGAAATCGCTTTGCGATTTGACGATAATAAAACCGCCAGCAAAATCATCGCTGCACAGCCCAACAAGCCGGTCATTCGACCCGCCAAAGTCTGGGCCACCACACCGTCTTTAAGCTCAGAAAGCATTTGTCCTTCGGCGTGTAAAAAAGAATTCAAGAATAAACTAACTGCAATAAATATTCTCATAATTTCCTACTGGTTCCTATACGATTTGCGCCGGCTTGAATCAGTGCCAAAGCCTCTTCACGGGTTTTGATCCCACCGGATGCTTTCACACCCATATCTGGCCCAACCGTCTTGCGCATGAGCTTAATATCTTTAACTGTTGCGCCAGACGTCGAAAATCCTGTGGAAGTTTTGACAAACTGAGCCCCTGCCTGTTTGGCCAACTCACAGGCCGCGATCTTCTCCTGATCTGTTAATAACGCTGTTTCGATAATCACTTTAACAATACAGGGTTTTGAAGCTTCGACGACTACTCGAATATCTTCCAATACAACGTTGGTATTGCCAGACTTCAGCGCACCAATATTCAAAACCATGTCTATTTCTTGTGCACCTGCCGCAATCGCTTCACGTGCTTCGAACGCTTTGGCGGCCATTAAATTAGCCCCCAATGGGAAACCCACCACCGTGATTGGCTTCACCGAGGAGCCAGCCAGCAATTTCGAAACCGTCGGGATCCAATAGGAGTTCACGCAGACCGTCTCGTAGCTGAATTCGATGGCCTCTCGACAAAGTTGTTCGATTTCAGCCAACGTTGCATCTGCTTTTAGACAAGTGTAGTCTATTTTGATTTGCACGGGGGTTGTGTTTCAAAACCGGACCTTCTAGTCAACCGGGGTATGAAACGCTCATCTGCAGACGCTCCCTCTTTAAGCGAAGGAAAGCAATATCATATTGGTTTAAAGAAAGGCGACATCGCTGATTTTATCTTCTTGTGTGGCGACCCTGAACGGGTTGAAAAAGTTGCCAAGCATTTTGAGCTTGTTGAGCTTAAAATCCAAAGCCGGGAATACATCACCATGACCGGCAGGTTGGGTGGCCGGCGTGTCAGTGTCATGGGGACAGGCATTGGGCCTGACAACACAGAAATCGCTGTGGTTGAGCTTTCTCAAATCGTCGATCATCCAACTTTTATTCGCATTGGTTCTACAGGATCGCTTCAAAAGAATATTGGCATTGGAGATCTGGTCATTAGCACGGCAGCTGTGCGGCTTGAAAATACTTCGACTTTTTATGTCCATGAAGGCTACCCAGCCGTGGCACATTTTGAAGTGGTCGACGCGTTGGCAAAATCAGCGAAGCATTTGGGTGCACAATATCACACAGGGATCACGGCGACTGTCCCAGGGTTTTACGGAGCACAAGACAGACAAGTTCCGGGCTTCAAATCCAGATTCCCCGATCTATTAGAAAACCTCGCTTCTACAAATGTATTAAACATAGAAATGGAAGCCAGCTGCCTGCTGACGCTCTCTGCGATGCGTGGCTTTAGAGCTGGTGTTGTGTGCACGGTGTTTGCCAATCGGCCCAACAATGAATTTATTACAGCAGCTGAAAAAATCATCGCCGAAGAAAGCGCGATTCAAACAGCAATAGGCGCTCTTCATTACCTGTGAGCATCCTGTTTGTTGAAAACCACGATTCTTTTAGTTTCAACCTGGTGGATTATTTAAAACGCCTTGGCGGCGAAGTTCAAATTCGTGACCACCTTGAACAACCTAATTTAGCCGGCATTTCACACTTGGTCTTAGGCCCAGGCCCGGGCGAGCCGCACAGCTCTGGGCGTCTCATGCAATGGCTTCAGGCTGGCATCGAAGCTCACCTACCCATTTTAGGCATTTGCCTGGGGCATCAAGCCATCGGGCTTCATTTCGGGGCACAGCTTGCCCGAGCGCCCCGAGCCATTCACGGTGAAGCACACCTGATTAAACACACGGGAATCAGGTTATTTACAGGCATCCCCGATCTAACACCCGTTACCCGGTATCACTCACTGGTTTTGGCGCACTTATCCAATATGTTGATTGCCGATGCTCGCAGTGAAGATGGTCAAATTATGGCGATTTCGCATGTCAGCAAGCCCATCTATGGGTTGCAATTCCATCCGGAAAGCTTTCTGAGCAAACACGGCATAGAGATGCTGAGAAATTTTTTGACCACTATTTTCATTTAAACAAATAATCGAAAATAACAATATTTTCTATTTGCGTCTGCGCAAACAGGCAGCATTATTATTTTCGAATTTTGACTTTTTCGAAAATAACCCGTACATTCAAAACATGGACATTACAAAATCGGCTTCAGGCAAAGTCATAAAGGCATTATCCGGCTACTTAGCCTTCATTCCCGATCCCCTGCCACCAAAGTTCGAATGGAACAATGCCCTCGTAAATGCTCTTTCCAGAGCTGACCATACCTTGGGAATGCTATCTCGGGAAGGCAGCAGATTGCCAAACCCGCATCTTTTGATGAGACCCTTCATTACCCGTGAAGCGGTTCTATCGAGTAAAATTGAGGGGACACAGGCAACACTCGGCGAAGTGCTTGCAAATGAGGCAGGTATCGCTGTGAACCGGAGTCCTGATGATTTGCAAGAGGTTCACAACTATATCATCGCGTTGGACTATGGTCTTAGACGCCTCGAAGAACTTCCACTCTCGCTCAGACTGATCAAAGAAATTCATGGAAAGCTCATGCAAGGTGTGAGAGGTTCGCACGCAACACCCGGAGAATTTCGTCGAACACAAAACTGGATTGGCACCCCCGGTTCCACGCTGAATACAGCGAAATATGTCCCTCCAACGCCGGATGAGTTGATCGGGTGCCTGAACTCTTTTGAAAAATTTTTACATGACAGAACTCTACCACCGCTCATTCATATTGCTTTATGTCATTATCAGTTTGAAGCAATCCACCCATTTTTGGATGGTAATGGGCGTATTGGACGATTACTGATCACATTGCTGCTCACCGAAATGAAATTGCTCCCATCACCTCTGTTGTACCTGAGCGCCTTTTTTGAAGCAACAAGGAGCGACTATTACCAACAGCTTCATCACGTTAGTACCCGAGGGACTTGGTCCGATTGGCTATCTTATTTTCTCAATGGTGTTGCTCTGCAATCACAAGATGTGCTTTCCAGAGCAGAACGAATTAATGCGCTAATCGCTGATTGGCAAATTAAAACTGGCGCACGAACCGAAGGGATGATCCAAAACGTTGTGAGGCATCTTGCCATAAACCCATATTTCACGACCAAAAAAATAGCTGAAAGTTTAAACGTTGCATTTACAACAGCACAAAGGGCGATTGGAAAATTACAGGATTTGAACATTGTCTCGAAAGTATCTGAGGGAAAGCGAGATCGCGTCTACTGCGCAACCAAAATCTTAGATATTTTAGAAGAACCTACGACAATCAACCTTTTGTAAAGACGATAGACTCCATGTTTGAAGTCTTTACAACCCTTCGAGTCATCAATGGCAAGCCACAGTGGCTTGATGAGCATTTGGCAAGGTTAGAGCTGCATGCCAAACTGGCAGGGCTGAAAATCCCATCACCCCGGGTTCATACCCGGGGCTATATCAATGCCACCGCTTCGCGGATTCAGAATCCACTTGCACTGATTCGACTCAGTTTCAATAAAAACAACTACGAAATCAAAACACGAGAACTCAATCTGCCACCTCCAGAAGCCTATACACACGGCGTCACAGTCTATCTTTCGGATCAAATCGCGACGAGCCAACTTAAAACCAATCAACGACAAGTTTATGATATCGCCTATCAACAAGCCCAAGAGCACGGCGCATTCGAAGGCTTGTTGTGTAATCAAGACGGCTATTTGGTCGACGGAACAAGAACCAGCCTGCTGGTTCGTCAGGGAAAAACGCTGACAATTTTAGAGGGCGGCATCGAGGGTATCACGCGGCAACAGATTTGTTTACAGATGCAAAAACTCGGCTTCAAAATTAGGAGGGCCTATTTGAAACCGAGCGAAATCAAAGGCCAGCTTTGGCTCGCTGGCACAGGGGTGGGTTTGCTATGTTCGGCTGCACTTTCTAGCCCATTGCTTCAAAGGCTGGATTTTACTCCATAAGAACAGTCCTCCGAACAAAATTATCGTATCGTAATAGTTACTAATCCCTGATTCAAAACTCATCTTAGGATTCACAACAGGTGTTTCTGTAGGCAAAGTATCTTGAATTTCATGAATTATCTTCAAACTAGCTTGAGAAATATTTTTAACTTGAGAAAAATAGTCCAAAGCGTGCCAGCACCAAGCATTTAAAGCCTCTTTGGCCCGTTCATGAGCTTCCTCGACTCTAGGCTTCAAGACAGAAACTCTATCCTGAGACCTCCAACGTTGACACGCTTCTTGACTGCCCTCATGCAATAGAACTCTGTCATCTAAACAAAGATTTCGTAATCCAGGAATCTCTATGTTCCACTTACAAATCACATAATCACGACCAAGCTCGTGATAATTTTCTTCATCGCTTGCAAAACAACAACAAGCAAACAGAAAAAAACTAATTCTCTTGAAATATTTGCTGAATAAATGCATCTGATTTCCTATTTTGATTTTCAAACCACCAAGCAGCGACTCCAGGCAGCATCCTGTACGTTCTCTTAAAGAAACCATTGTCTTCGATCAGCTCAGGCTGGAAATACTGAAACTCTGACCCCAGATAACAAGGTCGTTCATAGTGCGTCGATAGTAATAGTGAACTATTTTCATTTTTTATTACACGTTCAATAAAATCAACCACTAAATTTTCACCAATTTTTCCTGGAACGCCTTTATAAGGCTCGTCGACCAATAGCAGCGTCTTTTGAGATAACCCTGACTCCAATTTTTTCATGGCCAAATTTTGGGCTTTGAAGCTCGATTTACCACTGGCGATATTATCACCAATATTAAAATAGGTCCTAAATTGCTCAACAATTGCAAAATGTGCCTCTTCGGCTGGAACCAATAAAATAGATTGCCCGAGTATATGAGCCCATGCGATAGACTTCATCGCCGCTGATTTTCCACACGTACTTGGTCCATTAAAAATCGCATGACCCGATAAAGCAAAATCATTGGGGACAGAATCTGGCAACAGTGGATTTCCTAGATTTTTGAATTTAAACGTTGGTTTTTTAGCCTTTTGATCAAAAGTAGCCCACGTCACAGGTAAGCCTTTCCGTAGACGATCTCGGTAGATGCGTATAACCGTTAAATAAGCATCCAGCCTCCCGAGGCTTGATAAGACGGTTTGAAAAACTTCTTTGTAATTGAGTGCGCGCTCAAAAATAGATTCATTTCCTGATGGCCAATAACTGCCAGAATCGATATCGGTCAACAGCTTTTCAAATTGCGGATCAATAAGAGCCAAATCTTCAAAGCCTATAATCGGAGAAAAAACAACTGATAGTATCGAAGACTGCTCGACTATTTTTTTGATATTTTTCAGCTTTTTTATCGCCAATGAAAGTTTGTAAACATCTCTGCTGCACTTTTCCATTCCGGATTTGGCTTGAGTGACAACATCAAGAACCTCCTGAGTCGCATGATACAAACTTAGGGGCAAACTCAGCAAAGTCATCAATAGATACGGCCAATTTCTCACAGAAAAGTCATGTCGCATACGCGATACGGTCATCTTGGTGCCATAAACTGAAGCAGCAGAAATAATTGCACCATTTATCAGCAATTTTGAAATGGGTTTTTCTGGTTTTTGAGCTGATTTTTCAAGAATTTTTATCAAGCCGTCTTCATCGTCAACCAAATCAGCAACAGCAGCATCCAATGGCTCAAATTGCGAATCAATCTCAAGAATAATTTTTCGACGATCTTCTAATTTTTGGATGTTTGAAATAGGTTGAAGCAAATACATAAACTCGGCCATCCCAGAAGTCAGCCGCATATGATCTGATATTAAGTTCCTAAACAGCAAGTCACCGTTTAAATCCATCCACTCTGAGTTCTTCCAACCCAAAACAAACTGTTCATTCGGATTATTAGGACGCTCACGCAAATAAACAAGCAATGGATCTGAAAAAAGTTGGCCAGAAAAAATAAAAATTAAAAGAATTATTTGGAACATAACACGCAAAAAGCCCCCTAGTTTGAGGGCCTTAAACTTTACTTAAGCAAATGGTAAGAATTACTCTCCATGAACAATTGATCTTCCCAATTCTGTGTTATCTCGGAAGCGTTCATACGCTGGTTTCGAAAATGCCTCGTAAACAGCAATCGCAACCAAAGTTTTACCGTCATCTTTCATGGCTTTCAAAGCTTCTCCAAGACCGAATGGAATCTTATGGATCACAGTTTGAGCCAGTTCAAGAGAAGTTGCTTTCGTGGTCAATAAAGCAATCGGTGCTCGCAAGGCATAATCTTTCAACGACGGATCTTTGAAAGCAATTCCTAAGCCCATCAATACAGCAGAAAGATCAACTGTCTTTACGGCCGATGGAGGAAGACCGATGAGATGACCCCCCTGTTCTGCCAATGCAATCACGAGAGCCGCTGCAACCATCGAAGCGATCTTTTCTTGTCCTGCTCTGTCCATTGCTTCTGAATCGCGTGGGTTTGCAAACGATAACGACGTCACCAACATAACTAAAGATGCTATTTTTTTCATTTTATGTGTCCTCTAAATTTTCAAGCTGAAAGAGTTTAAACACCATTATTTAAACACTTCATCAATCAGAACCCCTTAAGATGCCATTCTCTATCTGTAAAGATAAAAATGCTTACAAGAGATCTGCCTGCTTAGACATTCAACATCCGACTATCGAATTTGAATCCTCGATCAAGCTGTATGCAGTGGATTAATTATGCCGCACTACCCGTTGCGATTGCATTGAGCACCGCTTTAATAGAGACGGCTCCTGGTTCCGTATCCATCAGGTCCAAAGGCTCTGCGCGTTGAAGAGCTTGATTGGGTGTTTTCATCCAAGTGATCGCCAGATTTTCATTCTCAAAAACTTCTATTGCGAGTTTCATGACAGAGCTCATTCTCAAAATTCTTTCACTCGGTCTGGCCATAAAACCTCCATTGGTTGAAGTCAATATTTGTGCTGATAGGGCAGATCCCCCACCACCCATTCTTTGGGCAATTCTCGTAAGAATCGGCTGGGGGCCCTGCCCTTGACTTGGCCCCGAATGAGTCTCCGAGTGGCATAAGTTAAAACCAGATCTTGCCTCGCCCGCGTCATGCCGACATAGGCAAGACGCCTTTCTTCTTCGAGCTGGTCAGGCTTTGCATCTTCTTCTAAGGCCCTCGCATGTGGGAAACCATATTCTTCCATGCCCACCATAAACACGGAGTTAAATTCGAGACCCTTGGCCGCATGAAGTGTCATGAGTGTGACAGCACCCGAATTAGTATTCATTTCATCGACGCTGGATAACAACGCCGTGCTTTCAAGAAAACCTAAGGCTGAGGGATCTTGATCGTAAACCTCGCAGTCTTCGACATATTGCTGGGCGGCAGAAATAAGCTGTTCGATATTTTCGAGACGTTCTTCTTCGAGTTTGTCTTCGCGGCCGCTGATCTCAAGCGCTCTTTGAATCGCTTCAGCGGCGTTTAAATCAGCCTTGCCTAAATCAGCCAAAGATTCTGCGAAGCTTTTAATCTTGTCGGCTGTCTTCGACGATATGCAGGCCTTGACTAATTCTTCTTTGGATAAAAACACAGAAAACAACCCGAGGCCCTGTGCACTCGCATGACTCTGGGCCTTAGACAAGCTCGTCTCCCCGACACCCTGTTTGCTCGCTAAAATCGACCGGATCAAATCTAAGTCGCTCTTCGGATTGATGGCCGCACGCAAAGTAGACAAAATATCTTTGATTTCTTTGCGGTCATAAAACTTCACGCCACCAACCAATCGATACGGCAATCGTGCAAATCTCAACGCTTCTTCAAAAGATCGAGACTGCGCATTGGCGCGCATTAAGATCGCAATCTCGTTCAAGCTCTTACCCTGGCGGACTTTTTGTTCAATATGGTGGACAACCAACTCAGCTTCGTAGCGATCATTCGTTGTTTTGATCACGCGAACCAGGTTGCCCATGCCAGACACAGACACTAGGCTTTTGCCTAACCGTCTATCATTGTGCGCAATCACGGCGTTCGCGGTGTTTAAAATCGCTGACGTTGAACGATAATTTTCTTCGAGTTTGATTAATTTGGAGCCAGGCATCTTGGCCAAGAAATCTTCTAGATTATAAGGCTTCGCCCCGCGCCAGCCATAAATAGACTGGTCATCATCGCCGACAATCGCAATCGAATCCGCTTGTTTGCCCAGCGCATAAACTATTTCAGACTGCACGGTATTGGTATCTTGGTACTCGTCGACCAAGATATGCCGAAAGCGCGCTTGTAAAAGCAAAAGTCCTTCGGGATGCCGAACCAATTCGCGCATTTTTGTGAGAATACTATTAAAATCTAACGCCCCGATTTCTTGAAGACGTTCACAATACAAGCCATAAAGTTCTTTGGCACGCATCAGGCGTTGATCCCCATGCGTGGCGACTTGTTCTGGCAGGATACCCTCGTTTTGCCAGTTCTCTAATTGGGTCTCATAAAAAGAGAGATAGTCTTTGGACAGGTTTAACCGTACCAAAGCCAGCTCTTTCAAAAGCTTGCCACTGTCAGCCGAGTCATAGATCACAAAACTCGGGGAAATGCCTACAAAATAGCCATATTTTCGGAGCAATTTGGCACTTAATCCATGAAAAGTGCCTAGTTCTACGCTCCGAGAAACACCGGGGAGCAGGTGTTCTACACGCTCGCGCATTTCACCTGCGGCTTTATTGGTAAAAGTAAGCCCTAAGATGCTTTCTGGCCGAACGCCCTGGGAAATCAAATAGGCTATCCGGTGTGTGATGACGCGTGTTTTGCCTGTACCAGCCCCGGCCAAAATACAAATCGGAGCATCTAACGTCGTGGCGGCCTGATATTGGCTGGGGCTTAATAGTTGTTCGAAGTTCATGCGTGTTTACGCAGCAATACGCCTGATTTTCTCAGTTCACAACTCATGCTTTCTCGAGCCTCGACTGGCATCTCGAGGGAACCACGCCAAGTTTCAAAGCCGTGCAGACAATTGGGGCACAAAGAATCTTTCTTCAGTTCGACATGAACCGGCAACGCAAAAACTTGGCGGCAGTTGGAGCAAGTATGCTGCCTCATATTTCGTGGCGCTTTTTTGCCTACTTCTAAAGCATTCATGATGTGCAAAGCACAGGCACGACAAAAAGTCCCTTGAGTTCGAGAGGGTCGGGCCGTAATATGGTCTTCCGAGCCGCACTTGTCACATTTCACACGCCGAGATATGCGCGTGCCATGTATGTTGCGGGTGCCACCGACATTTAAGAGCGTCTTCGTATTCACTAGAACTTTAACCCCTTGAGCAAATCTTGAAGACCGCCCACCGAACCCGTTTTTTCCTGTCGCAACGGCTGTCCTTTTTTAGCCAAGTGCAATGATTGAATCGCCTCGTCAAATGCGTCCATTAAATTGCGGCAGGTACTCTGGTTACAAGCCACTTCCAACTCAAACGCTTTCGTGCCCAAAACAGAATCGACCGTTCTAACCACCACCGGCAAAGTCACATTGCTGAGGTTATTAAAGGTCATAGTCTGGACTATTGTTGTGTTGGTGTCAATCGAGACAGGCTCTTTTTTTATCATCTTAAATCTTGGTTTTTTAATAAGAGAATCCTCAGCATTTAATGCCATCAACTTAACAGACGCACCCGCTGGGACATCTTTCACTGTGATAGTTAAAGCCGGGTTTTCACTGGGGCACGCCAAGCTGCCAGGGCCTAAATCACAGGGCAGTAAAGCCCCGGGAATTACAATGCTAAAGCTCCCATTGGGATCTACTTGCAGCTGTTGGGCAAGCAGAGCAGGCGCCAAAACCAAGAAGCAAACAAACAACTTTCTCATATGTCGAGATTTACCACGTCCAGCGCAGCATTCTCAATAAATAATCTTCTCGGCTCTACTTCGTCGCCCATCAGGTCCGAAAATGCCAAGTCTGCTTCGACGGCGTCTTCAATCTTCACCTGCAACAGGGTTCGATGATTGGGTTCCATGGTGGTCTCCCAAAGCTGCCCCGGGTTCATTTCACCCAGCCCTTTGTAGCGCTGAATGGTCTGGCCCTTTCGAGCGAGCTGATCCAAATGTTCAGCCAACTCAAAGACTGTCTTGGCTTCAAACTCACCCTGAGGCCTGAGCACTCGATACGGCGCTTGGCCCAACACTTCGATTTGCGCCGCATAGCGCTTGAGTTCACGTAGCTCGGGGCTTTTGAGCCAAACATCATTCACCAGTGTTTCTGTGGGCGCACCATTGTGCAAACTCATGATCACCGTCCCACGATCGGTCTGCTCGACAGCCAGCGGCAAAATTCCAGGTGCATGGAGCTTCACGTGCGCCTCCAAAACAGCCTTATCAAACTCGCCCGATTCAACATGAACTGCACGCACGAGGCCATCAACAATATCGGGGTCAATGCGCTTTCGAATGCGCTCTAAAATACGTTGGTAAGCATACAAACCCGTCACGCCCTTGGCCAAGTCAGCCTGCGAAAGCTTGCCTTCGCTCGAAAAAACTTCGATAGACTCCAGCATGTTGTCTACCAAAAAGCGCTCTAATGCTTCGTCGTCTTTGAGATAATTTTCTTTTTTGCCTTTTTGGACTTTATACAGGGGTGGCTGAGCGATATACAAATAGCCACGCTCGACCAATTCACGCATCTGCCGATAAAAGAAAGTTAATAAGAGCGTCCTAATATGGCTTCCGTCGACGTCGGCGTCTGTCATCAAGACTATTTTATGATAACGGACTTTGGTGGCATCGAACTCGTCCGGGCCGATGCCAGTACCCAGTGCAGTAATGAGCGTAATAATTTCCTGACTCGACAACATTTTGTCAAAGCGTGCTTTCTCCACATTCAAGATCTTGCCGCGCAAGGGCAAAATCGCCTGACAGCGTCGGTCTCGGCCACTCTTGGCAGACCCGCCAGCAGAATCCCCCTCGACCACAAAAATCTCGCACAAAACAGGATCTTTTTCTTGGCAATCAGCGAGCTTGCCCGGCAAACCCATGCCATCTAAAACACCTTTGCGGCGGGTCAGTTCCCGGGCTTTTCGAGCCGCTTCACGGGCTCGCGCAGCTTCGATCACTTTTTGGCAAATTAATTTAGCTTCCGTGGGGTGCTCATCGAGCCAATGCATGAGCTGCTCAGACACCAAAGCCTCGACAACGCCTTTGACCTCTGAAGAAACCAACTTGTCTTTGGTCTGGGAACTAAATTTAGGATCTGGCAACTTCACAGCAACCACAGCTGTAAGACCTTCGCGCATGTCTTCGCCCGAAAGAACACCCTTGCCAACTTGTTTTTGAAACACTCGATTCACATAGTTATTCAAAGTTCGAGTCAACGCGCCTCTAAAGCCTGCCAAGTGGGCCCCACCGTCGCCGTTTTTAATATTATTCGTAAAGCAAAATACGTGCTCTTGATAAGAGTCGTTCCACTGTATCGCGATATCCACCGAGCATTCAGGGCCTTTTTGATCATCGCCCATCGCACGTGAACCGACAATATAAACCGGCTCTTTGTTTAAGGGCGAGTTATTTTTATTTAAGTGCTGAACAAATTCTTTGATACCGTCTTTATAAAAGAAATCTTTGTCTTTGCCAGTTCGTTCGTCCAGAATCTTGACTGTCAGGCCTTTGTTTAAGAAGGCTTGTTCACGCAAACGACCCACTAAAATATCGAAGTGAAAGTCTATATGTGTAAAAATTTGGTTGTCTGGCTTAAAGCGAATTTTGGTTCCTGTGTGGGTGGACTCGCCAATAATTTCGAGGCCGGACACTGGGTCGCCCCGGCTAAATCGCTGTTGATACAGCTTGCCGTTGCGTTTGATGGTCAGTGTGAGTTCTTCGCTGAGGGCGTTCACGACACTCACACCGACGCCGTGCAAGCCGCCAGAAACTTTATACGAGTTTTGGTCAAACTTGCCACCGGCGTGCAACACGCACATAATCACTTCACAGGCGGGCTTACCCGACTCGTGCATATCTACAGGAATGCCTCGACCATTATCTTCGACGCTCACACTGTTGTCGTCATGAATCGTGACCGTGACTGTATCGCAGAACCCGCCTAAGGCTTCGTCCACCGAGTTATCGACGACTTCAAACACCATATGGTGCAAACCGGAGCCATCGTCTGTATCGCCAATGTACATGCCAGGGCGTTTTCGGACGGCTTCAAGACCTTCTAGAATCTTGATAGAAGAAGCATCATAACTGGTAGTCATAGGCCAGGGAGTCTAGCACCCGATGGCTCGCTAATCAAGCTCCATAGCTTCGTCTTAAGCTCTTCCAAGCCTTGTCCTGTAACAGCAGAAATACGCATCACTGGCTTTTTAAACTTGGGAGTCTCGGTGTTCAAATCAGACTTGGTCAGCACAATCAATTCAGGCAGGTCACATAAAGCTGGATTAAATTCGGCCAGCTCTTTGCGAATAATTTGATATTTATTCAAAATATCATCGCCAGGTTCTATGAGGTGACACAACACGCGAACGCGTTCCAAGTGTTTCAAGAATCTCACGCCCAACCCAACACCCCGAGAGGCTCCTTCTATTAAACCCGGAATATCAGCCATGACAAAGCTGTCATGTTCGTGTACTCGTACCACTCCAAGCTGCGGCGTCAAAGTCGTAAACGGGTAATCGGCAATTTTGGGTTTGGCAGCACTCAGCCGAGACAACAACGTTGACTTACCAGCATTGGGAAAGCCCAACAGGCCCACGTCGGCCATGAGTTTCAAGCTCAGCTTGAGATTTTTTTCTTCGCCGGGCAGACCGGGCTTCGCAAACTCCGGAGCCTGGCGAGTAGATGTCTTAAAATGCGTATTGCCCCAGCCGCCTGAGCCGCCTTTGCAAATAATTTCGCGTTGGCCATGCTTCGTAAAATCGGCAACTAATTCGCCTGTATCAGTGTCAAAAATTTGTGTCCCAATCGGAATTTTCGCGACAACATCATCCCCAACGGGGCCATACTTGTTTTTAGACTGCCCGTTTTTCCCGTTTTTGGCTTCGAGCTTAAACACATAGTGATAATCAAGCAGCGAATGCAAACCCTCATCGGCTTCTAGAATCACATTGCCGCCGTCACCCCCATCACCGCCGGCAGGGCCACCCATGGGGATAAACTTTTCACGGCGCCAAGATACGCAGCCGTTTCCCCCGTCTCCTGCCTTGGCATAGAGTTTGACTTCGTCAACAAATTTCATACGGCCTTGGCAATCACCACACGCGCCGGCCGCACCAGACGATCATGCAAAAAATAACCTTTTTGGAATTCTTGAATCACCTGGCCAGCTGGCACAGAAGCGTCCACATGTTCGGCCATGGCTTCATGTTTATTGGGGTCAAATTGCTCGCCCAGCGAGTGAAAGCTCTTGATGCCATGTCTCCCCAACACGTCTTCAAACTGCTTCAAGACCATCTTCACGCCAGCGACAATTGCATCGTCTACGCCAGCGTTGGCAGCCAACAAAGCTTGTTCGAGGTGGTCGATCACCGGCAGCAAGTCGCGCAGCAAAGATTCTGTGGCAAATCGGACCGAAACTTGGCGGTCACGTTCGGAGCGTTTTTTGAAATTCTCGAACTCGGCACCGAGTCTCAAAAACCGGTCCTGCAGAGCATTGAGTTCTTCGCTCACATTCTTTTCGGATTCTTGCAGCTGTTCCTCAGCTTGTTCGATTTCGGGGTTTTCATTCATAGGGCTTAAACTCTAAGCACGTACGCCCTAAGCGTCAATGGCGCAGCTTCTGAAAGAAAGCCTTGAGTATCGCACTCGATTCCTCAGCCAAGACACCTGCCGTGCTATCAACCTGGTGATTGATCCGGCTCTTGACATCGGTCGTCCCATAGACCAACCGGTCTACTCGGGCATTGACGAGCGCACCGGTACACATGGGGCATGGCTCAAGCGTCACGTAAAGCGTACAACCCGTGAGACGCCAGCGTTTTAAGTACTGGGAAGCCTCTCGGAGAGCCAAAATCTCTGCATGCGCGAGGGGGTCCTGATCACTCTCGCGACGATTAAACCCTCGACCGACGATTTGGCCCTCATGAACCACCACGGCGCCAATCGGAACTTCTCCGAGTTTGGCGGCATGGTAGGCCAATGTGAGAGCCTCATGCATCCATTGTTCATCGATTGGTTGCTTCTCCATCAAAAAATACCTACACTCTTTTTGCTATGTTTAGTTTGGGAATTATCATACTCGCTTTTTTGGCTTTGGGAACCGTCTTAAGCCTGATTTACCCAGTAGGCGGAACCTGGGAACGCGTGTCCCAAGGAACCCAGAGCATCTGGGACCGCGAGCGCGTGGTTTTAAAGCAATTTGGCCTGCTGATTATAGGCAAGCAGGTACTCTCAGGCGGTTATCAGAAGTTCTTCGGGATCGCATTTGGGCCATCTATTTGGCTCAGGCGGCGGGATTATGGCATCCAAGCTTTAAAACAAGAAGGATTCCCAGAGCCAATTGCCAAACTGCTCCAGGGCCGGGTTCTATTACATCTGACACTGAAGCTAACCTCTGACCGGCTCTTTTTAAAAGGCTACGCAACGCCCATGAAGGTCGAGTTTTACGAAGACCACTCGGGCATCAAAAGCATTCACCCAGTAGAACCCACACCTAGAACCTATCGGAGAGCTGAGTTAACACCCGTCATGCAGCCAAGCCTCTCGGTCGGAAAACCGGCCTATGATGTTTGACAAAAATCATAACATTAGGATGGTTTTCAACCACTTTACGCGTTCAGCGTTGGTTTGAGTCAGAACAGGGATCAATGGCGC
>JAHFEF010000007.1:0-54813 GCA_023248545.1 Myxococcales bacterium | reverse complement strand
TTCTACATAACTTGCGCCATAATAGGCGCCTGCGCAAAACCCCAAATAGGCCCCGCCGTTTTCAACGTAGCGGCGAATCACGGCGTTACCGGCCCCGTTCAGAGCCCTGGCATAAGGAAGATCTGCGCCACCCGGCATGATCAACAACGAGGCGTCTTTGACCCAATCACCTGCTTGAACAGCAGCAGCATCCAATGTGCGCACCGGACATGACGGGGGCAAAAGTTCTTGAAGTGTGTGAAGAACCTGTTTCAGAGATTCCGGGCCAACGCCAGCGTCGTTATAAACATAAGTGGTTTCGCAATGAACAGCCGAAACCCCGTGGGAAACATGGATACTCAGAAATAGGATCAGGACAAAAAAACGTCGTCTCATTCTAAGATCAGCGAGCTACCTCGGGACGATTGCCGCCCGTGACCAGTTCACAACGTGATAGGTAGATTGTGGCTTCAAGTTTTTTGGGATCCTTATTGTATCCCGGAAATCTCATATAAAGCGTTGCTGCTAAATTCGGATCTAGTAGATCCACTGTGACATGAGCGTCAGTGCTTGGACCATATGTTTCATCTCTTTCAGCGCCGATTTCAAGATAGCGATATTGCTTGAATCCGCACATGTTTTGCACCACTCTTTCGAAACGGTTGATGTTGTAACTGGCTTCGAAAGAATAGGGAGGCTGGCTGCATGGGCCGTCACACATGAACACCAAAAGAGTCTTATGACCGTCGCTGTTTTCTGTGCGCAGATAAACATGCTTGTCGCGGTGCATGCCACCGTAACAAACCACATCCTCAGATGAAGTCAGCGCAAAAGAGAGCGTTGGAATAAACAAAAGTGTGAGATTCAGAAACAGAAAACGCATAAGATCCTCCGATTGGGCAAAATGCCTCGATGGTTTTATCGGAGAACTACCGAAATTGGATAAGCAACGGTTTTGTGTTGTTCAATTGTGTTGACATGGTTTTTTCTCAAGCACAATAAAATTGTTGCTGTTTAACTCCATACCATCAATCTCCATATGCACAGCCTCATGAAGTTGCCGAATGCAAGTGTCAGAGTTATAGTTTGTAAATTCTTCTTGAAGATGGACTATAACTGTCGCGTGCAGCAGGCCATTTTTTTCAGAAGCCCGTCTCACCGTGTTATTGAGCAAAAGGCATGAATTTTCAGTGGTTCCCACAGTTGCGCCAAGCTGGAGTTCTCCATCAACGGTTACTGATGTTTTCGAGTATAGATTTCCATCATATTTTAGTTGTGCAATGGATTTTAGGCCATCCCAATGTAAACGACCCCAGCTGTAAGTGATTCCATACATGTAGTTCGATCTACAATCTAGGTTCACTGCTGAGACTGGTATATCAAGTTCATGGGTTTCCGTGCTTATTTCTCGAGACCAATTAGGTTCTACCAATGCTACGGCCTGAACGGAAAATAGAAACAAAGCAAGTACTCGCATGAAGATCCTCCTGATGAAAAAGAAGTTTTGATCAAATCCCGCATGTAGGAATCAGTCGATTGACTGATGGACGGTCAGGGTTTTTAACGATTGCCAACGGCTTCAACATGAGCTAATCTCGCCCCTATGTTTATTATTCAGGGTAAGTCAAAAGACAAAATCAGCCGTTGATGACTACTTGAACGCGCGGTTTCTTATCGTCGTGTTCACATTGATATGGGTACTGGTGACGGTACCTATGCTTATCGATTGGCGCGAAGCTGGCCCGATATATTGGTGATCGGATTGGACAGTAACGCCGAGAACTTGCAGGAAATTTCTCATAAAGCTAGTTTGAAGCCTTCCAAGGGTGGTTTATCCAACTTGATATTGGGTCAGCTGTCCCTAGAGCAATCGCCGGGTGAGGTGGCCGGGTTGGCAGACTCTATCTCGGTTATTTTGCCTTGGGGTTCGTTATTAAAGGCCATGGCGCTTCCCGAACCGGAATTACTTCATCAGCTAGCTCAATTGGGTAAACCCTCGTCGGAAATCAAGATTATCTTCGGTTATGGTCTAGAAGCCGATGCTGCTGAGATAAAGGCTTTGGGGTTGCCTGATATTGACGTGAATGCTCTCCGGAAAGCCTATTGCGCAGCTGGGTTTGATGTGAGGGTTCGTGAGATCCCAGTTGAAGAGATCCGAGAGATACCCAGTAAGTGGGCGAAGAAGCTGGCCTTCTCCGGAAAAAATCGAACATTCGTTGAGATTAAGGGATGCTGTCGTTGAGCAGCAAACGGCGTCTGACACGCTAGATCCCTGAATCTTGCTTAGACATAAGACAGAGCGCTTAGCATATTAAGCTTTCGGTTGCAGCACGATCTTTCCTGTAACCCGATGTGTTTTGCTGAGTTCATGGGCTTTTTCGGCCTCTTCCAAAGGCATGTGCTGAGCAATCTCGACCCTGACTTTGCCACTGGAGACAGCATCAAGTACCGGTTTTAAACGTTCACCTGTTGGCTTTGCGAGCAAGATTTTACTCGAAAAAGGCGGGATGAAAATTTGAACCATCGAGGGGATTTTATCGGCAGAAACCATGATATGTTTTCCACCAGGCGCCAACATAGAACGACAACCAGAACCCGAATAATCACCAACGCAGTCGATAATACAATCAAAAGGTCCATGCTGTTTGGCCTGAATGAGCGCATCCACTTGGGTATAATCAATCGCAATATCGGCGCCTAACTGGCGAACTCGTTCTAGATTTTTTGTCGAGCACACCCCTACTACGTAAGCTTCACGAACGTTCTTCGCCAGCTGAACCACAAACTGCCCAACACCGCCTGCCGCTCCAAGCACCAAAAGATGCTTCCCTGCGGTCACCTGCCCCATGGTCACCACGCTCAGCCAAGCCGTCACGCCAACAACGGGCAAAGCTCCGGCTACATCAAACGAAATATTGGTCGGCAAATGCGTTATCTGTTTTGGGTACACGAGCACCGTGTCTGCGTAGCTGCCGGGCAATCCATTGGAGAAATCGCAACCTCCGACCACCCGGTCACCGATCTTAAACTCTGACACTCCAGGGCCAACGGCATCAACCACCCCAGCGAAATCGACACCAATAATCATTGGGCCTTTCGAAACACGCACCCATCGAAGCATTTTCGCTGCCCAGCGTAGGGGCCCATAAGTCCGCATTTTCCAATCTACCGGGTTCACACCGATGGCTTTCACGAATACGCGAACCTGGCCGAATGCAGGTTTTGGATCAGGGAGTTCCATCATCACCAAAGGCTCTCCCAGCTTAAATGACGATAAGGCCATGGCTTTCATAAACGTTCTAAAAACTCTCGTTGAACACAACGGACTCTTTTTTCATATCAAAGCCTTTTTGATATTCGGTCACACGTTTTTCAAAGAAGTTCGTGAGCGGCTGCAAATCCTGCAAGACCATAAACGGAAATGGGTTGCTCGCTTTGTACCGCCGCTTCATGCCCATTTGAACAAAGCGCTGATCAGCAACGTATTTCAAGTATTGGTGCATCATATTTTCAGATAGACCGCTCACCCCAAAACTCAACGTATCCTTGCAAAAAGCCATCTCGACCTGGATCGCTTCTTCAATCATCGCCTCCACTTTTTGCTCCAGTGCAGCGTCAAATAATTGCGGGTACTCTTGCCGAATCACACCAATCACTTGCATGGCCACTTCAATATGCAAGGTCTCGTCTCTAAAAACCCAATTGGTGGCCGTCGCCAATCCTGGCAAAAGGCCTTTGTCTCTCAAAAAATAGACATAGGCAAACGATCCAAAGAAAAATAAGCCTTCAACACAAGCCGCGAAGCAAATTAAATTTTCCACAAATTGACGCTTCTTATCCAGCGTATCCAACCGGTCTAAATTTTCAATCGAATCCATGTATTTAAAACAAAAATCCGCTTTCACTTTAATAGATTCTATGGTCTGATAAGCATCAAAAGCCGCTTTGCGTTCAGAAGCTTCGGAAATATAATTGTCGACCAGTAACAAGTAGGCTTCAACATGCAGCATTTCGTCAAACAACTGCTTACCCAAAAACATGCGATATTCTGGAGAGTTCACATGTTTGTAAAAATTTAAAACCAAATTATGTGCGACCAAGTTATCGGCCGTCGCGAAAAAAGCCACCAATCGCTTAATGAGATGAGCCTCAGGAGCCGTCAAGCGGTCGCGCAGATGCTGAAAATCGACTGAAAAGTCCAGTTCATCCGTCGTCCAGATATTTCTAATTGAGTTTTTATAGGCCTCGAAAAATTGCGGGTATTTCATGGGCCGAAGTGTCAAATCTAAGTCGTGATCCAAAATCATTGGCAAGCCTCGCAGGTTTCAGGATTTTCGAGCGAACAAGCCAGTGCTTGTTGGTCATCTACCTGAACAGTCGTTTTTTGAATGCTGGTCTTCGCTCGGGAGCGCAGATAGTAAGTGGTTTTGACTCCCTGCTTCCAAGCGTACATGTACATAGACGACAGTTTAGCAAGACTCGGGTTCTCAATAAATAGGTTCAATGACTGAGCCTGACAAATAAATGTCGACCGAGCGACCGCCATGTCGATCAAGTCTTTCTGCGGAATTTCCCAGGCTGTCTTGTACAAAGCTTTCAGATCTTCTGGGATTTCGGCGATATTTTGGACAGACCCTTCGGCCGAGATAATCTTGGAACGCATCTGATCATCCCAAAGCTGTCTCTTTTTCAAATCGTCGATCAAGTATCTATTCACTTGTAAGAACTCGCCACTCAAAGTCTCGCGCTTAAAGAAGTTCGAGATTTGTGGCTCAATGCTTTCAAAGCTGCCGACAATTGAGGCGATCGTTGCCGTCGGTGCAATCGCAATCAACAAACTGTTACGTAAACCCGTTTGTTGCACTTCTTTGGCCATGGCATCCCAATCGTAGCGCAACTCAGGCAGCTCTTGGCCACAAGCTTTGGCCAGTTGGACCTGCAATTGCCCCTGGGCATATCGTGACTGCGCAAAGCCTTCAAAGCTGCCGAATTGTTTGGCCAACTTCATGCTGCTTTTAAGCGCCTGATAATAGACTTCTTCAGAAATCCGATTGGACAAAGCTTTGGCTTCAGGCGACGTAAACGGCAAACGCAATCTAAAAAAAGCGTCTTGCAAACCCATGATGCCAAGCCCCACAGGACGCCACTTATGGTTAGAAGCTTTGGCCTCTACCGTAGGATAAAAATTAATATCCACCACGCGATCCAAAAATGTCACGGCTAGATCAACAGCTTCTTTGAGTCTGCCAAAATTAAATCCCTTCGGATCAACAAAACGGGACAAATTCAAGCTGCCCAAATTACAAACAGCGGTCTCAGTGGCTGATGTCACTTCGAGAATCTCAGTGCACAAGTTAGAACTTCGAATAATTTGACCCGGTGCACCCGTCTGGGCGCCGCGCAGATTGGCTTTGTCTTTAAAGCAGAACCAGCCGTTGCCTGTCTCTGCCAAAGTCTGTGTCATGCGAGCATATAAATCGCGCGCCGGCATTTTCTTGGTCGCCAGGCCTTCTTGCTCATAGCGCTCATAACAAGCGTCGAATTCTTCACCGTAAGTGGTGAGCAACTTAGGAGCTGTGTTGGGTGAAAACAAACTCCAGTCTTCGCCCTTCTCAACACGGCGCATAAACAAATCTGGAATCCAGAAAGCCAAGTTGAGATTATGGGTGCGTCGTTCTTCGGCACCGGTGTTATTACGCAAATCTAAAAACGCTTCGATATCGCCATGCCAAGGTTCGAGGTAGATCGCCGCGGCGCCTTTGCGGCGTCCGCCCTGATTCACGGCGTGCACCGAGCTATCGAAGACTTTCAAAAACGGAATAATGCCGTTGCTCATCCCATTGGTTGTCTTGATCAGTGAGCCCGAAGAGCGAACCGGTGTCCAATCTAAACCAAGACCCCCGGAAAATTTGGATAGCATCGCACAGTCTGTAATCGCCTTATAAATGCCATCTAAACTGTCTTCACGAACCGTCAGCAAGTAACAGCTGCTCATCTGAGGGTGCCGCGTGCCTGAGTTAAACAGTGTTGGGGTCGCCGGCAAATAGTAAAACTGGCTGATCAAATCATAAAAAGAAATTGCCTCTTCCACCGTATTGGCCAGGCCGAGAGATACCCGCATGAGCATCCATTGGGGCCGCTCAATGACCAACCGGGTTTTTGGATGACGCAGCAAGTAGCGATCTACTAGGGTTTTGAGGCCAAAATACTCGAACAAATCATCACGCTCATGGTGAATCGCATATTCGATGGCATTGATATTTTCTTGAACGAGGCCAAGCACGCGATCAGCCACCATGCCAGAATCTACAGCCACTTTGAGATAATCTCGAAATGCCGAATCGCGGCCGACTTCTTTCAAAATGCTCTCTGAGAGCATGCGTGCCGCAACTTTTGAGTAATTTGGCTCTTCCGCCATGAGCATCACAGCATTTGCGATCGATAGCCGATCTAGCTCTTGTGTCGTACTTCCGTCGTGTAAACCGCTGATGGTTCGTTTGGCGATTTCAATCGACTCGACGTTGTCGATCCCTCGACACGCGCGATTAACCGCCGTAAGAATTTTTTCAATTTTAACTTCTTCTCGTGAACCATCACGTTTTATAACGTACATAATATGCGCTCCGACCAACCAGACTATTTCAAAAATAAATCCGTTGTCAAACCTTTTAAATTTTGCCTAATTCTTAGGCACTTAGCTCTTTTTTAGGGCGGGCCCAATACAGCACCCACAACGACGCCAGTGTCAGTGCTCCAATGGCTGTGTGCATCGCGACCACGTGCGCATGGCGCAGTGTGGCCACGGTCATCAAACCCAGCGCCACTTGGAGCACCACGAGCAACATCGGCACGAGAGCCCATTTGGTCACAGAAAGCTGTCTGATACATGTCCATCCGATCACCACTGTCAAAGCATACCCAACCAACCGGTGCAGCATGTGTAGCTGCCCCAAGTGCCACGACGGCCAAAAACTGGGACCGCAGGATAACCAATCATTCCCACAGGCCATTCCCGCCCCCACGTGTCTTATTAGGCCACCGAGCAAAATTTGGACAAAGGTCAGAAAAAAAGCGATCAAGACTCCAGTATGACCTGGTCTTAATGGGTTTTGGCCAGATCTCATCGCCAAATAAATCACCAAACAAAAAAATCCCATTGCGACAACCAAGTGCAACGTCGACAACACAGCACTCAGACCCAACAGCACTGTTACGCCGCCTAAAGTCCCCTGCAACGCCACACCAAAAACGGCCAATAGAGCGAGTTTCTTCGTGGTCCGATCGGTTTTTTTGGAAACCCAGATCCAGATCGCCAACACAACCGTCATGAGTCCCACCATGCTGGCCCAAAGCCTGTGCCCATGTTCGAACAATACGCCACCCGTCATGGCCGGTAACAACTCGCCATGACACGTCGGCACAAAGTACCAATCGGGGCATGCCAAAGACGCCCCCATTGGGTTTACAAGGCCCCCGATCCAGAGTAAAATCCACGTCAAAAATACCAACACACAGGAAAAATAAAACATCAGTGCGCATTAAATACTTGAGTTTGAACAAATGCAAGCCCTCTTAGACTTCGAAAATGAGCTTATCTATGCCAAAAACCCGGTGTCCTACCTCGAAGTTAGGTCGGGAGATTTATTTCGAGACGGCGTTTGTATTGGCCCGGCAACTCTTCTGGGAAAAGCACTCGAATTAAGCCCGGGCAGTAATTTTTTTCCCGCTTGGATTGGCTTTGTAGGATACGAGTATGCAAGTTACTTGGGTCTAACGACCCACAAACCGGACGGCAACTTCCCCGATGCAGCGTTTTTTCTTTTCGCCTCACCCGCCGAAGAACCTCACCCCGGCCCTCTCCACCCTGTGGAGAGGGAGAGGGAAAGGGAGTTGGAATGCCGCTCGCTCTATGAAAGATTCGACTTTTTGAAGTCTATCTTGGCGATTCAAGGAGAAATTCGTGCCGGCGACGTCTACCAAGTGAATCTCTCGCGGCAATTCGAACTAACAGGCCAAAAACCTAACCCTTTTTCTGTCTACCACCAACTCAAACAACTGCACCCGAGCCCCTTCATGGGCGTCTTACAACATCCTGATTGGTCGATCGTATCAGGAAGCCCCGAGCGCTTATTTAAACTTCACGATGGACAAATCTGGACACGCCCAATTGCCGGCACAAGGCCAAACTCCCCCACCGCCGAACAAGATTTACTCAGCAACACCAAAGAACGCGCCGAGCACGCCATGTTGGTCGATTTGATGCGCAATGATTTATCCAAGATTTGCGAAACAGGTTCCGTTCATATCCCCGAGCAATTTGTGATCGAACGCTATCGGCATGTTTTACACCTGGTCTCTGAAGTCCGAGGCCGCACGTGCGCAGATTTGAGCGCTGTTTTCAAAGCTATCTTTCCTGGTGGAACAATTACGGGTGCCCCCAAAGAAAATGTCATGCGTTCTATCAAGCGACACGAGCCCGGCCCTCGTGGCCCCTATACAGGGTCATTCGGGTATGTTTCTTCTCGATATGGCTCCGATTTTAACATTTTGATTCGCAGCCTCTATATTGGCCGCAACAAAACATACTTCTCTGCTGGAGCAGGAATCGTCATGGGCAGCAATCCTGAGGCTGAATTCGAAGAAACAGAGCACAAGATTAGACAACTGAAATGGGTATTCCCAGGAAACTAAAAATAGCCTAGCTAAAAACCCGTGTTACTATTTTCGTTTTTATTGCTCCAACCGGTCATAGGCCGCGTTGATTTAGAGCGCATTTCTATACCCCGAGCACCGTCAACGATATTGCCATCCGAGCCCGACCAATCTCCTCAGGCAATTCTAAGAGAGCTTAAACTCGGCCGAAGCGTCTTCAAAAAAATATATGCGCTTTACGTTCATGTTACAGACCCTATTCGAGCCAAACTCAAAACAGATGGTTCCTATTTTGATGAATCCTATTTCAACGATCTATCCATCGTTCTAGGTCTTCTGAATAGCTGCGGTCAACTCTCTCTCGCTCCGCAAAAGCAAGCCGTGAATCACCTTCAAAACCAAATGACCCTGGCCAACCGTTTCATATTCCTCCGAGAATCTCGTCGTCAAGATCCAGGGCTTAGCTTTGAATTGAAGTGTCAGAGGAATGCCAAACTTCTGCGCGAGTTTACCCCCCCAATGATGGGCGGAGATGATGCAATTCTAGAGACTGCAAAGGACTTTCAGCGCTATTGTGATCAGATCACTTCAACCAATGCTGCCGCACCCATGCCGCCACCAATGCACATCGCGCAAATACCGTAGCGTTGCTTCGCGCGCTTTAACTCACGTAATATCGTCGCCACTTGACGCGCACCCGTGCAACCCAAGGGGTGGCCCAAGGCAATCGCCCCGCCACACGGGTTGACGATCTCTGGGTTTAGCTTTAGCTCACGCACGCAATACAACGCCTGCGCCGCAAATGCTTCGTTGATTTCAAACACTCCAATATCTGAAACCTTTAAACCTGTATGGTGCAGGAGTTTCTGGATCGCTGGCACCGGTCCGATGCCCATAATTTCCGGGGGTACCCCTGCCGTCACAAATGCCCTAAAAAATCCCATGATGGGCAATTTAAAAGACTCGGCATGCTTTCGATCCATCAAGACTGCCGCGGCAGCGCCGTCGGTAATTTGCGAAGCATTCCCGGCGGTCACCGTGCCCTGAGTATCAAATGCCGGTTTAAGCTTCGCCAAGACCTCTAAACTGGTATCGGCGCGTGGCCCTTCATCGGTATCAAAATGAACCGTCTTTTTACGCCCCTGATCGTCAAAAACAGACGCCTCAAAACCAATAATCTCATCTTTGAAATAACCATTTTGAATGGCTTTGAAGGCTCGTTGGTGACTCTGCAAAGCAAACGCGTCTTGATCTGCTCGGGTCACGCCAAATCTTTTGGAGACAATCTCAGCCGTCAAACCCATCGGAACATAGGCTTCGGGCATCATCGCCATCAAGTCGGGACAGGCACTGGGTTTGTTTCCGCCCATGGGCACCATCGACATCGATTCAACGCCGCCACCCACACCAATTTCGATTTGACCTACCTGAATCGATTTCGCGATATCAGCAATGGCGTGTAAGCCGCTCGAACAAAAGCGATTCACAGTCACGGCCGATGTGGTGTTTGGCAGGCCAGCCAACAGCGCAATGGTCCGAGCGACATTCATGCCTTGCTCAGCCTCAGGCATGGTACAACCCATCACGACGTCATCGACTTTAACCGGTTCAACGCCCGCTCTTTTAACCGCTTCGCGCACAACAATTGCGCCTAAAACATCCGGGCGCGTGTCTTTGAGGGTTCCTTTGAAACCTTTGCCTAAAGCAGTTCGAACACTCGATACAATTGCAATTTCTTTCATGGGTTAGTTCCTCAAAGGTTTGTTGTTTTCAAGCATATAGGCAATGCGCGCCATGGTTTTCTCTTCGCCACACAGCGATAAGAACGCTTCGCGCTCTAGGTCTAACAAATACTGCTCTTGCACCGGCACTCTTGGCGTACAGTCGCCGCCGGTCATCACATGGGCGATCTTTTGGGCAATCTTCAAATCATGGTCACTGATTTGATGGCCATCTCGAAGAGACCTCAAGACCATATCGAACGTCGAGAAAGTACTCTTGCCGGGCAACCTAAAAGTGCACCGCGCAGAAGACCGGTACTCGCTCTTAACCATTCCCAGCGCGCGTTGTTTGGCGCACTCCAATAAGTGCTGCCGATTCAAAATAATCGAGTCTCGGCAATTCAGCATCATCATGCTTTTGGCATCGTGAGCACTGATCGACACTTTTGCCATGGCGACCTGTTCAAAGGCTCTTTGGATCATTGGGTCTGTGTTGAACCCTGGGTTGTCTACGGCTCCTTGCAGAGTTCGGGCCAACATGCGAATATTTCCGCCGCCGCCGGGGATTAAACCCACACCAGCCTCGACCAAGCCCATGTAGAGCTCTGCGTGTGCGCAGATCTCGTTGCACCACAGAGATAATTCGCAACCGCCGCCCAAAGTCATGTTAAATGGCGCTGCGACCGTCGGGATACTGGAGTAACGCAGGCGTACACCGGTGTTTTGAAAGAGCCGAATCATGGTCTCGATCTGGCCCCACTCGCCCTGCATCGCGCCCATGTAGAGCAAGAAAATATTGGCGCCCACCGAAAAATTCGAACCATCATTGGCCAACACCAGGGCGTCAAACTTACCGCTTTCACAGAGGTCGATCGCCTCGTTGATGTCGTTCAAAACTTCGTTGTCAATGGCGTTCATCTTGGTATGAAATTCGCAGGCTAAGACACCATCACCCAAGTCAACCAAACTCGTCGCCATCGTGTCTTTCACGAGCTTGGTGGGGTTTTGCTTTAAAAGCGTTAAGCTAACGTTCTTGGTTTCAATGGGTTTGGCGCGGCCCGCTTTGGGGTCCCAATAAGTTCTCTGGCCATTTTCGACAGCATAAAAGCTCTTACGGCCTGCACGCAGCATTTGATTGACCCAGTCGGGGATTTTCAGGCCCTCGCTGGCCATTTTGTCGAGGGATTCGCCAACACCAATGGTATCCCAGGTCTCAAAGGGCCCTTGGGCAAAATTAAAGCCCCACTTGAGCGCATTGTCCATCTGGACAATATCGTCGGCAATTTCATAAAGCCTATTGGCTGAGTAGACGCACAGGGACGCCGTCAGCTTCCAAGCTAATTGCCCAGCTCGATCATTGGCGTACACCAAGTGCTTGATTTTTTCTTCGAGGGTTTTCAGATTTTTGACCGCGCCCAGAGAATCAAAACGTACTTTGGCTTTGGGCTTGTAGGTCATGTCTGCCAAATCGAGTGCCAAAATCTCTTTGCCTTCTTTCTTGAAAAATCCCTGGCCGCTTTTTTGGCCTAGCCAGCCATTGGCAACCATTTTTCTCAAGAATTCAGGAATCTCAAAGCCGTCTTTGTAGTTTTCAGCGACGTGTATGAAAGTATCAAGTCCTACGACGTCCATGGTTCTAAATAGTGCGCTTTTGGGTCTGCCCATCGAAGGCCCAAAAATGGCGTCCACCTCGGTCGGCGTGTAACCGCCCTCTTGGGCCAATCTCAGAGTCTCCATCATGCCAAACATGCCAATTCGATTGGCCACGAAATTGGGCGTGTCTTTGCCATAAACAATGCCTTTGCCTAAAAGAGTCTCTCCAAACCAAGCGACTCTTTTTAAGACTTCTGGTTTGGTTTCCGGCAACGCAACGATTTCTAGCAAGGGCAAATAGCGCACGGGGTTAAAAAAGTGTGTGAGTAAAAAATGGCCCTTAAAATTGGCCGATCGCCCTTCGGTCATGGCCTTCAAACTCAGGCCGGAGCTGTTGGATGAAATCACGGTTCCTGGGTTTACCAGCGCTTCAAGTTTTGAAAAAAAGTCTTTTTTGACGTCTAGATTTTCAATAATGGCTTCGATCACCCAGTCGCACTCTTTGACACGGGCTAGGTCAGTTTCCAGGCAGCCCGTTTCAATCCACTCAGCATGCTTGGGCGTAAAAAAAGAAGCCGGTTTGAGTTTGAGGGCCTTCTGGAGGCCTGTTTGAGCGAAATCTTTGACATCCAACATCAAGACCGAAATCCCTGCGTTGGCCAACTGAGCCGCGATCCCGGAACCCATCACACCTGCGCCGACAACACACACTTTTTTAAATCGTTGATTCGTCATGATCGATGGCCCTAGCATGGAGCTCATTTTTAAGCTATACATAATCGCATGATATTAAGCAGCAAGCAGCTTGAAGAACTCGAACATCTGCACGACAGCGTCAGCGAATTTGACGAGGAGGCCAATGTTGCTTCTGATAACGAAGAATTCGATGAAGCCTCTGAGGGGGCGCTTGCTTGGCGTCGTGGCATGATTGAACGCGCCGCTGCCATGGTCAAGAAAAACGAGAGAAAGCCGCTTTCCTCCAAAGAAAACTACGCCGTGGGAAGCCTAGTCTACGACACACTCAATAACCGATTTGCTCGTGTTAAAGAATCGAGCACGTCCCAAGTGTTGTTGGCTTACGTCTCAGGCGGCGAAGGGGTGCTCAAAGGGGCTGCGATTCAGATTACACAGATTGCCAAGCCCTCTGCAGCCAATACGAAGAAGAAACCAGAGCCCAAAAAGAAACCTGAGCCAGCGGCCAAGAAGCCTGTGGCTAAAAAAACAGAGTCTAAAAAGCCTGCCGCTAAGAAACCAGTGGCTAAAAAGCCTGTACCCAAGAAGAAGCCGGTGGCCAAAAAGCCAGCCCCCAAGAAAAAAGTGCCTGCTAAAAAAGCAGTCGCCAAGAAAAAAGCGCCCGTTAAAAAAGCCGCGCCGAAAAAACCAGTTCCCAAGAAAAAGCCAGTGGCTAAAAAAGTCGCGCCGAAGAAAAAGGCACCCGTCAAAAAAGTCGCTGCCAAGAAAAAGGCAGCCTCGAAAAAGCCTGCCAACCCGAATGCTTTTATCAAGCAAAACTATAAGAAGCTGAGCAACAAGCAGTTAGCCGCCGTGACGGGGCTTTCAGAGCACACGATTCGCCGCAAATTAGGCGAGTGGGGCCTCAAGCGACCGGTGAGGTAAGGGTCCTACCTCACCCCCCAACCCCCTCTCCAGCAACTGGAGAGGGGGGCAAAGAAAATTTACCGCAAGTTAACATTGCCTTCGTAGTTGTCTTTAAACAACTTCAAAAGCTCTTTGGCTTTGGCATCATAAGCAGCTGGGTCACTCCAAGCCCGCTTGGGGTCTAGAATCTCAGAGGGAACACCGGCAACCTGGCTGGGAATTGCCAACCCAAAAAATGGCTCTTTCACAAACGGGCCTTTTTGAAGTTCGCCCGATAATGCCGAGTGCAATAAGGCCCGTGTCCAGCTGATCTTCATGCGGTTACCCACGCCGTAGGGTCCGCCAGACCAGCCCGTATTCACCAACCAGCACTGGGCGTTGTGATGAGCCATTTTTTCGGTCAACAACTTGCCATAAACGCTGGGCGGCCTAGCCATAAATGGTGCCCCAAAACAGGCCGAAAACACAGCTGTTGGTTCTTTGACGCCGCGCTCAGTCCCCGCTACTCTCGCCGTGTAGCCGTTAATAAAGTGATACATAGCCTGCTCAGGTGTGAGCTTCGAGATGGGGGGCAAGACACCAAAAGCGTCGCAAGTCAGCATGATAATATGCTTGGGATGACCACCAGTGCCCTCGAGATGGGCGTTCGAAATCTGCGTAATATCATAGCTGGCACGTGTATTTTCGGTGAGCCTATCATCGTTTAAGTCTAACTCACGGGTTTCCGGGTTAATCACCACGTTTTCGAGCAGCGTCCCAAATGTTTGTGTGGTTTTGAAAATCTCAGGCTCATCTTTGGGACTCAACTTGATCACTTTGGCGTAACAGCCCCCTTCGAAATTAAACACGCCCGATTCATCCCAGCCATGCTCGTCGTCACCGATCAACAGTCTTTCGGGGTCGGCCGATAAAGTAGTTTTACCTGTGCCACTCAAGCCGAAAAATATAGCGACGTCGCCATTATTGGCCATGTTGGCTGAACAATGCATGCCCATGACGCCTTTGCCTGGCAAAATATAGTTTAAGAGTGTGAACACGCTTTTTTTGATTTCGCCGGCGTATTCAGTGCCACAAATTAGGATCCGCTTGGCAGCAAAATCCAAGATCACGCCGACTTCTGAACGCGTGCCATCCATGGCCGGGTCGGCTTTAAAGCCGGGTGCTTGATAGACAGTGAATTCGGGCTCAAAGCCTGCCAATTCAGACGCCGACGGCGTCAGAAACATGTTTTTGGCAAACGCACTGTGCCATGCCCGCTCGGTAAGCACGCGAATTTTGAGTCGGTGTTGTTTGCTGGCACCCGCATATAAATCTTGGGCAAAATAATCCCGCTGCTTCAAATAAGCCCAGAGGCGCTCGTAGAGTTTTTGCGCCTGCGCCGGCTGCATTTTTTGATTGATCGGCCCCCACCAGACCGTGTCTTGGGTCATATTGTCTTCAACCGTAAACTTATCGCTCGGCGAACGACCCGTATATTTGCCCGTATGGACAACAAAAGCACCTTGTGCACTTAACAGGCCTTCGCCTCGTCGAATAGCCTCTTCAATCAAAACACTGAGTGGCAAATTGTGATGCATGAACGGCTTGTACAATTTTCTACCCCGGTGGCCAAGTGAAATCTCGGCCGCTCAACAGATGCATATGTAAGTGAAACACACTTTGCCCGGCGTTGATCCCAGTATTCATGACCAAGCGATAATCTTGACCATAGCCGACGTCTTCAGCCAGTTGCTGGGCCATCAAAGCCATTTCGCCGACCAATGGGGCATGTTTTTTTTCTAAACTGCGCATTGACTCAATATGTTCTTTAGGCACAATCAGCACATGCACCGGCGCTTGGGGGTTAATATCGCGAAACGCCACCAACGAATCTGTCTGTCCGACCATTTCACCCGGAATTCTTCCGGCAATAATCTCACAAAATAAGCACTTAGACATTGAGTTCTTTCTCCAAAGCGTAGGCCGTGTTTAACAATTCGGCTTCGCCAAATGGTTTGCCGATGAGTTGCGCGCCGATGGGCAACTGATCTTTCGAATAGCCCGCGGGAACAGAAATACCAGGCAGGCCGCCCAAATTAACCGGAATCGTGAAAATATCGGCCAAATACATTTCCAACGGATTATTTGTTTTTTCGCCCAACTTAAAAGCTGGTGTCGGGGCGGTTGGACAAATGATTGCATCGACTCGTTCGAAGGCCTTCCTGAAATCTTGGGCGATCAGGCTGCGTACTTTCTGAGCCCGCACATAATAGGCATCGTAATAGCCCGCACTGAGCACATAGCTGCCCAACAAAATTCGGCGTTTCACCTCGGTGCCAAACAGCTGCCCACGCGTTTCTTCGTAGACGGCTTTGAGGCCATGCTCTTCGCCCAATCGAGGCCCGTATCGAATGCCATCGTAACGTGACAAATTCGAAGATGCCTCGGCCGTCGCAATAATATAATAAGTTGCTAACGCTTCTTTCGTATAAGGCAACGATAGGGGTATCGCTTGGGCCCCTCGTGATTCAAGCGCTTTGACAGCGTTCTCAACGCAAGCTTTGACTTCTGGGTTTAAGCCCTCAATAAAATATTCTTTGGGAATGCCTATTTTTTTGCCCTTGAGTTCACCCGTTAATAAGCCTGCATAGTTTGGCACGGGCATGTTGACGCTGGTGGAATCTCGTTCGTCATAGCCAGCAATCCCCGAAAGCATCATCGCGGCATCTTTCACGCCATGCCCAAATACGCCCACTTGGTCGAGGGAGCTTGCATAAGCGATTACGCCATAACGCGACACGCGGCCATAGGTTGGCTTCAAACCCGCGATGCCACAAAAAGAGGCTGGTTGCCTGACAGAGCCGCCTGTATCGGTCCCCAAAGTTCCATAGCCCATATCAGCGACCACCGCCGCAGCCGAGCCACTCGAGGACCCGCCCGGAGCACGCGTCAGATCAATCGGGTTTTTGCAAACTTGATAAGCACTGTTTTCACCGGAAGATCCCATGGCAAACTCGTCTTGATTCAGCTTGCCCAAAATCACAGCACCCGCTCGTTTGAGATTGCGCGTCACCGTGGCGTCATAGGGTGCCTGATAGCCTTCCAAAATCTTGCTGGCAGCGGTTACAGGCATGCCAGCGCAAAAAATCATGTCTTTGATGCCCACCGGCACGCCGTCTAGTTCACCTAAAGCTTGGCCTTGCCGACGGCGTTGATCGGATTGTTCTGCTGTTTGTAAAGCCGACGCACTGGCCACATGCAAATAGCAACCCAACTCGGCATTCTTTTGTTCGATTCTAGCAAGACAGGCCTTTGTGAGTTCGACGCTGGAAACTTCGCCCTTGTTTAAGGCCAGACTGATTTGACTAAGTGTTTTCATAGGATTTACTCGATAATTTTTGGAACTTTGATCAAGCCGTCTTCATAGCCCGCAGAACCCAGCAAGCCTTCGCGACCAATGCCGGGTTTCGGTTCGTCGGCCCGCAGGTGCAGCTCCATCGGAACGGCATGTGTCATGGGTTTAGTTTGAGAAATATCGATGGCTTGCAAGGTCTGAACGTAGCCCAGAATTTGCTCCAGATCTTTTTGCCTTGCGCCGAGTTCTGCCTCGTTGAGGTGAAGCCGAGAGAGGCGTGCCAGTTTGGTCATGTCATCGTGGGAAAATTGCATGGGATTTTCCTAGCCCAAACCTGTGCCAGTGGCAACTCAGTGTCGAAACAAGAAAAACAAGAAAACAGGGCAAGAGGGCCGCATAGGGTTTAGAATGCTTTGGTTCAAAGGCTTTGATTGCATGGCCTATAAGCGCCTACATCAAAGATCAATCTGGTTTTAATCTTTTCTGCTTCGACTTCGACCTTTTCCAAGATTTGAATAATCTCTTTGGCCAATAAGCTCCTTTCTTCGGTCCATACGTTCCCTTGTCCGCCCCACGAAGAAAATCTTTGAGACATGCTCAGGTAAAATTTCGCCTGGAACAAAATCGTCCACTCGTTAATAACTAGTGAATGAAAACGCACAAATGGATCCGCCCCATAGGCCAACAACAACCGTACCAATGCTGGTGATGGCAATGGTCTAACTTCCCAAAACCTCTTAGTATCAATTAGAAACGTTGAAGCCAGTTGAAGAGGTGTGGTATTGCCTATTCTAAAATTGACATTGGCTCCTTCTGCTATCGCTTGATGAGCCAGTTCAAGATTACCCTCTTTACAAGCATCCAATAGCTTTCTATCTGCCGGTTTTCTAGCCTGAAAACCAGCCTCTGCATTATTTATTTCGGCTTGGTATGCCAAGCTGCCCCCACTAATGCTCACTAGCAGCAGGGTTATATTTACATATTTAGTCATCTCACTTAAATATCATAAAAATACCGCCTTGCAAGTGGGTGGGAGGCAAAGCAATCCTGACCAATTTATCAAAACCTGCCTGAGTAGTTACGTCCAGGGGGCCAAAAAATGCATCACTACAGTGGTTGCATCAACAAGGTTGTTCTCATAGACAGGAATGATGTTAAATCAGCGCAAATTAGGCAATCAAGGCCTTGAAGTATCCGAGCTTGGGCTCGGGTGCATGGGCATGAGCCAATCTTATGGCACCCCAAATGATTCGGAATCTATTGCAACCATTCATCGGGCCTTAGACCTGGGCGTCGATTTTTTTGACACCGCTGAGGTTTATGGGCCTTTTACGAATGAAAAGCTTTTAGGGCTTGCCCTCAAAGGCAAACGTCACCAGGCCATCGTGGCCACGAAGTTTGGTTTCAAAATCGTGGATGGAAAGATAGAGGGTGTTGATAGCCACCCCAAACATATCCAAAAAGTGGTTGAAGAGTCTTTAAAGCGACTAGGCCTCGAACATGTTGATCTTCTTTATCAGCATCGCGTCGACCCGGAAGTTCCCATTGAAGAGGTGGTTGGATGCATGGGCCAGCTTGTCAAACAAGGAAAGGTGCGCTTTTTGGGTCTTTCAGAAGCCGGGGAAGAAAACATTCGACGAGCACATCGAACTCATCCAATCTCTGCACTTCAAAGTGAATATTCTCTTTGGGAGCGAAACTTAGAAAAACGCATTATTCCTTTGCTTAGAGAACTTCACATCGGCCTAGTACCGTTTTCACCTTTAGGCCGAGGTTTTTTGACGGGAGATGTAAAACCTGCAGAAGAATATCCTGAAGACGACTATCGACGAAGAGACCCGCGGTTTCAGGGCGAAAATTTCGAAGCAAACAAGCATATTGCTTCTGTGATTCAAGAAATGGCCAAGTCTAAACAGGCCACAGCCAGTCAAGTCGCCATCGCATGGTTACTTCATTTGGGGAACGATATTGTTCCGATTCCTGGCACGAAAAGAAGGACTTTCTTGGAGGAAAACCTCAATGCCGCGAAGCTTGTTTTGTCTCAAGATGAGATGAAAGTGCTGAGCGATACATTTTCTCCAGGTGTCACATCTGGTGTTCGGTATGGTGAACAACAGATGCGGTTGATTGATCGTTAAGACCTTTACGCCATCTATATTAGAAACAAGTGTCAGACATAACATGTAACAAGTTGTATCGTTGAAGCACGGAGAGTTAAATTGAATCTGAGAGAAATGTGCTAAGAGTTATAAAATTCATAAAAGGTATTGGCAACGATATCCATATCTGCTCGGTTTACATCGAGATGGGTTACGAGGCGTATTGGATCTTCTCCCCAGATAATGACTCCTTTACTTTCGAGGAACCGGGGTAGAGCTGTGAGTCTTTCAGGCCCTGCCTTCATGAAGACCATATTTGTGTGCACTTCCACCTTTCCTTGAAGAGACGGGATTTTGGAGAGTCGTTGAGCCAAATAAGTGGCGTTATCGTGGTCTTCCTTGAGCCTTGTCACGTTGTTCTCAAGAGCAAAAAGGCCAGCTGCGGCAAGAATTCCTGCCTGTCGCATCCCGCTTCCAACCATCTTTCTTAGACGCCTTACATTGGCAATGAATTCCTTTGTACCGCAGATCATGGAGCCTACGGGAGCTCCCAACCCTTTGGAGAGACAAAAAGTAACGGAATCAAAATGCTGAGCGATGTCCTTTACTGGCACGGAACTAGCTATAGCTGCATTGAATAGGCGTGCGCCATCTAGGTGAGTCTTGAGTTGATGTTTTCTAGCAAATGCGGGGATTTCTTGTAGGTATTTAAGGGGCAAAGCGCGTCCCCAATAGGTATTTTCCAGAGCCAGCAACTTTTCTTTAGCAAAGTGGCAATCCTCAGGCTTGATGAGTGCTGCTATCTTTTGAAGATCCAGAGTGCCATCTTTCTCAAAAGCGAACGGCCGTGGATGGATGCCTCCTAAAGCTGCACTCCCTCCTGTTTCCCATTGATAGATATGTGACTCGTATCCGGAAATACAGGCATCTCCACGTCCACAGTGTGCAAGAAGAGAGAGCAGATTGCCTTGTGTGCCCGAGGTGACAAACAGTGCTGCCTCTTTCCCTAAAAGTTGTGAAGCATAGGCTTCAAGACGATTAACGGTGGGGTCTTCGCCCATGACATCGTCGCCTACCTTAGCTTCAGCAATTGCTTGCCTCATAGCCAAAGAGGGTTTTGTTACTGTGTCGCTGCGCAGGTCGATCTTGCTTTTCATAGTGCCTCAGAGGAGATAAGACAGCTTAAAGCATTTGTCCAGCCGCCCTCCACTTTGGCCACATCCCGCTTGCCAATCCTATCAAAATTATGATAGAATCAGGGCATGACCATGATAAGACCTATTTCTGATTTAAGAAACAAATCTCAAGAGTTGTCTGCTTTCGTGCATGCCTCTGGAGAGCCAATTTTTATTACTAAAAATGGGGAAGGAGATCTTGTTCTCATGTCTTTAGCCAGTTATGGCAGATTAAAAACTCAATTGGATCTGATGGCAAAACTTGCTGAAGCACAAGCCGAAGAATCTAGAGGCCAAGAAGGCAGAACTTTAGAAGCAGTGATGAAAGATTTAAGAGCAAAAATTGCATGAAATTTCAAGTTCGCTTGCTCTCTGTTGCTGAGAATGATCTCTCAGAAATTATCACCTATGTTTCAGCAGATAATGCAAGTGCTGGCCATGAGCTTCTCAACCAATTTGAACAGAGTTTTGACTTATTAGGACAAAATCCTAAAATAGGCAAAATTCCAAATGAACGTCAGTTAAAGAAGTTAGGATATCGATATTGGGTGGTTTCAAATTATCTAGTATTTTACATGATTCGTGAACACAAAATTGTTGTTCATCGCATTCTTCATGGTGCACGTGATTATTTAGAACTATTCAGATAGGTTGGCTTTGAAAGACTGGCAAAAAGACGGCCGTATCAAAAGCTTAGGTCGCGGTCCTGGTGCAGGTTGGAGGAAGATTTAACTTCCCCGAGGTCCAACTCTAGGTCTGTGAAGGGCGGGAGCTAACCATATGACATTGAATAGCACGAGGCTTGTCACCCGTAAATCATCCCACATTGCTTGAAGGTTCAGGGTGGAGCATTTTCAAATTCAATCCGAAGCGGTCGGTCCATGTGGTTTCGTTTTCGCCGTAAGCTTCACGACCGGGCTATCAATGCTCAATTGAACCCCATTTTCGATCAAACGATCTATTAGCACATCTCTAAATGCGTAGGCCGGCGTCAGCACACCGCTGGCTTCTGGTAGTTTTTTTCTTTCCTCATCAAGCGCCAGACACAAAGCAGCCTGTATCAGAAGTTTAATGGTCGTCCGATTGCCCGGATCGCCTTCGGATCTAAACTTCCCTTGGAGTATCGAACCTCGTTCACCTGTGGCCACATAACTGACTTTGGCAAATCCGGAATTCATGTTTTCTTCCGAGGGTCCACTGCCAGACTTGGGCGCAATTTTTTCAACGACAGCCGCAAGTATTTTGGAACGCGAAAAAATATTGAGCGCAAAAAGCATCGTGCTGATCGCACTGCTCATAGCCGGGACTGACTCTTTAACATACAGTCCCTCTTCATACAAAACATCCCTAGAGGGTGAAAACGTGAGCGGCAATTCATCTTTTGCAAATAAAGACTGTGAGCGTCTCACCACGCGGGTGTTAATGGGTGCCATAAAAAATGGTGCACCATATCCTTCCAGTCCTTTGATTTTTCGAGGAGCAATCCAATCGGCCCCTGCATTGGGCAGTGGCAAATTCGGATCACACAATAGGGTTAAATTGCGACTGAGAACCTGCGCCTTGCCTTCTTTGGCAAGCTGAATGGCAGTCGCAATCGTTCCACCATTAAATCCACCCCGTATTTGAAAAAGAGCACTTATCTTTTGGCAGGCTTCGTTTGAATGTAGAAATCGTTTGCGCCACTCTCGCAACATATAGTACCAACCGATATCCGAGGGTATGGAGTCAAAACCGCAAAACGGAATAATTCGAACGCCACTTTTTTGGGCCTGTTGATGGTGAAGCTCGATCATTTCACCAATGAACGTTGCCTCTCCTGTGATGTCGATGTAATTGCACCGGTTTTCAACGCAGCTTGCAATCAAATGTGGTGCGTATTTAGCAAAAGGTCCCGCCAGATTAACAACCAGCTTGCTTTGCTTTGTCAGATGATTGAGTGCTTTTTTATCAGTACTTTCTGCGACTAAAATATCAACTGGTCGTGACAAAGTAGCGGCAAGCGATTTTAATTTTTCGTGATTACGCCCAGAAATCGCGATTTTCAATCCATGTCTCTGGCTCACATCGGCGAAAGCGCGGGCGGCCTGCACACCCGTAAAACCAGTGGCGCCATAAACCGTGAGGTCATATTTTTTCGGCATAATTCCCCATGGAAAAGGATCCCCATCGCGATTGTGTCTTTGTAATATCTACTTATGTTTCAATTTGGCTAAACAAGATCTCGCTGAATGATTCTTGGGATAACGTTATGACAAGGTTCAGGTTGGAGCGGTTTCCTCTTCCATAAAGGCAGATCAGGCTCAAGCTCTGGAAGTGCATACATCCGTGTATTGTGCATTTCGGTCAAGTTGCCTGCACCTAGTTCCAAATGAGTCCACGCAGTTAAGAAGTAGAAAGTAAAAAGATAATCAATGGTGCACATATGTTCATGTGTGTTTCCTGTAGAATATTTTTCCAACCCGCTGAATATGTTCGAGCAGCGGTTTATCGTTGATATGCTTGTGAATGGATAAATCAAACTTGTATGGCAGCATGAGATCGTCTATTTCTGTCATTACTTTTAGTAATAATTCCAAAGAAAGAGCATCTCCTTGAAGGGTCAAATCAATATCAGAGCCCTCTCGGTAGTTTCCTTTAGCCCGTGAGCCATAAAGAATTGCTTCATCGATTTCGGGAAATCGAGAGAATACGCCGCATATTTTCGAGATTGTTTCCTGGCTCAGGCCAGATGTATTGGAGAGACTCATTTTTTGAACTCAAGCATTTTCTTTTCAAAGTCTTTAAACCTTGCTGAATATTGATGAATTATTCTGTCTGCAATATCTAATGCAACGTCTTCATTGTAGGTATGACTTGTAAGATTTCTGCTTTTAATCATGTCCATCCATATTTGGCCTTCAGAAATAAGACCTTTTTGAAATGCTTCGCGTGTGGCATCTCTTGAACCAATAATGGTCATGTCACCGTGGGCTGCGATAAAATCTTTCATGACATTCCAGCTGAGTTCATGGGTGAACTCAAATGCTTGAATAAGGCCTTGTGTCTCAAGTTTAGAGAGAGACCTTTGATGAGCCAAATTAACGGCTTCTGTAAATTCTTGTAGAGCTTTTTGAAAATGATCGAAGCGTTGCTTCCAACGGATATCGAGTTCTGGTTCCATCGGCGATTCCTCACATGATAGCAGTAAGACTGCAAGACAGAATCTTGACTCTTTTTTCTTTTTTTAGATGGACTTTTTTCCCTGAGCATGTTCATTTTCTTCGTCTTGGGCAGCGTCTGGGTCTCCATGGACCGTTACCATGCCACCGAGGATTTCAACTGAACCTGTTTTTTCATCAACTGAGAGGATGGGTGAGAATTTGAATGCCAGTATAGTCACGAACAGGCATAATATACCCAAGGTACCAAGAAATCCGATTGTGAGCCACTTAATCCAGGGCTGTTTCTGTGTGGTTTGTGCTTCCATTTAATTTCCTCCTCTAGATCTATCTGAAGAGGTTAAGATTTGGACGCTTTAGGTTGGGCACTTATATTCGTGACTGCCATCAAAAATCTTGCGTTCATGCTGCAGTTAGACCCGAATGGGGATGGCATGCGAGATGCGTTGGATTATGACAAGTGACAAGGTTCAGGTTGGAGCGGTTTCCTCTTCCATAAAGGCAGATGAGGCTCAAGCTCTGGGAGCGCATACATCCCATCAAACGTTTTTCTATATAGCTGATGGATATCGGTGATGCCCTCTAAGTTCCACGTTGCTTTGGCGTAATACGCTTTCAATTTTTCCTCATCGACGCGCTTAAAGACCGCTTTAAATATGTGTCCGAAGAAATCCCATTGTCGTTGAGCTTCAGGCGTCATACCCCCTTTCTGCTGAACTTCCACCCGATAGATCTTGCATCTGTTCTCGTGGCGCTTGCCGAGGTCAACCAATAGAAAAGGTATAGCCTGACACCTTTTTCATATTAACCAGCTCCACACATCAATACCTAGTTTGAGCGCGAGAGCAATCAGCACACAGCCTGATATCACAAAGATCATGCGCATTGTTTTAGGATTATTTAACAGTTTGCTGGCGCGAGCAGATAAAAGAGCAAGCCCAAAGAACCAAACAACTGAGAACAGTGCTGCGCCAGCGCCAAACCAAGCACGTTCAAGTGCGGTTGGAAATGTTGTCGAGTAACCACCAATCAACACAATTGCATCGAGATAGACATGGGGATTCAAAATACTAAATGCCAATGTTTGTAAGACAACGGTTCTTAAATGAGAAGATTTCTTAAGAGCATGAGAGTTTTCCAAAGAAGCAGGTTTTTCGAAAAGTTTGACAACGCCGTACCAGAGCAAAAAAGCAACTCCGAAAACGCCAAGACCAATCTTCAACAACGGAATCTGAACAAAGAGCGTTGCAACACCCAAAACACCTAGTGTGATCAATAAGGCATCACAAAGCGAACACAAACTCGCCACAAGAAGGTAACGTTGCTTTTTTAAACCTGATTCTAATACAAAAAGATTTTGGGCTCCCAGCGCAAGAATCAGGCTTGCCTGCAAAAAGAAGCCTTCAAATAATATGGACATATTGCCTAGGCTATAAGCCGAAGATGAGAGTCTGTCTACGCTCAACTTCGTCAGAACTTTGAAGTATTCTGCTTACTTGGAATGGAAACGGCTTTCTCACATGCGCACAATGCTTTGGGAACCCATCATGTCCCGCAGTGCGGACAAATCACGCCTTTAGTTTTTTTAAGCCATTCTTGAATACAACCCAAATGATATGTATGACCACAAGAAAGGTGACCTAATTGTTCATCCGATACCATAAAGCACATTGGACAACCGGTATTAAATTGACCTCTTCCTGGATAGACAACGGGCATCACTCTGGATGGAGACCTGGAACAGATTACCGCCATGATCACCATCATACTTCCCCCAAGAAGACCTCCAATCATCAGGGGACTAAGTGGTTCAGGGTCAAACTTTGTATATAAACGTCCGGCAACTACGACTCGTAAATTTCTATGGATTGTTTCAGCCATATCGCGAGTCCTGAAACTGCCGATTCCAAAGATCCCGTTGGCGCAAAGGCTACTCAGCCTAAGCTTGCCATGGCGGACTACATCACTTTGCGCCGGGTCACCCACAACCTGTTTGACACGCCAAAAACCAATCTCATAGGACCAGTCACTGAGCACGCTCCAAATATCTGTGGGCGAAGCGTTCACGCGAAATGCAATGGTACTCCCCATAACCTCATCGGTACTGTTATCAGAGAGATAAACCAAATCCCCTTGGGCAATTTGTGTTTGCTGTTCTGGGGTGAACTCGATTTCTGGCGGTTCTCCCACATATGGCAGCAGGAATGCAAAAGCGCTGACAAGCGTGATCACCCGTAAACCATCCCCATTTTAATGACAGGCCCTAGTGTCGAAACACTTCTGTCAGGTCTAACTCTAGGTCTGTGAAGGGCGGGAGCTTGACCAAGCCATCTGTCTTTTCAACTGAGTAAACAAATTCATATCTTTTGGTATTGCCCAATAGTTCAAATACCTGAATCGTCTTTCTTTCCGGGTCGACCAGCCAATAATAGGGGACTTGGTGTTCTTCAAGAATAACCCTCTTTTTTTGCGTGTCATTTCGCCAATTGGAGGGCGAAAGAATCTCGCACACCCAGGACGGTCTTGCTTCAATGGGGCCTTTGGTCGGCAGTTCAGGCAGGTCTCTTTCAAGAAACCCAGCGATATCGTGGACAAACGAGTTATGGCGATCATAGTAGACCCAAGCTTCGGAAATGATTAGCCATGAATCGCCATCGCCACCCTGCGGGCCTTTCTTGCGTTTTTCTTTGAAGTAAGTAGAGAGTTCAGAGGTTAGAGCCGTACCTACGAGCGAGTGCCTTGCTAAAGCCGGCGCCATCATATAAATCTCGCCGTCAATCAGCTCGGCTTTCGTATCTTCAGGCAGATCTATGAGATCTTCGATTGTACTCTCTGTGTGCTTTAAACTAACCATGTGGCATTAAGTAGCATGATGCCTGTCATTCGTAAATCATCCCCACCGCTGCGCGGACAAAAGCGAATATTCCGATTAAACCGAGTGTTCCTTTGGATATGCCAGTTATGCGCATGGCTCTTTTCTGTGTTTTTCTGACAGCTCCTCCTGTCATCGGAGGACAATGCTTGGGTCGCGATGTTCGACCTTCAATGGCTTTTGTGCCGGGTCTTCTTCCCGGCTTAATCACATTATTGGGCGCATACCGTCAACAAATTTTTCTGACAGAAAACTTGGCACGTGGACTTTTGCGATTAACACGCATTTTTCCGACTGATGTGGTTCGTGTAATGGCTGAGTATTTACAAGTGGTTCAAGTGGGTTCGATACCGTTACCAGGGCACACGAGAATTCTACATCTCGAACAGACTCCTTCAGGCGGAATGAGGGTAGGAGAGAGCGAAATATGTCCTTACGGGTATTTTTTGCACTTCTATTTTCCCAGCATAGCTCCTGGTACTATCCGTCGGATTCGACAACTGGGTCCAAGTCGGAGAACGATTGCACAAACCAAAATACGAAACCCGGGAACCTTTCGTTGTAGATTTGCTACCGCCCATGATAGCAGTGTTGTTGAAGTTAACCCATATTCGAATACAATTCGATTTCTTCGTTCCGGTGAAACTCTAAAACAAGCGGCTGGGATTAATTTCAGTAGAATAGGTTCCGTTGCTATAACCGCCAGTGGTATTGTAGCGACGGATTATGGAAACAATCGTCTTATCTGGTTTGATGCCAATGGAGCAGTTAGAACCACTGAATGCTTGGGCCCAAGTGAAGTTGTAGCCACCGAAGAGGGAACAGTCGCTGTACTTGAACAAATACAACATCGTGTCCTCTTTTTCAATGAAGATGGAACTGTTATAGGCCAGTTCCAATCCCCAAACAGGATTCATTCCTCAAGCGGACTTGCGATCGCTCCCAACAATAGAATTGCTGTGATGGAATATAACGAGGGAGAGCTGGAAAACAGGCAACGAAGGGGCCACCATATTCGATTTTTTGATCGATTGGGTCATCAAGTTGGCTTCATTGGTAATCTTTTTCAAGATCGCTGGGTCGACTTCATCACAGTAACACCCTCTGGGCTTATCGCTATTCAATGGTACACTGAAAATGAACTTGTTTTTTTTAACCTCATGGCGTATCAAATTGTTTAAACCACTTTTGGCAGATGATAGCCTAGGTTTGAGGCTGAATAAAATCGCGGCCCTGCAGGTTTTACCGTTATGAAGAGAAAAGCACTATGGGTTCTTTTATTATCGCTCATCGTGAGCGTCTGTGCATTCGCTCAATCGGATTCTGACGATGAAAGTGATGATAAGTGTGAACAATGTCAGATCTGCTTTGGAACTGAAGATCTGCGGCAGGTTTGTGAATGCGTCCATAATGTATGTCGAAGCTGTCTTCAAAGATTAGTGACTGATTCAGCAGGTAAAACACAAATTTCGTGCCCCAATTGCAGAAGAAAATGGGAAATCAGTGAGCTGATAAATCGTTGTGAACTCCAACGCACAGTTCCAGAAAGGCGGACAGTTGCAGTGAGGAGTCATAGTCCGGTTAGGTTCGGCGGTGGTTTTGAGGTTCCAGTTACTTACTGGCAACTATTGCAGAGGGGAGCTCCCCGCCCGCCGCCTAAAGGTACTCGGACAATATTTGACACTCTGCGGAGGCCTAACGACACCAATGCTGCGAGTGCTAGCCAATAACCCCCTTGGGCAAGTTGTGTTTGCTGTTCTGGCGTGATCACCCGTAAATCATCCCCATTGCCCCTCGAACTTCGTCGAGCGTCTTGATTGCGAACTCACGCGCACGCTGGTTACCCATATTAAGCACCTTTGATACAAGGCCCGGATTTTTTGCGAATTCTAACCGCCGCTTGCGCATGGGTGCCAGATAGGCATTCAAGCTATCTGTTAACAAAGCCTTCAGTTTGCCTGAACCCTGATCTCCGATTTGATCGGCTACCTGCACAGGCGTTTGGCCTGTACACAGCGAGATTAGCCTGAGCAAATTCGCCACTTCAGGTCTAGTTTCAGGATCATAGGTAATCTGACGATCAGCATCTGTTTTGGCTGACTTAATTAACTTCGCCGTCTCGTCTTCAGACGCGCCCAAAAATATGGCATTGTTGCGAGACTTGCTCATTTTTTGGCTGCCATCCAAACCTAAAATTGTCGGAGCCTCGCTGAGCAGAGCATCAGGTTCTGGGAAAATATTTTTGTAGCGCTCGTTAAAACGCCTGGCGATCTTGCGAGAAAGCTCTAAATGGGGAAGCTGATCTTTGCCCACTGGGACCAAATTGCCTTTGCAAAATAAAATATCAGCCGCCTGATGCACCGGGTACATGAGCATTGCTGCGTTGATGATATTTAACCCGGCCGCTTTGATCTCGTCTTTGACCGTCGGATTACGCTCTAGCTCGGGCACGCTGACTAAAGTCAAAAATGGCAGCAAAAGCTGATTAAGTTCCGGGATCGCGCTGTGCGCAAATATAATGGTTTTGTGTTTAAACGGGTCCAGGCCAGCAGCTAAATAGTCCAACAAGATCTCACGGACGTTCGCAGCAATCTGGCCCACAGAGTCCCGATCGGTTAAAACTTGATAGTCCGCTATCAAGATCAAACTTTCCAGGCCGCTATTTTGGAGTCTGACCCGGTTGGCCAAGGTCCCAAAATAGTGCCCAATATGCAGCGGCCCGGTGGGTCGATCGCCCGTTAGAACTCGATATTTCTGAGGATTTTTGGATAAATCAGCCGAAATTAATTCACTTTTTCGAATTGCCTCTTCAAAAGTCGCATGAGCTGTCATAGAAATAAGTCTTTATGGCCTATTGACATTGGATGCAAGATCGATACAAGTCAAAAGTTCACATTTTTTAGGAGTCAAACATGAAGGTACGAGCCTCTGTTAAGAGGATTTGTGACAAGTGTAAAGTGGTCAAGCGTAAGGGCGTCGTGCGTGTAATTTGCGAAGATACCCGTCATAAGCAGCGACAAGGATAACGATCAAAAATGGCACGTATTGCAGGCGTAGATTTACCCCGAAACAAGAGAATGGGCACGGCCCTCACTTACATCTATGGAATTGGTCCCGTGATCGCCAAAGATATTTTGGCCAAAGCCAAAGTGGATGAAAACAAACGCACAGACGTTTTAGGCGAAGACGAGATCGCTCGCATCCGTGATGTGATCGAAGCGACTTATAAGGTCGAAGGCGACTTGAGGCGCGAAGTTTCCATGAACATCAAGCGATTGATGGATCTAGGTTGCTACAGAGGCCTTCGGCACCGTAAGGGCTTGCCCGTACGTGGCCAGCGCACTCACTCTAATGCCAGAACCCGCAGAGGCGGCAAACGTGGCGTGGTCCGGAGATAATCATGGCAACTGAAGTCAAAACAAAAAAGCGCGTCAAAAAGAACGTTACTCAGGGCGTCGCTCACGTTTATACAACTTTTAATAATTCGATTGTAACGATTACCGATACAACCGGCGCGGCTGTTTCTTGGGCCAGCTGTGGCAGTAAGGGTTTCAAAGGTTCTAAAAAGAGCACTCCTTTTGCGGCCCAGATCGCTGCCGAAGAAGCCTGTCGCAGAGCTAAAGATCACGGTATGAAAGCGCTTGAAGTCTATATTAAAGGTCCTGGAGCTGGTCGTGAATCTGCTCTGCGCGCCATTGCCAGCAGCGGCATGCGCGTGACCCTAATTAAAGATGTGACCCCGGTGCCGCACAATGGTTGCAGGCCCGCTAAGCGCAGGAGAGTTTAAATTTTATGCATCGAAATTGGCGAACATTAATTCGGCCGAAAGGCCTTGTTGTTGACCGTGACGTCAGCGACGGCCGTTATGGCAAATTTGTCCTAGAACCTCTAGAACGTGGCTATGGCACCACTTTGGGCAATGCCCTGCGCCGCACGCTGCTGTCTTCTCTTCAAGGCTCGTCTATTACGGCTATCAAAGTTGACGGTGCTCAGCACGAGTTTACTTCCCTGCCGGATGTCAAAGAAGATGGGACTGAAATCGTCCTGAATCTCAAAGAAGTCACTCTAAAGCTTCATGATGCGGCTCAGAAATCAGCTCGGATCTCTAAAAAAGGCCCTTGTGAAATTCGCGCCAAAGACATCGAAGTGGATCCTTCGGTTGAGATCTTGGATCCTGAGCAGTATATTTGTACCGTTGCCGAAGGCGGCGTATTCAAAGCCGATTTGACCATCAAAGGTGGCCGAGGGTATGTGCCAGCCAATCAGATTCGTGATGAAGATCAGGCCGTTGGGACCATTCCTATCGATGCCTTGTTCAGCCCCGTCCGCAAAGTCAACTATCAGGTTACCAATGCCCGTGTCGGTCAACAAACTGACTACGATAAGCTCGTCATGGAAATCTGGACCAATGGCTCTGTGACGCCGGAAGACGCACTTGGAATTTCTGCAAAGATCATGAAAGAACAGCTTTCGATCTTTATTAACTTCTCAGAAGATCTCGAACCCGTGTTGCCTGAAGCAACTCACCGCGTTGAGCGCCTGAATGATCACTTGAGCCGAACAGTCGAAGAACTCGAACTCTCGGTCAGATCTGCTAACTGCTTGGCCAATGCCAATATTCGCCTCATTGGTGATTTGGTGCAAAAAAGCGAAAGCGAGATGCTCAAAACCAAGAACTTTGGTCGAAAGAGTCTCAAAGAAATCAAAGAAATTTTGGGCGAAATGGGTCTCTCACTGGGTATGCGCCTCACCAACTGGCCGCCGAAGCCGGGTACTACCCCCACAGCAACTCCCTCTGAAGCGAGCGATGGAATCTAACTTATGCGTCACTTAAATAAAGGTCGAAAACTGAACCGTACTTCTTCGCATCGAAAAGCGATGTTTGCCAACATGGCGACGTCGTTGTTCCAGTATGGTCGCATTAGCACCACGGACGCGAAGGCCAAAGAGCTTCGGGGTGTTGCCGAAGGTTTGATTCAGTTGGGTAAACGCGGCGATTTGCATGCCAGACGTCAGGCTTATCAGACCGTTCGCGATCAGGCTGTGTTGAAAAAACTGTTTGACGAAATCGCTCCAAAGTACCAGAATCGCGCCGGTGGCTATACCCGCGTCATGAAACATGGTGTGCGTAAGGGCGATGCGGCTCCTATGTCGATCATTGAGCTCGTGGCCTAGTATAGGCCACTCATGGCGAGGTAGCTCAGCTGGTTAGAGCGATGGTCTCATAATCCATAGGTCGGGGGTTCGAGTCCCCCCTTCGCCACCATTATGACCTATGACCCGTCTGTAATCGAAGCCAAATGGCAAAACCGCTGGGAACAAGACAAAACTTTCGAGCTTCCCCAGGATCTATCTAAGCTTCGTCAAAAACCAAAATATTATGTTCTAGATATGTTTCCGTACCCATCCGGTGCAGGCCTTCATGTGGGGCATCCTGAAGGCTACACTGCGACCGACGTCATGGCACGGTTAAAGCGCGCGCAAGGCTTCAACGTCATGCACCCGATGGGTTGGGATGCCTTTGGATTACCGGCTGAACGAGCTGCTGTGCGTGAAAATATCCACCCAGCGATTATTACCAAGCGCAATATTGATAATTTCAGGCGTCAAATCAAGCGGCTTGGGTTTTCTTATGATTGGTCGCGCGAAGTCAGCACGGCAGATCCGGATTATTACAAGTGGACCCAGTGGATCTTCTTGAAGCTTTACGAAAAAGGCCTGGCTTATTTGGCAGAAGTGCCCGTGAACTGGTGCCCTGCTCTTTGCACTGTCTTAGCCAACGAAGAAGTCAAAGATGGCAAATATGTCGAAACTGGCGATCCCGTTGAGCAGCGCATCATGCGCCAATGGATGCTGAAGATCACAGCGTATGCGGAGCGTTTGCTGCAAGATCTGGACGGCCTAGATTGGCCCGAAGGCGTGATCGAAATGCAGCGCAACTGGATTGGTAAAAGCGAGGGGCTACTGTTTACCGCCAAAGTCAAAGATCTGGATTTGAATATCCAAACATTTAGTGCCCATTTTGAGACGTTCCATGCCGACACTTATGTTGTTATTGCACCCGATCACCCCTTGTTGCCAACATTGGTCAATGGCATTTCGAATGCCGCTGAGATTTTGGCTTACAGCAAAAAAATGGTTGAAAAACGGGAAGGGAGCACGGAACAAGAGCCCGACGGCATATTTACAGGCCGCTACGTAGAAGATCCGGTCAATCAAGTCGACATCCCCATTTGGGTGGCCAATTTTGCGATCGCTACCTATGGGACCGGGATCATCAAATGTTCGGCGCACGATGACCGAGATTTTAAGTTTGCTAAAAAATATGGCCTTCGTCTCCAACCTGGGTTGGTGCCACCCAATGAGCCCGAACTGGCGGCGCGGGTTCGTGCCCAAGAAGTTTGTTACACCGATATGATTAATGGCATCTTAGAACACGCTGGGCCATTCAGTGGTAAGCGTTCCGGGGATTGCCGCCATGAAATTATCCAATACTGCCAAGATAAAGGTTTTGCGGTACCCAAAGTTTCGTATAAACTGCGTGATTGGTTGTTTTCGCGTCAACGCTACTGGGGCGAGCCGATCCCTGTGGTTCACCTCAAAGATGGCAGCTTGCAGCCACTGCCAGAAAGCGCTCTCCCACTTGAACTTCCCAAAGTCGATGCTTATAAACCCACTGAAGATGGCCAACCGCCGTTGGCTCGAGCGTCTGAAGATTGGCTGGAGGTCAAGTTGCCCAACGGTCAAATCGGCCGTCGTGAGACCAATACCATGCCACAATGGGGAGGATCTTGCTGGTATTATCTGCGCTATCTAGATCCAAAAAATTCCAACCAGTTCTGTGATCCCGAACTTGAAAAATACTGGATGCCGGTGGATCTCTATGTGGGCGGTGTTGAACACGCTGTTTTGCACCTGCTCTATGCCCGTTTCTGGCACAAAGTTTTGTATGACTGCGGTGTGGTGTCTACAAAAGAGCCTTTCCAGAAGTTATTTAATCAGGGCATGATTTTGGCACACAGCTATCAAGACAGTGCCGGCAAATATTATTATCCTGACGAAGTCGAATCGAAGGGCTCAAGCTGGTCAGTAAAAGCAACCGGTGAGCCAGTCAAAACCCAAGTCGAAAAAATGTCTAAATCGCGCTACAACGTTGTGAATCCAGACGATGTGATTGCAAAATATGGCGCGGATTCGATGCGGCTCTATGAGCTGTTTATGGGGCCCTTGGATCAAGTCAAACCGTGGCAAACCAATGGCGTGGAAGGCGTGTATAGATTTCTTCAGCGCACATGGCGTTTAGCTAAGCGCGAGCTTTCTGAGCAGCCCGGCAGCTCAGAACCTGGCCTGTGGCGTCAACTGCATAAGACCCTCAAGCAAGTTCAAGAACATACCCTGGAGCTACGCTATAATACGGCCATCTCGCAGATGATGATCTTCGTCAACGAGGCGACGGCTGCTCAAACTTTGCCCAAAGAAATCATGCTGACATTTTTGCAAGTCTTGGCACCGTATGCGCCGCACATTTGCGAAGAACTCTGGGAACGCCTGGGTCAGAAAGAGCTGATTTCTAAAACCTCTTGGCCGGTGTTTGATCCGGCTTTGTGCACAGAAGATGAAGTGGTGATTGTCATTCAAGTCAACGGCAAGCGCCGGGATGAGATGCGTGTGGCCCGGGGTCTCGCTAAAGAAGTTGTAGAACAACAGGCTCTGGAGTTGCCACAAGTCAAGTATTTCTTGAATGGCGCAGCGCCTAAGAAGATCATTGTGGTGCCAGATAAGATTGTGAACTTGGTGGTTTAGGTTAGTCTAAATTTTAGTACACGACATTTTGCGCGGTACATTGCATCGTGAATGTTTTTTGTTCAATCGTACGCCTGCCCCAGCCGAGTTCAGCTCGCACAGTGGCAGGAAAGCCGCCTGGCAATCTCCAAACTGGAATGCTGAATCTAATGCTGGTATAGGATAAAGGATCCTTTTCTGGTCTTTGGACTGCACTAACTTCTTGAATATCACCCTGATCCGACAAATCGATTAAAATCTCACTGAGACCGATAATCGACACAAAGCCAGATTGAAATGATAGCACAGGAGCGCCCGAAATACTGGTTTCTGAAAAGATAAGCTCCGCATTCTCTGGCTGATTTCGACAGGTAATATTCCAAGCTGCCAAAGCGCTGGTAGCGAAACTAATTGTCAACGACAAGACAAACAAGCTGTTTTTCATTCTGTACCTCTTGCAGGTCGTATCGGGAGTGTTGACAATTTGGCTAAGTAATATCGCGATCCATCACTGTTTTGCGACCGTCACGTTTCGCATTTTCGATGGCTTCCTGGCATTTTTTCTCAACCACCTTGGTGAGTGCTTCCATGGTTGACCCGGAAACGTTCATACCGTCCGAACGGGTTTTGATAAACGCTTTCACCTTGCTTGCTATAACCAGTATATCTGACATCGATTTGCCCTTCCTAGACTTATCGTATGTTGGGAGCAGGAGCTTTGTCAAACAAACTGATTTTGGTTTAAGAAGATATTGCATTTAGGTAGAGAAAACTCCAATATCCGCACCCATGAGTCGAAAGTTTAATATTGCGATCGTGGGTGCCACTGGAGTTGTTGGGCATGAGCTTGTTTCTATCTTGCACGAACGGCATTTCCCCGTGGAAAATCTGAGGCTGCTCGCTTCAGAAAAATCAGCCGGTGAAAAAATAGATTTTGGTGACACCGAATTGGTTGTGGAAGCCCTAGGTCCACAATCTTTCCGAAATATCGACATTGCCTTTGGGGCCGTGGATGGCTCTCTTGCACGCAAAATCGCTGATTGGATCGCAGGCACTTCAACGGTTTATATCGACAAATCCAGCGCTTTTAGATTAGACCCGGAAGTGCCCTTGGTGATCCCGGAAGTGAATCCGGATAAAATCGCCGACTATCGTCAGAAAAATATCATTGCCTGTCCCAACTGCACTTCAACGCCTCTGGTTCAGATGCTGGCGCCGTTGCACAAAAAAGCAGGTCTCAAACATGTGACCGTCGCTTCTTATCAGGCGGTTTCAGGGGCTGGGAAGGCTGGTATGGAAGAGCTGGAGAAGCAAACACGTGATTTGTTCAATATGCGTGAGAGTGAGCCAGGATTTTTCCCGCATCAAATCGCCTTCAATGTTTTGCCCTATATTGCGGATGAAGAAGAAAAATTGGTTGCCGAAACACGTCGCATCATGGGTTTGCCTGAACTTAGAATCGCTGCAACCTGTGCACGGGTCCCGGTGTTTAATGGCCACAGTGCGGCGGTTTACATGGAATTCGAACGCGCTCTTTCTGCCGATGAAGCCCGTGAGATTTTGGGCAAGGGCCCAGGGTTGTTAGTTGTAGACGATTTGAGCAAAAACCTTTACCCAACTCCCATGGAAGCTTCTGGTGGAGACATGACTTTGGTAGGACGAATCAGGGCGGATACTTCTGTACCACATGGCTTGGCGGCTTGGTATTCAAGCGATAACTTGCGCACCGGTGCAGCACTGAATGCAGTGAAAGTCGCTGAGATTCTTTGCAAGGAGTATTTAGGTTCATGAAGCAACTCAATCATTTTTTCTTGGCTTCAATGTTCTTCAGCGCGTTCACAATTCTGGCCCAGAACCAACCATTAGGTCAATTCAGCGACACGAGCACTTTGACCAATTGCAATGACTTGTCCCAAAAACGGAGTCTATCAGGATCAGGCCTTATCGTGTCGAACGGTGGAGCCTCTGGCTATTTAGCCATTCAAACAGCGACATCAGTTGTTCCACCGTGTCCTGCTCCTCCTCTAACACCATCAGGAACATTCATCCAGGTCACAGGCATTCTTGGACCCGATAGTTCTGGGCTTGTCACCGTACCAGAAGTAGCCCTGTTGAGTGCTTTAGGGGTCTGCAGCACACCGAACTCCGGTTCTGGCTACCTCTGTTTGTACCAAAATAATGCTTTCGTTACAAAAGTACAGTTTAAATATGACACTAGCCCAAGCACCCTAAATGGGATCTCTTTATCCGCAGGCAACAAACAAGTAACTGTAACCGTCGACGATCCCAAAAGCGGCACAGCCAACTATAGCACTACCTATCAAGTTTGTTACAGCACAGATAAAGGCTCGATAGATCTGATTGCTGGTACAACAACAAATTGCAAAGAGCCCAAAGAAAACACCTCGAAAACTATCACAGTCATGGACTTGAACAATTTCACACCTTATTATTTTATTGCCAGAGTCAAAGGCTCCTCCAATCAATGGACTACCCCCGCTCAATCAGCCACGCCCATCAACACCGACGGTTTTGCCGAAGTCTACAACGGCGCTCCCAACCCCCTATCCTGGAGCTGCGCCCAGACTTCATCGAGCCCAGGAACCTGGATGCTGTTATTGGTGCTGGGAATTTTTTTAAGACGTAAGCACAGGTCTGCTCGTTCTTTGCTGCTTGTTCTATTACTTGCGCCGCCGGTTTTTGCTGATCTTGGCCAGATCAATTTCAGCATCACAGGGGCTCCTTACAAACCCAACCTAGATGCCAGCACCAAGCCAGATGGCAGTCGAGCACGAACGTTCTATCAAAGCATGTTCTATGACAATCTACTGCCACTCATGGGTGTCGAAGTCGATGTGCACTTAGTAGATGATTTTGGAAGCTTACAACTAGGCCTGGGTACGTCATATACATACGCGGGTGGGAATGCACTGCAAGTGAACCCAGATGGCACACTCACCAACAATCGATCTTCTGATTCAGCTGGATTGCACATGCTGCATCTGAGACCCCAGCTGACTTATGTCTTGGATCCATGGGTCGATTATTTCCCGCTGGTTCCCTATGTGCGCGGGGGTATTGTCTCCGTTGGATATTTATTTACGTATCAAGGTGGAATCGACAAAGAACCCGGCGGCAAAAACCCCATGGGCTTTATGTTTGGTTGGGAAGCTGCCGGCGGGCTTATGTTTGCTCTGGATTGGCTGGAACCCAGCGTTTCCAAGTCGGCGCGCGCCAATGGTGTTTATGACCATATCTATCTAAAAGCTGAGGCAGCCTACATGCCGATCAACAATTTTTATCAAAATGGTCTCGATTTTTCATCTGCGTGGCCAACCTCGAACATTCCACTTCTGCTGACTTTTGGATTGGTATTTGAGTTTAAGTGAAAGCCAAATTATTGAGCTGATTAAAGCTATTTTTGAGCCAATATTAGCTCCAGGGGCGAAGAATTTGCTCAATGACGGTGCTGAATTACCACCGGTCCCCAAAGGCCACACCCGTGTGGTGAGTTTAGACGCGTTTCAAGAACATAATGACTTCAAGATTGGCCTGGGGCCTTTGGAGTCTGCCGGACATCGAGCCATCACACAAAATCTGTCAGATCTGGCCGCCATGGGCGCGAAGCCTGTCGGATTTCTGTGGTCGCTGGAACTGCCGGCTGCGTGGCTTCAAAATAGTGCACGGTATTTGAGGCAGTTTTGCGAGGGTGCTCTCAAAGTATGTCAAGAAAACGGGTTAGAATTCTATGGCGGCGATCTGAGCGCTTCCAGAGATCATTTTAGCTGCGCAATCACGATATTTGGAGATGTGGCTGGGAAGCCGCTGGGGAGGCAGGGAGCAAAACCCGGAGACAAGATTTATGTCAGCGAAGCGCTGGGGGCTTCGGCAGCGGGGTTGAAAAACTCAAGTGGAGAGGGACTTGAAATCCATCTTTATCCCAAGGCTGAGCTTCAACTGGGCCAAAAATTGCTGGGTGTTGCGACCGCGTGCATGGATGTCTCCGATGGGTTAGCCAAAGATTTATCAAGACTATGCAAAGCTTCAAACGTGGGCGCGCGAATCCACACAGTGCCCACTCATCCAGAAGCCACGCGTGAACAGGCGCTTTACGGTGGCGAAGATTATGCGTTGCTATTTACAGCACCTGACTCAAAGTTTGGGATAGAGATTGGCGAAATTACAAAAGCCCCCGAAGTTCTCATCAAAACTTCGAAGGGCTTTCAAATCTTAGAGCCGGGTGGCTACGATCACTTTTCTTCTTTTTCTGCTGGCCACACGCCCTTGTAGCTTGGACGCCCGCGCAACCGCTCACGCCAAGATAACAAATGCGGATAACCGTCCATATCTAAACCCTTGACCTGATCCAGCAAATCTAACAGGGGTGTAGCAAGAGTATCGGCAATGGAATAATCGCCAGCTAAAAATGCTCGTCGCGCCAAATGCTTGTCCAGTACATCAACCTGTTGCTCTAATTCCTCATGAAAAGTCGCCAACATTTTGGGTCTGGCATCAGGGCCTTCGTAGATATGAGCTTCTGTCAATACACGCCAAAGCAGATCGCCAAAGCCTGAAGAGAGAAAACTGAGCCAAGACAAGGCTTGGGCCTTGGAGCTCAAGTCGTTAAAAGCCAGGCTTGATTTCTCGAAACGCTCAGCCAAAAAATGCAAAATGGCCGGCGATTCAAAAATAGATAACTCTCCGCTGGGTCTGTGTTCCACCAGAGCCGGCAAGCGCCCAAAAGGACTGCGCCGCAAAAAGGCAGCCGTTCGCTCTTTGTCGGGCTCGACTTCGCGAGGGGTAAAAGTCACGCCGCATTCATTCAATGCAATTCGAACTGCTACGCAAAAAGGCGAAGCTCTATATTCATACAACGTAAACGGAGGTGCTTTTGAAGTAGCCATAATAGCGGATTATGGCATGGCCATAGTCTTTTGGGAAGAGTCATGATAACTCCCCAAACATGATCTCACGCTCTCTCAAATGGACTTTGATGGTCTTAACACTGGCAGGACTTGCTTTTATTTCTTGGCCCAAATTTGAGCTTTTTCAATGCCGGTCGGTTCAAAGTGAAGCCAAAGCACAGCTCAATCATTTATATGAAGCCGAAAAATTTTACTATGCGCACCATCACAGCTATACTTCCTTAGAGATGCTGATCCAGGAAGGCTTGATTAAGTCCAACGAAAAGAATTATACCTACAAAACTTCCCATTACGACGATAAAAAATTCGAACTCATCGCGACGGCCAAAAGTCTAAGAGAAGATACTTGGGCCATCGACCAAACCGGCGATATCCGATCCATCAAAAATGCTTGTACCCACTAAAAAAGTTGTTCAACGCTGGAAAATTCCTGATTTTTTAAATGGCATTCGTGCGGATCACTATCTGGTCTACCATGTCGGGCGAATCTCACGAAATAAGGCCCAGAAAATTATTGAATCCGGCGATTTCAGACTCGAATACCGGCCTCTTAAAGCCAGCAAACGCCTGAAAGCAGGGGATCCTGTTGAACTCTGGCGCACGCCGCCAGACTCACCCAAAGTCGAGCACCTGCAGGTCCCTGTGGTGCATGAAGACGCCCGATTTTTGGTGATTAATAAACCGGGCAATCTGGCTGTTCACCCGAGTGCTCGGTATTTGTATCAAACGCTGACGCACTGGCTGAAAACCAATTATCCCGGAGAGCCGATTCACCCTTGTCACCGACTGGATCGAGAAACCAGTGGGGTTTTAATCTGCACGCGAGACGCGCAAACGGAGTCGCAAGTAAAGCGCGCTTTTATGGCCGGCAAAATCGAAAAAACTTACTGGGCTCTGGTCGAAGGCCGATTCGCAAAATCTTTGTCGTGCTCCAGGCCGCTGGCTTTGCAAGGAGCCCGTGGGTTGGTGGCGATCAAAATGATCGAAGATCCCAACGGTCTCTCCTGTCAAACTGATTTTAGGCCGCTTTTCTACGATCCTGTTTCGCACTGGAGCTTGGTCGAGTGCACGCCCAAAACGGGCCGTCAGCACCAAATCCGCGCTCATCTAGCTCTCGAGGGTTATCCGATTGTGGGTGATAAGCTCTACGCGATGGGCGAAGAATATTTTGATGCCTATACAAAAGGCGAAGCCAATTTGACTTCACTCCCTCTACCACGTCAAGCTTTACATGCGAAACGGGTTTGTTTAGACCTGGATGGAGAGAAATATGTTTTTGAAGCGGGTCATCCTTTTTTTGATGCTTTTGCCATGGGCGAGCTGGGCCGGTACTCAAACCTGGAACAATTTTGACGATTTTTCAAAAGGGCATTTCGAAAACGTCCTGCTGCTTGCATCAGGCAAACTCGAAGTTGGCTACCCATTAAAAACACTGACCGTTGATTTGCCCAGCGCCGTGACAGCCATGGCCATGGGGCCCCACAGTGAAATTTATGTTGCCACTTCGGGGCCGGGCCAAGTCTGGCAGATTAAGCCCACCCAAAAGCCCAGACTAATTTTTGAATCGGGACAACCCATTATTTCCCAGTTGATTTCGATGCCCAATGGCGAACTGGCTATTCTAATGGGGCCTCAGGGCGGTGTGAATTTTGTGAAGCCCAATACGTCTCAAAACGCTCGCATGGTTTCGATCCCAGAACAGCTGTTGGGTGCCTATGTGCAGAAAGATGCGTTGTATCTCGTTGGCAACAGCAATTCTCTATTCACGATCAAAAATTACGAAGTCAGCAAATCACCCATTGTGGGCACCGAGAATCAATTCAGAACGGTGTACAAAAACTATACGGGTTCAGCGCAGTCTGGGACGGTCTATCAAGACGGTAAAGCCATATTTAAAGCCGCCGGAGAGACCATTGCGATCACCGAAGATAAAAAGGGCAATTTGTTTGCGGCGTTTAATACGTCTCCAACCAGTTCACAAATTTGGCGAATCTCAAAAAAAGACCCGAGTTGCTTGGTTTGGGAATCGTCTAAGCATTTGATTTATGCGCTGGCGATTCAAGAGTCGAAACTTTTTTGGGGAACTGGCCCCAATGGACAGCTTTTTTCAAGCCAACCAGACTGTAATGCAAAGCCTGATATTTTGTTAAGCCTCCAGAATCGCAATCGCATCATGGCTCTCGCCCCACAGGGTTCGAAGCTGTTGATTGCAACGGCCAAAACGGGCGCTTTATTTGAGTTAGATCTCTCACAAAAAGCCAACTCAGGGAGATTCATTGCACCCATCGTCAAATTAGACACGCCGAGCAAAATTACCGAGAGTTCAGATCCGATTTGGCTCGGGAATACGCCAATTCCAGATAATAGCTGGTCTAGCTTCGAAAAAGATAAAAATAGGCAGGCGCAGTTTGTAGAGCCCAGGGTTTTAGTCAACGCAGGCAAGCCGGTAGACAAAGTGTCATTTAGCTGGCAGTCGGGTCCGCATTGACGAACTGCTTAAGTTTAGTAACCTGTAAAACATGAAGAAAATAACCCTGATTGTTTCACTTTTTTCAGTTTCCATCTTGGCTCAAGACCCTTGTGAAGGACTTAAAACTTTTGCCAGTCTCTCACGTCTAGAAACTGACCCAGCGCACGCATGCAAACTTGAATTCGATGATGTCAAAGACCGGATGGTAGTTCGTCAGCCAGGCTACCCAGGATTAACGACTCTTGAAGAGGTTGCAGCTCATGAAATCAACCATCGAAAATGGTGTGGATTGGGTGGGCATTTTTACGTCGAAGCCGATGGCCGTATTACCGAAGGCCGCCCAGAATATATGAAAGGTGCCAACGAAATTAATGACGCTGATGGCAATACCGGCAAGATGGGCATTCAGGTACTTTTGCCTGAGGGTCAAACTGAACTGAGCGCGTATTTTGTTGGTAACTTCACTCAGCTCGTTGCCTGTCAAATGACCAGACACATGATTTTTGCCAAAGATGTGAAACCGCATTTTCACTCAAGTTTTCATCCCGGAGCACCGATCGCAGCTTTATTGGAACGGGTTAAACAGTATGTTCAGCAAGAGAAGCTGGTCGAGAAGGCCATATTGAAGCACTACGAAGAGCTTTAAACCTCACCCATGAATCGCTCTGCCCACTGTGGCAGCAGCGGCTTCGTAGATTGACTCGTACAGAGTTGGATGTGCATGAATCGTACTGGCAATATCGTCGATGGTTGCTTCCATTTGCATGGCGAACGACGGCTCGGCCAGCAGTTCTGTCGCGTCAGGCCCGATAATATGCACACCTAAAATCTCGCCATATTTGGCGTCGGTCACAAACTTAATAAACCCACGTTTCTTGCCTAAAATCCCTGCTTTGCCGCTTCTGGCCATGTCAAATCGGCCAATCTTTATGTCGTGGCCGCGTTTTTTGGCTTCTTCTTCGGTCAGACCAGACCAGGCCACCGGTGGTTCTGAGTAGACACACGACGGTGTATGATCGTAGTTGATGGCTGCCACCGGTTGACCAGCCATGTGCGTCACAGCCAAAACACCTTCGGCAGATGCAATATGCGCGAGCCACGGCGTGTTCACGCAGTCCCCAATCGCATAGATACTCGGATCGCTTGTCTGCATAAACCCGTTGACTTTGATAAAGCCTTTTTCAAGCTGGACCTTCGTATTTTCAAGGCCAATATCGGCTGTAAGTGGCGCCCGGCCAATGCTGACCAAGACGTAGTCCGAGCTGATCTCGGCTTGTTCGCCCGTTGAACTTGCGTAGGTTGTCTTGACCGTCTTGCCCTTGGCGGTAACGCCAGTCACAGAAACACTCGTGTGAAACTTCACGCCCTTGCTTTCAAACTGCGTGACTAATTCTTTTGAGCAATCTGCGTCGGCAGGGGCTAGAATTCGAGGCAACGCTTCTAACACCGTTACTTGTGTGCCAAAACGGCTAAAAATCGACGCAAACTCGATGCCAATGACGCCGCCGCCAATAATCACCAGCGAGCCTGGGATCTCGGTCAGTTCCAGTGCTGTATCAGAGTTCAGAATTCTGGGGTTCGTGTAAGGCGCAAAAGAGAGAGCACGAGGTGTCGACCCAACGGCCAACAAAATATGTTTGCCCGAGAGTATATTTTGCCCAACTTGAACTTCGTGCGAATTCTTAAGCTTTCCAAAACCAGTAATTACTTCGACTTTGCGCGATTTCATCAAATGCGCCACGCCACCGGCATTGGTGCTGATCACACGCGATTTGTATTTTTGAATTTTGTCCCACTCAACCCGGACACCTTCGACAGAAATGCCAATCTGGGGCGCCTCTTTGAGCTCGGAATAGACATCCGCAGCGTGTAAAAGCGCTTTGGTGGGGATACAGCCCCTGTGTAAACAAGTCCCACCCAATTGGGGGTCTTTTTCAACCAAGGCAACCTTCATGCCCAGGGCAGACGCCCGCGCTGCAGCCACATAACCACCCGGGCCTGCGCCCAGGACCACCAAGTCGTGTGTCGTTGTCATGGCTTATTTCAGCTTGGTTTCTTTGAATTCAACGTGCTTCTGGACGGTTGGATCGTACTTTTTCAAGAGCAACTTCTCTTTGGTGTTGTTCTTATTTTTTTGCGTTACGTAGAAAAAACCAGTGCCAGCGGTTGATTCGAGCTTGACGAGCTCACGGTTACCTTTTTTCGCCATTTTCTTTATATTCCTTCAGAACTTTCCCCGTTACAACCTCTCCTAAATCAGCACAGCCCAAGCGCGTGGCTTTGGTGTTAAACGAGATTTCGGACCCAGCTCTAACATCTGTCAGGGTTTCTTTAAGGCTTATAGGCAAATCCGTCAAGTTGTATCCCAGAAAATTGCTCGCCTGGCCGGTTTCTTTCAAATAGAAACACAACTCTGTATCTTTGGGCAAAGAACGTATCTTGTTGATCAAGACAGCATAACTGGGAACCTCAGCCCAAAAGCCAGATTCTTTCTCCAAGTTGAAACTAGACATCCTGTCTAAGCCAATAATCTGATACGCACCCGAAGAATTCCAACGCGGCATATTGAGCACCAAACGCTGTTTCTGCAGCGGCTTTTGCCACGGCTGACTGTAAATCAGCATTTCCAATGGTTCGTCTGGCTTGGGCTCAGAAAACACTGTGAACCCAAGCAGCCGTGTCGTCCGGATCTCTGCGGTATGGGTCACTTGGACTTTCATGCTTTCAAACTCAACTTTTTTAAAATCTTGATTTTGAAGCATCACAATCGGCTCCAAAAACAGGGCAATCGCTCCGGGTTCCAACGGCTGGTTTTGAGCCGACAGCATGCGTTCGTAGCTTAATTTTTCGCCCCCGCTGATTTGAAGCTCTACGTTGATTTTATAAGTCCCACCCAACTCGTGCTCAGGCGTCATGGCCAGGCTGTTACTGAAGGCCATCGATGTTAAAAATGCCGTATCCTTGCCCATGCGCGAAATATTATAATGCCAGGTTTTACCGCCAAACTGGACTTCCAAAGGCATGGTTCTGGGTTTTTTCCCCACGATACCCGTGACTCCAGAGCTCCGATCGCTGGTCAACACACCGATGATTTCCGTCGGCTGTCCCATTTTGTACGGCTCATCTTGCCCAAAAATTGTCGTCACAATTTCAGCGCCGGCGACGGGCAACTCGCTGACACCGTTTTGCAAGAACGGGTGTCCTAGGCCAACAAACTCAGAACCCTCCATCCAAGTGACTGTTCCAATGCAGGCCAGAGTCATATCGCCACTGATGAGCAGCGCTGAAAACGGAGCTCCAGGATAGAGTGGGGTTGTTTTGGGCAAACTGGTTCCGACACTGCCAGCTGCTAATACCGGCGAGGCCAAGCCACGACGATGCAACTCGGCGTCAAAATGCTTTGCGACGCTGGGTGATAGCCCTTGTGCCACCAACGACAACGCAATCGGCCTCAATGACCCACTGGGCAAAGCAGCCAATTGGGGGGAAGCTTTTCTGTGCGCCAGCATACTTTGAATCGGCGTGATTCCTGCCACGGCATTTGCGGTAAACCGTCCAAACGCGTACGACAAAGCACCCACGAGCTTGCCATCGATATACACCGGGCTGCCACTCATGCCGGCGACCACGCTTGATTTCTGGAATCGCTCGCCGAGAACCCGTGCGATGAGCAAATCTTGGCCGGGTCCAACGAAATTTGTCATTTGGCCGACGATCTCAAGTTCGAAGGGCTCAAGGCCTTGTGCGCTCGAAAATACGGTGTAACCCGTCGCTTTCATTCCAGGCCGAAGCGCTTTCGCATCGAAGAACTCGGCAAAACAGTTTGCAGCCAAAGATAACATGATAACGAAAGAGGCCTTTGGGCTTGTCATCATGTATATAAGTCTATATGAGATGCCCGATGAAAAGCAATTGGACCGTGCAAGACAGCCTAGACCAGTACCTGATTTCTCGCTGGGGAACGCCGTATTTTTCGATCAACGCCAAGGGCCATTTGACCTGCGATCCGACGGGTAAAAGCGAGTCTTGCATTGATCTGAAAGAGTTGGTCGATGATCTATGTTTGAGAGGCATTCAACCACCCTTATTGGTGCGCTTTAACGATATTTTGGGCAGTCGGGTGCAAGTGATCTCTGAAAGCTTTCGAAAAAGCATTCGAGAATACGGCTACAAATCAACTTATCGGTGTGTGATGCCCATCAAAGTCAACCAACAAAGACACGTGGTCGAAGAGTTGGTGCGTCAGGGCAAGCCCTATGGTTTGGGTTTGGAGTCTGGCTCGAAGCCTGAATTGCTCGTCGCCATGGCGTTGTTAGATGACGCAGACTCGCTTTTATTGTGCAACGGTTATAAAGACGCAGAATATATTGAGACAGCATTGGACGCCCAACGACTGGGTCTAAAACCGTTTTTAATCTTAGATCGCTTTGCTGAATTGCCACAAATTATTGCCATTGCAAAGCGTATGAATCTTGTGCCTCACATCGGGATTCGCGCGAAATTATCCAGCAAGGGAAAGGGCCGTTGGGCCGATAGTTCAGGGGATCGCAGCAAATTCGGGCTGACTGCGCGCGAAATTGTCGAGGCTGTGGAGCTTCTTAAAAAAGAAGACATCTTAGGCTGCTTAGAACTGCTACACTTTCATATTGGTTCTCAAATTACGTCGATCAGAGCCATCAAGAACGCGGCACGAGAAGCCGCGCACTTGTATTGCAACTTGAGGCGCATGGGCTGCGTGAATTTGAGTCACCTCGATATTGGGGGTGGTTTGGCGGTTGATTATGACGGTAGTCGCAGCGATTTTCACTCATCCATGAACTATTCGACGCAGGAATACGCCAATGATATTATTTCTACGACACAAGAAATCTGTGACGAGAATGACATGCCGCACCCGACCATTGTTTCCGAGTCTGGCCGTGCACTGGTAGCGCACCATGCCATGTTGGTATTCAATGTGCTGGGCATCAACGAGATGGTCGGCAATTTCAAACAAGCCCTCACGGCGCCCATCGATGACGACCACACGGTTTTGCACACGATTTGGGAGGCTTACCAATCTGTTGTCAGCAAGAAAAATTTTCAAGAAGCCTACAACGATATTTTAGCAGCCAAAGAAGAAAGCGTCACGCTGTTTAGCCACGGTGTGATTGACCTAGAAACCAAAGCAAAAATAGACGATTTATATTGGGCAGCGTGCCAAGCCATTCAATCGGCGGTCAGCACCGAAAGTTATATCCCTGAAGACCTGCAAGGCTTGAATAAAAATCTCAGCGATACGTATTATTGCAATTTTTCGATCTTTCAGTCGCTGCCGGATTCTTGGGCCATTGGGCATTTGTTCCCCATTGCGCCGCTGCACCGGTTGGATGAGCAACCCACGCAAGAAGCCATTATCGCCGATTTAAGCTGTGACTCCGACGGAAAACTCGACCAGTTTATTGACCTACAAGACGTCAAGCCGACAATTAGATTGCACCATCCCAGTGGCAAGCCGTATTATTTGGGTGCGTTTTTGGTTGGCGCTTATCAAGAAATCATGGGGGATTTGCATAACTTGTTCGGCGACACGAACGCTGTCCACGTGTCGCTCCGATCCGATGGCAAATATCGCTTGGACCACGTGGTTCAAGGTGATACGGTCAGTGAAGTCTTAAGCTATGTAGAATATGACCGCCTGGATTTATTAAAGCGCATTCGCAACATGGCTGAAAGCGCCGTGCGTGAAGGACATCTAACATTCGAGGAGTCCGCCAGGCTGATGCGTCGGTACGAGGACGGGCTCTCCGGGTACACCTATTTGGAGGACATTGATTAACACGGCCAAAAGATTGGCGACCGAACTGACAATGCTGAGTGCGAGCATCGGTTGAAATTCTTTCGGGCGTTCATAGTGTGTTTGGTTGACGATCCCGACGGCTGCACTGTCGTTTTGTTCAAATCCGAATGCGACGCCGCTGGCAATGAGGCCAATTGCAGCAAAAAATGCCGCTGTTGCCTCAAGGCCGATGAATGCACGGGTGCCCTGTTCGGTGTTTATAATTTTCACGGTTCTTAAAATAGCGGCGGGCAACAGGGTGATCGCCGAAATGCCATAGACAGCAATAGCAGTGGGCAGGGCGATCAAAACATAATCTCGCTCTTCTGTGTTTGGGCTATTCGCCAAGAGTACTTCTTGGGTGTGATAGGTATAGCCACTGGTAACAGCATCCAGGGCTGCGATTGCAAATACATAGGTTGTCACAGCGATTTGGCTGGCTGAATAGAATGGTTCTGCAAGAGCAGGTAGGTTGAGCAGCAGGACCAAAAATAAAAGCTTTGCACACCGAGCCATCTCGCACCTCTGTGCGGTATAACCAAGATTCGATGCGATTATTCCTGCGGAGGATCTTCGGTGGTGTTTGTTTTCGGAATGTATTTTTGAACGTAGGACAATTGTAGCAATTGGCTTGCTGTTGGTCGGGCGGTTCTCTCTACGAATATTTGACGAATGATTAAACCCAGTTCATTGTTGGGAATACGCACGTGTGGAAAATTTAGGATGGCTCTGAAAGTCTGGGCTGGATCCCGTCCATTAAAAGGCATATGTCCAGTGGCTAAGACATACAAAGTTACCCCTGATGCCCAGATATCGACGGAACCATCATACCAATGACGGCCTATCATTTCTGGAGCTACATACTCTACGGTTCCCATAAGTTGATCTGCCATTGACTCATTTTCGGTTGGAAATGTTCGTGCAAAACCAAAATCCACCAATCTTACCAACCCATCTGGTCCTAGGATCATATTTTCTATCTTCACATCGCGATGCATAATTTTTTTGGAATGCATATGCTCTAATAGCTGCAATAACTGCACCCAGATTTGCATAGCGTTATCCTCAGAAGGCACATATTTTCCAGAAGACCAATATTCTCGCAAATTTTCTCCAGGGGCATAACCCATGATAATGATTACAGACAATGGCTCACGTCTCATATCAGACCCGATGTAGGCCGGAAGAAATGGACAATTGCATTCTTTGAGAGAAGCGATTTCGTTTTCGGCCTCCTCAAACAGCACCTCGGGATCCCCGGAATATCCCAGCTTGTCAATTACCTTCGCCGCAAAGCACGAACCACGGTCATGAACCAAGTAGACACGGGCAAAATTTCCATAGCCAATCTGCCGAACAATTTGATATTTCGCAGAAGAACCACAAGAATCAGAAGAACCCCAACCAATTATATTCGGCCATTGAAATGAGAGTTGATCCTGATTAGTAGCTGGAATCGGCAGTGCTTTATCCAACACCAGATCAAAATGCCCAACTTCTGAGGAACTATAGCGCAGCGTGACCCGACGTCTCCTTGTACTCAACGGCCATCTAAAGTCATGAATTACATGGCCATCGGTAGACTCAATAATTCTAATATCGAAGTTAAATTGCCGGCCTAATATTTCCAGGAAGTCAACGCCGCCCATACCGTCACGTTGAAATGGCATGGGTGCACCTTGTTCGAGGCGTAAAATAAACCAATTGAACAAATCAGGATCAAATTCTTCAATGGATTCTCCTGGAAACTGGCGAATAAAGTCTCGAAGCCCATTCATCGCGTCGCTAAGCTCTTCATCGGTTGACAGAAGTTCCTGTCTGGCAATGTCTCTGAGGCGGCTGGGCCCATCACGCAATTGCCTCAAATACTGAGTCACCTGCTGACGGTTGAGGTTAATTCCGGCAGCCTGCAGCGCATGAAAAAAACAATCGTTGTTCTCACCTGAAATCGGAACGATTCCTCGGTGATTGGCCGTGAACCGTGTGAGCAAGCCTAGCCACAGGGGCGCCTTGGAGCCCAACTGAGACAACCGAGACACGAGTTTAATAAAACCAAATCGATAAGGCTTTGGCTGCGCAATACTCGCGCCAGCTGGAAACAGACAGAAAACCAGAATTAAAACAACAGCTTTCATGGTTGAACAAGCTGCCTAATAATTACAGACTGGTCAATGAACCTCACCCTAAATCCCTCTCCACCCTGTGGAGAGGGACTTCAAAACCAGGTTTAATTCCCCTCTCCACAGGGTGGAGAGGGGTTAGGGGTGAGGTTTCTAATCTATCTGTCTTTCATAGCGTGTGACACGTTGCACATGCTGGCCGGTTGCTCGGGTCTGTGCGACAAGCACATCAAGCATCGTATTCTGAAGGGCTAATTCGCGCTTTTTGACCAGCGCATCTTCTTTTAGTTCTTCGACTTGATGCTCTAATACATCAATTGCCTGATCGATGGGATCGTTAGAAACCACAACCACTGGCAATGGGGGGGCGGGAGGAGCAAAGGGCTCGCGTGCCAATGCTTCTCGCCGTTCAAGCTCCGCATGATTACTTTCTCGAATCCGCACAGCATCGCCGCCCATGCAACAACATCGAATTTTCAACCAATGCCAAAATCCATAACCGCAACAGGAGTCCACTTTGCCTGCTTGTATGTCCGCTCGATCGGTTTGTTTATCAATGTGCTCCACTTGGTTGCCTGCACAGCGGATCTGCTGTTCTTGAAAAGCCAGCCTGTCGTTCGAGTTGTGGGCAATTTCCAATGTTTCACGGTTCATCTCAACAGCACTGTTGAGCACATCGAGTGTTTGTGCGCTCATCGAACGAGGAGGGGGCTGTACAGGAATAGGCATACTTTTATTTAGCTTCGTAGTCTCACGTTTGGCTTCCTGTTCTCTCCCCCTTGACCATAGGCTCTCTGCGTTTATCTTGAACTGACATTCAAAGTTCACAAAGGAGAACCTATGTCTACTCAGCTCAAGCCCCTCTATGATCGTGTCTTGGTCAAACGTATGGATGGTGATAACAAAACCAAAGGTGGTCTTTTTATCCCAGATAGCGCCAAAGAAAAGCCCCTCGAAGGCGAAGTTGTCGCTGTGGGTTCCGGTAAAGTTTTAGACAATGGCACTGTCAGGCCCGTGTCCGTAAAACCCGGAGACCGCGTGTTGTTCGCGAAATATGCCGAAACCGAAATTAAACTCAACAATGAGTCTTACCTGCTCCTCAAAGAAGATGACCTGTTGGGCGTAATTAACCTGTAATTTAACCAGAAAGAGAGAAAACATATGGCAGCAAAAGAAATTATTTTTGATACAAACGCTCGCGAGAAGCTCCTCAGAGGCGTGAATATTTTGGCAAACACTGTGAAAGTCACCCTGGGGCCCAAAGGCCGCAATGTGGTGATCGAGAAAAGCTGGGGGGCTCCAACCATCAGCAAAGACGGTGTCACCGTGGCCAAAGAAGTCGAGCTTTCGAACAAGTTCGAAAACATGGGCGCCCAAATGGTCAAAGAAGTGGCCTCCAGAACTTCTGACAATGCAGGCGATGGAACGACGACGGCCACCGTATTGGCTCAGGCAATTTTTGCTGAAGGCTCCAAATACGTAGCCGCTGGCCATAACCCGATGGAGATCAAACGCGGACTGGACAAAGGAACCAAAGTGCTTGTTGAAGAACTCAAGAAGCAGTCTAAGCCCACCAAAGATCACCGTGAAATTGCCCAAGTGGGTACCATCTCGGCCAATGGCGACAACACCATCGGTGAGATTATCGCTGAAGCGATGGAAAAAGTTGGCAAAGAAGGCGTAATTACCGTTGAAGAAGCCAAGAGCCTAGAGACTACACTCGAAGTGGTCGAAGGCATGCAGTTTGACCGCGGTTATCTCTCGCCTTATTTCGTGACCAATGCAGAGCGCATGGAAACACACCTAGAAGACCCCTATATCTTGGTCTACGAGAAAAAGATCTCCAACCTGAAAGACATGCTTCCGGTTCTGGAGCAGGTCGCTAAGAGTGGCAAGCCCATGCTGATTATCGCTGAAGAAGTCGAAGGTGAAGCCCTCGCCACTTTGGTGGTCAACAAACTGCGCGGCACGCTGAATATCTGTGCAGTAAAAGCTCCGGGCTTTGGGGATCGCCGAAAAGCAATGTTGGAAGACATCGCGACGCTCACAGGAGCACGGTTCGTGTCTGAAGACATGGGCGTGAAGCTTGAGAGTGTTGGCTTGGCAGATCTGGGTCGCGCCAAACGCGTCTCGGTCGACAAAGACAATACGACGATCATTGACGGCGCTGGTAAGCCAGACCAGATTCAAGCGCGCATTAAACAGTTGCGTGCCCAAGTCGAAGATACGACCTCGGACTACGACCGTGAAAAACTGCAAGAACGCTTGGCCAAATTGGCTGGCGGTGTTGCTGTGATTCGTGTGGGCGCAGCCACTGAAGTTGAAATGAAAGAAAAGAAAGCACGTGTCGAAGACGCTTTGCACGCAACCCGTGCGGCCGTTGAAGAAGGCATTGTGCCCGGTGGCGGTGTGGCTCTGATTCGGGCTCTCAAGGCTTTGGACAGCTTGCAGGTGTTACCCAATGAAAAATTTGGCGTTGAGTTGCTCAAGCGCGCTTGCGAAGAACCCCTTCGCATGATCGCAGCCAATGCAGGCCAAGAAGGCTCTATCGTTGTGAACAAAGTCAAAGAGGGCACGGGCTCTTTTGGCTTTAATGCTGCGACCGAAGAGTATGGCGATATGATTGCTTGGGGCATTATGGACCCAACCAAAGTAACGCGTACAGCTTTGCAGAATGCGGTATCGGTATCCTCGTTGCTGTTGACCACCGAAGCGATGATCGCTGAGAAAGCAGACGACAAGAAAGACTCAACGGTCGGCGCTCCTTCCCCCATGGGTGGAATGGGAGGCATGGGCGGTATGGGTGGTATGGGCGGCATGGGAGGCATGGGCTTCTAAATCCCCCTGACTGCAAGCCCGCCGAGGTACACTAGGTGCTTCGGCGGGCTTTTTTATTTCCTGATAATAACTACTTATAGGTGGTTTTTAATGGTGTTCTCTGAGCAATTGGCTCACGCTCCCGGTAAACTCAATCTTGCCCCGACTTTCGAGGAAAATCTGCTCCATCAGTTCGATTTAATAGAGCTCTTGCGAAACCCTCCGAATCGTCATTGCGAGCGTAGCGAAGCAATCCATAAACCCTGGATGGCCGCGTCGGCTACGCCTCCTCGCCATGACGATATTTCAGGTTATGCAAGAGCTCTATTATAAGAAAATAAATTTCTATTGACTTTTGTCGCTCACAAGCTACAATTGGGATGTGATTACCAGCAAGAAGGTAGTTAAAATCTACCAGGATCAATTTGGGAGAGAGCCCTATACAGAGTGGCTGAGGTCTTTCAAAGATCCCGTCGTAAGAGCCCGTATTAGAAAGCGTATTTCTAAAGTTGAAGAAGGTAATCTAGGGGTCCTAGATCCTGTCGGAGAAGGTGTTTTAGAACTGAAACTTCATTTCGGAGCAGGATACCGAGTTTATTTTGGTGAATTAGGGACTCAGCTTGTGGTTATTCTCTGCGGTGGCGATAAATCATCGCAAAAAGAAGACATCCGAAAGGCCAAAAAGTTATGGAAAGAATTTAAGGAGTCAAAATAATATGCGCCAATTAAGAAATTTCAGAGATAGCTTGATTGAAGACCTAAAAGATCCGAAAGAATCTGAGGCTTATTTACAAGTAGCACTCGAAGAATACGAGAATGACCAAAATATTGAATCATTTCTTCTGGCGCTAAGAAATATTGCAGATGCTCAAGGCGGAATAGGAAAACTCGCAGAGAAAACTCATCTGAACAGACAAAATCTATATAGAACTTTGTCCAAGACAGGTCAGCCTAGATTTCCTACGATACTTGCCATTCTACATGGTCTCGGTTTTGCTTTAAGGCCGCATAAATCAGCCATAGCCTAATGGGCCTCGTTTCTGACCAATGCAGAGATGCTATGACTCGATCGCCTTCCCTATAACAGCCGCCAACCAACCCACAGTTTGCTTTTAAGCGTCCTATTCCCCCGATTTCATGGCGATTCAATGAGTTGGTTGCTATCTACCAACATTGGGGGAATTATGGGCACTCAAGCAAGTATCGCGCTTGGCCTAATATTTTCAAGCATCATCTTCACATCATTTGGTTGTAGTTCCAACTATGGAAGCAAAACCGGTAACCTTGCGGCCAATAGTGGTGCAAACGCCTTGTACCAAAGCGACCCGAATAATTGTGGAAGCCAGGGGAATGTCTGCGGTGGGACACAGCCGGGATGTTGCAATGGAAGCTGTATAGATCTCACCGTGGGTACATACAACTCCGGCACTCTAACTACCAATAACTGTGGGGCGTGTGGCAACGTATGTACCTTAAATGCGAATGGCAACGGCTCCTCTCTGTGTCAGGCCACCAGTAACGGTGCAGGCGTCTGCGTTTCGTCAGACTTTAGTTGGGCAGGATCGCCACCGTATGACCTTGTTCAGTGTTCGGGGATTACTTGGTATTGCGGGTGTCTATGTATGGATGGATCAACGGCCTTTGGTGGATGTGTAAATGAACCTGGCAACTGCAGTGGCGATTGTAACTCGGCTTGTTCAGGCCATTCAGGATCAATAAATTCATGTAACCGCTACTATAGCGGTGTGTTCATTTCGGCTGGAGACCCAGGCGCTATCCCAGGCGATTATTTTACAGACTGCATGGTCCTTAGTGCTAGTCTTGATGGCGGGGCTACTATTGGTATTAATAGCGGAGCTAATTGGCCTTGCCCCAACGGCTATACCTCATGTTCCGGCGAATGTCTTTTCCTCTCTAGCGACCCCAATAACTGCGGCGCATGCGGAAACGTGTGTTCAAATGGTCAACAATGCTGGGCTGGCGGATGCCAAGCAGTTGGCTCAAATTCGACTCTCCAAAGCACTGCCATACCTCCCTCACAACAGGGTGCAGGCATACCATCTCTCGTCCCAGGCTCTGCGATCACATCCCAAAATGGTGTCTATGAACTGATTCTACAAATCGATGGCAATCTCGTGCTTTACAAAACCACGATACCAAACAGCTTTATCAATTGCCCTTCATCTAGTTGCCAAGCAATTTTTAGCTCCAATACGTCCAATATCGGAGCATATGGAAGCGCATACCTGCAAACGGATGGAAATTTCGTGGTTTACAATATTAATTCTCCTGCGTTCGCAACAAACACAAACGGCAACCCGGGAGACACTCTCATCCTACAAAACGATGGCAACCTCGTCATCTATAGCAATGTACGCATGCCTTTATGGTCAAGCAACACGGCCGGTTCATCGTGCCCGCTGGGCCAGACCCAATGTTCTTCAACCTGCGTAAATACCAGCACTGACATCAATAACTGCGGTGGATGCGGAAAAGTCTGTAGCGGCAATTCCGACACTTGTTCCAATGGGCAGTGTATTTGCAATGCGGCCGGCAGCATTTGCGGCGGATGCACACCACAATGCGGCAGTCTAGGCTGCGTCCTAGGCAATAATAGCCAAGCTGCTTGTACATCAGGAAAAACCTGCTACCAAGGCTCCGCGCCTAATCAGGGAATTGGTCAGTGCCAATAACGCACA
>JAHFEF010000006.1 GCA_023248545.1 Myxococcales bacterium | reverse complement strand
GGATTGAAATCAATCGGGAATTTTATTACCGTCTTGGGGAGTGTGTAAATAAAGTGTCCGAGCAGGTCTATGCATCTTCTGGCACTAATCGGTCGAATTAGTCTCCTGCCTTTTTCAATGGTCTGTTTATAAAGCCGATAGCGGACCCCTTTCTTTCATGCTGCCTCAAGAATAAACTTTTCAATCGCTTGTCTAATCACCTTCTGATAAGGCGTATGACGTTTTTTTGCTAAGTTCCGAATCTTTTTGAGCAAATGCTCCGAAACACGCAGAGTAATACTCTTGTCTTTGGCTTCAAATTCAAAAGATACTACCGAAAAATTCTGTGACGAAATATAATCGCTAATATCCCCAGATAAGAGGTTTTTTACAGCCTCATCTGTTTTCATTTTTGGTAAACGCTTGCTCATATTTTAAAACCTCCTTCGCAATCCGAGGACTCGCCTTAAAAAACAGTTCGATCGACTCACGGGAAATCCCATGCTTATTTTCGTTCTTCATTGAGTTCGCAGAGTCCCAATCGAAACCATCAATCTTCATCAACTAGAATGTTAACAGGCGTACATACAAATGTCAATGCAACAGCGGTTTCCTCTTCCATAAGGGCAGATGAGGTTCAAGCTCTGGAAGCGCATACATCCCATCAAACGTTTTTCTATACAGCTGATGGATATCGGTGATACCCTCTAAGTTCCATGTTGCTTTGGCGTAATACGCTTTCAATTTTTCCTCATCGACGTGCTTAAAGACCGCTTTAAATATGTGTCCGAAGAAATCCCATTGTCGTTGAGCTTCAGGCGTCAGACCCTCTTTCTGCGGAACTTCCACCCGATAGATCTTGCACCTGTTTTGATGACGCTGGTTCAAATCGACGAGCAGTCCGGCTTCTTTTAATTCTTTGAGTGCTCTGCCAATGGTTCTGCGCGAGCATCCGAACTGCTCGGCCAGTGTGGCTTGGCGAATGGGTAATTCTGTGCTGTTTTGATTCTGTAACCAGGTTAAAATTTTGTAAGTTCTTTCAGACATCAGTTCTCGCTCCTGTCAGGGTTTGACAAGTTGAGGCCGAGAAACTAATTTGTTTTTCGGCCTTTATGGGTCGCCGTTCTTCTCCAAAACTTGGCTGTGGCGGAGAAGGCGGCTTGCTTGCAAACGCACCATGCATCTGCAAGAAGAGTCCATGCTAAAACAAGCTCGTTTTAAAAAGCCATCGAAATTTGAATTTTTCTAAAAGCGTGACTGAGTCGATCGACACAACAAACCGCTGCTGAGGCTGCTCGCATCTTTGGGGTTCACCGGGCGACTGTGGGGAGACTGGTGTAGCGGGTTTAAAATTCAGACGCGTTCTTGAGCAACGAAAGGCTTGTCGGCGCGTTCAAACGAAAATCTGCCAGTCCTGTTTCTTTGAAAATACGATCTAAGACAAAGCCAGGGATCAAATTGTGATCATAAAAAACCTTCAGAAAATAAGTATATCGTTCTGGAAATGCCCAGTAAGTATTCTCGAAATAATCAACAATTTCACCGGCATATTTTATGTCACTTTTAAAAGACGGGTGTTGTTTGTAAAACACTGAAAGTTTTTCTCTGAAAAATCTAATTCGAATCTGAAAATTTCCATCCCTGTAGCCAAAACAATTGATTTCTTGAATATATCCGTCTAGGCCTTTAATTTTGAACTCTCGATTTAGTGGTGTACCATAGTCAAAAACTCTATTAAAATTACCATAGAAAACCCAGGCTAGTTCATCAGCCTCATTTATTGAGTTCGAATTAGCAATAACCGAGGTCGCCGCGAAAGAAAGCATAAAAATTAATATTGTCGATAACATTTTTGACATTTTTCGATTCTAATACGATATTTAAATAAGTCAACTGGGCTCTTTCGGGACCCCAAAAGAGCCTCATTCCAACTCCCAGTTGGTTTCAAATCCTGATGCAGCCGGGCTTCAATTGGGAATGATGTGAAAGGACACGCCCTAAGGGCCTTGAAAATAAGGATCCTGCAACGCCAAAGCTGCAGTAATCCGTCTCGATGGCTCCAAAACCAACAGTCTCATTAATAAGTTATAGCCATCTTGGCCTAATTTATTCAAAATGGTTTGACATGTTGTTTGAAAACTTTTCGTCATTTCACTTCGTGGAACAGTGGCAGACATATTTTCTAAATCAGCTAAATATTTGTAAAACATATATGTTTCTCGATGCAGTGGAAAGTTTTTCAAAGTTGGCACACCCAATAAACAAAAAATCATCAATAGAGTTTTAGAGTCATCTTCACCATGGAAAAGTGACTTTCTAAGAACCATTTCTGCGAAGATACAACCTGCACTCCACACATCGATTTCAGGACCATATCGAGTTCCTAGCATCAATAGTTCAGGTGCTCGATACCATCTTGTTACCACAGGATGTGGTTTTTGCTCGACTACATTAAAGATCTCTCGGGCGGAACCAAAATCAGCAATCTTAAGATCTCCTGCTTCATTCACCAGCAAGTTCTCTGGTTTAATATCGCGATGCATGAATCCAAATTTATGGAGGTGTTCCAGGCCTTCCAGCAACTGTCGCATCCATTTTTTAATTTCTTGATCTGTTAATTCTCTGTGACGAAAAATGTCCTTTAATGTTCCTTGAGAGCAGTATTCCAAAAACAATGTTGGATAAAGACTATTTAAAGAAACTCCTTGAAGAGAAACGATCGATGGATGCCCATTGAGCAGAACCATAATTTCAACAGCAAAACTTCCATCAATACTTCTTGGGTCTCTTTGAGCTGTAATAGATTTCACAGCATAATATTTTTCACTTTTTGAGTCTTGAGCAATACAGACATTAGAGAAGGTTCCTAAGCCTAAACGCTTACCTTTCGAATATTCTGTTCCATTGAAATTTCTGAGTTCAGTCTTCTTATCTGACACATATTCCATAGGACTCTCTTCTTGACGAATCTTTTTGAGAAGTTCTTCGGTCTCTCGAAGATCTACCCGGAAATCAAAACCAATTCCTTCATAAAATTTCTTTTCTAAATCTTCTATGTTCTGAGATAGCCATATAAATTTTTTACTGTCAGGGTAAGAAAACTCTTGAATCTTGGCTGCTGTCAATAAAGCAACCGAAAAAAGTTGATTCAAACCTTGTTCAGTTAATTGAAAGTTCTGATTTCTTACCAAGAAGCGGTTTACATACATCAGAGCAACCCAAGCTGAGCTGGCAGAAACTCCTTCGGTGCAATAAGTTTCATTCATCTGAAAATTTTTATTCAATATCTCACTCAATACTTGTTCACAAACATCAAATATGACAAAGGCTTGCATCCTATGAATTTGATTTTCTTGAGGAGTCATTTGATGTTGTGGACGATAGCTTCCCGGATCAAAAACATTCAGTAGACTTTCAAACTCTTCATTACTTAGATTCTTCAAGACCTTGTGAAGTACCTTGAACACAGGCCCTTGAACAGGTTGGCCCGATGAGCCAGCCTGTGCTTGTTCTGCTGGCTCTGCAGATTCTTGTGCCGTTCTCGATGGTGCTTGAAGAATGCCGCCGGGCAATGAAACACCAGCTGCTTTAATAGACTCCGCTGGATAAGCACCTGAAGAATGACTCGAAAAATAGTACCTCAAGTACTCCAAAAGAGCTATTTCACGGCGCGATAATCTACCATCTCGCTCCATGAGCATTTCAAGCTCTTCGAGTTTTTTAAGCGCTTTTTCTTTGCTGAGTGATTGACCCAACCAAGATCTCAGAAACGGATCTTCTACCTGGTCTTCTCGAACCAATTCACGTTGAACTGGCTTCGTGAAAGAATTCCAAGTATTCGAAATCGCACAGGCAATATCTTGAGCAATTTGAACAGGTCGTCGAGCCAAAACAGCCGAGCTGCCTGCAATTAAATTGATTGAGAATAGAACAAAAAACAACTGAGATTTCATCACAGACTAGCCATAGCCTTTTTGGGGCTGCCAGCAAATTGGGTCAAAAATTATCCCGCCAGGTAGCCCAAGCTTTAAGCGCAGCCATATGATAAAAAGATACTGCGCTGTTTGCTCAGGGCTCATATCGCCATTTTTAACGAAATAAGCCGCCACAACCGTTGCACTTCTGCCAACACCACTTTTGCAAGGTTTAAGCTTTGATCTCGTTTTAAAATCTTAGAATCTATATGGTTCTAGTCATCCAAACGGCGAAACGAAACGGAAATGGCGATGTGGAGTGGAAGCTCAAGGTTGCGAGCCTGGAGGGCCTATTGACCACGGCAATCGAGTTTTAGATTCAATTGGCATGGGTAGGACGGCTCGATGGTTGCTCTGGTGCTGTGAAGTTTGCAATTATTATTTTTCTATTTGCGCCAAGCCTGTTTTGCCAGTCGTTGTTGGAGCAAGATGAAAAGGACCTCTTGCGTTACATCGATGATTTATGTGGAGATACTTGGTGTGAAAGTGATTCTGATTATATTTTCAAAACCCTTCAATGTGATTTCAAGGCTCAGCGCTGTGTGATGACTTTTGATATTCTACCCTGGGGGATGATACGCGACAAAGCTTCCTGCCAGAGAATAGAGAAACAATGTGTGATCGAAGGTCTCAGGGGTTCCGATGATTTATTGACGAGGAAGAAACCGACCGGGATTGAAATCAATCGGGAATTTTATTACCGTCTTGGGGAGTGTGTAAATAAAGTGTCCGAGCAGGTCTATGCATCTTCTGGCACTAATCGGTCGAATTAGTCTCCTGCCTTTTTCAATGGCCTGTTTAAAGCCGATAGCGGACCCCTTTCTTCTTTCACCTTTCATGCGGGTGCTATTTTCCTGAGTCGAAAAAAATTGCATAGCTGAAAGATTCTTGGGATAGCGTTATGACAGCGCTTTCCTCTTCCATAAAGGCAGATGAGGCTCAAGCTCTGGGAGCGCATACATCCCATCAAACGTTTTTCTATACAGCTGATGGATGTCTGTGATGCCCTCTAAGTTCCATGTTGCTTTGGCGTAATACGCTTTCAATTTTTCCTCATCGACGCGCTTAAAGACCGCTTTAAATATGTGTCCGAAGAAATCCCATTGTCGTTGAGCTTCAGGCGTCAGACCCTCTTTCTGCGGAACTTCCACCCGATAGATCTTGCACCTGTTTTGATGACGCTGGTTCAAATCGACGAGCAGTCCGGCTTCTTTTAATTCTTTGAGTGCTCTGCCAATGGTTCTGCGCGAGCACTGAAATTCTTCAGCGAGTGTGGCTTGGCGAATGGGTAATTCTGTGCTGTTTTGATTCTGTAACCAGGTTAAAATCTTTTGAGCTCGTTCAGACATCAGTTCTCGCTCCTGTCAGGGTTTGACAAGTTGAGGCCGAGAAACTAATTTGTTTTTCGGCCTAAGTGGCTGCCGTCTTCTCCAAAACTTGGCTGTGGCGGAGAAGGCGGCTTGCTTGCAAATGCACCATGCATCTGCAAGAAGAGTCCATGCTAAAACAAGCTCGTTTTAAAAAGCCATCGAAATTTGAATTTTTCTAAAAGCGTGACTGAGTCGATCGACACAACAAACCGCTGCTGGGGATATGGTCTTGCTGCATGCTTTGATTAAGAAAACCGAAAAGACGCCCCGATCTTTTACTGCAAGATGGAACTCTTGTTGAGGTTGAAGCAGTAGCGATCAAGCGAGTTCTTGCTTGGCAAATCGAGCAAGCCATGAAGGAAAATGTCCTGACCAAGAGTAAGATGGCTGAAAAGATGGGAACAAGCCGCTCTTCGCTGGACAGGTTTCTGGACCCAACCATTTTATTCAAACAGAGTTGACATTACCAAGGGGATTGGCGGCGGGCACAAACAAGCGGTATCCGGTGTCTGGCGTCGTTCCGTCGTTTCGCCATTTCAACCCCAACCAGTGTTGATATTTCCACAGGATCAGGGTTGTGGCATATGAAGCAAGCCCCCAAGTAGTGGCAGCAACGTAAATGTCATTTGAGTAGTATGCATAAAGTCCCCAAAAAACATTTGGAAGTACTGTGTAAGCATACGTTACTATTGCAGTTCTATATTGTCCTTTAGCATCAGCTTCTTTAGCTTCTTTAAATACCATTCCATAAGGAAGTATTTGACAGAAGAGTGCAGCGGCCTGTATGCCTAATGGGGGTTTTAGAGTGGGCGAATTCACGGTGGAAACACCCGTATTACTGCACACGACAGTGTTTGCTTCCGCTGTCACACTACTTGGAATAATCGTGTGATGAGTCGTCACATTTGTGGCGTTACTTATCGAGCTGAACGAGGGTTGAGGTGGTTGAGCAGTAACAAAACAACTGAATGTACAAACAAAAATAAACATATTTATTTTATTCATAAAACACCTCTAAACGCATAATACAGAAAAATCGCACCATTGCAAGGGCTGACTCTTGATCACATCTCTAATTTGGACACTATGAGCGCTTTTGCCTAACTATCATCCAACCAAATCCCACTGCCGCCATTGCCAGTGCTGTGGGTATGACACCGATGCCAAAAATAAAGCCCTCTGGTGTCATTGCAAACACATCAATAATTTTTCCCATCACAGCGTGAAAAACATAACCAAAGAGCATGATAATCATGTTGGCCACCGCGCTGGTTAGTCCAGCAACTTGCTTGGGAACACAAGTAGCAGCATATGCGATGGCCAGTATCTGGTAAGCGCACAGCATACCGACAACAAAGAATAGCACTGACAAAGCAGCGGTGCTCATCGCAGTGGTCAACAAGACAACAAAAGCCAAGGCCATCACCACAGCACAAGCAAACACAACACTTAAATAACCTTTTGTCTTTTCTGCGATAAAGCTTAAAGCTGGCCCACCAAACATCATCCCGAAATACATCATCGATGGCAAACCTGCCGCAACAGTTGCATCGATTCCGTAGACGGTTTTCAAGAACGTTGTTCCCCAAACGTCGGCGAAGCCTTCTAACGGCCCCACCATCAGGCCCGCCAGAATACAAATTCCAATCACTTTGGCATTGCCAAAAACTGTCCGGATTTCCTGTATCATGCCCTGGGGATGTTGGTTAGCTTCATATTTTGGCAGGACCCAAAACGTGATAGCACTCAAAAATAGCCCAGTCATCATGGCAAAAATAACTACTTGTTCAAAGCCAAAGTACTGATGCAGATATTGGACCGGAGCACCCCCATAAATAGCTCCCAACAAACCAATCGTTACCGACAAACTCAACATCCAGGCGAATTTCTCTTCACTAAAAGACATTCGGATAATTTTAAACACACCTAAAATTGCCGAGGATGACCCAATCCCAATTAGGGTTCGGCCTATAATTGGGTAAAGCCAAAAATCGCTGAATACCAATGGCGCCATTCCAATGACCGTTAGAATCATAAAAATGGGCATGATTTTTTTGGGCCCGAAACGGTCGAGTAAAATTCCAACCGGAATATGAACCAGGGCATAGCCAATATAGTAGACGCCTGAAAACTGCCCAAATACCGCCGCATTGATTTGATATTTGAGCATGATATCTTGCATCATAATATTAGGCATGACACGCAAAACATATTGATACGCGTAAAAAATTGAACCAATAAACCACATGATCCATGCGGCAGACTTATTTGAAAACATGAAAACTCTCCTAGGGTTACTAAGCTTGAAAACGAGAATAAATTGTGAGGAAGCGTTTAGTAATTGGCGGTGTGGCCGCCGAGGAGGAGCAGCCTAGCATTGAGCAATGATGTGCGCAAAATGCCTCGCATAGGTGATCAGGATACCGAAGGATTGGAGATTGTCAATAAGAAGGCGCACTCCTACGCTGGATTTCAAGTCCAGTGCCTTAAACCGCTTAAGGATTATCTACCTCTGCAAGTTCCTACAGTTTTAGCTTTATGAATAACAGTTGACATAATGTCAAAATTGACATATTCTGAAAATAGGATGGCATTGAGAGAAGATAAACCGCTTGCTTGGCTAACTAATGAGGTAAAAACGCCTCCTTTTTCTCGAGAAGCCAGGATTTATGCAGGTGGACTTCTGCGAAGGCTTCAAAAGGGCGAGAAAATAGTGATGCCAGATTCACGCCCAATGCCGTCGATTGGCCCTGGATGCCATGAACTTAGGATTGAGGATGTAGAGATGAATAAGATCTGGAGAATAATTTATAAAATCACAAAAGATGCAATTGTGATTGGCGATGTTTTGGATAAAAAGACGACAAAAACTCCACTCAATACGATCAATATTTGCAAAAGACGATTCAGACTATACGAGCTTGCCGCAGGAGATGACAATGAATAAAGAAAAACGAGAACGACTGGAAAAAGCTGGTTTCAAACTGGGTTCTGTTCAAGAATTTCTCCAGCTGACCAACGAAGAAACAGCTTATGTTGAAGTTAAACTTGCGTTGGCAAAAACGCTTTCTGAACAACGCAAGAAATCTCATTTCACACAGCTCAGCTTGGCTAAAAAAATCCATTCTAGCCAATCTAGGGTAGCCAAAATGGAAGCGGGCGACCCATCGGTTTCTCTGGACCTGATTGTTCATGCCTTGTTTGCTATGGGGTGCACACCGCGACAACTTGGGTCGGCACTAGCAGGAGCATAAATCTGAAACAGAAACAGAGTCAGACGCCCAGTACCACTGCTTTGAGAGCCAAGAAAATCCAACATGTCGACGAGAAACCATTCTGAAAAGTACTGGTATTGGGTGTCTTGTATCTGACGCCATTTTTCCATCTTTGAAGGCCCAGGCCAGTAATGCGATAGCTGTGTATGAGGAAGAGCTAAGCAATGATTAGCTACAAGGGTCGGGTCGATTTATTCCAGGACCCCTAGGAGTCCTTTTTGGTAGTTTAGAGATTTGTCTTCGTCGGCCGTATGTGTGATGGGGGCATCGTATCGTCCGCCGAACACTATTCCGCTTCGTTCTGATTGAGATTTCCTAAAATCAAAACTATTGATGCGTGTATGGCGGGGACCTGGTAGAGAGACGTAATCAAGTTTGTTGCCCTCTTTGTCGACAAAAAGAGCAAATCCCTGTCCATATTCCACAAAACTCCCGCTATCCACTTGAACAAAGTTGTTCGAGCCGACAAATATACCATTTCCGTGTCCGTCTATTTTGAAATCATGGGCGTAATCATCCCGTTGGATGTCGATTATTTTATGAACATAGAATTCACCAGTACTAAATTGGGCTCTGAAAAAAAGCAGGTCTCGTTCATGCGTGTTGTTGTGCTTTGCTAATTTTCCCAGAACCTTCAGAGTAGCGCCCAATGTTATAACGTCATTCTGCACAAAAAATCCGGCTACAGAGAGTGGGTTTTCTTGATGGAATAGTCGGTAGTTTTGAAGTTCCCCCGCCGTATTCAGCTCCACTATAAGAATGCCTTTTGGAATGTCCAGCCCATCCATATTTTTCTTAAAGTGGGTTTTCCAGGCTTTAATCTGTTCATATATTGAAGGGAAAGCAACATACGCATTTCCCGTCTCATCAACTGCAAGCTTTGCTTCCAAATGACCCATCAGTATCAAGTTGTGATGAGGCATTACTTGCTTGTTCCAGGCGATTTGAAGGTCCTTCTTTAACCGATATAGCTTTACGGAATGGGTATATGCCAAAAATATAGCCTCTTCGCCAACTGACGAAAGCAACTCTTCGTTCGTAGCATAGGTACGTATCTTGTCTTCAGAATCAACCACGTGAGGAATTGTTTCGACCGATACAATATCGGAATACTTTTTGTCCCAATCGAACATATAGTAGAGCTGTTCTTCGTCAGAGCCAGCGTCTCGCAATGGCACTTCTGTGATTAACGTGCCGTCGTGTTTAAGTCGCTTAAACCAAATATGAAAGATTTTTCCATATTCTTCTGTCGTGTCGATTTTTCTCGTCTCAGCGATCGTAAGTTCGCCGCTTGGATGAATGGTAAAAGCGTTGAAATGGGTGCCGGAGGGCTCCTGTAGGCTTAAGATTAGTACCCCTTGTGGATTAAACTTCTCAATAAAATGCTTTGAAAAACCATTGGAATCTTCTGCTGTCGAACGGCGAAGAATCCAAGTATTTCCTTCATGGTCCTGTTGAACAGTTTTTACTTCTTCAATAAAAGATTCCCCTACTCTTCTCATCTTGGCGCGTTCCGGCCAACCTTGGAAGTTACCAAATCGATCTAGGTTTTCCTTTTTGCTTGGGTTATTCTGTTCGGAAATTTGCTTTGATTCTGAATTGCAGGCATGCGAAATGAGAAGAAATTGAAATAGAAAGAAATAACCTGAAACTTTTTTCACTGGTGCTAATTAACATAAATAACTAAATTTTCAAGGACACCATGGGTTGGAAAAAGTAGGCCGACCAGATTAGCTTCTATCTAAAAATCGCTTAAAAGCGAATGCTTTCCCAGAGCCGGATTTGAAATATTTTTCCAAGTTAAGCGCTGTATGTCGATGATCCACAGAGACATAGCTTTTTAATTTCGCAGGAAGAAAACTTTTGGTTGCTTGAACTTCACCATCATTATGGGTCTTAAAACGCTGTTTCAAATCTCGGGTATAGCCAACATAGATGTCCTGGTTAGATAATTCGAGAAAATAAACATACCACATGGTGGAAAAAACGGGGAAGGCAGAGCCCGTATTCCAGGCGGATTTCTAAAGACTGCCTACCTACGCACGATGTGCTTCGGTAGGTAAACTCTGCCGATTTGGTTTCCAGTGGCTTGCCACCCGAAGCTTTAGCGTAGGGTGGCGGAGGAGGTGAGATTCGAACTCACGGTAGAGTTGCCCCTACGCTGGATTTCAAGTCCAGTGCCTTAAACCGCTCGGCCACCCCTCCACAGGGTGCGTCTGTGTTTGCCTGTTTTTGACCGAAATTACAAGAGCCAGAGTTGAACTCCGTTTGCAATCATGAACACAGCAATTCGAGCGAATACCCCTGCGCTCGAAAAATCATGCGAAGTATCAGCAGGTTCATGCTCTCGTTTTCCCCAAAACAAGTGTGAATAAAGCCGAATTAATGTGATGCCATTCAGTGCAAATACACCCGCAAACACAGCGACAAATATCCAACCCGATGCCAACGCATGCTCCAACAAGTGATCCTCGAACCAAAACGTGCTCGACAACGGAAACCCAATGATGCCGAGTATCCCGACGAGAACGGCGACGCTTGCCAAGGGATATTGCCCAAATAGCCCAGAAAAGTGTATGACGGATTCAAATACTTGTTTTTTAGAGATTACCCGTAGGGCATCCAGCGCGAGCAGCCACGCCACACCAAGACCAGCCATATAAAGCAGGCTGAAAAATGCCGTGTCCCGGTGCTCAAACCAAATGGCGCTTGCTACAAATAGATTGCTTAAGGTCGCTGCGTTGAAGACCCGAAATGGCGACTTGCTCTCGCCTAAGGCTGTAAATGCTGCAAACAGGCTGAGGCCCAAAAACAGATAAGACAGCGGCGCTAGAAGAAAAGCAGAACCTAGCAATGCCGGTGCAATAACCCACGCACTCATCGCGCGACGTTCAATTTGATTCACCCGGTTTGCCAAAGCATTCACAGGTCGGACCAAAAAGGCTTTCAGAAAGCTTTGGAGATAGGCTTCATTGATGGCAATTAAATACAGCGTATCGCGAATTCGATGGTTGAGACGGTCATGAATTGCGAATATGGGTTTAACTCTCTCGCCCAGCAATGCCCCGTGGATTTGTAATTGCTGCGCGACCACAGAGGGTGAGACCAATAATTGGAAACACCGCAAGCAAGCGTTGCCTGTCATATGAATCAGTGCCAGCGTCGGAAATCCGCAAGCCAGTTCGATCAACATGATGCCTACCTGGGTAATGGACGCGTAGCCAATTTGGCCTTTGATATTGGCCTGGACGCGTCCAAACAGCGTCGCCAATAATGCTGTGATGAGCCCCAAACTGCCCACGACCCAAGAAAACCCAGGAGTATAAAACCAAGTATCAAAAGTTCTCATGAGCAAAAATACACCGGCATGGATCGAAAGCGCGCCATAGAAGATCGCACTCGAGGGTGTTGGTCCTTCCATCGCTCGGGGTAGCCAGTACGAAACGGGGAATTGCGCTGACTTGCCAATCACAGCCAGCAAAATCATGAGGCTTAACGCCCATTGTTGGTTGAAGCTGGGCTCTAGGTGCGAAATAAACGCCGCTGCCAAGAGACCTAGATCGCAAATACGATAGATATAATATGCGCGACTGGCGTTCAGTGCGGCTTGTGGCCTATGCCAGTAAAAACCAATCAGCAAATAAGATGATAGGCCAACCACTTCCCAGCCAGCAAAAATAAGCTCGAAGTTGCCTGCAAAGATAACGACCGTCAGGCCTGCAACGAACATCGAGATAATCATAAAAAATCGCTGATAGCCTGGATCTCGATGTAAATACCGCCGGCAGTAAAACAAAATAATATTTGTGATGAACGCAGTTGTGCAGAGGTAGACCAAGCCGGGTAGGTCAAGTTTGAAAGTCAGCAGAGACGTAATTGAGTATAAATAAGTCTGGCTATCTTGAAAGAGCCAAAATGCCGACGTCACAAGCGCAGTGACTAAGTACAATAGAAAGCTTGTTTGGGCGAATCGAGAAATAGCGTGTTCGTTCGGGGCGCTGGTGGCTAAAATAATAGAGGACAAAGCGGGTATAAAGAGCGTGAGGAGTAGAAAGCAGTGAATCATAGTGTGTAATCCACGAAGCCTCGGGTCGGTTGATAGAAAGTGATGTTATTCGAATCGGGAGCAACACAGGCCAATTTGACCCACTCGTTCTCGATCCATTCAAAAATAGGTTTGTTATTTTGAATCACGTTCAAAACTATTTCGGGTGTTTGCTCGATGATGATTAACAGCCTGATGGGTTCATGGATTTCGATCATTTGGACGGGCAGTCCGGTTCGAAGATCATCGTCAATGCCGTTATATACGCCTAACAGAGAACAGACATTGTGAGAGAGCTTCGTGCCGCAGCCATAAACCGCATTATCTACGCGAGAGAAATAATATTCTAGATTAATCCCCCCGCAAACAGGGACAACAGCGTTTAAAATTGAGTTTAGAATTTGGCCCGTTGGATCTTGTGTTGGGTCGTAAGAATTTAAGAAAGCGCGGCGATCAAAAAATAGATTTTTGGTAAGCTGTCGGCGCCCAACAATACATAGGGCGTTATTCACATGGCCTAGCTCAGGACGAGGTTCAAATAGGACAGTTGCTCGATGCTGGACTTCTGCGAGTGCTTGCTCTGGGGTGATATCTGGGTCGACCACGGCAAATCTGATGCAACGCTCTTTGGCATTGAGTTTTTTGGTGGCTTCTAGCGTATTGAGAAAATTTGAAAAAATAGTGCCATGTTCAGCAGTCAGATCTTCGGTATCAAAAAAATCGATAGAATCTGTACAAGTGTCATGAAATCCACCCATAAACCGGGTGCCGCTGGGTATCGAAATACCCAGTTTGTAGACCCGCTCACGCACGGGGCCTAGATTTGCCATGGCTGCAAAAGCTCGAGCGTTCGGAGCGCCTGGATTTCCAGAACAGGCTCCGCAATCATAAGCTGCAAAATGCGGGTTATTTAAGCTGCTTGAGCCATGCGCAATCATCAGAATTATCGGCGCAAAATCGTGATTGAGGCCCATGCTGTTTAAGACCGAGAATACGCGCTCGGCCATCTCGTCATATGTAAACCCATGATAGAGTTTCGTGTCTTGATTGAGTAAATCGTCTTCTCGATAGAGTTCTAATTCGGTCCGAACGTCGATTTTTAGCGTATTTTTCGCAACAAATCCAAGCCATGAAGTCAGCCAAAGCGCTTTACTTTGGGTCTTTTTTCTCTGGTTCTCAAACTCGGTAATATGTAACGCGTGGGGACGTTCAAAGACCAAGTGTTTGGGCTGTACGGGCGCTGGGGCGAGTTTTTTTGGCGACGCGTCGTTGATGGATTGAAAGAAAAAATCAATTCCAAAAAAGCCTGCACAGGCAAAAGTTTCAATATGAGGATCGGCCTGTTCTAAGTGCCGCCTAAAAGAACACTCTCGATCATCAATGCAAAACACAGCTTGAATATGAGGCTTGGCTTGTTGGGCCGGTTTTATGTTTTTAAATTTGGACAGTATCTCGTGATAATAGGCATTCTCATAAGCTTCGTGAATATTTTTAATTGGGCTGACCTGCGATGGTCGAACCAAAGATGGAACAGGTGGTGGAGAACCAGAAAACAGAAGATACTCCGATTCTAATATGAGCTTTAATGCCAAGAACTCGACCAGCCTGATCGATCTTGGGACCAACAACGCCGTCGGGCGGTGTTCTAAAACATTCACCATACCTGCCCAGCCGCGGTGGGCCATCAGAGTATCAGTGATATATTGTTCGTAGAGGTCTTCCTGAACAACCAGTTGTTTTAAGATTTCTTCGCAGACCCGTTCTGGAGATTTTCGAAACCATTCCCGTGTGCGTTTTTTGTTTGCATAATAAGCAATCGGTGTCCAAGAATTGTGAGCGAGTTTGTTGAGTGCTTCGAAAAAACCGCAATCTGCCTCTGGAAACGGCGAGACAGCGATGCCTTGATCTAAAAATCCAGACGTGAGTCGAATTAAGATCGGTGCGACGGCGGTGTCGATGTTTTCACGGTGCTCCACTCCCCCCTTCGCCAAGGCTATGGGGGACAAGCCTGATTGGCCATAAAACCCCATGGGCATGTAGGAAGCGGCGCCATAAAAGGCACTCGCCTCGGCGAGTGCCTCATGAAATGGCAGATGCTGAAACGCATGCAGCGTATTATGATGAATAAAATCTTTGATCGGCCCCTGAGCAGGCAACTGATGGCTGATATGCTCTAGGGCAGATTGAAGATCGAAAGACATTGTTAGTCCCTGTTTCTGGCACGAACACGCGTGGCTAGTTTGATTCGCCCCAGCGCAACATCAAGAACTATTTTTAAGACAACGCCTGCGAACACACCCATGAGCAAATCTATTTTAAGTGTCACGATCAGTGTTGTGAGGAAGACCAACAGTTCGTCAAACCCAACTTGATAAGCATGATAAAACTCTTTTGGCGATGACAGCCTAAAGCCTGTAATAATTAACAGGGCTGCTAGGGCGGACAATGGAATCTCATGAATCACAGGCGTGAGCATGGTTACAGCGATTAACAAAAATGCGCCGTGGAAAAAGTTCGACCATTGGCTTTGAGCGCCAGCGTCGATGTTCGCTTTGCTTCGAACGACTTCTGAGATCATGGGGATCCCGCCCAGCATCGCTGCGCACAGATTTCCAACTCCGACAGAAAATAAGTCTTTGTTTAAATCAGACCTTTGTTTTTTGGGATCCATCGAATCAATGGCCATGACGGTTAACAGAGATTCAATGCTGCCGATGAGGGCCATCATCAGAACATACTTCCAGCCAACCAGGCTGGTCAAGGCTGAAAAATCAGGAAATACCAACGACGCAAATAAATTGTCTGGCAATGTGACAAGAAATTTCGGCCCGAGTTCAAAGTCATGCTCCCAAAACCGATAATGATGGGGGGAATCAAAATGCCATAGGAGGGCAAGAGGTAAAACAATGGCCAGCGAGATCATGGCAGAGGGTATTTTTTTAGCAATTCCAACTGGAATCAAAGGCACAAACAGAGCGACAAACAAGGTAAGCAAGCCAATGATGACGATTTCTGGGTTGGCATTGGCCATGCTGTGCGGAACTTCTGCAATCAGTTCGAGCGGTGTTTTACTATGGGGCGCCACGCCGAACATGACATGCAATTGCTTCGCAATAATAATCACGCCGATGGCTGCCAACATGCCATGAATTACCGCCGATGGCATTAAGCGCCCGATTCTGCCGGCGTTCAGCTTGGAAAAAATAATTTGGCAAATTGCGGCTACTACGGCCACACCGAGACAGCGTTTATAGCCGAGGATCGCATCACCCTGGCCGAGTTCTTGCACAGCACCCAGAATGATCACAATCAAACCAGCCGCAGGGCCTTTGATGCTCAGGCGAGAGCCGCCTAAAAAACCCGATATGAGACCTCCGACCATAGCAGTGATGATTCCTGCAATAGGCGGACAACCGCTGGCCATCGAGATACCCAAACACAAGGGCAATGCAATTAAGAAAATCAAAAATCCTGATTTAATATCGGCAATAGAAGGTGCTTTTGTCATCACAAAATCTCCTTTGTTCTATACCAGCACCAACGAAGATCTAGTCTGCGCTATTCCAATGATACCCATAAAGCATGTCCATCGATGTCCAAGGATTGTTCTCCAGGACCCCAAACAAGCTCAGAAACCAGCAACTCTTCTTTCACGTAGCTTTCATAAAATTCGAGGGCCTCTTTGAGCGCGGCTGAATCTGTCTGAAGCGTCAGTTTGATCCGGTCTGTTATGTCGAAGTCTAATTCTTTCCGGAGCTTTTGAAGCTGACTGACGGTTTCACGCATGAGGCCTTCTTGAATCAGTTCGCGTGTTAACTCCGTTTCGAGCGCAACTGTGAGAGCGCCTTCGGTCTCAAGAACAATATCAGAGCGGGCCGTTCGTGTAACCAGAACGTCTTCAAGTGTAATAGGCTCTCCAGCGACGGAGAGACTTTGTCCGGCTTGAAGTTGGTTAAACTCAGGTCTAGCGAATTTTGAAATCACATCGCTGGCTTCTTTCATGCGTGCGCCCATGCGCTTTCCTAATGTTTTAAAATTGGCTTTGAGGGCAATTTGACACAGCGATGCGTCATCTTCCAACACAACCACTTTTTTGACATTGAGCTCTTGTTCGATGAGTTCCGCATGCTTCAAGACCGCTTCGCGGGCTTTCAAATCATGAGTTACAACAGTGACTTCTAATAAGGGCTGTCGCGTTTTGAGTTTGTGCTGTTCACGCAGGGCCCGACCTAAACTCACCACTTGTCTGATCATCACAACTTCGTACTCTAATTGAGTGTTAATCTTGGAAGTGTCGGCGACTGGGTAGTCACAAGTATGCACGCTCTGATCAGTCTCAAAGCTTAAGTTTTGATAAAGTGTTTCAGAAATAAATGGCAATACTGGGGCAATTAATTTGCTGAAAGTTAATAGAACTTCGTGGAGCGTTGCATAGGCAGATTGCTTGTCTGCGAGGGCACCGGGTTCTGTCGCATTGCGCCAGAAGCGTCTTCGGCTGCGACGAACATACCAATTAGTTAAATCGTCGATAAACCCGAGCATGGGCGGGATTACTTTGTATAGGTAATAACCCTCCATGTGAGCATTCACGTCTTGAATGAGCGATTGCAGTTTAGATAAGACCCAACGGTCGATCTCGGGGCGTTCTTTGGGTGTGACAGCCGTTTTCGGATCCCACCCGTCGATATTTGCATACTGTACAAAGAACGACCACGTGTGAAATAGGGGCAGCATCACAGTTCTAACGACTTCTTTCACGCCTTTTTCATCGAATGACAAAGGCTCTGCTCGGACAATGGGCGAATTAATCAAATAAGCTCTGAGTGCGTCAGCGCCGTATTGCTCCATGACCAAGCTTGGATCGGGGTAGTTTTTCTTTGATTTGCTCATCTTAGAGCCATCAGAGGCCAGTACCATGCCATTGACCACGACATTCTTAAATGCCGGCTGGTCAAAAATAGCCGTCGATAAAACCAAGAGTGTATAAAACCAAGCGCGTGTTTGATCCAAACCCTCGGCAATAAAATCCGCTGGGAATCTCGACTTAAAAAGCTCTTGGTTTTCGAATGGATAATGATTCTGAGCATAGGGCATCGAACCCGATTCGAACCAGCAGTCAAATACTTCTGGGATTCTGGCCATATTGCCGGAACATTTTTCGCAGGCAAACTCAAACGAGTCGATGACATGCGGATGGATATCGCTGATCGCCTGGCCCGTTTTTTCTTGCAGTGCTTCTATAGACGCAAGACAAACTCTTGTTTCACAGCCATCGCATTCCCAGATGGGGATCTGTGTTCCCCAAAAGCGATTGCGTGAAATGCACCAATCTTGGGCGTCAGCCAACCAATTACCAAATCGTTTTTCACCGACAAATTCGGGCACCCAATGAATCTTGAGATTATTCTTAACCAAGCGATCTTTGAACTCGCTCACGCGCACAAACCAAGAGGGAATGGCCTTGTAAATCAGTGGTGTTCCGCTGCGCCAACAAAAAGGATAACTATGCTGGAGGGTGTCATGGCGAAATAATAAACCTTTTTCTTTGAGCTCACGAATTAAAATAGGATCGGCTTCTTTAATATTTAAACCTAACCTGACCAAGCGCCCTTCGTTGTCGACCGTTTCGTGGCCTAAAAACGGAACGCCGGCTTTTTTGCAGGCATCAAAGTCTTCTTGTCCAAAGGCGGGTGCCATGTGGACCAAGCCTGTGCCGTCATCGGTGGTCACGTGATCACTGTGTAGGATCTTAAAGAACTTATCTGATATGCCCACAAAGTCATCAAATGACGGCGTGTAAGATTGGCCTAGTAAGTCTTCGCCTTTGAACTCGGAGATAATTTCAGCATCTTTGCCAAGCACGGCTTCCAGGCGATTTTTGGCAACGATATAAATAGGGGCATCGCCGGATTTGCGTGCTTTGACGTAATCGATTTTGCTGCCGACTGCGACGGCTACGTTGCCGGGTAAACTCCAGGGGGTTGTGGTCCAGATGAGGAGATAGGCATTCTCGGATAAAAGTTTTAGCCGGACTGTGATTGCTGGATCTTGAACATCACGGTAGTCTAGATTGGCTTCAAAATTAGACAACGGCGTCGAGAGTCGCCAACTATAGGGCATCACCCGAAAGTCTTGGTAGACTAAATTTTTATCCCAAAGTTGGCTAAAGGCCCACCAAACAGATTCCATGAATTTGGCATCCATGGTTTTGTAGTTGTTTTTAAAATCGACCCAACGACCGAGCCGCGTAATAATGCGTTCCCAGTCATTGGTGTGTTTGAGTACCCCAGATCGGCAAGCCTCGTTAAATTTCGCGACGCCATATTCTCGAATCGCCGTGGGGCCAGACAAACCGAGTGTTTTCTCAGTCTCCATTTCGATAGGCAAGCCGTGCGTATCCCAGCCGAAGCGGCGTTCGACATACTTGCCACGCATGGTCCAATATCGGGGGACAACGTCCTTCAGTGTCGACGCGACAAAGTGGCCATAATGGGGCAATCCGGTTGCAAACGGGGGGCCGTCATAGAAAGTATAAGTATTTGAATGATCGGGTCGACGACGATTTTTTAGGCTCTGTTCAAAGGCCGAAATCTTGTTCCAGAAATCGAGTACTTTGAGTTCTTGTTCTGGAAATGAAAATTTTTCTGGGATAGGCTTAAAAACAGGCATGAAGCTTGCTTATTTTATTCTCCTCCTTTGGGAAAGAGGGAAAAGGCTTTATTTGGAGAGGATTACATCAAGTTTTTTTAAATAATTAAGCAACTGATCCCAAACTGATTCGAATTCAGTCTTCACTTGAGATTCCAATCGCTAATGCATCGGCATCACGCGTAAATCGTAGGCTATCAAACGACTTGAGGAGCACCAAACCGCCCTTAAAGACAAGATGTTCAGCCAGAAGAGGTTCATGTTCAAATCGGGCGACAGCTCTTTCCAGTGCTATGATGACGCGAAGTTCATTGATGGAGAGGCGCGAATCATGCGAAGCTAAGGCCTTTATTTTACGCAGAACAATGCTGGAATTCATACAGAGAGAGCCTCAATATAAGAAAGTATTTGATGTAAGACACCCATCGTTTTTGCCATATCCACAATGTCGCTCAGTTTGATCTTTTTGCTTTTAGCTGCTTGCTTTAGAGCTTCAAGGGCAACCGCAGAACCCATAATGCGTTTGGCCAATAAGCAGTCTATTAGGGTTCGTTCGGGAGTCGTTATCCAATAGCCGTCACACTTTTGAATGCCTTTTTCCCATTGCGGAGTTCTGCTTCGAACCAATCTCAAATCGTTCGATTGAACACGCTTGCTATTTGGAACCAGAACCCAGGTTTTCGCGGGTATCTGGTCTGTCAAATGATGATGCTCAAGTGCGGATAGTAAGCAAATTGCTGAAGGTAATCCGCAACGCAGTGTGGCAGAACGATAAGCATCTTCTATATCCATATGTGCTCGCTCGGATACCTGATAAACACTACGTTGTAGGCGTTCCAAAGTACCTGCTCGAATGAACTGTTCGATGGCATATTTGGTCAAACCTGCCCTGCTCGCTTCTTTCAAAGAGAACGGCGTTTTTCTAAGGGATTTTGGCAAAACATCCAATGGCATTTCCTAAATATGACTCAAATTTAAAAATGAGTCAAGTTTCGGAATCTTTTACTTTGCAGCACCCATCAAAACACTTCCGTTGGAACCAGCATGTAGAAGGCACCTGATTTGTCAGGATCGTTGGCACTGTCAAAATGGATTCTCAGTTGGCTCCTAGATACCAGAGCTTGCAACATGTAAACATGTCAGGCCTGATACCTTTTATGACACCTTTTACCTTTTACCTTTTCGACACCTCGACACCTTTTCACCTTTTTTATGAAGGTGGTCTATTTGTTGGGGTGAATCTATTGCGTAAAATAATTTTTTTTGGAATTGACGTCGTTATGAAAAACTACACGACTCTTTTTTGTTTTGTGTTTCTATTCGCATTCATGGCCAGTTCGAACGCCATACTAGACGCTGTTAGGGCTGGAAATGAAACCAAAGTTCTGCAACTCCTTGCTGACCCTCATATCCAACTCGCTCAGGATGATTTGGACCAAGCGCTCATTTTGGCAATCCCACAAGAACATGTCTCAATCGTTCGGCATTTGCTGATGGCAAATGCAAATCCCAATGCGGTGGATAGAAATGGTACGCCCGCTCTGGTATTGGCTGTTAGTATTCACGAGATGTTAAGTGACTTGCGTTTGTATGGCGCAAACCTGCTTGCTCGTGACCCAGTCACTCAACGAACAGCGAGAGAAATGGCTGAATTTCGTAGATATGGTTTTTGCGCTAGCCTACTTGCTTTTTGGGAAACGCAAATTCGGTCTCCTCAATCCGCACAAGCAGTTGCGACACCTCCTGCGCAGAATACAACAGGCAGAATGCTAACGTTGGATGAACTGTTTGCTATATCTTCTCAAGCTGATACAAATCGATATTTTGTGCAGCGACGACTTGAAAATGGCGGAATGGAGAGCTCTAGCATCGTTCAAACTTCAATAAGAAGCATCGTTTTATCCGACCTAGAGACCAGATCTGACAATCGGGTCATCGTTACATTCGCAACCGCCGGCGAGGCAATGCGTTATTTGGGGTGGGAGGGTTCAGGCTTTAGAGTTTCGCTTCAGGACACTAGAGCTATAATCATGCTCAATAATCCAGCAGAGCGGGAAAGTGAATTAAGACGGCTACGACAACATTTGGCTGTAAACCGCCTCATTCCTAGGTTCCTCGACCCATTTCATATGCCTGAGGACGCTGCAGCACCGCCAAGCCGGTCAGCGATTTCATTTGGTGGGTCGTCTTTTAGCCAGCACTGGTAACCTGGTTGAAACGCCTAAAATAGCTCACCGCTCCATAGGAGTTTCAAGAATTCGAATACAGGAAAGATGTCGGAAAGGTGTGAAAAAGTGTCAGGGTCTGACACTTTTGGAAAAGAAATCTCTATTGACAAACTTAAAGAAATACTTACCTATCGTCGCAATGGAGGTTTCTATGCATTCACGGATCCGAACTTTTTTATTATTGTCGATCACTTGTTCAAACTTAGTCTTAGCAAACACGAATACAACCAGTACTCCGGCACCTGACACATGGAAGACAAAAACTGGACTTATCGCGGGAGCAGCTGCCGCCGGCGGTATTTCGCTTTTTTCATTAATATCAGCGGGTTGCAACGAGGTTTTCGGCTGTTTTCTCGATCTCGGCGCGGGGACTGCCGTCGGTCTTGCAGGTGCAGTGACTCATACTAACGTACCCTATAACGGGTCTATTCAAAATTATTGCAGGAACCGATTGCTCGCAGCAGCAGCCTTCTTTGGAATCGTTGCTTTAGTCACGGGTGGGTTGAGTACGCTCTATTGAAACCAGAAAAGGAAAAAAAAGGTGTCGGGCGCTGACACCTTTTCTAGAGACGAGTGGACCTTCAGGTTTCCAGAAGCTTTGACATGTCGAGCACAAATCGGTAGCGCACATCGCTTTTCATGACACGCTCATACGCTTCATTAACCTGCGAGGGCGCGATCACTTCAATTTCCGGTGTAATCTCGTACTTTCCACAGAAATCGAGCATTTCTTGAGTCTCTTTGACAGAGCCAATGAGTGACCCCGCATAATTTCTTCTCATCCCAATGAGCGGGGAAGGAGAGATTGACAGAGGCTTATCTGGAGCTCCGACAGACACCAGTGTCGCATCGAGTTTGAGTAGACTAAAATAATTAGACATCTCTAATTCGGCCGATGAGACGGTGTTAATAATCAAGTCAAAAGAATTCGAAAACTCTTTAAATACGCCTGTGTTGTTCGTTGACAAAAAGTGATGCGCCCCCATCTTAAGAGCGTCTTCCCGCTTTCTGTCGGAATGGCTGAGGACATAAACTTCTGCGCCCATCGCACGCGCTAGTTTTACTCCCATGTGCCCCAAACCACCTAGACCCAGAATGCCAACCTTTTTACCAGGGCCTGCCCGCCAATGATTGAGGGGTGAATATAGGGTAATCCCCGCACACAGAAGCGGGGCAGCTTTATCCAGTGCAAGGCTATCTGGAATTCGAAAAACAAAATCCTCGGTCACAACAATCGCGTTGGAGTATCCACCTTGGGTGACTGCAGAACCATCTCGTTCCATGGACCCATAGGTCCAATTGCTTCCTGACAAGCAATACTGTTCAAGGTTCTTCTCGCAATGAGCACAGGTTCTGCAAGCGTCCACCATGCATCCAACCCCAACCCGATCACCGACTTGATACTTCGAGACCCTATTCCCAACGGCGCGAACGACTCCTGCAATCTCATGGCCAGGCACCATTGGGAATGACGACTCAAAGCCCCATTCATCGCGGGTCATATGAATGTCGGAGTGGCAGATGCCGCAGTACTTAATGTCAATAACAACGTCATATTCTTTTGGATCTCGACGTTCAAATGTGTAGGGTTGTAATGGGGATTTTGCCTGATAGGCAGCCATGCCCTTTGCTTGAATCATGAGTCCTTAAGTTTTAAGAATTACCAAATATTCCTGAAAGCTTAGGTTAGGGGTGAGGTTTCCGTTTTCAAAAGAAGATACTTTTTCTACTCTTTCGGCCTCGGTCGAGCATGCTTTGAATCTTGTTTTTGGATTGCTGTACGTATTTTGCAACTATTTCGTCATCTTCTGTACCGTCTCCAGAAAAAAACAGGGGTTTGCCAATGTGAATTCGATATTTGACGGGCAGGGGAATGGGTACGATTTGCGGAAAAATTAACGGAAATCCGGGTGTTCCAAATAATTTTCCAAGCCACTCGAAATTGGCAAAAGACGGCGCTTGTTCTTCGGCACCAATCACCGCAACCGGTAAAATGGGTGTCTGAGTTTTGAGGGCCAGACGCATAAATCCGTGCCCAAACTCTGCGAGCTGATATCGATTTTTAAATAGCTTGGAGATGCCTTTGACGCCTTCGGGAAAAACCATCACGGCTTCATCTAAACTTAAAAGTTCTTCACAGGAGCTGGGTTCCCCAACCACCGTGCCACCTCGGGCAAATAACGTGCTGATAAATGGCAATTCGGCGCTCCAACGTTCAGCCATGCCCCTCAGCAATCTGGGTACTTTAGCCTCGAGCATAAACGCCATGCCAATCATCAGGGCATCAAACGGAAGTTGCCCAGAGTGGTTGGCAATCACAATCACTTTGCCGGAGGGAATATTCGAAGCCCCAAAAGTTTCGCAGCGAAAATATTTTTTGTAGAGCCAATGCGCCAGCGGCATCAACGGCTTAATGCTTTCTGGATCAAATCCAAAGGGATCGACTCGAAATGAATTGAGGTTCTTCTGCGACAAAGTGTGGATGCGTGTTTCAAGCTGTGGGCTCATAATCGGTATTTCAACGAACCCTGGATTTTGTCTGTGTCCCGTAGTGCACGTTTAACACTGGTGGGTCAACCCCATTTGGTTTTAGCCAAAGCCAACAGTGGTTCAAAGCTTTTCTATGACGAAGAAGATTTTGAGGCTTATATTGGTCTGTTGCTGGAATTAGTTCGCAGTCAGATGATCGAATTATTTGGATTTTGTCTGCATTTTAACGAATTGCGTTTGTTGCTCAGCCCATCTCAGTTTCCGCTGTCTCGCATCATGCAACGGATTCACGGTAGCCATACGCTCAGGGTAAATCATCGACAAAAAAGGCGCGGACCTCTGTTTCAAGGGCGTTTTGAATCCAAAATTTTAGGGGATGATCAGTTGATCGACGCCGTTCGAAATATTCATCTATGGCCGGTACGCAAAGGCCTGGTGAGAAGGGCCGAAAACTATCCCTGGAGCACGCATTCGGCCTATTTGGACCTGGAAAGCCCCTGGGCGAATGCGCTGATGTGTTCCAATATTTTACAAGGTTTTTCAGAGTCACAAGTAGTTGCTAGGCGCGCGTTTGCCCGCTATGTGGAGTCAGCTGCCTTGGAACCTGAAGAGGTCTTGGAAGGTTTGGATTCGACTGGATTTAAAAAGACAGTCAAGGGTCCGAAGCGATTATCGTTAACTGCTTTAGCCAAGCGAGTGAGTCTTCTGCTAAATATCAATATGCTTTTGTTGCACAGTGCGTCGAGACGACAGGATTTGGTGGTGGCGAGGAGGCTGTTTGCTACGGCTGCCGTGATGAATACGGCGCGGACAGTGACGGAGGTTGCTGGTTTTTTAAAGCGGGATAAAGCCCAAGTCAGTCGTTTGGTTTCACAGGGGATGGATCTGGTTCACAAGGACGAACCATTTAAGTTATTGTTTAACTCGATATGAAAGCGTTTATTGATCTCAGCGCACTGTCGCGCAATCTATCTAAGATTCAGCAATTGGCTGGGACAAAAAATATAATTGCCATGGTCAAAGCCAATGCTTATGGGCACGGTTTGATACCTGTGACGCGATTTTTAGAGTCTCAAGGTGTAAAATATTTTGGTGTGGCGACGATTGAAGAAGGTGAGCAACTGAGGGCTTCTGGTACTCAGAGTGCCATATTGCTGATGTCTGGAGCCGGCTTGGTAGATGCACCCGAGCGTGTTTGGGCTGCACGCTTAACGCCGTTGATATCCAGTATCGCTGAGTTAGACGCTTTAGAAAGCCTAGGCCATGAAATGGCTGTTCACATAGACTTAGACACGGGTCTTTCTCGGGGTGGGTTGCCGATTTCTGAGGTCTTCCAAGTGATTGAATGGTTCACGCATCAAAAACGCCGCGTGAAATTGGAAGGCCTCAGCACCCATTTTGCAAACGCCGAGACAGCAAACTGTGCGTTTTCAAAAATACAGTTGGCTTTGTTTGAGCAGGCGCTGGCTGATTTTGAGTTGGCAGGCTTAAAGCCAAGCATGATTCATGTGGCCAAAAGCAGTGCGATTGTGAACCATTTTAATCACCCTAATTCTTGGGCAAGGCCAGGTATTGCGCTCTATGGAGCTTATGACGGATTCGAGCCTGTATTATCGCTGCAAGCGCCGATCACGTTAATCAAGACACTGAAGATAGGAGACACTGTCGGCTATCATCAAACCTGGAAAGCTTCCCGAGAGACAAAAATAGCCTTGATTCGTGCAGGCTATGGCGATGGCTACCCGCGCGTGCTCTCCAATCAGGGCCATGCTTTATTACACGGTATGCGCGTGCCAATTATTGGTCGCATATCGATGGACCTCATGACTTTGGACATCACAGGCTTATCGCCGAAAATAGGCGATACTGTGACGCTGATGGGCCGTGAACAACAAGAACAGATTACGGCCGAACAATTGGCCAGTGCCTGTGATACGATTTCGTACGAGATACTCACACGGCTCACCGAGCGGGTCGAAAGGATTCCCTTGATAGAATAGGCAACATCGCTATAATCTGGCCATGTTCCCTCAAGCGCTAACTTATAACGATGTTTTGCTGGTGCCGGCTTACTCGGAAATTTTGCCCTCGCAGGTAGATATACAAACCCGTCTTGGGCCAAAGATTTCATTGAAGACGCCCATCTTGTCCGCCGCCATGGACACGGTGACAGAAAGTCGCATGGCCATTGCCATGGCCGAAAACGGCGGCCTCGGCGTAATTCACAAAAATCTGTCCATAGAACGGCAAGTCGAAGAGGTGCGCTTGGTTAAGCAGGCCAAGTGTTTATGCGCGGCGGCTTTGGGGCCTGGCCAAGATCTCGAAGCGAGGGCCAGAGCATTGGTTGAAGTTGGTATTGATGCATTGGTGCTCGACACAGCCCATGGGCATTCTTTTGGGGTGTTGGAGGGTGTCAAAAAGCTCAAAGATTGGTTTCCAAACATGACGGTCATCGCGGGTAATATCGCTACGCAGCAAGCGGCTCAAGCGTTGATTGAAGCAGGCGCGGACGTCGTGAAAGTAGGCATCGGGCCTGGGTCTATCTGTACGACTCGAATTGTTGCTGGCGTGGGTGTTCCCCAATTAACCGCTGTCTTAGACGTCGCGGCTATTACACGACCGTTGGGGATTGGTTTGATTGCTGATGGGGGTATTCAGCACTCGGGTGATATTACAAAAGCACTTGCAGCTGGAGCGGACGCTGTGATGCTCGGTTCTCTCTTAAGTGGCACTGAAGAATCTCCAGGCGAAGTGATCGAGCATGCTGGGAAATCTTATAAATACTATCGAGGCATGGGCAGTGTGGCTGCCATGTCGCAAGGTAGCAAAGATCGTTATGCTCAGGCAGATGTCTCTGAAGGCAAAAAATTGGTCCCAGAAGGCATCGAGGGTCGAACAGTTTATCGAGGCGAATTGGCGCCAATTTTGTATCAGCTCACCGGAGGTCTTAGATCTGGCATGGGTTATTTGGGTGCGGCAAATTTGGATGAGCTGCGCCAGAATGCCAAGTTTGTTCAAATCACACAGGCTGGTTTGACCGAGAGTCACGTGCACGACGTGGAACTTGCCCATGCTTGATTTTTCACAATTTTATGAGCTGTCTGTCTCAGAACGCCAAGCCCGAGTAGGATTATCTTTTTCGGAGGGTTTGGATTTAGAGACAGCAGACCAAATGGTCGAAAATCTAGTCACGACGCTGGCTCTTCCTGTTGGAGTGGCCTGTCATTTTGTCGTTGATAACCAGCCCGTTTGGGTGCCCATGGCCATTGAAGAGCCGTCTGTGATTGCGGCTGCAAGTCACATGGCTAAATTGGCAGCGCTTCGGGGTGGTTTTCAAACACAGGTCGATGAGCCTATGATGATGGGTCAGATCCAGTTATTAGATTCACCGGACTGGGATCGTGCGAACCAGGCGATTATCGAACATGAAGTGGAGCTTTTAGAATTTGCTAATACTTACTGCCCAGGTCTCAAAGCCCGCGGTGGTGGCTGCAAAAATATTCGTCTCAAGAACCTGTCGCCCAAGATGGCTGTGCTTGAAGTACGCATTAATTGTCAAGATGCCATGGGTGCGAATCTGATTAACACCATCATGGAAGGCTTGGCGCCCAAAATCGAGGCACTTACAGGTGCTATCGCTGGTTTCAAGATTTTATCTAACTTAAGTGATCAGCGCTTAGCGCGCTCACGATGTGAAATCCCCTATGCGGCCTTGGCCATGGATAAAATACATGACACGGGTCGACGGGTGGCTCAAAGAATGCTGGCGGGTTATGAGTTTGCTTGTCTGGATCCCTATCGAGCGTGCACCCACAATAAAGGCATCATGAATGGCGTTGGCGCTGTTACGATCGCAACTGGCAATGATTGGAGAGCCATCGAAGCCGGCGCGCATGCGTATGCTGCCCAGAAATCCGGACACTATGGGCCTCTGACGCACTATGCTTTAGATGACGAGCACGATTGTTTATTGGCTTCAATCGAATTGCCATTGGCCCTGGGGGTTGTTGGGGGAATCACTCAGACACATCCGACGGTTAGAGCTTGCTTGGAGTTATTAGGTGAGTTTGGAAAGAGTGCACAGGCGCTTGCAGGTCTTGTAGCCTCTGTAGGTTTGGCTCAAAATCTAGGCGCCATGCGGGCGCTGGCTGCCGAAGGGATTCAAAAGGGTCACATGGCGTTGCATACTAGAAAGCAGTTTTAATGGCGAAAGCTTTTGGCAAGATTATTTTGGCGGGCGAACATGCCGTGGTCTATGGTTACCCCGCCATTGCCATGACGATTGATTTGGAAGTTCGTATTAATGCTCGGCTGAGTGACAAACCGGGTCTTGTTTTTTTAAACCCCCAAATAGACCCTGAGCATAAATCAGCAGGGCTATTTGTCGAGGTCTTGCCAAAGTTGACCGAGCTATTAGGCCCGCGTGTGCGCGAACTGGAGTTTCAAATTGACAGCGATATTCCGGGGGGCTGTGGCTTGGGGAGCTCTGCGGCGTTATCTGTTGGGCTTATCCGAGCTGTCTTAGATTTTTTGGGCGAATCCAGAAGCTCGGAGCAAATTGCGGGTATGGCTTTGGAGCTCGAAAAAATCTTCCACGGCAACCCCTCAGGAGTAGACCACACGGTGATTGCCCAAGAAGGCTTAATTTGGTTTCAACGGGGCCATGCTGAAAAAATAATTCCCAAACGGCCGTTGAATTTCGAAATTTCGATGGCAAGCCCTCATGCAGGCACGCGTGCAGCTGTTCAAGCAGTAAGACATCGCTACGATCAAAACCCCTCGGGTACTATGCAGATTTTCGAGGCGATCTCGCAGCTCACTTTTGACATGCGTCGAGCGATAGAACAGGGCGACTTGCCAGAAATTGGCAGGCTGATGACAGAAAATCATGCGCTGCTCAAGAAATTAGGCGTTTCGACAGATGAGTTAGACGCTTTGTGTGCGCAGGCCATCCAGAACGGCGCTTTAGGAGCTAAACTCACCGGCGCAGGCGGTGGTGGGTGTGTGATTGCTTTGATGCCGAAATAAAGCATGTTTATTTTTAAAGGGTTATGGTTATTTTATATATTTAATTTTTATTAAATTTTTACTAAATATATAATAATAACAAGAGGGGGGAGTCGGTATGTTCAGTTCATATGATCAGTTTGCCAATGATTGGTGGAATTCCGAGAGCCAGTTCCATGCGCTTCAGGATCTTAATAAGCCCCGATTTGAATATTTCGACCAGTTTGTTCGAGATTGGACGGGGTATAAAATCCTCGATGTCGGGTGCGGTGGTGGATTTACGAGCGAGCTTTTAACCAAACGCGGTGGGAAAGTTTATGGACTGGATCCTTCAACTGCTTTGATCGAAACCGCGAAAAACCATGCTCGTGCCAACAAGTTAGACATTGACTATCGGGTCGGAGTCGCCGAATTACTGCCTTATGAAGACGAATTCTTTGATGCCATCGTTTGCGTAGATGTTCTAGAACACGTGGGCAATTTAGAAACAGCGATTTCTGAGATCAAGCGTGTTGCTAAACCAGGAGCCATATTTTTATTCGACACCATTAACAGGACCCTCAAATCAAAAATGGTGATGATCTGGCTACTCGAGCGTGTTGCCAAGGAGATCCCTCACGGAGTTCATGAATGGAAAAAATTTATTAAGCCGACCGAGCTCACCCACTTATTGCATGATTTTAATTTTGGCGAATTAGAGCTCAAAGGCCTCGATATCAAAGGCCGGGATAAAACCACAGGGCACTTTAAGGCCGAGCTGAACGACAACATGTCTGTCATGTATATTGGCAAGTGCGTGAAGGCTGCGGCTTAAAACACATTGCCAATGACGAAGTAAAACCTGGGTACGTACGATTCGATGGGGCTGGTGCCAACGTCGAATCGGATTACCACGGCTTCGTCCCACAAAAATCTCAAACCACCCCCAAAACCAATGGCTGGCTTGAATGATTCTTGATTGAGCGTGTTCCAGTCCCAAGCGACGAGGCCGAGATCAGCAAAAGTAACCGCTGCGACGTCAAAATGCCAATCCCACACGTCAAAGCCAACAAACTGATATCTTAACTCAACTTGTTTGTAAGCCTTGAGTCTTCCTGGAAAATACTGTTCCCGAAGACCACGACCCAGTTCTTGACCACCAAATGTATTAAAATAACGCCCCGTGCCTCCGACACGGACAATTTCCTGTAGGGGCACTTTGCCATACAGGCCGTCAAAGATCATCTGACCCGCGAGCACCAAACGCTTGGAAGGCTCTAAGGGGAGATAGCCGCGAAGGCTTAAATTAGCTCCTAAATAACTCCAGGAGCTTCCCCAAAATGGCGAAGACTCCCTGAGGGTCGCCTCAATCCAATAGCCTTTTTTCGGAGCAGGCTCGTTATCGCGATTGTCGAGCATTAAACCCGCCTCGAGGATACTCGCAAACCCATCCCCATTGTCTGTCCCAAAGTCCCGCTGATACAGGCTGTTGGCATAGGGTCCTGCCTCAGCAAAGTCGCCAATCCGATAATTACTTCCTCGCCAGGACCAAATAATTTCAAGCTTATGGGGCAGTGGCCTTAAGCGCCAGCGAGCGTCGATGGCCCCAAAAACTTCGATGTATCTGTACAAATAAAAATTGGGTAAATTGGGCATTTCAAAAGTGCAATCTGCGCGCATGCCTTGGCCGCAGTAGTTCTCATTGTGGTTTGCCAACAGGCCGATCATGGGTCTGAGCCTCAAGGGCAATCCAGCAACATCGATGTAGTCAAATCTGAGCCGGTGAGATTGAAAACCGCCGGTTGTAAAATAAACCTGGCCATCTAATTCAAACCGATATGGTTTGATACCGGGTTCTTTTTTATAAAACGATCCAACGGCGCCAAAGCCTACTCCAAAGCCTGATGCATAGCCTACCGCAGGAATTGCACCGAAGCCATATTTTGATTGTTTGAGCTCGGGACCTGGCTTTTGCTCAACCGGAGGCTCTATCTCGCTCGCCCAAAGAGAATTGGCCAGCAAAAGCAGCGAGAAAAACTTAAACATTAATTTGTCCTTGTACCTGGGCTAAAAATTGGTCGAGCTCTTTTTGTTGACTCGGTTGGCCGATGACTTCGGCGTAAAACTTCACTTTCGGTTCAGTTCCACTGGGTCTGATGATCAATCTCAAATCGTGTTCTCCTGTATAGAGGAGCAAACCAGGGGCTGGTGAAATTTGTTTCTCAAAGCCCTTTAAATTTTGAGCGCGTTCCAAAATCAGTTTTAAATCACCTCGAAGAGACCACGCTAAATTTCGGTAGAGTCCATAGGTTTCTGAAAGTTGCGCTAACTTTTGCCAGACGGTTTTATGTTGGCTTTTGAGTTCTGAAAATAGCTTGGCAAATAATACGGCGGCTGAGATCCCGTCTTTATCTCGAACACGATTGCCGACGCAGTAGCCCAAAGCTTCTTCATAGCCAAAAATAAATTCTTCGCCGAACTGCTTTTCACGTTCTAATGCTGTGTGAGCAATATTGGCAAAGCCGGTGAGTGTTTCAGCGTAACTCACTTGCTTTACTGAGGCTATTTTAGATAGCATTCTCGAAGATACAATCGTCGACATGACGAGCGGCTTTTTCTTTCCGTGATGGTTCTCGATCAAATAGTTGCCGAGCAATACGCCGATTTCGTTGCCGGTCAGAGCTTGGGTGCCAATGCAAACAGCGAGCCTGTCTGCGTCGGGGTCATTGGCTAAAATGAGTTCTGCCTGTGTTTGCTGAGCCAGTTCGATGGCTTTATCTAACGCACCCGGTTCTTCAGGATTGGGGAACTGCACCGTCGGGAAATCACCGTCTGGCTTGGCTTGCGAAGGAACAACATGAACATTTTCGAAACCAGCTTGCCTGAGTGCTCTCACGGCGTAATATTCACCCACCCCATGCATCGGCGTATAGATGATTGAGATGGGCTTGCCTGCCGATACGGTGAGGTTTCCAAAATACGCATCGATTACACTTTCCGGAACACGTTGAGGCGCTTTTGAACTCAGCTTGATTTCTGGATATCCTGGTGCCTGATCTAAAATTGCTTCGATCGCGTGGGTTGTCGGGGCGACCAATTGCGCCCCATCTGGGCCGTAAATCTTAATTCCGTTGTCTTTTGGGGGATTATGACTGGCCGTGACCATCAGTCCTGCATCAGCTTTCAACTCGGTGACCGAAAAAGCACAGATAGGCGTTGGGACTAACTTAGAAAACAAAATACTTTCGTGCCCCAGGGCATCCAAAACTTGGGCGACTAAGAGCGCATATTCTTGACTGTGATGCCGGCCATCGTATCCAATCACGACTTTGCTGCCAGTTTTTAAATATTTGCCTAAAGCATACGCAATCTTCGCGACCGACACGCGATTCAATCGCAAATACCCAGCTTCCATTTTGGCTCGAAATCCGGCCGTGCCGAAACGCCATTGGCCTTCCAGGCGATCAGCGAGCTGGCTTGGATCGAGATTCTTTATTTCTTGGCGATACTGAGAATCAGGTTCTTCCAGCAAATAGCTTTCGAGCAGGTCTTTCATGCGGCGGACCTTAAGATGTGCTATTAAAAAGTGAAAGAGGCTTATTTTCATGCAGAACATCGACCACGTGATTGAGCAGATCCGAAACGTCCAGCCCTTCAGAATGCGTGGCAAAGTACTTGAATCCACCAGTTTAATTATCAAAGCCTCTGTTCCCAATTCGCGGGTCGGCGATGTTTGCTATGTGACCACCCAAAGCGAAGAGAGCCCATTGATCAAAACCGAAGTGGTCGGTTTTCAAGAAGGCATCGTGTACCTCATGCCGCTGGGTGAACTCGAAGGCATTGGGCCTGACTCTGAAGTCATCCCCACGGGAAAGCCATTTGGGATCAAATGCGGCTATGGGCTGTTGGGTCGAGTGCTCAACGGCGTCGGTGAACCCATGGACGATGGTGTCCCCTTAAGCCAAATCGACGGCCTGATCGATTGGTCAGTTCACCGAGAAAGCCCGAATCCCTATACGCGCCAGCCCGTTGATAGGCCTATCGCGATGGGCATGCGTGCCATTGATGGTCTAATCACGATGGGTCGGGGACAACGTATGGGTTTGTTTGCCGGTTCAGGTGTTGGTAAATCGACTTTGATGGGTCAAATTGCCCGTAACACCGAAGCCGAAATCATCGTGGTTTGTTTGGTCGGTGAGCGAGGCCGTGAAGTTTTAGATTTTATTCGGGAGTCTCTGGGCGAAGAGGGTCTCAAGCGCACGGTATTGGTCGCTGCGACGTCCGATACGCCGCCGTTGGTGCGCTTAAAGAGCTGCTACGTGGCGACGGCAATTGCCGAATGGTTTCGAGATCAGGGCCGCGACGTGTTGTTCATGATGGACAGCGCGACTCGATTTGCCAGAGCGCAGCGTGAAGTAGGCTTGGCTCTCGGTGAACCGCCGGCCCGCCAAGGCTTTCCACCGAGCGTGTTTGCGCTTATTCCAAGACTCATGGAACGTACTGGTAACAATGACAAGGGCTCGATCACGGCGATCTACACAGTTTTGGTACAAGCTGGTGACATGGAAGAACCGATTGCCGACGAAATGCGCAGTATTTTAGATGGTCACATTGTCTTAAATCGCACTTTGGGTGAGAGAAATCACTGGCCAGCCATCGATATTTTGCCATCTTTAAGCCGTGTGATGGTGAATATTGTCACGCCGGAACATCAGAAATCGGCTGGCTATATGCGCGAAACCATGGCTAATTATGAGAAAAATCGCGATTTGATTTTGCTCGGGGCCTACAGCTATGGGACTGATCCAAAAGTCGACTATGCAATCGATAAGAATGAGGCCATCGAGAGTTTTTTAAAACAGCGAATTGATGAGAATGCGCCTTTTGACAAAACGATTTCTCAGTTGGCTGAGCTGTTCTCAGATGCCGAGGACCTAGGCTAGTATGTACCCGTTGCAGACGCTGTTTGAGATTCGTGAGCGCGCCAAGAAAGACAGCGAAGAAGCGTATGCGAAGGAAAAGCAAAAGCTGGACGAGGCTCAAAAAAAGCTGAACCAGATGCAAGATCAGCTCAAAACCATGAGAGCGATGCGCGCCCAAAAACGCGCCGAGTATTTTCAGGCCATGGCCTCGCAGACGGTCAAAATCGAAGTGATCAAGCTCGGCGAACGGCACTTAGAAATGCTCTTGGAGAAAGAACAGGCATTTATTCTCGAGATGAATCAACAAGAACAAGTTGTCCAAGAAGCCCAAGATCGAGTCAAACAAGCTCTCGACGCCATGATGAAGGCGACAGAAGACTACAAAGTGCTCGAAAAACACAAAGAAAAATGGGCCAAAAAACAAAAGAAGATTCGCGAAGAAAAAGAAGAATCAGAAAGCGATGATATTACTCAAGCGCGATATAACATTCAACTGAAGGAGCAAGCCCCATGAGTGACCGAGTCGATCGAAACCAAGCGTCCCAAATTGTGGATCGTGCCATTCGGATTCGCGCGCGCGAAATCCAACGCAAGCAATCGAACCAAGAGTTCGAGGCGAAGCTTGAAACCAATCAGCAACTGGGGGCGAAAGCTCGTGTGCAGGTGGGTTCCAAGCAAGTTTTAGATGAGATGGCCAGAGGCGAAGAAGCTGCTGCCCAAACAGCGGCTTCTGAACAAGGTTCGGAGGCACCTGTTCCACCCAAAGCACTTCAACAAGAAAAGTCTCAAAAAACACAACAGCAAAAGACTCAAAAAAATACGTCACATGATAAGCAAGTCGAAAAAAAGAACGAAAAAGTTGCATTGGAGTTAGCCATCCAGCGCAAAAAACAGCAAGATCAAGATAGTGGTGAATTCGGTGGTTCGTCGAACAGCGATTTTTTTCAACAAGCTGTTTCTATGGGGATGGCGATGCAAAAAGCCGAAGCCGTTCCTGGTGGGCCGGTGAAAGTTCCTGAAGAGGTCTTAAATCAGATTGTGGATCAAGTTTATGCTGGCGTAGATACACAAGGTGTTTCGCAGTTTGTGATTGACCTAAAACCGGGCGTTTTAGGTGGCGGTCGCATTCAAATTTCGGCCCAGGGCAAAGCTGTTAAACTTAAATTTTCAGGCATGGATGCCGTGTCGCGCAGTCAGGTTAAATCGGTCCGAGGCCAGCTGCGACAGAGATTAGGTGCGAAGGGTTTAGAGCTGGCGAATTTTGAAGTGGCGTAATAAGTCTTTTTAAGGTACTCTATTTAGCAGGAGGCTGTAGTTATGAGAATTATGGAGGATATTCGCCCCGTAAGCTATTTGAAGGCAAATACGGCCAATATGCTGTTTCAGGTCAATGAGACCCATCGTCCAGTTGTGATTACTCAAAATGGGGAACCTCGTGCTGTTATTCAGGATCCCGAGTCCTATGAGCGCATGAAAGCTGCTATCAATATGATGAAAATTTTGGCGGCAGGTGAAGAGGATGTACGAGAAGGCAGGGTGATTGAACAGACAAAAATGTTCAAAGATTTGAGGGCTGAGTTAAAGAAGAGGCGCGGTCGCGATGAGCCATGACTATCAGGTAGAATGGACCGTGACTGGTAGGAATGATTTGCGCGAGCTTATTAACTACATTGCCGAAAATAATTTGGATGTAGCGTTGACAATTTTGGATAAAATTGAAAAACGAGCATCAGATCTTTGGCGATTTCCAGAACGAGGTCGCATAGTTCCGGAATTAAATGACATTGGGATTATTCAGGTCAGGGAGGTAATTGAGTCACCCTGGCGGATTATTTACAAAATTACGCAAAGCAAGGTGTCCATTCTGGCAGTATTTGACGGGCGGCGAAATCTTGAGGACGTATTGCTCGAGCGATTCAGGATTTTTAAGTAAAAAGCCACCCGCCAAACTAAAGTTTATCGGGTGGCATTTATTCGTCCAAGAGGTCCGTAAGCCGGATTCTGTGCCGAGCGGGATTGCTCCCCTCTCATCGATGGCCATTCGTCTAGGAGTATCGTTGCCAATACCCTCGAGCGGTCTCATTAGAAACCCAGCCTGCGAGCCACAGGACGGCGGATTTCACCTTGACCTTTCACCGGGTGGGGTTTGCCCTGCCAGGTTTGTCTCCAAACCCGCGGTGCGCTCTTACCGCACCTTTTCAACTTTACCTCCCGAAGCCTTGGCGTAGGGAGGCTGTGTATTTTCTGTGGCACTTTCCTTCAAGTCACCTTGACCGGTCGTTAACCGGCACCCTCGCTCTATGGTGCCCGGACTTTCCTCTCGTTTGTTGCCAAACCAGCGTCCATCTGTTCCACTTGGGCGAACGCTTGGATACTATTGCGTTGCACCAAAAACGCAAGGCATGAAGTTGGATCATGATTTTAAGAATGCTGCAAACTCAGCTTCTGACAGAACTTGAACGCCTAATTTTTGAGCAGCTTTTTGCTTGGTGCTGATGGACCCATCTCCGACGACCAAATAGTCTGTGTTGGCTGAAATAGCCGACGGGGTTTGGCCGCCGAGCGCACGGACTCTCTTTTGCGCTTCTTTGCGCTCGAATTGCGTGAGCGTGCCAGTAAATACGACGCTCTTGCCAAACAACGGGTGTTTCGAATCGTAAGCGGGCTTCTCGGGCTTGGTGAGTTTGATTTCTTTTAGCAGCGCTTCGATTTCTGGCCCGAAAGCTTCGAAGCCTTTCTGAACGGCCTGTGCAATCGATTCCCCAATGCCAAAAATTTGGGTTAAATCTTCAAAGCCGGCCTGGCGTAATGCGTCTAGTGTTTCAAATCGGTTGGCCAGTGTCTCCGCAATCGTCGGCCCCAGTTCGTCAAAACCGAGCGCTGTCAAAAATACGGGCAGGGGAAGCACACGCTTTTGTTCAACTTGTGCGAGCAGCTTTTTGGTTAGTACATCGCCCATCCGGTCAAGTCTGATCAAATCTTCAAAACGCAGTTTAAATAAGTCTGCAGGTTGTTTCAGTAGGCCGGCTTGGATTAAGCTGTAGATAATTTTTTCACCAAAGCCTTCGAGCTCTAAGACTGCACAAAAATGAATTAAGCGGCCGGCGATAATTTGTGGGCAGTTTTCAGGATCGGGGCAGCACAGAAATTCGCCGTCTATGAGAGTTTCTTTGTGACAGGAAGGGCAGTGTTTGGGATATCTAAACGGTTCGCCGACAGATTCTAAGACTTGCTCAACATGTGGAATTACGCCGCCGCGTCGGACAATCCGAACAAATGCGTCTTTTGTGAGACCAAGACCTTCAAATAAAGTCAGATTATGCAAAGAAGCGCGTGAGACCATAGCCCCAGACACCCAGACGGGTTCAAAAATAGCCACGGGTGTAATCACACCCGTGCGGCCCAGAGACCATTCGACGTCGACCAATTGGGTTTGAGCGCTATCGCCCTGAAACTTATACGCAATGCTCCATTTGGGATGGTGGGCCGTGATGCCCAGCCGAGTTTGTTCACTGACTTGATTGGCCCTGAATACAACACCGTCGATTTCATAGTCTAATTCTGGGCGTTGCTTTTTGAGATCGAGATAAATTTGCTCACAGTCTTCTGGAGTATGAGCGAGCAATACGGGCATGGGGTCAAAGCCGAGTGATTTCAAAAACTCAAATTTTTCGAGTTCTGTTTTGAAATCCATGCCGTCAATATCATAGGGGAAAAAAGAAAGCCCATAGGCCGCCGACTTATTGGGATCTTTTTGCTTGAGCGCCCCAGCAGCTAAGTTTCTGGGATTTGAGAAAGCTTCTTGGTAGTGTGTCTTAAATCGGGACAGGCGCATGTAAACTTCGCCCCGGATCTCTACTTTGGCAGGCAAGCCCTGGGCAATATTTTTAATACGCTTTACATTCGCAGTAATATCTTCGCCAACTTCGCCATCGCCCCGCGTTGCCGCCAAGACCAAATGGCCTTTCGAATTATATTTAATCGAACAGGCAACGCCATCGATTTTGGGCATGGCCAATACAGGGCCTTGAATCTTTTCAAACCAGTTTGAGAAATCTTCCAAGTTATAACACTTGTCCAGTGATAACATGGGCCGCTGGTGAGTGACTTTTTTGCCCGGTGCACCTAAATCAGAACCTATCTCCGACAGGACCGGTGAGTCAGGTTTAAGTTTTTTGAGTCGCTCCACCAGTTGATCAAACTCGGTGTCACTAATTTCTGGGGCGTTTAAAACAAAATAGGCACGGTTATGGTGCCTAATTTGTTCTTCGAGATGTTTGATTTCATGCGTCATTTTAGCAACTGGTGAATCCTGTCTGCTCGCTCGGGAGTATTATCTCTGATCCAGTTCAGCTCAGGAGTGAGACGTAATTTGATCTGACGGCCGACTTCCATGCGGAGCGCTTTTTTTTCTTGTTCTAGAAAGTCGAGGGTTTGTTTGCACTGAGCCTCCGAACCAAACAGCGAAAAATAAATCTTAGCACTGGTTAAATCGGGGCTCATTTCGACTTCTAAGATTGTCAAAAAGGCAGGTGTCTTGAGTAATTTACGCGACAAAACCTTCTGGATTTCAGAAGCGACGCGTTCAGTTCGGAGCGACATTATGCACCTGCACCTGCTGCCTGAGGCTCGTCTTTCAAGGCAGCGTCTAATTTGGCTGCCACTTGCTTGAGTTCAAAGCACTCGAGAACATCGCCGACCTCGAGACCATCATAGCCTTCCAAAGCCAAACCAAATTCATACCCAGACGTCACTTCTTTGACGTCGTCTTTGAAGCGCTTCAAGCTGGCGATTTTGCCTTGGTGCAAGATTTGACTGCCACGCTTCACACGCACCTGACCCGACCGAGCAATCTTACCATCCTGAACATAACAGCCTGCAATCTTGCCGAGTTTGTTGACTGGGAACAGAGCCCTGACTTCTGCTTGCCCCAAATAGTTCTCTTCGTACACAGGAGCCAACAGGCCAGCCATGGCCAATTTGACCTCGTCGATCATGTTGTAAATAATGCTGTAAGACCGAATGTCTACTTTTTCTTGAGCTGCTAACGTGTGAGCCTTGGTGTCTGGCTTGGTATTAAAGCCAATAATAATCGCCTTCGAAGCCAGCGCTAGATTAACGTCGTTTTCTGTAATAGTACCTACGCCTGAGTGCACGATCTCGACGGTGACCAACTTGGTCGAAAGGCCTTTGAGCGAAGCGACCAATGCTTCAACAGAACCATAGGCATCGGCTTTGACGATGAGTCGAAGCGTCTGGCCTTTGTCGGTGGGAGAGCTTTGTAAGAAGCTTTCGAGGGTGACTCGGGAAGACTTCATAAGCTCTTGCTCGCGCACCTGTGCAGCTCGGTGATCAGCAATGGTTTTGGCTGCTTTGTCGTCTTCAACGGCATTAAATTTATCACCGGCAATTGGAACACCCGAGAGGCCAAGAACTTGGACAGCCATCGAAGGCGTTGCAGCCTCGACTTTATTACCACTGGAATCATACATGGCACGCACTCGGCCAGAATGCTCGCCTGCGACGATGTAATCGCCCTGTTTGAGCGTGCCTGCTTGAGTTAAAACGGTTGCGACAGGTCCACGGCCTTTATCCAACTTGGCTTCGATGACGGTGCCCACAGCAGCTTTGTCGTAGTTAGCCTTGAGTTCCATAATCTCGGCCTGATTGATCAAGCCTTCGAGGAGTTCAGAAAGACCGGTTTTCTTGAGGGCAGAGACTCGGAATACCTGCGTGTCGCCGCCCCATTCTTCAGCGACGATCCCGTGTTCAGATAGTTGTTGCAAGACACGCTCAGGCTTGGCGTTGGCCGAGTCCATTTTATTGATCGCAACGACCAGAGGGACCTTGGCGGCTTTGGCGTGGTCGATGGCTTCGATGGTCTGTGGCATGATGCCGTCGTCGGCAGCCACCACGAGAATCACCATATCAGTCACTTGAGCGCCTCGGGCGCGCATGGCTGTAAAAGCCTCGTGGCCCGGCGTATCTAAGAACGTCACGGGGCCACGCTCGGTTTGAACCGAGTAGGCGCCGATATGCTGAGTGATCCCGCCTGCTTCGCCTGCCGCGACGTCTGTTTGACGCAAAGCATCCAAAATACTGGTTTTACCATGGTCCACGTGGCCCATGACGGTCACAACGGGTGGTCTTAGTTTTAAGCTTTCTTCTGCGTCGGCAACTTCTTTCAGGAGATCGTTTTCGGCGAACCCAATATTTTTGACTTCATATTCGAATTCGCTGGCAATAATCGCGACGGTATCAGGGTCGATAGGCTGATTGACCGTGACCATCATGCCCATGCTCATGAGCTTACTGACCACTTGGCCGGCTTTGATCGACATGCGATGCGCCAACTCGTTGACGGTAATAGGGCCCGAGAGTTCAACCACGCGTTTATGAGCAGCGGCTTGAGTAATATTGGTGCTTTTACCTGATTTTTTAAGATTCTTTTTCTTTTTGCCCGGTTGTGTCCAGAGCTCATAGCCGCCGGAGCGCATTTCTTTGCGTTCGTGGCTTTGGGCAAATGCGTCGTCTTTTTTCTTCTTGTTCGAAGGTCTGGCGCCGGGCTTGTTGTCTGAACTGGATGGTTGAGCAACGCCGGTTGGAGCGCCAATTCGAATTTCCCGAACGGGCGTAAACGGTGCCCTTGCTCCGACTTGTGGACGGGGTCTGAACGTTCGATTTTCACTCGCCAGTCGGGCTCTAATGGCATTAGGGTCAATGACCCGAACAACGTTTTGGGCATTAGGTCCTGTCGTGCTTACAGGTGCCTGAACAACGGGCGCAGGTGTCTGGAACACGGGTGGCGGCGGAGATACCTGCTGGTGTGAGGGCTCTGGCAATACGGGGGATTCTTCTTCGGCAACCGATTCTTGCACCAGGGGTTCACTCGGGGCTTCGGCGAGAACTTCTTCGGGTTCGTCTTTTCGGCGTCTTAAGACCGTGCGGGGTTTCGCAGAGACTTCGGCGGTGGTTTGCAAAACTTGAGCGACTTGGTCTTCGTCGATATTGCTGGAATGTGATTTGACGACAATCCCTTTGGCAGCCAACCTGTTCAACAACTCTTGGTTTGAGAGGCCAAACCGTTTGGCTAGTTCATGTACCCGTACTTTCGCCATTCCTAAATACTCCTAATCAACAGGCATGCTTATACCCAAAATTGGCATTTTGAAAGCCCTCCCGAAGGCTTTTTTATGAATTGCCTGTTCAAAACACTTTTTGTTTTTGCAGGTATAAGCCCCTCGGCCTTCTAGGCGGTGATTTGAGTCAAACAAAACAAAACCGTCAATGCCCCGAACAAAGCGCCACAGCTGGTCTATCGGGGAGATAGACCGGCAACCTACGCACATTCTATTTGGCAAGCTAAACTCCGAGTCGGCTCCTGGCATCGTCTTGAATTTTTTTAGATTTCTCTGCCGAAAAGCCCGTGATTTGCGCGATATGTTCGGCGTTATCCAGAACGAGGTCGCTTAAATCACTGTAGAATGCATTGTCTAGAGTTTTTAGATCTTCTTCGTTCAAGTCGATCAAACTAAGAGCTTGATCTGCAATCATTCCAAGCTCAACCAGTTGCTTGGCCTTTTGCTTACCAATTGGCAGCTTGTCTTTTTGCATGACACTTCGAGCGTTGTTTTGGATCGCTTCGATGTGATCGGCCTGCATACCAGGAAGATTTTTTAAAAGCTCAGGGTCGGCATTGGCCAAATCCTCAGCTTTTCTAAACCCATGGTTGTAAAGCGTCTGGATTTGAATCTCACTTAAGCCTTCTATGCGGGCCAACGAAGAACCCGCGTCTTCTCGATCTTTGGCGGCTTTAGATTCCGAGTGAATATCGATTTTCCAACCAGTGAGTTCAGCCGCGAGGCGAACATTTTGGCCTCTTCGGCCGATGGCGAGCGAGAGTTGGTCGTCAGGGACAACGATTTTCATCGAGTGCTCGGCTTCGTTGACCAACACGCGGGTGATCTCTGCAGGTGCTAGAGCATTGCAGACAAAGCGGGCTTCATCTTGATCAAATGGCACGATGTCAATTTTTTCGCCCTTGAGTTCTTGAACGACGGCTTGAACGCGAGCGCCTTTCATGCCCACGCACGCTCCGACGGGATCCACGTCGCCGTCTTTCGAGCGAACTGCAATCTTTGTTCTAAAGCCAGGTTCTCTGGAGGCGGCCTCAATGCTCACGATGCCATCGGCAATTTCGGGGACTTCCTGCTCGAAGAGTTTGACCACCAAATTGGGGTGTGTTCGAGACAAAATAATTTGCGAACCCCGGGTTTCTTCCAAGACGTCGAGCACATAGGCAACAATGCGATCGCCAGCTCGGATATTTTCTTTGGAAACTTGTTCGCGGGTCGGGATAATCGCTTCCGAGCGTCCCAGATCGACCACAATATTGCCACGTTCAAAGCGACGCACGACGCCTGTCACAAGCTCGTCTTTGCGATCTTTATATTCTTCGAAAACGAGAGAGCGTTCAGCTTCACGGACTTTTTGGACGATAATTTGCTTGGCATTTTGGGCCGCGATCCGTCCAAACTCGGCAGAATCTAGCTTGATACCTAAATCTTCGCCCAAAGCATCTTCTGTGAGATCAGCGTCTAGTTTTTTAGCTGCTTCAAAAGCAATTTCGAGGCTAGGGTTGGTCACTTCTTTGACGATTTTTTTGAATTCATAAACTTCAACTTCGCCGGCATCTGGGTTGTAGCGTGCTTCGAGGTCTGCCAAAGGCCCCAGATTTTTGCGTGCCGCGCTGAGCATGGCCGATTCGAGAGCGTTGACGAGCACTTCCTTTTCAATATTTTTTTCTTTGCCGACTTGTTCAATAACGGATCTTAAATCTAAGTTTCTGCTTTCCATAATAAGCTATCTCCACACATGAATGATATTTGCGTCGCGAATCTCTGACCAAGCGATGATTTCTGGGTGCTCTTTGAGCATGATACCCGAGTCGTCTGATCGTTCTAGAATGCCACGGACGGTGCCTGTAGAGGCTTTTACGCGGACCTGTTGGCCCATCGCCTTTAAAAAGTGACTTTTTTTCGTGAGGGGTCTGTCCAGGCCGGGGCTTGATAGTTCAAGCTGGTAGGCTCCAGAAAACCATTGGTGTTTCGCATTAGCGACATCGAGCGCATCTGAAATCAAGCGGCTTAAACTGGCCAACTCGTCCAAAGAGGCTTTGTCGATAAATAAAGCCAAAAGAGGCTTGCCTTTGAGGCCAGAGATTCGAATTGAAACAAGCTCTGTGCCATCGAGGGCTAAAATGGGCTCAACGTAGTCAACAATTTGTTGTTCTAGCGAGTTTAAAGGACGTAAAAATGGTTCTCTATTATTCATCATCTAAAATACAAGGCCCAGCCCTTTTTGATTTTTGAAAATCAAAAAGGCCCGGTACCAAGTTTTAGCTGGGCAATAATTTGGTACCATCCCCCCCGGGGTTAGAAACTAGTAACGACCGCCGCCGCCACCGCCGCCACGACCACCACGGCCTCCGCCGCCGCCGTAACCGCCGCCACCGCCGCCGTATCCACCACCACCACCACCACCACTGCGGGGTGCCATTGGGCGTGCTTCATTGACAGTCATGGCACGGCCATCAAGTGTTTGACCATTCAATTCGCTAATGGCTTTTTGGGCTGCATCATCCGATGCCATTTCCACGAAACCAAAGCCTTTGCTGCGGCCAGAGTCACGATCCACAATGATCTTGGCGGACTCTACATCACCAAAAGCAGCAAATTTTTCTGCCAAAGTCTCATCCGTAGCAGAAAAAGGGAGATTACCAACATATAACTTTTTACCCATAACACCTCCTGAAGGCTGGGGTCGCTTCGGAGGGTATAGCACCATGCCAACTGGACTCGAATGAAGCGTTTTTCACAATCTTGGCATCCTAACGCAGAGTTTTTGACTTGGCAATCAAAAAGCATCAAAAAAACATTTGAGGGCTCTGGAGACCCAATCGGGTCCAGCGGATTTCTTTATAGAGCTCGCCCCAGAGCTCTGGGTCTGTGCTTGGGCTGGGGAGCTCCGACAAGAGGCTTCTATAGAGAGAGAGAATAGGGCGCCTGATTTGTTCAGAGCGTCCCGCATTAAACTGAATATCTCGAATGAGCGTGGCAATTCGAAATGCAGCCCTTCTATTCCAAAATCGATTTTTTTGTTGCAAGACTTCCTGGTATTTTGAAAGCGCTTGGGGGAACAATAGACGCTTTTCAAACTGCTCAGCTTCTCGATAGACTGGATTGGCCGCGAGTGAGCAGCAAAAAAAACCTAGGAAGAGAGCTTTCAATCTTCTTCGCCCGACACAGTGACATCGTAAGCACCCAAAGCTTCCAAAAGCTCTTCCAAAGCATCGACAGCATTGGCAGACTCTAACGTAATGGTGATTCGATTGCCGCGAGAGCGCGCCACAGGGGTATCTTCCCAATTGGCCTCTTCTCGTTCGAGAACATATTCGTCGGCCGCAATTCCGAAATCCTCAAAAAAATCGGGCACCTCTTCGTCGTGATCGCCTTCCATGACCCATGAAAACCAATTATTGAGGGCCTTGGCTGCTAGACGGGCAGTTTCGTCCGTGTCAAAAGTAGCGATCAATTCAATTTCGTCCATTCTATTCTCCGATGGAGTCCATCAAAACATGCTGCAAAGAAAAAAATCAAGAGAGTTCCAACCAAAATTCTTGAAACGCTGGGTGAATTGCCTGCTCGGGGAAGAAAAACACCCCCTATGGCTCATTGAATTTTATGGAGAACGAGAATGTGAGATCGCCAAAATAGCTCTGCAACAAGCTTCTAATTACAGAACCATTGCTTATTTGGATCCATTTGATAACCTACGCTCCCAAAACTCGAGGCCTGATCTCGTTTTAAAGCCCGATGCATTGGAACAAGCAATCGCTATGAGTCTAGAGCTATTCAAGACAAAAATAGTCGAGTTATTGATGATAGATTCTTTGTTCTTGTTGCCCAGCCAAAAGACTGGTTATGAAGAAAGTCTGGTTCAATTGGTCAAGCTGGCTGAAAGATATGCCAAACCTGTTTTTTTGCTAAACCCAGATAATACTGCCAGAAGGCTGCTGGAAAAAAACCTGAAATCTTTCTGCAGCAGCCAAATCTGGGTGCGTTAAGCCATATTGCGAACGATGATTTGGTCGCGCTCGAAACGAACACGAACCACGCCACCTTTGTCCGTTCCAAGCGGCGCGAGCGGCAAACGCAAGAAAGGTCCGCCAGCGTGAATGCGCTGTGCCTTATACAAACGTTCTTGACCTGATGTCGGGACCGATCGTCCACGGGTGCCTGGGCCGTGATTTTCTGCAATGTAGGCGTCCAAAGTATCTGTCTTTTTGCCAGCTGCTTTCAGCTCTTTAACCGCTCTGCGGAGCAAAGAAGCGATGTTCTTTCGGCCCTTCAAGAGTCTTTCAACGCCATCCATGCCTTCGATTAAGTAAGCGATCTGAATGTCTTTAAAAGAAACCAAGGTTCTTTTATTTTTTGCTTTTTCTGTAGCCATTTTTACCTCTGTTTAATAACTTAAGGGAAAGAGTTGTCCAAATCTGTTAATAAGTCAATAGGGTCCTCTATCCCTACTGAAAGACGAATTAATCCATCAACAATTCCCAGATTTTTTCTTGCTTCTAAAGGCACAGAAGCATGGGTCATGATGGCTGGCAATTCAATGAGGCTTTCAACACCTCCCAAACTTTCAGCGCAACTAAATAGTCGCGTAGACTGGGTGAAGTGTTTTGCTGCACCAAGACCGCCTTGGATGACAAAAGAGATCATGCCCCCGGCTGCGAGCATTTGCTTTTTGCAGAGTGGGTGCTGGGGGTGGCTCTCTAGGCCTGGGTAAATCACGCGTTCTACCTGGGGGTGTTTTTCTAGAAATTGGGCAATTTGAAGCGCATTTTCACAATGGGCTTTCATTCTTGCCGCAAGGGTTTTAGTGGCCCGAAGCAATAAAAAGCAATCCATTGGGCTAGGGATGGCTCCAACAGAGTTTGAGACGAACTTGATTCGTTCGGCCCACTCTGGGCTATGGGTCATGATTGCGCCGCCGACTAAATCGCTATGGCCGCCCAGATATTTGGTGGTCGAGTGCACGACCAAATCCGCACCCAGTTTCAATGGCTGCTGCAAACAGGGCGTTGCAAAAGTATTGTCGACTGCAACTGGGATATTTTTGGAATGTGCGATTTTCGAGATCACCGAGATATCCACTAATTTGAGCATTGGGTTGCTGGGCGTTTCGATCCAGATCAGCTTGGTATTGGGTTTCAGCGCGGGGGCTAAGTTTTTCGAATCACTCAAATCAACAAAATCACAAGTGATGCCCCAGCGCCCAAATACCTGAGTGATTAAGCGCCTGGTTCCCCCATACAAATCATCCATGGCAACGATATGATCGCCTGTCGATAGGCAGATGAATAGTGATGCAGTGGCTGCGCAGCCGGATGCAAAAGCAAACGCAAACTCGCCCCCCTCTAACGCGGCCAAATTATTTTGCAGGGCGGTTCGAGTCGGGTTGTGTGTGCGTGAGTATTCGTAACCCTTGTGGACGCCTGGAGACTCCTGAACATAAGTCGACGACATATAAATCGGCGTCATGATGGCGCCCGTTTCTGGATCGGGACTTTGACCGGCGTGGACACATTGTGTAGAGAACTTCATATAAAGGTGACGATAACCATGAAAACTCTCAAAAACCAAACAATTTTTATCACTGGAGCCAGCCGCGGAATTGGCCGAGCCATCGCGCTGAAATGTGCCGCCGATGGCGCGAATATTGTGATCGCTGCCAAAAGCGCTGAAGTAAACCCCAAATTACCTGGGACCATATTTACGGTTGCGAAAGAAGTCGAAGAGGCAGGTGGCAAGGCTTTGGCGCTGCAACTAGATGTCCGTGATGCAGATCAGATTCAGGCGTGTGTTCAAAAAGCAGCGGCTCACTTTGGGGGTATTGATATTCTCGTCAACAATGCCGGCGCGATTAGGCTCACAACAACAGACGCTACACCGCCTAAGTCTTTTGATCTCATGATGGGCATTAATGCCCGAGCGACTTTCTTTTGTTCACAGGCTTGTTTGCCATTTCTAGAAAAGTCCTCAAACGCTCATATTTTAAACTTATCGCCGCCGATTAGTTTCGAGCCCAAGTGGCTTCAAAATAATCTCGCCTATAGCATGACCAAGTACGGCATGAGTTTGTGCACGGTGGGGATGGCAGCTGAATTTCGAGATCGCAAAATCTCTGTGAACTCTTTGTGGCCCCGAACAGCCATTTGGACTGCAGCAATTGGGATGCTGATTGGAGAGGCAGCGCATGAGAAGTCTAGAAAGCCTGAAATCGTGGCGGATGCAGCACATACGTTATTTCTAACCCCTGCTGGTGAGATCACTGGCCAGTGGCTAATAGATGACGATTTTCTAAGACAGCATGGGGGTGTGACTGACTTTGGGCCTTATTCTTGCGTGCCGGGCGAAACCGATCTGATTCAGGACTTTTTTGTTTAGACGAGAATAATTTGTACTGAGAACACGACCGCAAACACCAGCACCAACAAAGCAGTCTGGGGCAATAATTTATCCAGGCTGCTTTTGCGCATGACAAGCAGTGCTAGAACCACCACCAGGCTTGCTGCCCAAGCGTGAAGCCAAAAGGCAATTAAAGCCGGTACCAGCAAGCAAAACACGTACTCGAAATTCGCAAACTGCCGCCCAAATCGCACAGCGAGCGTCTTTTTATGAGCTTTTCGATCTTGTTCGATATCACGCAAGTTGTTCACAGCCAAAATTGCACAGTCCAATAAGCCCACAGCGATGCCGGTCCAAACAGCTGTCCAGCTGAATCTTAAAGCTTGGATGTAGTAAGTCCCAGCAACGGCGACAGGCCCAAAAAAAATCAGCACAAATAATTCGCCTAGGCCCCAATAAGCCAACGCATAAGGCCCAGCTGTATAGGCAATGCCTGATAGAATAGAAGCCACCCCAATTAGTAAGAACACCCAGCCGCCTCGTAGTACTAGAAACACGCCGAAGACTGCGGCCAAAATAAACACCCCGATAAAAGCTGCTTTGACCTTCTGGGGCGAAATCAAGCCTGCCTGGGTGACGCGCACAGGACCGACACGTTCATGCGTATCGGTCCCTTTTTGAAAATCATAATAATCGTTACATAGGTTGGTTCCGATTTGGATCAGCAGTGCGCCCAAAAGCGTGAGCGTGAGATATAGCCCTGAAAAATAACCGTCTCGATGAGCCAGTGACACGCCTAATATGACAGATGCGAGGCTCACTGTGAGCGTTTTAGGACGTATGGCCAGTAGCCAGCTCATATCAAACACGACGGTACACAAGCGGGATAACCCGGCAGCTCCAAGAAAAGCTCTTCGCGTAAGCACTCTTCTAAATTGATCTCTTTGGGATGTTCCAGCTTGACGTCGAATATGAGCTCATGGTTGATTTCAACAGGTTCAAGGCAGCGCACGCAGGGGTGCGAGAGCGCAAATTCGCCGCCACCCGTCAGCAGAACATCTTTGCCCTTGCGTTCTAAGTTAAACACGACGTGCGTAGGTTTTGTGGCTTTGTAACAAAGTTCACGGTTGGGTTCGTCCAAAATGTTTGAAATTACATCGGCACTCAAATCTTCTTCGAGAGTCAGGCCTGTATCGGGGATGTGTTCAAATTTGATTGCATTCATGGGGAGTTGGCAGGTTTCCGGACTTACGTTAGCTTGTCAAGCTATGACTGAATCTCATCATGCACGACTGGAATTAATTTTTTATAATCTTTTGAGCAAAATTGGCGACGACTCTAAACGGCCCGGCTTAGAAAAAACGCCACTGTTAGCCGCTCGCGCTTTTTCGGATCTGACCAAAGGTTATGAGCAAGAACCGGCTGTAATTCTTCGAAGAGAACGATGTGGAGCATCGACGTATCGCGGCATGATTGAAGTGCCGAATATCTCTTTTGTATCTCTTTGCGAACATACTTTCCTGCCATTTTTGGGGGCTGTGAATATTTCCTATGAACCGCAGGTTTTTATTACGGGTGCAGGCGCATTTGGCCAGGTGATTGACGCCTATGCCAAGCGTTTGCAGCTGCAAGAAAACCTGACAGCGCAAATTGCGGATGTTATATTTGGGGTTCTCGAACCTAAATGGGTCAAAGTTGAGATACAGGCACGTCACTGTTGCATGAATGGACAGGAATTGAGAACTCAGGTGACCTGCGGATCTCGGGAATAACCATTGGCCCAAGAGCGTTCTTACCACTTTCATGTGGAAGCTCTGGCTATTCTTATGCGTCGTAGAACTGCAGGCAGCATCGCCTGCGTTGCAGGAATTGTGGCGGCAAGAGATAGAAGGCGAAGCCGTTTATATAGAGAGGCTCAAAGGCAAGCACGTGCTGTTTGTGGGTGGGATCTTAAACGGGTTGGCCAAGCTGGTGCCTGGCTATTTTTCGGACAATCGCGAGGCTGTAGAACATGAGTTGGGTGGGGAAAGTTCTTATTTCGGCCCCTCTTCAAGAAACTCGATCCCAGAAAATTCACAAATCTTGAAGGAGCATATTTTAAAAACCCATTTTGAACATCAAAAGCCATTGATTTTGGTCGGTCATAGTAAGGGAGCTGCTGAGATCTTGCATGTGATTTTGGAATATCCGGATTTAATATTAGAAGGCTGCGTGGAACGGATAATCTTGATTCAAGCGCCGATTCAGGGAGCGCCAGTTGCGAACGAACCATCACGCTGGATTTGCTACGAAGCAATAAAAGCGATTACGGGATTGGAGACGGAGACCCTCAGCGAAGTCGGAGCTAAAACCGTTTTTGACCTGGCGTTTGAGCATTATCATGCAGCTATCACCGATGAAGCCAAACATGATTTTGTATCCAATCGAATTTTTTATGTGCGTAGCGCTTCAAAGTCGGAAGATCACAGCTATTGCTTGCAGCTTGTTTTAGGGATTACGCAGCATCAGCCAGAAATTCATGGCCACAGCGACGGCTTGATTCCTGTTAATGCTCAATTGGATTCTCGGATCGGTATCGATTTGGGTGTTGTTCAGGCTGATCATTTTGGCCTTGTAATACCTTGGGTCAGTGGGTTCTCAAAAAAAGAAAGAAAAGCTTTTACGCGGGCCGTTTTTGGGTTAGTGAGCCAATGGGGAGATTAATTATGCTAGGACTGGTTGATTATTCAAAGCCCGACGCTGCCAAACAGTTCAGCGATTCTTTGCTTGAAACTGGCTTTGCCGTTTTGGTGAATCATCCGATTAACCTTAATTTGATCTCAGAGACTTATGCGGATTGGGCGGCGTTTTTTGCGTCAGATAGTCGCTGGGATTTTATGTTTAACCCCGAAACTCAGATGGGTTATGTCCCCGCCAGCAAATCTGAGACTGCCAAAGGATATGGGCTCAAAGATCTCAAAGAGTTTTATAACGTTCGCGATATCGCTCAGTGCCCGGTGCCAGTTCGAAAAAATACACAGCAAATTCGGGCTGAAATGCTCACGTTGGCAGACATCTTGCTTGACTGGATCGAAAATCAAATGCCTCATATTGCCCGTGAAAAATTAGTCGGGTCGCTTCGGGGTATGGTGACTGGCAGCCAAGAACACTTATTGCGTCCGATTTATTATCCGCCACTAACAGGTTCTGAGCAAGCAGGAGCTGTGCGATCGGCGGCCCACGAAGACATGAACCTAATTACGCTGTTGCCTGCTGGGACAGCACCGGGCTTACAAGTCAAAGATATTCATGGGGTGTGGCACGATGTTCAGTGTGGTCCTGGAGATATGATTATTAACACGGCTGAAATGTTGGACATTGCAACTGCTGGTTATTACAAGGCAACCACACATCGAGTGATCAATCCCCAGGGCGAGGCGGCTAAAATACCGCGCTACTCGATGCCGTTTTTCATGCATCCGCGTAAAGATGCCCATTTGACAGGCACCCGAACCGCTGATGATTTTTTGAATGATAGATTGGCAGAGCTGGGACTAAGATAGCTTGTCCAAAATATAGCTGATTAATGAGAAATAATCTTTCGCTTCTGGAACAGCACCGACGTCAATTGGCACTTGGACAATTTTTGCGTCTGTTCTTTTGGCGATATACTCAGAGGGTGTTCGATCATAAAACAGCTCGGCTAAAATGGTCTTCACGCCCGCTTCTTTCATGAGCAAAATAATCTCGTCACGGTGTTTTGGAGTAGGGGGGATGCCAGGCTTGACCTCAATTTGCCCCAAGACTTCAAATCCAAAGCGTTTGGCGAAATAGCTCCAGCTCCTGTGATAAGTCACAAGCTTTTTATTGGAGATCTGCGCAGCTTTTTTTTCCCAAGCAACCAAAGCCTGGTCGATTTTATCCTGATAGGTCTTCAAGTTTTTTTCATAGAAAGCCAGGCCTTCGTAATCGACAGCGACGAGACCCGCGCAAATATTTTTGGCCATTTTTTTGACCAGCACAGGGTCTAGCCAGATATGCGGGTTTCCATACGGGTGAACGTCCCCAAGTTGCCTCGATAATACCTGTGGAATTTCGAGTGTGGGCACACCTGCCGACGCAAAAACGCGACCGGGTTGGCCTATTTGGACTTTAGGATTGCCTGCACTATCTATTACCTTCTGACCCCAGAGTTCTAATTCCAAGCCGACTTCAATAAACAGATCAGCCTCGCGAACCTTTTTCATAAAAGTAGGCTTGGGTTGAACAAAATGGGCATCTTGGCTCGGTTCTGCCAGGCTTTGAACAGACACTCGATTTTGACCGATTTCTTCGGTGATGTTTTTTAAAACTGGCAGCGTCGTGATAATTTTTATCGGCAATGCCCAGAGGGTTTGCGCAAACACCAGCAGCAAGACTAATTTTCTCATCGATTTACCCAGTAAGGCTCAACCGGATGCGAGCCCATGACGAAGTTGATTTCAAACAAGAACTGATTTTGGCTGTAGTTGTCCCATTGATATCCGGCGCGCAGGCGTAAAAATTCGGTTGTATAATAAGTCAGAAAAGCGCCGACGGCGTGATTGGGGTTATCTTGATTCACACCCTGATAATAGCTGTACCGAACGCCAGGGTAGAACCATTGGTTGATCTGATACTGTGTCCAAACAAAGCCGCCGAGTGGCCAATAGCCATTCAAACCCTTGACACCATTTACAACAAACAACTCGCCGCCAATCAAGAGAGAGCGTTTTTCACCCTGTTTGTACGGTCGCCACTTGTAGTTAATATCCGTGCCATAAAGCTGGATCAGTTGGGTGCCTGGCATCGGATTATTTTCCAGATAAGTGGATAGCCCCACTTCCAAATCATGCTCCAACGCCAAGTCCCAAAACCAAGCCATGTGTGCCAGGCCAGCTGGGTACCGAGGGTCTTCGACTTTCTTGAAAGGCAATCCACCCCCGTTGATCAAATTTAAGTTGAGCCTGAGAGAATTCGTTTCGCCCGGCGTCGGGATAAAAAACTCAGCCGAGATGCCATTTTTTGCAAAAGCATGATCACTTAAGAAGGCTTGGACTGCTGCAGGTTGGGTGATTTGAGGCAGATCATGCATGTGGATCTGATTGAAGCGTCCAAAGGGCTGAAGATAGCGACCCACTTTAAGCGTCAGTCCCCACGGGGCATCGTCTAAAATAGGCAGCTTTTTAATGACCACGTAGCCTTCTTCAATTTCGACTTCCTGATGCGCAGGCTCAAAAGCAATGATCGCGACGCCATCTGCCCAGGGGTCGATGCTGGCTCTCAAATCGAGTTCAACCTCTCGGAGCTGGAAAATACTGTCGCAGCTCTGGCCGCCGCAAGCCAAGAAGTTGCCGAATACTGTCAGGCCAGGGTTAAATAGATTGGCTCTAAGTTGTGGCGCGTTGACTTTGTCTTCTAATTTTTCAACGCGTTCTTCCAACGATTCCGCGTAGATAGGCAGGGCCATAAGCCCCAGTAAAAAAGCGATTCTGAACATAAGAACCGCTTTCTGTAGAGGATCTTAGTTGCTTTTGCAACTAGATTGCATTTGCGGCACGCTCCGAGACTCGGATGGCCAGCGCACCATCGGGGGCATTGTAGGTTTCGACAAACCCTTCAGCCAGTAGTTTATCAAGAACCCGTCTCCGAACATCGGGGGTTGTGTCTAGGTGGGTAGAGCGCCAACGGGTCAAGAAATAGCCTAGGCCAACATAGCCGCCACTAAATTTGCTTTGTGCTTGCTCTAGCTCCGCTAGGAAGGCATCCATGGCTTCATCGCCTGTCACTTCGGCAATCTCTGTCACTGTGTCATCTGGGTCAAGATAATCTGCGTAGAGATCCTCGTCAGTCATTTCGCGTTCAAAGAACGAGATGCCATTGAGCATGTCGATGTGATCAAACGCGACATTACGAATACGTTTACTGACACCGGTACCGCCCCAACTGGCAATATACGCTTGTTTGCCAAGTGCACGCACGGCGTCGATTGCGGGTGCATAATCTGCGTCGCCAGACATGAGCACGAGCGTGTCGTAGGCGCCAACGGCGGCGAGGCGCACCATGTGGGCCACCATGCTGGTGTCGACTTCTTTTTCGATCGAATAGCGGTTCTCGGCGTTGCATTCTTGGCACGCGAGTGAGCCAATCTTGCGCTTGAACGTATGCACAAAGAAACCAGGCTGCGTCTCGAGCATGTCTAAAAAGCCTGACAATTTTTGTTGTGCATCGGTGGTTGAAAGGCCGGTATCTTCAACAGCCGTGTAATAATAGGCGCCCCACAGGGAAGAGCCTTTGGCTTTGGTGACCAACCATTCAGAAAGTTTCGCAAAATCAATGCGTCGGCCTCGGGCGGCTTCCCGCCAACCAGAATAAAAGTTTTTTCCGTCAAAAAAGAGCGCAACCTTCATATTCACTCACTTTCTCTCAATATAGGCTGATGCCCGTAGTTCTTTCACATAACGCTTAAACGCGGTTTCAAGTTCCTGGTCGTACCGTTGCTTGTCAACTTTCTCAAGGGGGATTTCAAATCTTTTTCGAACTTTGATGACAATAAATCCTTGAGAAGATTTCATGGGTCTCGACGTCTCGCCTTCTTTGAGTGCAAAAACAACTTTGGCGAATTCTGGCAGCAAGTCCTTTTTTGAAATCGTTCCCAAATCCTGAAACACAACGGTGTTATTTTTGAGCGCTTCGAGGGCTTCAGCTTGGGTTTTAAACTCTGCCTGCTCGGCTTCGACTCGAATTTCAGAGCCGGCTTGTGCTGAGATACGACTTTTGACTTTGTTTTGAATCAGATTTCTTTTAAACAGCTGCTTTCTCAAAAATTCTCGGTACTCGGTCAACGTCATGCCATTGCTTTCTTTGAGAGCTGTTTCAAAATTCGCAGGCGTTAAATTATGCTGCTTCATCAGGTTCGAAACTGTCAGATCGATTTCAGTGTCGGAGACATCCAAGCCTAATTTTTTGATTTCCAGGGCAATCAACACGTCATCTATCAGCGTTTCCAAGTCAGCCCTAGGGTTGATTTGGCTCGCCAAGATGGGCTCTTTGTTCACGATCGCGATAATTTTATCGATGACTTCGGCGTGGACAAACAGTGGGAAAAGGAGAATTAGAAAACGCATGGATACGATGCTTAAGCTATTTTGTGCCAATGTGCTATGGGCGCCAACATGTTAGACGCTTTCTTAGAAAAAATCGTTGGCGACAAAATCACGCTCTACCCAGCCCAGGAAGAGGCCATTTTAGAAGTTATGGCTGGCAATAACGTGATTTTGAACACGCCTACCGGATCTGGGAAATCACTGGTTGCTTTGGCTGTGCACTTTAAAGCTCTGCAAGAGGGCAAGCGGTCTTTTTATACGTGTCCTATCAAAGCGCTGGTGAGTGAAAAATTTTTTTCATTGTGTGAGACGCTGGGTCCTGAAAATATTGGCATGATGACGGGTGATGCCAGCGTCAACAAAGACGCGCCGATTATTTGCTGCACGGCTGAGATTCTATCCAACTTGGCGCTTCGTGGCGGAGCGGAGTCAGCGATTGATTATGTCACCATGGACGAGTTTCACTATTATTCAGACCCCGAACGGGGCATCGCCTGGCAAATACCCTTGTTAATCATGGCCAAGAGTCGCTTTTTACTCATGTCGGCGACACTGGGTGACCCAGGCTTTATCAAACAAGTTCTAGAAGATCTGACGGGTCAAGAAACAGCAGTGGTGACGAGCCAACAACGCCCGGTTCCCCTAGACTATGCTTATTGCGAGACGCCTATTCATGAGACACTGGCGAGTTTAATAAGCTCCAATAGATACCCGGTGTATGTGGTGAACTTTACGCAACGCGAATGCGTCGAGCAGGCCCAAAACGCCATGAGTGTGAATATCAGTTCGAAAGAAGACAAGAAAAAAATCGAAACCTATTTTGAAGGTTTTCGATTTGATACGCCATTTGGAAAAGAAATGCGGCGCTATGTGGGTCATGGCATTGGGTTACACAACGCCGGCATATTGCCAAAATATAGGCTCTTGGTTGAGAAGCTTGCCCAGACAGGCTTATTAAAAATTATCATGGGCACTGATACACTGGGCGTCGGTGTCAATATACCCATCAGAAGTGTCCTGTTCACCAAGCTTTGCAAGTTTGATGGTGTGAAGACGGGGATCTTGAGCGTTCGGGATTTTAAACAAATCGCGGGTCGAGCCGGTCGAAAGGGCTTCGATGACGAGGGCTCAGTGTTGTGCCAAGCCCCCGAGCACGTAATTGAAAACAAACGTCAAGAAAATAGGTTCGGCGCGGATCCAAAACTCAAGAAAAAAATCGTCAAAAAGGCTGCCCCGACCGTGAACTATGTTCATTGGGATGAGAAAACTTTTCAAAAATTAATCGATTTGACGCCGGAGCCCCTGGTCTCTCGCTTTGTTGTTTCACACGGCCTTATTATGACGCTGTTGCAAGCGCATGTTGGCAACGCAAACCCAGGCTACAAAGAGTTGATTAGGCTGATTGCCAAGAGCCATGAGACGCCTAAAAATAAGTCTAAGAATCGGCGACAAGCTGCTGTTTTGCTGAAATCGCTGATTCATGCTGGCTTGGTATCTCTGGTTGTCAATCGTGCGGCTGGATCTAGGTTGGTCGTGAATGAGACCCTGCAGCATGATTTTTCCCTGCACCACACACTGTCACTCTATTTGTTGCATGCTCTGAGCTTGTTGGACGAGACGGATCCTGAATATGCCTTAAATATCTTAAGTCTTGTCGAATCTATTGCTGAAAATCCGAGAGTGATTTTGATGCGCCAAGTGGATAAGCTCAAAACAGCCAAGATGGCTGAAATGCGCGCTGAAGGACTCGAGTACGAAGAACGCATGGCTCAGCTCGAAAAAATCGAGCACCCAAAACCCCTGCGGGAATTTATTTATGAAACTTACAATGCCTTCGAAGACAAACACCCCTGGGTGGCCGGCGATAACATTCAGCCGAAGTCGATTGCCCGCGAAATGTTCGAGCGTTTGAGCGCCTTTAACGAGTACGTGAAAGACTATGGGTTAGAGCGCAGCGAGGGTGTACTGCTGCGTTATTTATCTCTGGTGTATAAGACGCTGATTCAGACAGTCCCAGAAGTTTATAAGACAGACGCATTGGGAGATATCGCGGCTTATCTGAAAACACTTCTGGCTCAGACAGACTCCAGTTTAATTGCCGAGTGGGAACAAATGCTGAGGCCCAAAGTGGCATTGGCTGTTGCTTTGCCTATGTGGACATTCGACGAGAAGAAATTCCTGGCAGAAGTGCGGGCGATGATGCACCAATTAGTTAAAGCGCTGTCACAAAAAAATTACGACGAAGCAAAATTAATCGCCGAGTTCGATTACGAACCTGCTTTGTCAGACTATTATGCTCAATATGATCGAATTATCTGGGGACCGACGACCCGGTTGCCAATATACACACGCATCCAAAAAGAGTCTGAGCTTTGCTATCGGGTCACCCAAGTCCTATTAGATCCCAGCGAACACAACGAGTGGTTTATCGAGGGCGTCGCAAAAGCAGGGCCAGAGTTATTAAAGCCTGAGTTATCGATTGAACAAATTGCGTGTTAAGTGGTGGGGGGCGACGAAGATAGAGCGCGCCAGGCTTGAAATCTTTGCCAGGCGTAGTCACTGAGTCTCACGATACCTGAGTCCCAACTGAACTTACCCGCTCGATAGCCCCAGTAACCGAAAAATCCGGCTCCAGCAGCCCCCAGGCATCCCAGGCCAACAATGGTGGTTACATAAGCTGGATCCGCAAATTTGGCAGCAGTTTTTGCAATCGAATCAGTTACCGTAATGCCCGATTTAGTGACGTTGATAACTTCGGGAACCGTGACGTTTAAAATTTGGGCGATTTGATTCAGAACGTTCGGAACCAAGTTGTTCAGGGCCACCGCTATTTTATTGCCGACGTCTACCACATCCCCGACCACGGTGAGGCAGCTGGTGCTATTAGAGGGTGCGGCATGCGCGAAGCTACCCAATAACCACCCCGCCAGAAAGAACCAGCTGATTTGTTTCATCTTGATATTGAATCGATGGTGACAGCGAAATATTTCGCACTGGGATCCAACAAAACTCCGCCTGCTGCTCACTGCGACAGGCCGGAGCATGCCATGTGGCACGTAACAATCAGTGATGAGGATTTATTTTAAGAACACACAACTTGACCCCTTTCCTTTCCCCTAACAATATAGCAGAGGTTTAGATATGAGAAACTCGGTCTCGGCTTTTTTTCTTTGTTTCTTTTTGGTGACGACTTCAGCCTCGGCAATTCGGTTTCCTTGGGAAAAAAGAGAAGTTACGGATCAACAAGCTTTGTTGGCTGCTACAATATTATCCGGTATTTTATTGGTGAAGGATAGATATTTTGGGGCCGCTTCTGTGATGGTATTTGCGAATCCTTGGAGTATTCGTTTCGGGATTCGACTTTTCAAAGAGTTGCAAATAATGATTGAAAGAAGAGCAAGAGGGTTGTGATCCGCATCATTGGCATTACCGATATATGATGCTAACTAACGCCATATATGATCTACGTCGATGAAAACCCTGAACATAGACCTGTTTTGACGACAGCATTACGCCCTGTGTTCTTTCCGTTAGATGAGCCCACAAAAAAACTGATTCACGAGATGAAAGAGACTCTATTGGAAATTGGGGGCGTTGGGCTTGCTGCCCCTCAAATCGGAGCTGATCTTCAAATCATTGCGATTCATATTTCAAAAGAAGCAGCTTCGCTTCGAGAACATGCTCAGCCAATTCCTATGACTGTTCTTATCAATCCTCGTTATCAGCAGATGGAAAACTCGGTGTTATTTGAAGACTGGGAAGGCTGTTTTTCGGTGTCAGATATGATGGGTAAAGTTCCCAGATACTTCAATGTTCGATATCAAGCACAAGATGAGACGGGAGCGTCCATCGATACGCTTGCTGAAGGTTTTTTCGCACGTGTTTTGCAGCATGAAATCGACCATGTACACGGCATTTTAATCCGAGATCGTTTAGACGATACTTGTGTGAAGGGTTCGAAAGAGGAGATGATGCCCCTCAGGCGTGCAAGTTTAAGTCAAGAAAAACGCGCGTTATTTGACCAGTTTTGGACGCAATGGAATCCTTCCAAGAAGTAATACACAAATCTTTGGCAGATTAACGGGTTGGTATTGAATCGATGGTGACAGCGAAATATTTCGCGATGAAATTGGTTATATCAAGCGTGAAAATACAAATCGTCTGTCTTTGGATGGTGGGTAGCAGTTTGGTGGCGACCCAGGCAGACTGGATGCAGAATCTACCAGACACCGTGAAAGCTCGCCCGATGACGCAGCTCAAGTTGCTTGGCTCGCATGATAGCGGAGCCTATCGGCTGAATTTGACGGCTACACCACCGATGGAAGAGACGCCGATGATGGATTGGGTCGTCGATATTGCTCGGGACAATCCAGAAGCGAATCAGGTTCTTCGGCAGGTGACATTGGCCCAGCGATTGAATATCTCTGAGCAACTCCAGCAAGGCATTCGAGCGCTCGATCTCAGAATTTTATACAATAGCGATGTTCAAGAATTTTTCATGTCGCACAGCATGGCAACAGACACATTAAGTTCAGGCTTGGCTCAGATTCGCCAGTTCATGACCGAACATCCGGGTGAACTCATCGTGATTCAGATGCAAGACGATGCAGAGCATGGGGAGATGACAGCGCCGCACAATCATGAGGCCATCTCGATGGTTCATGCTGCACTCGGGCAGTTTTTGATTCCTGTTACACAAAACAGAACTTTGAATTCGACCATGACATTGGGAACTCTGGTCAAGTCCAACAAAAGAATTTTGTTTAGCTTTTTGGATCGGTTGTCTAGAAAATATGGTGATATTTGGTCCAGTTCTGTCATCAACACCTCTTGGCCAAATGGTCAGACTGTGAATGAGTCACTCAGCACGATCCAGACTTACTTACCAGCGCTTCGACACGCCAAAAATACCCTGCTGAATCTGGTTTTTTTCACGATTACGCCTACCAAAGATTCGATTATTGCAGGTGTTATTGGAGAAGCATTGTGTGGTGGCGTAGCAGACAGCTTGTTTGAATGGGCAAGTCAGATCAACGCCGCGTCTATGGCGTTTATTAGTCAAAATTTATCGCTGCTCAAGGGTCTAAATATTATCAGCATAGATAATCCATCGGATGGTGATGTCGAACAAGCTATTGCTTGGAATTATGACAACTGAGGAACAAAAATATTGTTCAAGTCCGGCTTTCCAATGGAGAACCTTCACATGTTCGTACAGCTTGGGAACAATTTCCTGGCATAAACAGATGCTCGGCAGGCGTTTTAGTATTTTCGGAGGAAACCTTCTATGCAAAAAATTCTGTTACTCATCGCTTTTCCGCTCATGGCATATGTGCCTCCAGAATTCGTATTTTTCTGTGACATTGATGATTGTGGCTATGTCACTTTGTATGCCAATCCACCCATGTGTTATGCCCAATTCGGACGTGACAGCTGGCGTCACCCAACCGGAGTGCTGGATTCTTGTAACAAACTCGTATCCAGGCTCAAAGCAGGCCAAGAAACATTTACTGTTCAAAGAAGAAATGATGATACAATGTTCAACGGGGAAACAGACATCCCATTTTGTGCTCAAGCAACGTTTCTCAAAATTGGTTCGCTGGTTCTATCGCCAGGCCGCGATCAGGAATGGACTGCAATTTCAAAGGACCCTTGTACAGCAGCAGAAAAACAGGCGGTGATTGAATATCCTGGGCGAGCAGCTCGCTGATCCTTTACGGACTATAACCGACATAAAACACAACTGCTGCCCCAATATATGCTACTGCTGCCATACCTCCAAATATTGCCAACAAAAGATATGGCGCGAACATATCACCCCCTCCGTACATTTTTGAAACCTGTTGGACGGATGCTATACCGCCTGAAGAACAAGTCCATAATCCTCCTGGGCAACGAGGAGAATCTGAACGACATGTGTCTGGCGTTATTGCAAGAGCACTGACATTAATGGGGTCGAGGCAGACCTGTTGTCCATATTTATTGATTGCCCAGCAGCATTGCGCACTAGAATCACCTGGTGGACATGTGACATTTTCACATACTGGTTTACAAAGATTTATTACACTCCATATGAATGCGAAGAATGGAATCACCCCAGTTAAAATACATCCTATTTTAGCCATGCAAATCCGATCGCATGAAGCCGGGGGAGCAACCGGAGGAGGGGTTGGGGGCATCACAACAACCGCAGCATCGGGACTTCTGGCAGCTTGGGATCCCGCACCTATAGCGAAGGAATCTGAGGACACAAGTCCAAAAACCATCATAACGGCGAGTGTTGGAAAAAATTTTGTCATCAGTTCAATAACGTGCGCACAACTGGTGTTTATTCTAATAGACCTCTTGCATAACTAGAACCTCGTCATTGCGAGGAGCGCAGCGACGCGGCAATCCAGAAATGTCTGCACATCAGTGGATTGCTTCGCTACGCTCGCAATGACGATTCAAAGAGATTTGGTATAATGCCCGGTTAGACTGCTTGTCGGCTGATGTTAAGGGATTTTTCTTCGATCTTTTCTTGGGAATGCGTGTTTTAGGGTGAAGTTTTTGCAGGCCCTGATAGCCCGTATCTAGGTCTTCGATTCCTTGAACAGACGGAAATCGTGCCGTTTCCCATTTGAAAAACTGGTACAAATAATCTTTTTACCTTTTGATCGGGTGTCTTTTTTTCTTGCCTGAGTAAAAATGCTTCTGCTTTTTTTTTCGGTCGTTCAATCGGTGTTTCAGTCGCATCGACCAAAATCACTTCGTATTGCATGTCACTTTTATGAAGCGCCTTTCTGCCTGGCAATGCAAAATCGGGATGTTTGACTAAAGTATCCTCTACCCACCGAGAAGTCCTGTAGGCTGCGCTTTCGCTAATCCCATAGCTTTGGGCGATATGGAAATATGTCCGATATTCTCGAATGTACTCGAGCGCTAACAGCAACATGTCTGCAATAGACAAGTGGGGACGCCGGCCTCCCTGTGCCATCTTTCGTTGAAAAGCTTCTTGTAGAATTTCCAACATTCGATTGAACGTTAGTCGTCTTACACCTGTCAATCGCCGAAACTGTTCATCTTTGAGGGCTTTGAGATTTTCATATCGCGCTATCATTGTTAGCGTTGATCACAATCACACAATTTTGTCGATCGGGGGGATGGATTGCTTCGTCAGCTACGCTTCCTCGCAATGACGATGTGACGGGTTATGCAAGAGGTCTATTACCATTAGGCGCATACCATGAATCAAAATCGAGTCGCTTTAATCACTGGTGGGTCTTTATGAGGATTTTTTGACGCAATCCTCATTGCTTGGAATTATGACAACTGAGACTTTGTTTCCAGGTGAGTGTATTCGGATCCTGATAATCATTTGCCATGATTTTGGACAGCTTAGAAACTGACTCTGTCTGATCAAAATAAACGCCGTATTCTCGATTTTGGAGCGCTGATTCTGTTGAACCATTCATGGAACCGATCCACGCGTTCGCATTATCGACGACAATGGCTTTGGCGTGTAGATAGCCTGATTTCCCGTTGATTTTTTGGTTTTTGCTAAACAGACGCGAAGAGATTCCTGCCTGATCAAAGTCAGTAAAAATATGTGTGATTTGAGAATTCTTGGTGGCACTTGGCTTGCCAAAATTACAGACATCGCTCACCATGAGTTCAACTTTGACACCTTTTTGAGCTGCTTTGATTAAGGCTGCATTGAGATCGGGCTCTTCTAAATATTGATTTTGAATTTGAATCGATCTCGTTGCAGAGCCAATAAAGCTGATAATGTTATTCAGCGACACGGGGCTCACAGTCAATTTGGAGCTCAGGCTTTTGCTGATGAGTGCGCCTGGATCATAGTGTTTACCCAGGATGTCTTTTTCGAAAATCTTGTCGAGGCCAGCGATAATTTCGGTGTCCTCGGTCACAAAACTATAGTCGCGATTGCAAACATCAGGGCCTTGATCTAAATCACACAAATTGGTATCGTTGAAGTTTCCCGTGCTAATCAATGCCACGTTGCCATCGATCAGGGCAATTTTGCCGTGCTGAAAGCAGCTTCTACCCGGGACCCCACAGAGTTCAGCTTTATTAAAAGCGACATATTGGCCCTCATGCGCCTTTACTTCTGCGACCAGTTCTTTTTGGGCTTTGCAGGTAGCACTGTCATGGGAAGTCGCTCGAGTAAATATCTGACAAGGCATTTCTAAGGGGCTAGGTTCCTGGATGATGCTAACAAAGACATCGCGTTCTAAAGCTTGACGCAGTGCTTCTAAAACTTTCTGGTTAGTCATTTCATAGATCTCGATCTTGATGGATTCTTGTGCGGATTTGAGTAGATCGAGCAAGGGGGAACCCTCGGCGTTGTTATAAAATTGGGCATACGAAGAAATTGAAATAAAACTGGCAACCAAGAGTGTTTTCATAACCCTACAACTCAAGGGGTCGAGGGAATATTCTTTCGGTGCGCAGCGTAGGCCAGAAATCCAAAAATCGGTGTTCCAATCAGAGCGGTCAAAATCCCCATGGGCAAGTGGACCACTCGAGACAGTAAATCGAACGAAACCAGAATCAAAGCCCCACAAAGCGTGCTCACGGGAATCAGAATGCGTTGATTGCTTCCCAGTATTCGTCGAGCGATTTGGGGAACCAGCAGTCCCACAAAGCCAATAAATCCACAAAACGAGATAATAACACCGACAATCAGTGATACACCCAGGTGAATCATTCGTCTTTCATGGGCCGGATTAAATCCCTCTTGTTGTGCTTCATGATCTCCCCGGCTGAGCAGTTCGACCACGTGTGATTTCAGGAGCAAAAAAAATACGCCTGCCAAAATAGCTGTACCAACAAACACAAGTGTCTTCGAGTCCAGTGGAAGAACAGCACCGAGCAACCAAAATAAGAGAGACTGCGTTTGTTCAGCAGGCAGAAGTATTTTAACCAAGCTGATCAACGAGCTGGCAAAAGCATTCACCAGCAAGCCCGCCAATAAAATCGATTCTGTGCTGGTGATCCTAAACAACAACAGGCAGATCACACACGCACCTACCATCGAGGCCATTGGAATCATCAGTGGATTAGCATTGCCCCAAAATGTCATCGCCAAGCTGCCAAATAATGACGCACCCCCTGAAACACCTAGAATATAAGGATCAGCGAGTGGGTTCTTGAATAGCCCCTGCAAGGTCGCTCCCGACGCTGTCAGACCCAGACCTATCCAAAAGGCTAGGCATAGCCGTGCGTCCAGAAATAAAAACAAAGCAGAGAGCATTGCAAGGACAATGAGGAGGCAACGTGTATTACAAAATTGAAGACAGCAAGCTGAAGCAAGTCGAGAATCAAGAACCCAGGCACTTTTATGTGAAGGGTCGGTTTGAGGGAAATCGGTTTGTGGTCGCGAGCCAAATTTTGGGAGATGCCGCTTTAGCCACAGAAGGAACCCCGGGTTGGTTTGAGCTGTCTTCTCAGCATTTTTACTCTCAGCAAACGGCTCAAGCGCCGGTATCACCTTATGTGGTCGGGTATATGACCCCCAAAGGCTTCGTTCCGTCGAAAAAAGACGTTTACTAAAGGAGCGACTCAATCTGTTTCAAAGCCTCGCCTAATTTTTCTGGCTTGGTACCGCCCGCCTGTGCAAAATCAGGTCTGCCGCCGCCTTTTCCCCCAATGATCTGTGCCAACTCAGCCACCAGTTTTCCGGCGTGTAGCCTAGGCAGCAGATCTTGGGTCAGTGCCACCAAAATACTGCATTTATCTGGCGCTGTTTGTAGTCCCAATACCACCAAGCCTGATTTGAGATGATTGCGCAATTCGTCGGCGTAAGCTTGTAATAATTTGGGATCCAAATTTTCAAGCTTTTCAGAGATTATTTGGACGCCCTTAACAGTTCTAGCTTTTGATACCAACAAGGAGGCTTTGTGAGAAGATTCTTTGCTTTGCAACTGTTCAAGCTGTTTGCGCGCATCTTTTAGCTCCAACACGAGCGTATTCACGCGTTCAGGCAGGCTTACTGCTGGAACACCGAGTGTTTTTGAGAGGGCATTTAAATACGCCCGATCTTGTTGTCCATAAGCCACAGCAGATTGTCCAGCGACGGCTTCAATGCGTCGGATTCCAGCTGCCAATGGACCTTCAGATGTGATTCTAAACGATCCAATATCGCCTGTTCGAGACACATGGGTGCCACCACAAAGTTCTGTGGAATGCGGGCCGATTTCCATGACGCGCACTTGGTCGCCGTATTTTTCACCAAATAAAGCCATCGCGCCTTTTTGTTTGGCCTGTGCAATCGACATAACTTCCGAATGTGCCGGCTTATTTTCAAGAATCCAAGCATTGACCTGATTCTCAATTTCAATCAGCTGTTCGGGTGAAATAGGTTCGAAATGCGAGAAATCAAAACGCAGCTTGTCTGGCGCGACGAGCGAGCCTTTTTGGGTCAGATGCTCGCCGAATTTCTTTCGTAAAGCACTGTGCAGCAAGTGCGTGACCGAATGGTGCCGTTTGATCTGTTCTCGACGGTCCCAATCAACCATGGCTTCCAGTGTGTCTCCTACAGCGACTTTGCCCGATAGAAGCTCAATTTGGTGAACATGAAGTCCAGCGATTTTTTTAGTATCCAACACACGAATCTTGGTTATGTTATTTTGTAAGTAGCCTGTGTCACCCACTTGGCCACCGGACTCAGCATAAAACGGAGTTGATTTCAGCAATAACTCTTTATCTAAGACAGCGACTACTTCGACCCTGGCGACCTCAGCGTCTTTGAAAACTGTTGGACCTAGTTTGTCGCTCAGTTCTTTATAAATATCGGCGATGCCGGACAAGCCTAAATCACTGGCAGAAGCTTTTTCATGCGTTTTTTGGGCTTTTTCAAACTCGGCCCAATTAATATTTAGTTTTTTCTCTTCGGCGAGTACTTCGGTCAAATCAGGTGGAAAGCCATAAGTCTCGTAGAGTTTGAACACGAGTGCACCATCCAAGCTATCTCCACCGTGTAAACCTGCCGTGGCCTGTGCAAATAACTCGAGGCCCCGAGAAAGTGTTCGCCTAAAGCTTTCTTCTTCCTGCAAGACCACTTTTTGAATCAACGCTCTGGCTTGTGTGAGCTCCGGGTAAACGGACTCATATTGTTTAACCACCAGGTCGCAGATTTCGTGGAAAAAAGCTTTATCGAATCCCAAACGAGCACCGTGTCGAATCGCCCGACGCATGATGCGTCTTAAAACATAACCACGGCCTTCATTGCTGGGCAAAATACCGTCGGCAATGAGAAAACTCGTTGCCCGACTGTGATCTGCAATCACCCGCATGGAAACGTCGTTTTCCGAATCAGACTTGTGATAGGCCTTGCCAGACTTGTACGCGCAAGCATCGACCAAAGGCTTTAATAAGTCACACTCGTAATTACTTGGCAGGTGATTTAAGATGGTGCAAATGCGTTCTAAACCCATGCCGGTGTCGACGCTGGGGGCGGGCAGGGGAATCAGTGAACCATCTGCTTTGCGTTCATACTGCATGAAAACAAGATTCCAGAACTCCATGAGTCTGTCGCCTTCGTCGTCACCTTCTCCGCGATCGTAATGGATTTCAGTGCAAGGGCCGCAAGGACCGGTTTCTCCCATGGACCAAAAATTATCGGCTGCGCCCTTGCGGCTGATCTGCGCTGCTGGGACGCCGATACTTTTCCAAATTTCTTCGGCTTCTGTGTCTGCTGGCAGATCCCCCTCGCCGCCAAAGACCGTGATAGATAGTTTTTTGGGATCCATCTTAAGAACTTGTGTCAAAAACTCCCAAGCATAGGCACAGGCGTCTTGTTTAAAATAATCGCCGAAAGAAAAATTGCCGAGCATTTCAAAAAAAGTATGATGCCGGGCTGTTCGGCCGACGTTTTCTAGATCATTGTGTTTGCCGCCGGCCCGCACGCACTTTTGGCTTGAAGCGGCGCGTTGATAAGGCCGCTTTTCTTTGCCGGTGAATACGTCTTTGAATTGGACCATGCCGGCGTTGACAAATAAGAGTGTGGGGTCGTCATGGGGCAACAGGGGGCTGCTGGGAATTACCTGGTGTCCCTTGGATTTGAAAAAATCTAGAAATTTCTGGCGGATCTCTACACTGCGCATAAAAATCGCATAGCAGGATGAAAGCCGACAAGCAAAGTGTTAACGCCAACATGGCAACTGCAAGAGACACATTGTTGGCTGACTTAGCGAGACTTTTAAAGAGTGCCTTTTCGGAACGTGCTGAAAGCAGCGTGGGGGCGTTGCTGGATCGGTTTCGGATTCAGTCAAAGACGGGTCCCAACGCGACGAGAGGTACAGCTAGAGAGTTGTTATCTGGCGAATTGCTCAAGCTTTGGCAGGCTCAACCGGTTCCGGATCTGAACCAGGCAATTTTGACGGCCATCAATCACTATCGAATGCAACTCAAACAGGTGACTGATAAAAAAATAAGCGCCAAAGAGAAAGTGACGGCGGTATCAAAAGCGTCAGCAAGAACATCTAACGCTGAACCACTTGCTGGAGGGCCCCAAAAACGTCAGCGTATTCGAGGGGAATGTCCCAAGTGTCACAGCATGGGTGTTGTGTTGGCACGGTCTTACAATGGAGATGAGTATTTTTCCTGTATCTACTGCGGTTACCAAACCTATCGCGCGGCGATGGATCTTGAATACGATCTGCCACTGGCGGCTGAGCTGCTTAATCGGCGGTTTGACGAGAAGGATCAGGTTAAAGCCAAAGATAGCTAAAGGGCATCTGTTAGCGGCTTTACTGCTTCTGTCGGCCTGCCAATGTCAGAAAAAAGACCAGCAGCATCAGACATTGCTCTTTACGACTCGGCTCCAGGGTTATGTAGAGCCCTGTGGGTGTACCAGTGACCCGCTGGGAGGTCTGGCCAGATTGGCCACGGTTGTGAAAGAATATCCGGGCGCGACTTTTGTAGACGCCGGGGATCTGCTTTTTGACCCCAAGCAAAATAATACCTGTATTGATCGAGACAAAATTGGTCTTCTTATATCCACACTGAAAAATTTGGGCGTCACGGGCACGGTGTTAAGCCCGTTTGATAATCTCGAGTTGCTCAGCCAGAATCAGATGCCGGTGCTGGGTTCTGAAGGTCTAGCCTACCTCCAGCTTGCTCCAAATCTCAAGATCTTGATTGTCCAGTTGCCCAAAGAGCAATTAGATAAGCTCGAGCTTTTGCCCGGTGTAGACTTGATTATTTGGGGTCAGGCGCCGGGCGATGCGCCATTGCCGCCGTTTAAATTAAATTCTTCGGGTCCGTATGTTCTAACAGCTGGATCGCAAGGGCAGTATTTAGGGGTTGTTGAATTTGATAACATCGCCTCAAAAACCAACAGACCCTTAAAACTAGACACACGCGAACAGGATCGTGAGCGTCAGCGTGAGCTGATTCAAGCACGCATCAATGCCCTCAAAACCAGGCCGTCAAATAATTTTTTAGCTTCGCGCATTCAGTTGGCCCAGGAAGAACTCGCGCGCCTAGACGCGCAAATAGACGAGCCACTGGAAGGCGCAAACATGCGCTTTAAAACCATTGCCATCAAGCGCGATATTAAACCGGATCCTCAGATTGCCGAGCAACTCAAGGCCTATGAAAAAAAATTGCCCCAAAGACTGGCCGCGTGTGAGAGCAGTTTAAAGTGCCCCAAGCTCAAACCGGGTGCGGCATCTTATGTGGGTGCTGAGACCTGTAAAACTTGTCATGCGGCTGCGTATGAGTTTTGGCAGAAAGCGTTGGTGAAAGTCCAAGCCAAAACAGAGACGGGTCAAATTATGGAGCGCATTTCGGGTCACTCTAAGGCCTGGAAAACCCTTGAAGACGTCAATAAAACACTGGATCGAAATTGCATTGGCTGCCACAGCGTTGGGTTTATGAAGCCCGGAGGGTATTGCAAAGCTCAGCAAGTCGATTTTAGAAAAAATGTCCAGTGTGAGTCTTGCCATGGGGCAGGCAGTTTGCATGCTCAGACAGGTGACAAAACGAAGATTCAACGGGCTGTCCTGGAAAGTCAGTGTCGCTCTTGTCATCACGTGCCCCACATCCCGACTGAACAGTCTTTTGTGTATCAAGAAAAGCTCAAAGTGATTTTGGGTCCAGGGCACGGAGAATCGCTCTTGTTGAAGCTCGCCAAGTGAGCTAGGAGAAGCGCCTATGGCTTTCGTAGTAACTGATAATTGCCGACGTTGTCGTTTTACCGACTGCGTGTCTGTGTGTCCGGTAGATTGCTTTTATGGTGACGAAGGGCAACTGTATATTAACCCGGACGAGTGCATTGACTGTGGTGCCTGTGAGCCGGAATGTCCGGTCAGTGCGATTTTTGATGAATCAGCGTTGCCGGCCGATAAAAAGAGCTGGATAGCCATCAACGCAGAAAAATCACCGCAGTGTCAAAATATTACGCAAAAGCAAGAGCCATTGCCGACGGCTGAAGCCCGGAAGAAGGAGTTAGGGTTTTAGTTAGATATTGGGAGTCCGTAGTGGAAGGCTGCAAATTTTATTCCTGATTGGTTTAAGGCACTCTTGCCATCGACTGTCACACCGGTCATCAGGGCGTATTGCTCTCGACTGTCATTCGCATAGACACGCACAATATACTGTGTTGCACCTAGGATTTCGCGAACCGTTACGATCACTGGTTTCTCATGATCCGCAAGCTCATTCGCCTGTGCCACTTGAGTTAATATTGATTTTGCTAGAGCAGCATCATGTTCCGGATGCAAGTAGAAATTCACCGCACATTGGAGCTTCACGCTGCCACTGGTTGCATTGAGTACCGTTGCTGTCCAAGCATTAGCGTGTGGAACGATGATTTCGTTATCATCGACAGTTGCAAGATGTACAGCTCGAAACCCTACTTTTTTAACTTCGCCATAGTGACCACCATACTCGATCCAATCACCCACGCGGTAACTGCGTTCAAGTAAAGAGACTGCGCCAGCGATGACGCTTGAAACATAGTCTTTAATTGCAAAACCCAATGCCAGGCCAGCAGTTCCAATGACAACCAAAAGGCTTTCGCCAGTTGTGTGAAATACGTGCGGTATAGCAAGAATAATCGCAGCGATAAGAATCAGAAATCGTAATCCCGGGATCCATGGAAGAACATGCAATCTATAAGGCATCGGGAGTCTGTCAGCCAGTTGACGCAGTGCATAACGAACGGTCATCATAGCAATCCAGGCGACGATTATAATCACCAGGACTGTTTGAGCATCGATATTGTCCCACGCTCGAACAGCGGATAGGAAATCCATATAAACCCTTCCTTGTTGGAAATGGTATCATACTATTCGCTTGAATCGTTAGGAACGCATGGGACCTTAGGTCAAGCAACGACTCAATCGATGGTGTTGGATGAGCTTATGCGCTTTTGCGTCGAATGTTAGCCAGATACCCGAAACGTTTTTGGCGACAGCGACATAGGCCGCGTCATAGCCAGACAAACCTAGTGCTTGAAACTCACAAATCGTACGATGCATCTCGGGATTCATGGGGAAACGATGGATTCCGAGCCCAAGGACGCTTTCATAAAGATGTTTTTGGGTAGGAGTGAGCTTGCCAAGCACGCGATTGAGAACATGTGCCAATTCAAAATAGAACAATTCTGGGACACAAAATTCTTGAGGTTTTGAGATCACTCTTGAGAGCATTTCTAACGCGGTTTCCCGTCCTTCTTCTTCAACAAACCATTTGGTAGCGACGGATGCGTCGATCACCTCAACCATAGCGTAGCTCACGGAGTTCAGTCAGTGTGTCGCTCTTTGCTTTGACACCCCCTAATTTAAACTCGTCCAACAATTTTTGTTTGGCTTCTAAATCTCGAAAATCAAAAAAGCGTTTGTGGAAAAACTCCATTGAAACCAGTACGGCTACTGGCTTTCGGCCTTTTTCTATGAGTATGGGTTCGCCAGAATCTTCTAAATTTTTCAGGATTTGCCCAAAGTGTTGGCGAACCATGAGTGCGTTTACTGTATCCATAGGTGTATAGTAACATGTATAGCAACAAAAATCAACGTGCATAAACGCCCAATCACTTCCTCAACTATCTCCCGGGTTGTTCCTGGGCACAGCGAGAATCTAATCGTAGCGCGCGCTTCTTGCGGGGTCAGTCCTAGGGAGAGCAAGCTGGGGCTCGGCTCAGGCGCCAGCGCGCTGCAGGCTGACCCAAAACCCACGCACACACCCACAGTGTCGATTTGTATTCTCAAGGCTTCACCATCGACACCAGACAGCGTGATCGCAGTCGTGTTGGGCAGTCTGTTTCCATGTTCTGGAGTTCGTTTTGCAGACGGCCAGGCTTTGAGAAGCGCTTGTTCCAGATGATCGCGTAAGGGGGCAAGCGCTTGGTTCGCCTCGCGCATTGCGCCAATATCAGCCGCAGCAGCCCCAAAAGCAATAATTAGATTCAGCGCCTCTGTTCCGGGCCGCAGATTGCCTTCCTGACCACCGCCAGTCCAAGGAGCTTTCAGTGTTTTTGCACGATGGCGAAGCAGCACCGCGCCGACTCCCGGAAATCCGCCGATTTTATGTGCCGAGCAAACCAGAGCGTCGATGCGCTGCGGGAGGGGATCTAATCGGCCCATGGCTTGCGAAATATCCGATACCAAGATCGCGTCTGGCTTGGTGCGTTGGATCAACTCATCCCAGTCTGTGATCAAGCCTGTTTCGTTGTGAGCAGCCGTGGCGAAAATAATATCGGCTTGCTCAGGCTGTGAAACCTTTTGGCAGCGCTCTAACGGCTTGGCCAAAGAAGGGTGTTCGAGCGTGGTCGACCAGACTTTTAAGTTGCCAGTTGCGAGCACGGCATCCACCAACCAGCGATTGCCTTCACTGGCTCCGGAAGTAAAAAAGACTTCTTTCTCATGCCCACCCATGGCGTGCGCGACAGCTGCTCGGGCTTGGTCCATCAAACGCCTTTGAGCGCGCCCTAATCTATGTGGCGACGATGGATTTCCTTCCAGGTCTAAACTGGCGATTAAAGCGTCTTTGGCGGCCTTGGTTGGGGGAAGCGAGGCATTTGCATCTAGGTTTAGAATATGCATAATCGAATCTTGATGACCAAACGCCAAAAAATCAACCTGCTGACCTGCACTTTCTGTGGAAAGACTCAGCGGGAGGTTCGTAAGCTCATCGCGGGCCCCAAGGTTTATATTTGCAACGAGTGCGTTGTTTTGTGCGATGGCATCATTCATGAGGAGTCAAAGCCGGCTAAAATTGATCAAATTTTGCTCCCAACTCCACATGAGATCAAGGCCTTTTTAGATTCTTATGTGATTGGCCAAGAAGAAGCCAAAAAAGTGCTCTCAGTGGCCGTCTACAACCATTATAAGCGTGTGAATCATCAGGAAGACTCTCAGGCTGTCGAACTCCAAAAAAGCAATATTTTGCTCATGGGCCCAACGGGTACGGGCAAGACTCTGTTGGCCCAAAGCTTGGCCAGATTATTAAAAGTTCCGTTTTGTGTGGCTGATGCGACGACGTTGACAGAAGCCGGCTATGTAGGCGAAGACGTCGAAAATATATTGTTGCAGCTGATATCAGCCGCCAATGGCGACGTCGCCAAAGCTCAAAAAGGCATTGTCTATGTGGATGAAATTGACAAGATTGCTCGTCGAAGCGAAGGTCGCAGTGCAACCCGCGACGTGTCTGGAGAAGGTGTTCAGCAAGCCCTGTTGAAACTCGTTGAAGGCAGCAAGATTACGCTGTCATCGAAGGGGGCTAAAAAGTTCGGCCAGGCAGATTCTGGCATGCAGGTGGATACTAAAAATATTTTGTTTATTTGTGGCGGAGCTTTTGTGGGCCTAGATGCGATTATCAAAAAACGCATGGGCCGCCAGCAAATCGGCTTCGAATCTAAGCTGCGTGCCTCCCAGGAAAATACACTGGCAGAAGTATCAACAGAAGACTTAATTTTTTTCGGTCTGATTCCGGAATTGATTGGCCGTTTACCGGTGGTCAGCACGCTGTTGGATGTCACAGAAGACGATTTGCTCCAGATTCTTCAGAAGCCTAAAAATGCTTTGGTGAAGCAATATCAAAAATTATTCGCCATGGAGCAGGTACAGCTGAGATTTACAGAGCGTGCGCTCAAGGCCGTTGCGCGTCAGGCCATCGCACGCAAGAGTGGAGCTCGAGGCCTGCGCGCTGTATTAGAGCACGCGATGCTTGAAATCATGTATCAGGTGCCCTTTTTAGAAGGCCTTTCGGCCTGTACGATCACAGACGATGTGATCTTAGAAGGTGCTGAGCCGGTGTTGGAATTTGGATCGGCCGGGGCAATGCTCCAGGCAACTGGCTAAGGCGTCTAAGTAAACCGCTATCAGAGCGTCAGGATTGGCCGCAGGCCCGACAGTCTCAACGCTGGCAGTATCCGGCAGATAATTCAACAACGCACACTGCTGATAATCTATAAAAGGCTGATTTGAAATGGCAAGAATATCTTCATGGTCTAGATTTTCTTGGCGTCGCCAAGCTTCAATTGTGGACACGGTCGTGGGTCGTCCGGACTGGATTTTGGGCGCATCGATCCAGCGTGTGGGCAGTTGTTTCAGGATCTCAGGTAAATTGGCCTGCGCCCATAGTTTTTTAAACAGCTGGGTTTCATTTTTTGCCAGGCCAGGATTCGAAAGCCTGTCTCGTTCATCCAATATTCTATCGCCCGTCAAAAATACCACGCGATCAAATCGAGTGCCTAGGTTCCAAAGGTCGATGAGATAGGCAATGCGAGACTGCATAGCCGGGCCGGTCGAACCTAGTACGACGGCCGTTTGGTAGTGCTGTTTGTTCGGTCTGATGGCATTGACGAAACCGAGTTCCGCAAGATCTTTCAGGAGCAGCGGCCGATCCCAATTGGGTTTGTCTGTGAGATCTCGGCGCTCTTGTTGAGCTTGTCGCTTAAACGTCTGTAAATTGCTGACGCCTAAAGAGTGTTCGAGCGACTTCAGCGGGTTGGTATGGCAGGCGCTGCAGAGCGATAATAAGCATAAGAAAACGAGTTTCATGCGCCTGTTTTAGGGGCTCAGCGGGTGTTTATCAAGCCAATGATTTTCTAAAAGCTCGCGTGCCGAAGTCGGCCGGCAGAAAAAATAACCCTGGCCGTAATCGATGCCCATGGTTTTGGCGACTTCTAGTTCAGACGCCGTCTCAATATTTTCAAGAACAGTTTTAATATTGAGCTTGCGAGCAATTTCGGTGGTTCCAGAGAGCAGCACTTGTTTGGTGCTATCAGATTGTAGGTCACGGCAGAAAACACCCGCGATTTTCAGGTAGCTGGGCTTTAGGTCATAGAGCCACTGAAGATTCGCAAACCCAGTCCCAAAGTCATCAAGAGCTATTTCAAAACCCATTTGTCTGAGCTTGGTCAAATTTTCTAAGAAAGTTTTCAGATTTAATATGCTTTGCTGCTCCGTGAGTTCAAAGACGATCTGGGAGGGCTTAAAATTGGCTTCTTGCGTGAGCTCCAACAATTTTTTAACAAATTGCGGGTGCGTCATGGAGCGGGGGCGTAGATTGACAAACAGCTTGTTGAGACCAGGCACTTGCTTAGCTTCTTTAAACGCCGCGCGAATGCAAAATAGGTCTGTTTCTAACAAATGCTCTTTACGAGCGGCGTAAGCAAACAGCGTTTCCGGGTTCCACAGGGGCAGATCTCTGGGGGCTCTGGCCAGGCTTTCGAGCCCCAGCGTGTGCTCTGGGCTTGTGAGACTCACAATCGGTTGGAGCAGCGCAGCGACTTGATATTTGGCCAAGAAGTCTTCGAGGCGTTCAAAGTGCTGAATCAGGCCTGTTTTGTGACCTTCTTTGAGCGAATCTAACTCGAGGCGCTCCAAAATAATTTGGACCCCTGCTTTTTCAGCCTGCCGGCAAATAGTTTGGTCACAGCCCTCGGCCAGTCCGACTAAAACCGTATCTGGAAAATTAGTAGCCACATGCTGAACCACTTGCAAACCCATGGGCAGATCAACGATCAGAATGTTGATCGGACCTTGTGACAACAGAGCTTCTACGGCCTCGGGTTCTTCGCAGGTGACAATTTCAAGACCGTCCTGGCTCATGACTCTGGCGAGCTTTTGGCTCACGGTTTTGTCCTTAATGACGAGGACGATGCGTTGCAGATCTTGTCTCACGGATCAGGACTCGACCACAAAAGAGCCTCCTTTACAAGCCTTTCAGCTCTGCCAAGCGATCTTTGAAGAATTGTTCACCCGGAGCTCCGGCACTGGCCGCCTCATACAGTCTGATCACAAGCTCTTTTTGATTGTTCATCAGCAGATATTGGGACAGCGCAACATAACCTGGGAAAAACAGCGAAAAATTCTGAATGCACTTAAACAGCGTGAAGACAGCATCGTTGTGCTTACCCTGAAGCGTTTGAACCTGGGCCAGCTCGTACAAAGCAAACGGGTTCATGGGGTTTAAGTGAAGAGATTTTCGAAGTGCTTCGTCAGCGGCTTTGAGTCGCCTCATGGCTCTTAAGACAGCGCCGATGGTGTAAAACAAAACAGGATCTCTCGGCATGGTTTGCGAAGCCACAGCCAGGGCACTCAGCGCTCTATTCAAGTCGCCTGCTTCCGCATAATAGATTCCCTCTAGGGCAATCAATAACGGGTAGTTCTTGATTTGCTCGTGTGCTTTTTGGATGAGCTCAGCGGCCGTTTTGAGATCGTTCACTTGTAAACTTTGCTTGAGTTTTCTAATTTCTGCTCTCATTTCAGATACAATAATAGCATATGGTCAATCCAGTTGGGGGAGCGAACCCCGTTTCTGAAAATCTGCCGGCATCTTCGCAGCAGGCACTACAAGCTTTCAATACCGGTATCGATAATTTTCAAGGCAATCCGCCGGACTATAACAAAGCTTGCACGGCGTTTAAAGAAGCTTTGAGTTTAGATCGATCGGCGGTGTTGCAGCAATATCCACAGGCCTATTATTTGCTGGGCTTGGCTGCACAGTACTCGACGCCCCCAGACCCAGATGCCAAGAAATACCTCGAAATTTATATTAACCAGCCCAATGCTGACCCAAAAATTCTTCAGTCTGCTCAAGGCCAAGTCGATATTATCGATGGTCAGAATGCATTAAATGCCGGCGATTACAGCGCTGCTTTGGCGGTTTTTGAAAAAGCAGGAAAAGACGACCCCAGTTTGGCCCCCAACTTGGCGGGTACGATCGGTCAAATCAAAGGTCAGATTGATTTGAACAATGCCAACGAGGCACAGCAAAAAAACGACGTGGCAGGCATGCTCCAATGGTACGAGCAGGCCGCTGCCGATGACCCACAAATGGCGCCGCAATTGGCCAGCACGATTGCTCAGCTGAAGCCGCAGGTGGCGTTTCAAACCAACGATTACCCAAAAATCCAAGCAGTGCTGCAGCAGGCTCAAGGCATGGTCTACCCGCCGCAGGGAACTGGGCAAGCTTCGGATGTTCCGGGTGCTGTCGCTTTGTTGCAGGGCGTGTTGCAGCAGTATCCGAATTTATCGGATTTCATCGATCCAGCGATGATCCAGTGCCCACTGGCAGAATATCAGGCTCAACTGGCAGCCTATCCGCCGGGTTTTCAAATGCAGGGGCACCCGGAAGATGCGATCAAAATCATGCAAGCAGCTGTCGCAAAGTATCCAACGATTCCTGAACAAGATCCGGGTTATTATTTAACGATGGCTCAATATGCCTGGAGTGCCGGCAACGTCGACCAAGCGAGGCAAATATTTAATCAATTTGGGCCGTATTTGTCGCAATATCAAGAAGCTTACAAAGACATGACTGGGCCCCAGCAATTTGCACAGCAAATCGGTGGCAGTGCCAATGCTGTTTTGGCGAACTGGATGTCTTATGCCGCCAACTTGCTGGGGCACACGAAGGGCTTTGATCTAGGTAGCACGCAATGGTGGCAAAACAACGTGTTGTCGGCGGCTCAGGGCATTATGCCCAGTGGTGCTTATTATAAAGCAGGCTCTAAGCATCTTAAAAATGTTGGCTACAAAGTGGAGCGCGAACCTGACGCGCTGAAGCCGTTACAAGCCCAAGAGGCCGAGCTAAAGCAAGCAAAATCGATGGCCGGCTCGGCTAAAGAAAAGGCAAAAATCGAGGAAGAACTAGGGCGCAATCAAGCAGCGCAGCAGAAAGTCAGAGATGCGCAGAATGGGAAGGCTGTTGAACCAGATAAACATGAAGAAGGGGTAACAACGCAGCGCTCGTATCGATGGGGCGGCGATGTCACCGCGACGACCAGAACAGGTGGCGATGATTCTCGCGAAGAGCGCCCGGCGGGTAAATTCCAAGGCGCGGCCGAAGATCCATCCGGCCCTGGGTACTGGGGGATGGGATCAACGCTGCAACAAGCGCAAGCTGTATACAAATCTTTTGGCAATATCTCTGCTGCGAATCCCTATACGCTGGCCAGCGGGGGCACAGGCGTAGAGGCGTATCAGGAATCTGCCTATGGGGGTGCCAATTTCCTGAATGCCGAGGCGCGGACATTTAGCATGGTCTACGGTGGTGGCACGGGTGCTGGTTTTGGGCTCCAAAATATGTACGGTGCACAAGCCCGAGCCGATGTATTTGATGAATCCTATGGTGTGAATTACGCCGGTGGCAACTATAGCGTTGGCGGTCAGAATTTTTCAACGCAGCAAGGCGACGCACTGGTGTCAGGCAATGCTTCAGAATCAGTGGCACTCGGTTCAACACAGGCAGATGCGCATGGCGCAGCTTCGATTGGGACTAAAGGGGTTCATTTGGGTGGCAACGCAGGCGTTTTCGCTGGAGCTGCACAAGGTACTGTGACCGGATCACTCAACATCTTGGGGCAGGGTGGCTTCGCGAACGCTCAAGGCTGGATAGGCGCGGGTGCCAAGTTAAACGCCAGCATTGGGCTCGGTCCTGACGGGTTGCATTTTGACCTCGGCATTGGGGCAGCGCTGGGGATCGGTGGCTATGTTCAACTTTCAGGCAATATTAATTTACAGGCCATTGGCCAGGATTTAGCGGCGATTTATGGTACCGGTGAGCATACGGTGGTAGGAATGGTTTCTCGAGCCGGTGAGCTGGCTGGCAGTGCGGTTTCTGCGGTAGGTGACATGGCCAGCAATGTGGCTGGCGGCATCGATACAGCCGTTGGTAAGGCTCAGGACTATTTTGCAGACCATGCGCTCGATAATATGACGCATGCGGACAATGCTGGGCAATTTTTCGAGGGCGTCGGCGAAGGGGTTGGAGAAATCGCCACGGACGTTGCCGAAGCCACAGCAGAGCCGATTTTGGATGCGGCCAAAGAAGTGGGGAAAGCGGCTTCAAAAGTGGGCTCTGATATTTCCAAAGGAAAAATCGGCGATGCCATCGTAGACACCGTGGTCGGTGGCGCCAAGGCGATTTGGGACACTGCCAAAGACACAGTCAAGGCCATCGGGCATGCATTCAAGAACTTTTTTAATTGGCTGTGACTATATCTTGTCAACGTTTGAAACGTTTGATAAGCTAACGTTATGGACGTTAACCAAATTAACCGGGCTTTGATGCGAGGTGAGACCGAGTTGCCGGGTGTTTTGCCTCATCTCGAGACGTTGGCGATTGCGCCATTCCAATTCGAAGTAGATTTTGGCCTCAAGAAACTACCCAATGAACCTGGGATGTTGCTGATCCGAGGGGCCAGGCAATATGGCAAAAGCACTTGGCTTGAACAACAAATTGCAGCAACGATCAAAGAATTCGGGGCGGGTTCTGCCTTGTATCTCAATGGAGATATTCTCTTAAATAAAGAGCACTTGGTTTCTGAAATCAGATCTGTGATTCAATTTTTTAGTCCTCAAGCTCCAGTGAAGCGCTTGTTTATTGATGAAATTACAGCCGTTCGGGATTGGGAGAAGGCGCTCAAATATGTGTTCGATGCGGGTGAGCTGAAAAATATCCTGGTGGTTACAACCGGTTCTAAAGCGGCTGACTTACGTCATGGCAGCGAGCGATTGCCCGGCCGAAAGGGTCGTTTGGCGAGAACAAACTATATTTTTACGCCAATTTCGTATGCTGAATTCAAAAAAAAGTGCGGTTCTCGGTTGGGTCAAAAAACCCTCAGTGCTTATCTTTTGTCCGGCGGCTCGCCGATTGCGGGCTGTGAAATCGCTCAAACAGGGAGATTGCCAGAATATGTGATCGAACTGGTTTCAGATTGGATATTGGGTGAATTTACCGCGAGTGGCCGGACACGTTCGGCGCTGCTCAGCGTGATCAAGACGTTGTTTGAATTCGGTACAAACCCAGTGGGCCAGTCAAAACTGGCACGCGAAAGTGGGCTGGCAAATAATACGGTTGCACAAGGCTATATTGCTCTGTTGCAAGACTTGTTGGTGTTGTGTCCGGCTTACCCCATTGATGGCAACACGGGTAAACCGATTTGGCGCCAGCCTTGTAAATACCATTTTATCAATACACTGGCAGCTGTCTGCTGGGCTTCGCAAGCAGTTAGGACACCTGAAGAACTGGAGGCTTCTCCCAAGTTGCATGGCCAGTTACTGGAATGGGCGGTTGCTCAAGAGTTATTCAGAAGGCGTTGTTTGAGAGGAGAAGAGCCTGTTCCTGAAGATCTTTCGTTCTGGCACTCAAAAACGCACGAAATTGATTTTGTACCTTCCTATCCAGACGAATGGATCGAAGTAAAACGGGGGAGTGAAGACCCGTTTCACTATCAGTGGTTTTTAACGACACATCCCAAGGGCCAGCTCACCCTCATCAACGCTGCCCAGTTTAATACGAATAGAATCCGTGGGGTAACGCTTGAAGATTTTTTGCTTGACCTATAGGTTCGAGTTCGCGAAATCCCAGTTTGCCAACTGCCACCAGGCGTCGATATACTTGGCACGGGCATTTCTGTAATCAATATAATAGGCGTGCTCCCAGACGTCGCAGGTCAAAATCGGCTTCTTGCCAGTTTGAAGCGGACACCCGGCGTTCGAAGTGGCTTCGATGGCCAGTTTGCCGGTGCTGTCTTGTACCAGCCAGGCCCAGCCAGATCCAAATTGACCCAACGCAGCTTTTGTAAATTGCTCTTTGAAAGCTTCAAAAGATCCAAAAGCTTGATTGATCGCTGTGCCAATTTTGTCTTTGGGAGCTCCGCCTGCTTTAGGAGCCAGAGAGTGCCAATAAAACGTGTGATTCCAAACTTGGGCTGCGTTGTTAAAAATAGGGCCTGTTTGGGTTTTGATTAAATCTTCCAGCACGCCGCCTTGAACCAAGTTATTTAAATTCGTGACATAAGTTTGATGATGCTTGCCGTAATGATATTCGAGCGTTTCTTCTGAAATATGCGGGGCCAAAGCGTTTTTGGGGTAGGGCAAATCAGGCAATTTAAAAGTCATGGGCAAATCTCCAAGGGCCTTGGCGAGTTGGTTTTTCGAGAGACTTGGCAAGTTCCTTCAAAAACTTCTCACGTGGCCAAAATGTGGCTCCAAATCGAGCTAAGTGGTCCGTATAGGCCTGACAGTCTACAAAGTCAAAGTCCCACTCGACGAGTTGTTTGACCAGTGTGATAAACGCGATTTTCGAGGCGTCAGGCGCTATCGCGAACATGGATTCGCCAAAAAATATGCCACCCAGCGATACCCCATACAAGCCACCGACCAGTTTGTTATCTAGAAAAGCTTCAACGCTGTGCGCGAGACCGAGTTTGTGGAGGCCAATATAGGCGTCGAAAATATCTTCACGAATCCAGGTGCCGTCTTGCCCAGGACGCTTGGCTTGTGAGCACGCACGCATGACGGCTTCAAAACAAGTGTCGAGTGTGATTTTATAGGGCCGTTTGCGAATTTGCTTGTCGAGCGAGCTGCTCACATGCAGGTTGTTAAACAGCAGCACAAAGCGTGGGTCAGGGCAGTGCCACTCAATGGGGTCGTTTTCATGTGGCCAGGGAAAGAAACCTAAAGCGTAAGCTTGGATGAGTTGTTCGGGGGTCATGCGATCTGCAGAGAATATCAGGACCGAGGTCTCTATTAAATAACTATCTTTGGCCCAGTTGGCCAAATTTCGTTTGGATTAGGCTGCTGACTTGGGATAGCCGGTAAGGCTTTTGAATGCATTCATACCCTGCAGCGACTGCCTCGTGGCCTCCAAAGCCACTCAGCACGATGAAGGGGATTTGGATGTCTCGTTCCTTGAGCTTGGCGATGGCGGTGTGTCCATCCATGACAGGCATCTTGAGATCCATCAAAATGAGATCTGGCACCGTATGCGAAATGAAATCTAAGCACTCGAGGCCATTTTCGACTTCGCTGATTTGGTACTCCAGGGAGCTCAGGTGTTCAGCCAAAGCCCGGCGAATAAAGTGTTCATCTTCACATATAAGTATATGCACAAGATTATTGTAATGTATTTTATACACAAATAAAAATTCTATCTTGAATTTTGTCTAAAAAACATATTTAATCGTTTAAAATAAACATGTTACGTCTTTTGGAGCGCCCCCATTGACAATAGCTTCTGTTCCAACTCATCATCGCCTCCTTTGGGCGCATAACTCAGCGGTAGAGTATTACCTTCACACGGTAGGAGTCACAGGTTCGAATCCTGTTGTGCCCACCAATGAAATACCTGGTGACCCCAGCGCTTCCGTACGTGAACGGCCCCTTACATCTGGGCCACTTGCTGGAGAACATCCAGGCGAATATTTTCGTGCGCGCACTTCGCATGGCTGGCGAAGAAGTGCTCTATGTCTGTGGCGCAGATTCACACGGCACTCCCATTGAGATCAGTGCCGCTCAAGCGGGCGTTGCCCCTGCTGACTATGTCCAAAGTTGGCAAGGGGTCTATCAAAAATGCTTTGCGCGCTTTGGAATCGAGTTTGACAACGGCTTTGGCAGCACACACACGGATTTAAACAAAAAGCACGCCGAGCTCATTTTTGAGAGATTAAAAAAAGCCGGCGATATCACAGTCAAAGAAGTCGATCAATTATTTGACCCCAAGGCTGGGCGCTTCTTGCCCGATAGATTAATTCGAGGCGAATGCCCCAAATGCGGCGCACAAGACCAATATGGTGACAGCTGTGAAAAATGCGGTTCGACCTATCGGCCCACGGAGCTCAAAAACCCCAAAAGCACGCTGAGTGGCGAGACGCCTGTATTAAAAAGCAGCAAGCATTATTTTTTTGAACTCTCACACTATACAGACAAACTCAAAGCTTGGGTCAAGAAGCCAGGCGTATTGCAGCCAGAAATCCAAAATTCGCTCAAACTGTGGTTCGAAGATGGGCTGAAAGATTGGGATATTAGCCGGGACGCTCCATATTTTGGGTTTTTGATCCCCGGCGAGAAAGATAAGTATTTCTATGTCTGGCTTGATGCGCCGGTGGGTTATATTAGCTTGAGCGAGGCTGCTGGTGGTTTAGATCTCTGGAGTCAGCCTGATACGCAGATTATCCATTTCATTGGCAAAGATATTACTTATTTTCACGCGTTGTTTTGGCCGGCCATGTTGATGGGAGCAGGATATACGCTGCCTGCGCAAATCGCCATTCACGGCATGCTCACAATCAATGGCGAAAAAATGTCCAAGTCACGAGGGACTTTTATTTTGGCCGATAAGTTTACTGAGTGTGTGAACCCGGAGGCGTTGCGATATTATTTTGCGTGTAAATTGTCGAATGGCATCGAAGATATTGATCTAAGCTTCGAAGATTTTGTGGGCCGTGTGAATGCTGATTTGGTGAACAAGATTGTGAATTTGATCAGCCGCACGGTGCCGCTGTTGCACAAGAATTACGCCGGAAAACCCACACAAATAGCGCCTGATTTGGCTGCTGAAATTGCTGTGTTGGCGCGTCAAGTAGAGCCCAATTATCGAACACGTGACACGCAGCAGGTTGTGAAGGACGTTGTGCTGATTGCAGACCTGGCCAACAAATACTTACAAGATTTAAGCCCCTGGGATGCGAAGAAAAATACGCCTGAGCAGGCTCACGAGCAGCTCAGTACAGCACTGTGGGCCGGTAAAGTCTGCATAGGTTTGCTGAAGCCAATCTTGCCTGAAGTGGCTTTGCAGACAGAAAAAATGCTGCATGTGGGTGAGTTGAATTTCAAGAATATTTTGGATCCGTTGGATGCCAATAGGCAGCTGGAAGCTTATTCGAGGCTGTTTGAGAGGATTGATATGAAGAAAATTGAAGACCTCACCCTAAATCCCTCTCCACAAACCCCCTCTCCAGTTGCTGGAGAGGGGGCAGGGGGTGAGGTTTCAATTAATGATTTTATGAAGATTGACCTCAGGGCAGCACAGGTTCTAGACGCCAAGACGGTGGAAGGGTCAGACAAGCTCATCTCGGTCAATCTAGATGTCGGGCCATTGGGCAAGCGCCACGTGTTTTCTGGGCTTAGACCCCATGTGAAACCAGAAGAATTAGTTGGCAAGATGGTTGTCTTGGTGGCTAACTTGGCGCCGCGCAAGATGAAGTTTGGAGTGAGCGAAGGCATGATTTGCGCGGCAGGTGAAAGCGTGCCCCATGTAATTTTGGCAGAGGGCTCACAACCAGGCGAACGAATTCATTAAAAACAAGAGCCCCAGCGCAATCCGATAGTATCCAAAGTGCTTGAATCCATATTTTTGGACGAACGCAATAAAGCTTTTGATGGCAATCACGGCGAAAATGAAAGCCACTGCGCCGCCCAACAAAAGCAATGTGATGTTTTCTGAGTGAATCAACTGTCTCGATTCCCAGAGGTCTTTCCCCGTGGCTGCAAACATCGTGGGTACCGCGAGCAAAAAAGAAAACTCAGTGGCCAGTTTTCTATCAAAGCCCACAAAGATGCCACCAAAAATGCTGGCCGCTGAGCGGGATACCCCCGGGATCATGGCTAAACACTGAAATAAACCAATTTGTGCGGCACCCCAATAAGAAATAGCTTCTGGTTTTTCATAAATAGATTTTTTGTTGTCTGTCCACTGATCCAGCAAAATTAATAATACCCCGCCCACAATCAGTGCCGTGCTGACAACCCATGGATTAAACAAATAAGTCTTAATCGTCTTGTAGGCAAGAATACCAATAATACCTGTTGGGATAAACGCTGCTAAAAGTTTGAGATAGATCTCCAGGCTTACAAAAAAGCGTTTAATATAAATCACAACGACAGCGAGAATGGCTCCCAGCTGAACAGCCACTTCAAAAGTCTTTACAAACTCAACATGTTGCAATTTCATGAGGGTTGAAGCCAGAATCATGTGACCTGTTGAAGAGACCGGGAGAAACTCGGTCAGACCTTCAATAATTCCCAGAATAATCGCTTGGATGTTTGTCATGGGGCAGAATTTAATTCAAAAAAGCGTTCAATACCACTTAAAAACATCTCAATGGCAATCATGGCGCAAATCAAACCGACGATTTGCTCGAGGACTTTGGTGCCAATATCGCCTATCCAATAGACGATTTTAGGCGCGAGTAAAATAATCAGCCCAGATGCTGCCCAAGCAACAGCAATAGCACTCAGGTCAACCCATGTAGGCGTTGCTCCATGAGCATAAAGAATAATCGTTGCCAAGCATGAAGGCCCTGCAATGAGTGGCGTGGCGACGGGAACTAAAAAAGGCTCATGCGTACTGTCAAACTGAATAGGCGATTCACCCGGAAAAAGCAGGTTTAAAGCAAAAAGAAAGAAAATAATGCCGCCAGTAATCTGCACAGCAGCCTGGGAAACACCTAAAATATCAAGGAAGATAGTCCCAAAGCCATAGAAAAAAAGCATGATGAGCAAAGCGAAAAAGACTTCTCGGCGTAAAATCTGATTTTGTTTTTTGGTGTCAAAGCGCTTAATGAGTGTCGACACAATGCCAACAGCCGCGAAAGGATCGAGAATGAAAAACAGTGGCAATGCTTGAGCCAAAACTAATGAGACTGCGTCCATAAAAATAATCTTAGACCTTTTAAGAAGGTTTCAACGGCTAAAAGCGTTAACAAAAGACCCATCAGGCGTTCAATGGCAGCCAATGCTTTTGGGTTTAAACGTGTTTGAAAATGATTGGCGAGCCACAAAACCAGAAGCGATAGTGCCCAAGCGATTAGAATGGCCGTCAAAACTGTCCAGGAGCGAGACTCTGTGCTGGCATAAAACATGACGGTTGCAAGTGTTGAGGGCCCCGCAATCATGGGTGTGGCGAGGGGAACAATGAACGGCTCACCCCCTCGATAAGCGCCACTAGATAGGCGATTCGCAGCAGGAAAAATCATTTTGATGGCGATTAAGAACATCACAATGCCGCCGGCAATTCGGATCGTTGCCGGGGTTAGACCCAAAGCGTTGATGAGAGGTCCTCCAAAGAAATGAAAGGCGACCAACAGCCCTAATGCAATGAGCATTTCACGAATAATAACCCAGCGTTTTCGTTCTGGTGAAAGCTCGTTCAGCAGATGATTAAAGTCCACCATGCGACCCACGGAGTCTAAAACCAGAAAAAAAGTCAGGGTCATCGAAAAAAGAGACATAACCTCTTGTGTACCAAATAAAAGAACGCTACTCAAGCGGCACCAAGGGGTCATAGCTCAGCTGGGAGAGCGCTTGAATGGCATTCAAGAGGTCGGCGGTTCGATCCCGCCTGGCTCCACCACCCTATGCTAAAGCTTCGGGTGGCAAGCCTGCTGGGTTATAGCAAGGGCACAAAAGCAAATCCGGGATATTCGTGTTCACTCAGGTTCCCATCAGGTTGTTTATCAAATACCCAGATGGAGTTCTTGATTGGGAGGACCAATCTTTGTGTAAACTGGGGCAGAAGCTCTCGGGGGAGTTTATTGCCGGCTGCTGATACTAAAATTTTATCAAACACGGGTTCCTGAGGCAGTCCCAGTACGCCCGCTTGGGCTTGTCGAATCTCGGCATTTTTAAACTTGTATGGGTTGAGATTGTGCCTTCCAAATTCGACCAACTGAGGCACCAGCTCTAACCCAATCACCTGGCCTTTGGGACCTACGCACTCGGCCAATAACGCCGTAGTCCAACCTGACCCACAGCCCAAATCTAAAATCCGATCGCCGGGTTTAGGCTCTAAGAGTTTGAGCATGAACGCCACAACTGTTGGTTGCGAATTGGTTTGCCCGAAACCAATGGGCAAGGCGCGGTCTTCCTGGGCATAAGGCTGTTCGGCAGGTGGTAAAAAATCAGCGCGGTTGATTCGAGTGGGCATCTTGGAATTTTAACACAGTGGTTTGACAACTCGGCTAAAACTCGCTATCCCAGCTGTCTCTTTCTAAGGAGTTTTCCCATGGCAGTCCCTTATGGTCGTAAATCTAGAACCCGAAGCCGCATTCAGCGCGCCGCCAACATGCGCTACATCCCCAAAGCACATAACACGTGCTCAAACTGTGGCGAGCCCAAGGCTGCACATCATATTTGCGGCAAATGCGGCCAATATGCTGGCCGATCTGTGCTAGAGATTCAATCGAACTAGTTTCCGGACAATTGCTGGGCCTGGAAGTGCGCTCGCACTTGGCCTAGCAGATCTCCCATTTCACCTGAGAATAATTTAGGCAAATTGTGCACTGTTACGCCGACGCGGTGGTCTGTGCAACGATCTTGTGGGAAATTATACGTTCTAATTTTGTCAGAGCGATCGCCACTTTTGACCATGGCCTTGCGCTCTTCTGCGCGCTCACGGTTCAGCTCTTCTTGTTTGGCGTCATAGAGTCGAGCTCTCAAAACTTTCATGGCCTTCGCTTTGTTTTTGAGCTGACTTTTTTCATCTTGGCATTGGACGATCAAACCTGTTGGAATGTGCGTGATGCGCACGGCTGAATCTGTTGTGTTGACTGACTGGCCCCCGGGGCCGCCGGCGCGAAAGACGTCAATCCGAATATCTTTGTCTTCGATCTGGATATCGACTTCTTCGGCTTCAGGCAATATCGCGACGCTGCAAGCCGATGTATGAATGCGGCCTTGTGTTTCTGTTTCTGGAACGCGCTGTACTCTGTGGACACCGGCTTCAAATTTCATCCAGGCATAGACTTGATCGCCGCTGATCATGGCGATGACTTCTTTATAGCCGCCTTTGGAGCCTTCAGAGAGGCTTAAGATTTCAAGTTTCCAGCGCATTTTTTCAGCAAAGCGCGTGTACATGAGAAAGAGTTCCTCAGCAAACAAGCCAGCTTCATCGCCGCCGGTTCCGGCTCGGATTTCCAAGATAATATTCTTTTGGTCGTTGGGATCTTTTGGCAAGAGCAAAAGCTTGATTTGTTCTTCTAACACCGTGACTTCTTGGTTTAAGCGGCCGATTTCTTCTTTGGCCATGTCCCGCATATCAGGGTCAGAGTCTAGCAAGAGTTGCTGATTGCCCTCGCGTTCTGTCATAAGCGCGCGCAGTTTTTCGTAGGCTTGGACCAAAGGCTCCAACTGTGTGCGCTCTTTATTGGCGGTTTGTAACTCGCTGGGCTTTAAATCTGGGCTGCTGAGCTGCTCCATGAGCGCGGCGTGGCGTTTGGCCATTTCTTCCAGTTTGTCTAACATGATGGATCCTGAGTCCAGGTCTTATAGATCGCCCAGATGGCAACACAAGATGGCACGCAAATCACCATGACAAACGCAAACGCTGGATAAATCAGCTCGATCATAGAATCAGCGCTTCTTTCACCTGAGCGAAATTCGCATAGGTTTGAATGTGATCGATGGCTGATGTATTGGGGGTTGCGTTGTGTTCGCGCCACAGGGTTTTACGCAAAGCAGCGAGCGCGATTTCAAGTTGGTCGTCCGTGGGTTCGCGGGTGGTGAGCCGCTGCATGAGCATGCCGGGCGTGATAAACAACTTGATCCAAAAGTTTTTGGGATATTTTGCAGCAGCTCGCTGAAACTCATACGCAATCCCGGCAATCGGTAGCATCAGGGGGATTTTGAGCAGCATCAAGAACAAACTTTCACCGAGCTTGTTGGTCGTGATGGGTGGCACAAAGGGCAACACGAACGCAAACACAACAATAGAGACGGCGATCACCAACAAGATTAAGCTGGTTCCGCATCGTGGGTGTGCTGTTGACTGCAAGCGAGCATTTTCAACATTGAGTTCGAGATCTTTCTCAAACGTATGAACCGACTTGTGTTCAGCGCCGTGGTACATGAAGATTCGCTTCACGTCTTTCATCATCGAAATCGCGGCAATATAGCCAATAAATAAACTCATCTTGATTGACCCATCGACCAAGTGAAACCACATGTGATCAACCGGCAACGCGCTTTGGCCGTTTTGACCGAATATTTCACCCAGGGTGTAAGCCATGATGTGGGGCACGGCTTTAAAGAGTCCGATCCCGAGCAACATGCTAAACGCCATGGTGCCCATGAGCGCCCAGTCTGTTTTTACTCCCTCTCCACTGGGTGGAGAGGGTTGGGGTGAGGTCTTCTCGTTCAGCGCCTGCTCTGCTGAGAACTGCAACGCGCTCAGGCCATTATACATGCTCTCAATAAGCATGGTCGCACCACGCAGCAGTGGCCAGCGCAAAAATGGCAGCTTTTCAGAAAACGAAAGCCACTGCCGTTCCCGAATCACAATGCTTTGATCGGGTTTTCGAACGGCAACAGCGAAGCTTTTGGGGGAGCGCATCATGACGCCTTCGACGACGGCTTGACCGCCGACGAGGGGTTTCGTAGCCATGAAGAGTAGATTAGCCAGCATGTTACTTCTTGGTCTGATATTTCCTGCGGAACCGATCGACGCGGCCTTCAGTGTCCAAGAGCTTGGATTTACCCGTAAAATGGGGGTGACAAGCTGAGCAAATATCGATGTTGTACTTTCCGGTAGAACGGGTTTCATACTTCGCTCCACAAGCGCAAACGATGGTGACAGCATTGTATTCTGGATGAACGTTTGGTTTCATAAGTTCGCCAATCCTAGCAGATTTCTAGAAAATGCCAAGGGAGGACTAAAACCACCTTGGATCAAGCTGAGAAAAATTAAGATTATTGCTAAACGCTGGATTGAGACTGAACAAATTAGTTTTCACGACAACACTGCTGCCATCCGCATTGGTAGTAAAAATAACAGCTCCTGTTTGTCCATTGCGTTGAACTGCGACGTCAAAAACAAACTGTGTCCCATCGGGGGACCAGCTCCCATCCCAAAACGGTGATTTGGAATCGCCAACACCTGTTTGTAGCTGCCACCCCGTCTGCACGATCCCAGCACTGATGACGGAACGCAGATCAGAGACCATCGCTCCGGTTTGCAAATTGTACACGCGCATGCTGTTTGGAACCAGCAACAGACGATCGTCTTTTGATACCGCGATACCATGCCAACCAGCGCCCGGAATCAGCAATATTTCTTGAGATTTATCGACATCGTATACATGAAGGTCAACCCCCACGGTGGCCGAAAAACTGCTGTACACCACTTTGTTGCTCTGTTTAAACCAGGTGGGTGACTCATTGGGGACATTGCTTGGTGGGCTGATTTGTACCGGTGTTCCGGTATCCAACGAAATAACAAAAATTTTGAGCTCTCCCGGATCGGCTGTCTGTCCAGGAGGGTGGGAAATCGGTGTGGCCTGAACAGCTACGCGTTTCCCATCCGGCGAAAATGCCGGCCGCGCCATTTGATACAAGTTGGGTACTTTAATGGTTTTTTTGCTCCCATCAGGGCTAACTAAATACAGCGTGTCGTCGTTAGCGTAGACTGCTGAATCCGGTCGAATATCAAAACTGACAGGAGTCATCACGATCTGGGTATTGAGAGGCGAGTCCACTCTAGACAAAATTGCTGTGGGATCCTGAAAATTGGGCGTTCGGTAATAGATGCCTTTGTCGAATGTAGCAGCCGGAGCTAAAGCTGAAGTTGTCGTTGGTTTTTGACACGACAGGGCTAAGACGAGTACCGAGATTGCTATAAACAGGATGATTTTGAACATACACAAAAATATATGCTGGCGCAGCATTTAAAAACAAGGATTTTAGTCTAGCAATCGATGAATTTAGCCACATAAGACGGCTGTTTTCTTGAATTGTCAAGAAAAGAGACGGCTGAAATTGCAAGAAAAGACCCTAATAGCTTCTTCGAAGCTGGGTGCATGTCCCAACTCTCGCTCTAAACTCGTTACCCCAAACCCCACTAGGCCGCAGGGCGTCATGCATTCAGTAAAACGCTCCAGGTTGGTTGTCAGATTGAACGCAAATCCATGCCGGGTGACCTGTCTGGAAACGCCTACCCCAATGGCAATCAGCTTTTTGTTTCCCACCCAGACGCCTGTTTTGCCCTCCAGTCTAGTTGCATTCGATACCCCAAACTCTTGGCAAGCAGCGATCAACGCCAGTTCTAGGCGCCTGACGTAATCGCAAACGCCCATCGAAACAGGCAGTTGCACAATGGGGTACCCCACCAGTTGGCCGGTGCCATGGAAAGTAGCGTCGCCACCCCGATCTGTTTCGACCAGGCTAATGCCCCGTTTTTGAAGCTCGGCTTCAGACATGAAAATATGCTTCGTGCCGTGTTGTCTCGTGACTGTAATCGTATCCGAGTGTTCTAAAAATAAAATCTGATTGCCCTGGGATTGGATTTGGTCGATGGCTTCGCGCATGAGGCGCATGCCTTCTGCATAGGGGATCTGCGTGCCGAGGAACCGGGTTTTCATGCCTTCTTTTTGGGCTTTTTGCGAAAGAGCGTCATCACATGCCCCTGAGTATTAACCCGTTCAGCTTTGAGCTTAGTGAGCCAATCTGTGGGGTCTTGTTCTAAAATCTCTAAGGCTGCTTCTTGAAACTTAATTTTGATGAGTTCGTGTGCTTTGAGGGCCGCATCGATTTCTTGAATTAATGATTCAGTCATTCCATTTTTGCCCACCATAACAATTGGTTTTAGGTGGTGCGCTTGCGCTTTTAAATCCATAGTGGGTCAGCAGTAGCAAAAATTAAACAAGCCGGCTACAAGGGTTTTGAAGCCATGCAAATAGCCATTTGTCAGTTTAATCCAGTGATTGGAGCCATCTCTCAGAACGTTGAGCGCATCTTGGCGTTTGCTCGTCGTGCACACACTGAAAAAGCAGAGCTGATTATTTTCCCGGAGCTCGCACTCTGTGGCTACCCACCCAAAGATTTGGTATTCTCACCTGACTTTGCCAATGCCTGTGAAGCTGGTTTATCAAGATTGGCTGAACAAACACCTGTTCCCGTTTTAATCGGCGCTCCTTCTCGTGAAAGATATAACAGCGCCTATTTTTGCACTGAGGGCTTTTTCGCGCTGGTGGCCAAAAAAAGACTGTTGCCTAACTATCAAGTTTTTGACGAGCAGCGTTATTTTGTTGCTGGCAGTACGGAAGACCAAAATATATTAGAACTGGGTGCTAAACGCCTAGGTGTTAGTATTTGTGAAGATGCCTGGAGTGAAGTCGTCGGCTATGAGCAAAATCCGATTCAAGATCTTGTTCAGAAGCATCAGGTTGATATTTTGGTGAACTTAACGGCCTCGCCGTTTGAGTTAGGCAAATCAGCCGAACGTGAAGCCATGTTCTGCGAACTTGCGAAGCGCTACCGAAAGCCGTTTTTGATCGCCGGCCAAGTGGGCGCCAATGATGGCCTGATTTTTGATGGTGGGTCGTTGGTAATAGACCCTCGGGGCCAGGTGCTCTGGCGTGCGAAGAGCTTTGAGGAAG
>JAHFEF010000005.1:32497-95454 GCA_023248545.1 Myxococcales bacterium | reverse complement strand
TTTTGGCCAGCGCAAAATTTTTGATATTCCACTGAAATTTAAAGGCACCGAGTTTCAAAAAAAAGTCTGGTCCGCGTTATTAACCATTCCCTACGGCGAGACTCGAAGCTATGCTGATATTGCGAAGCAAGTGGGTTCGCCGAAAGCGGTTCGAGCTGTTGGTCTCGCCAATTCCAAGAACCCGATTTCAATTATCGCTCCGTGTCACCGTGTGATTGGCTCTGATGGCAAGTTGACGGGTTACGCGGGTGGGTTGCACAACAAAGAATTCTTGCTGAGATTAGAACATGCGCCGCTGGGTTGAGCGGCCGGTTGAACTCTCGAAAGTCAATCAGCTCATCGCTGAGCTTGATATTCACCGAATATTGGCTAGGATTTTGGTGGGTCGCGGCATTGATAGCCCCATTAAAGCCAAAAATTATCTTGAGCCTGCTTTGAATCAGTTGCCTGACCCGGATGCTTTGGCGGGTATGTCGGCTGCTTGTTCACGATTGGCCAGGGCGTTATTGAATGGCGAGAAAATCGGCGTGTTTGGCGACTACGATGTCGACGGTGTGACTTCGAGTGTGATTTTATCGGAGTTTCTTGAAAGTCTTGGTGCCCAAGTTTTTGTGACTTTGCCCAATAGGCTGACAGAAGGCTACGGGTTAAGCCTGGCTGGCCTCGAGCGTTTAGAAAAACAAGGTGTTAGCTTGATCGTGACGGTTGACTGCGGGGTGACTGCTCACGAAGAAATAGACCTCGCGATGGCCAAAAATATCGATATTATTGTCATCGACCATCACACGGTGCCTGTGACGCTTCCCAATGCCGTCGCGGTGATTAACCCGCATCGGAAAGATTGTACGCGTTTGGCAGAGCATTTGTGTGCGGCTGGTGTGGTTTTTAATCTCTGCATGGCTTTGCGTAAGTATTTGCGCGAGGCTGGATTTTTTAAAACCCGCCCCGAACCCAATTTGCTGAGGCTGTTAGATTTAGTGGCGCTCGGGACCGTGGCCGACGTAGTGCCCCTCATCGAAGACAATCGGATATTTGTACAAAAAGGCCTGGAGTTGATTAAGCAGGGCCTTCGGCCTGGCATTAAGGCGCTTCTAGACGCTGCCAAAATCGAGTCACACAAAGCAACCGCCGGGACGCTGGGGTTTCACCTGGGTCCTCGAATTAACGCCGCTGGGCGCCTTGAAAATGCAATGAGTGCGTTGGATTTGCTGCGTTCGCGGGACTACTCGAAAGCTTTTGCCATGGCTGAGCAGCTAGACGCCAGCAATCAAGAACGCCGAGAACTCGAGAAGCAAATCGTTGAAGAAGCACTGGCTGAAATTGCAGGCTCAAAAGAACATCAAGAAGCGTTTGCTATTATCGTTGGTCGAGACAGTTGGCACCCGGGCGTGGTGGGTATTGTGGCGAGTCGGTTGGTTGAAAAAACGGGCAAGCCCAGCATTGTGATTGGTCAAGGTGGCAAGGGTTCCGGTCGGAGCATTCCGGGGTTTCATTTACACGAAGCGCTATGTGCCATCGAAGAGTGTTTGCTCGGTTTCGGTGGACATGCCCACGCCGTCGGTGTGCACATTGATTTGGCGGAGTTAGAGCTGGTTCAAGATGCGTTTCGAGACCATGCCGCTCAGAAATTAAAGCCTGAAGACTTGGTCCCAGTGGTTTATCATGACGGCGAGATTGCTTTGGAAGATTTAGACGAGGGATTGATCGAACACATGGCACGGGCAGCGCCATTTGGGCGTTCGAACCCCGAGCCCGTGTTTGTTTTGCGGGGTGTCAAAATCGGAGAGTTTCGCGAGCTAAAGGGTGGGCATCTGAAAGGTCAAGTCTTGGGCGATAGGCCTATCGAGTTTATTGCGTTTGGGATGGCGGATCGCCAAGTGCTATTTGCCGGCTCGACGGATTTATTGGTCACCCCGGAAATCAACGAGTGGTTGGGCAAACGGACGCTGCAATTGCGTGTGAAAGATGCCAGAACAATGGCCCTTTCCCAAACCTAGGGATTAACAGCTGGGCACATGGCTTGCATACGGATTGTCGCCGTTGTTGAGCCTCTGATGCCACCGAACGAGCTCGTCGGAGTTGTTTTGAAGTCAATCCTATATTCTATGTCGAAAAAGCTATCAACCGCCCAAGTGCCATCTTGCTGTCTCGTCAAGGTGGTATGTCCTGGACTTGGCATCCCGAAGTCGGTTCCAGCCCTGATTCGTAACAAATCGAAGTCAGGATCGCCGGCGGGTGGAGGATTTAATTGGAGCCTCAGTAAATCAAAATCTGGGTCCCCGATCGAATTAGAAGTTGCAAGACGTCCCTGTAATGCGAGATCACGCGTATGCCCACTCTGGTCCTCTACAGTCAACTCAGTGAAGACATCAAAAAAACTATCGATCGTTTGTAGAGTCGGGCTTTCCCTGATACGCATCGAGAGACTCCTGATTCGTAACCCTGTTTGGGTCGGATCCGAAGGCGATGAACCAGTATAAACCAAGGTGTCCACGTGAGGGGTTTGCAGTGATGTGCAGGTCTTTCTCGTGGGTACGCAAAGTTCTTCCTCCCCAAACGCACTTCCGAAACTCGTCACGAATTGGTCCTTGACGAGTACATTATACGCGGTTGTGCTTGGATCTAAGACCCGATAGCAGACAAGGTGATTGTCTGGGCCAACCGTGTTTGCCGAAAATATCTGGCCTTTGTGTTTCTTGATCGTCGGATTGCAAAGATGAGCGCGCTCGACCGCAACCATTTGGCGCTGTTGAAATTGATCTGCTAGGCCGACCCTCACCTGTATCGGTTGGCGTTCGACATCGTAACACAGGAAGTGATTGGCATCCGGGATAGTCAGATTGCTCGTAGTTCCAGGATTGACCAACTCTTTTGCAGCCGGTGCCAGCAGGAAGCTTGGATTGGCGACCTTTATTTTGGCTTTCTCGAATTGGTTGTCGATGTAAACAGACGTACCTGGGAACGTTGCGGGATCGATCATTTTGACCCCATGCGCCAGGTAGTGCAGCTCGGGCCGTGTGATGGGAAATGTCTGAATAAACCCTTGCGAATTGGCAACTTGCTTTGTAACTGGGTTCAACAACCACAGGGGTTCAAGCACCGAGAATCTCCCTTTCAGGAACTGATCCGTCAGCAGGACCTGAGTTATCTTGAAGCTTGGAATTTTGAGATGATATGCCAAATAATGCTGCTGCCCCTGGGTACTCTGCGCATGCAGAAACCCTGCCGACAACGCGAGCAGCGCCAACGACAACACGATGGATCTTTTCATAAGCCCGACACCATCCTTCGCAGAGTAGGTAACGTTTGTGGGTGTAAACCGCAAAAAGCGGCCCCTTATTGGCATTGCTACGTAGTACACTGTAGGAATGGTGAAAAAAGCAGGAGAGGCGCAATCGCAAACACATTTAGAAGAAGCCGCTCCAACCCCATCGCCCCCAACCGATCTGTTTAGTTTTCTCTCACTTGAATTTCGACCGCCATCTCCAGAGTCTCCTCATGTTCCCGATGCCTGGTTGGCGGCCAGTCGCTTGGTCGACGAGATGGATGAAAAGGCGGTAGAACAGGCGTTAGGTGTGCTCCCTAAAACGATTGGCAGCCGAGATCCAACTCAATTTCATAAAGATGCTTTATATCTACGATCAGAACAAATAGATTACACCAAGGGACAACGAGCTTATGAACTATTTTTTAATAAAACCATTCTAAAGACTGCGCAAACACTAAAAAGTAACCCGGCCATATCTCTCGGAGATTTAATGGATTGTATTGCTGGGCAGCGTCATAAATTCGCTCAGTCTAATGATACTCAAAGCGCACATCTATTCGGAATAAAAAGACAGGATGGTAATGAATTGACAACGCAGATCTCTGAAAAAAATCGATATGCTGCTTATTTGAACCGTCTTGATGCAAAGGAGCATCAAATTGGATTGAGTCATGTTGGCGCTATCAGGATAATATCTCCAGCCGAACCTGTTTCTGTTCGAACAATTACGCATGGCTCTATGAATCTAGAGGTCCGAAACAAAAACATGCTTTTGATCGAGGAGGAATTTAGAAAGTTTCAACATAACATAAGTTCTATGACGAATGAACAAGCCTTGGAGGCTTTGGCGTCGATGCATTGGGATCTGGCACAAAATACATTTTATAGAAGAGGATCTGCTGCAATTTCAGAAATGCTCATTCATGGAATCGCACGGGCTCATGGGATTTTAATTGGCGGGATTAAACCGGGAATTATGCCTGACTTAGAAGCCATCATGACTCCAAAAGAAGAATTTGTGAAGAACTACAAAAACTTTTTTGAATCCGTCGTAGTAGCTGGTGTTTTGAAATAATAATTCTGAACTTGTTGTTGTACAACTCATGAAACCAATAATTTTAGCCCTTGCTTTTTCTTTGGCAGTGACCCCGGCGATAGCGGTTCCTAATAATTGGCAGACACCGGTCTTGATCACAGGAACTGCTGTGTCAGCGATTATTGCAACGCTATCGGCATATGGGGTTGGAGGGTATGCCGTCTGCGATCAACCCAGCTGCAACGCCAATGAAAATTTTGCTTGTTGTACGTCGGTGATCAGTACTCTTGGCGCAATGAATGGTGTTTGCAAACTCAGTCCGATGAGTGCGTTCGGTGGTCTGTGTATTGATAAACACCCAACTTGCGAGGGAGGTGTCCAGTATTGCGCGTCGGTAGACCCAGGTTTGAATCAAACCTGGCACTCTGCACGGGCTGCTGAAACGGTGAAGAAATATGATATCCCTGGGGGTAAGGATTCCTATTTGGCGTCAATATATGGTATTATATTGGGCGGGGCAACGTTTCTGATTGGCCTCGGAATACTTGGACAGATGCTGTATGATGCTTGCAGGAACAGGCAAAGTAGCAATCAACCTGTGTCGGCGTCATGAGCCAAATTTCTGTCTAAGTTGCAATCATGCTTCGATGCTTGCTGTTGTAAATTGTGCCACTGTTTTTGGAATCGATGCGATTCCCATCCAAGTCGAAGTCGATATTGCCAATGGACTGCCCGGTTTTGCCACCGTAGGCTTGCCAGAAAATACGGTCAAAGAGGCCCGCGTTCGAGTACAGGCAGCCATCTCGAACTCAGACTATTTGTTTCCCAATGGCAAGATCACGGTGAATCTTGCTCCAGCGCATTTGCGCAAAGACGGCACCGGGTTTGATTTTCCGATTGCACTCGGAATCCTGGCTGCTCAGGGCTTGATTCCAATAGAACGATTGGCGAAGACTTTTGTGTTGGGTGAGCTGTCTTTATCAGGACAGGTGAGACCGGTTCGAGGTGTTTTAGCGGCCGCACAGATCGCATTCGAACAAGGCTGTAAGTGCATGCTGGTGGCCAAAGAAAATGGCGCCGAAGCAGCGTTGGTAGAAGGCCTCGAAGTTCGTACAGTCGAGACGTTCAGAGATGCGGCGCAATATTTGGTCACAGAAGACGAGCGAAGAGCGCCTGTTGCAAAGCCTCAAACACTCGAGCCAAATCTTGAGTTCGAACTGGACTTAGCCGATGTTCGGGGCCAATATCAAGCCCGTCGTGCATTAGAAATCGCTGCAGCGGGTGGGCATAACTTGATCATGATTGGTGGGCCGGGCTCTGGTAAGACCATGATGGCGCGTTGCTTGCCCAGTATCTTGCCGCCGTTGCATCATACACAGGCACTTGAAGTGACACGCATACACTCGGCCGCTGGGTTAACACTTTCCAGTGGTGGCCTAATACAGCAACGACCCTTTCGAGCGCCGCATCACTCGATGACCCGCGCGGGTTTGATTGGCGGTGGCAATGGCGTTCCAAGGCCTGGTGAATTGAGCTTAGCGACGCACGGTGTGTTATTTCTGGACGAATTGCCTGAATTTTCACGCAATGTCTTAGAAGTGCTGAGGCAGCCTTTAGAATCCGGCGAAGTAGTCTTAAGTCGAGCCAATGCGACATTGAGATATCCGGCTAAAATCATGCTCGTCGCTGCGATGAACCCATGTCCGTGTGGCAACTACGGCAGTCCGCGCAAGAAATGCCGCTGCTCGATGATCGACATTACGCGTTATAAGTCGAGATTGAGCGGGCCTCTCCTAGATCGAATCGATTTACATATTGAGGTGCCACCGGTAGATTTGGTTGCTTTGCAGACGAGTTCACCGGGTGAAAGTTCCGAAGTCGTGATGCAACGCGTGTGTCAGGCCCGTGATGCTCAGAAGGCACGATTGGGTGAGTCCAAGTTAAATGGCAATATGAGTAAGTCTCAGCTTGTTCAAACAGCGACGCCAACACTGGCGGGTCAGAGATTGCTGGGCATGGCGGTAGAGAGATTGGGTTTGAGCGCACGCGCTTATGACCGTGTGTTGCGTGTTGCTCGAACGATTGCTGATTTGGCGGGTTCTACCGTCGTAGACTCGCCGCATGTGGGCGAGGCAATTCAATATCGCGGCGATGAACGAATGCTGTTGGCGGCATGATCGTTTTTTGCTACACTGCGTCCCATGATAGTAGCTAAAGGGTTAGATGGCATTGTTGTTGAAAAAACTGTACTGTCTCGTGTAGATGGTCAACAAGGTTTGTTGATTTATCGAGGCTATCACATCGATGAGATCGCCAAGTGTACTTTTGAAGAAGTTTGCTATTTATTTTTGTTTGGCAAGCTACCGACAGCGCCAGAACTTGCAAATCTAGATCAACGCCTCAAATCACATCGCCGGGTTGATCCACAGGTGCTTAGTTTTATCCAGCAAGCACCTGCTGGGGAGGAGCCGATGGCTCTCTTGAGAACAGCTGTGTCTATGTTATCAGGTTACTTGCCTAGGGTCGAAGACAATAGCCCGGATGCTTTGACCGAAAATGCGATTGCGTTGATATCACAAGTCGCGACGATCGCTGCGGCGATTTCTCGAGTCAAGCACAAACAGGCTCCTGTGGATCCAGACTTAACCTTAAGCCATGCGGCAAATTATTTATTTATGTCTCGGGGTGAGCGCGTCAACGACGTTGTCTCGAAAACACTCGATACGGCGCTGGTCTTGCATATTGATCATGGTTTTAACGCCAGTACGTTTAGTGCTCGTGTCGTTGTCTCGACTTTAACAGATATCGTATCGGCTGTAGTTGCCGCGATTGGGTCTCTAAAAGGGCCATTGCATGGCGGAGCAAATACGGCTGTGATGCAAATGCTGCTAGAAATTGGTGAACTAGAAAACGTCGAGCCCTATGTCAACGAAGCCATGGCGGCGAAACAAAAGATTCCAGGTTTTGGGCATCGCGTCTATAAAACTTTTGATCCCAGAGCGAAGCATTTGAAAGCCATGTCTGAAGCGTGGGGCAAACGCGTTGGTAATGTGAAGTGGTTCACAATGAGCGAAAAATTGGAAGCGCTCATGTGGGACAAGAAGCAGTTGAATGCCAATGTGGATTTTTACTCGGCATCGACGTATTATGCGATGGGCATTGATCCGGCGCTTTACACAGTGATTTTTGCTGTGGCCCGAATGGTGGGTTGGACGTCACATATTATCGAGCAACTGGCTGACAATCGGCTCATGCGCCCAGAGTCCGAGTATGTCGGACCGGAGGGTTTGAAGTGGGTGGGGATTACAGATCGCTGAGCCGAATCTCCCGGGTCTCCCCGGATTCTAGATTTTTAATCACAGCTTTGCCAGACTCAACTTCTTGGTTGCCCAATACCAGCGCTTCTTTAGAACGCAATCTATCCGCTCGGCGCATTTGAGATTTGACGCTGCGTTCTTTGTGATCAAAATCGACAAACAAGCCTTTGCGTCGCAAAGCAAATAATAAGTCAAATGCTTTTTGGCGGCCGGCAGGATCCGCTGAGATTAAGCTTAAATCTGGGCGTTTCAGCTCTTGCACATAGCCATTTTCTTCGAGGAGCAACACCATGCGCTCAACACCAGCAGCCATGCCGATGCCAGGGACATCAGGTCCGCCTAACTCTTTGGCTAAGCCATCATAACGTCCACCGCCAGCGACGGTATTTTGTGCGCCCAGGCCTGATTCGGCGATAAACTCAAAGACCGTCCGGGTGTAATAGTCTAACCCTCGAACGAGTCTGTTCGAAATTTCGAATGCGATGCCGAGGTTGCGTAGGCCAGCTTGGACAGTTTGAAAATGTGCGCTGGATTCTTCGCCCAAATAATCGTGAATACTGGGCGCGGCGTCGGCCAGTTTTGAACAATTCTCGTTTTTGCAGTCTAATAATCTTAAGACATTGGTTTTGAGGCGTCGTTGGCAATCAGCGCAGAGTTTGTCTGTGAGGGGCTCAAAATAAGCACGCAGGGCGGTTAAATAGTTGCCTCGCTCGTCAGGCTGGCCTAGACTGTTTACCACCAGCTTGATTTTGCCGATGGGTAAGTCTGATAGCCAGTCGTGTATCATGGCCAAGAATTCGATGTCTGCCGAGGGGGCAGGGCTTCCTAAAAACTCTGCACCGATTTGTGTGAATTCCCTGAGGCGGCCTTTTTGGGGGCGTTCGCGTCGAAACATCGGGCCGATGTAAAAAACTTTGGCTTCTTGGTCCGCTGAGATTAAATTATTTTCAACGAGTGCGCGTACGACACCGGCGGTATTCTCTGGGCGCATGCAGATCTTGGTCCCGTCACGGTCCTCGAGCGTGTACATTTCTTTGGAGACTATATCCGTGTTTTCGCCCACGCTGCGTACAAAGAGGCTGAGTTCTTCCAAAACAGGTGTTTGAATTTCTGAAAAGCCGTAATTTTCAAAAACATGAATAGCCTTGGAGCAAACAAAGCGTCTCGTTTGTAGATCTTTCGCAAATAAGTCATTCATGCCTTTCATAAGACAGGTAGGCTGACATGTCCTCCCCCTTTGAAAAAGGGGGATTGAGGGGGATTTTTTTGAAAGCATTGGTCACTGGAACGACAGGATTTTTGGGCGGTGCTCTGGCGCATCGGCTGGCTCAAGAAGGCTTTGAAGTCACTGAATTTCGCCGCAATTTAAGCTTTGAGGAAATCAAACGTTTGGTAGATAGACAAGACTATGTATTTCACTGCGCTGCTTTGACCAAGGCTTATGGGCGCTACCAAGATTTTTATGATTCGAATGTTTTATTGACACGCAGTTTAATAAAGGCCTGTCTTGGAACGAAATTAAGACGCTTTGTTCATATTTCGACGCCGTCGATTTATATGACCCATAAGGCAAGATTGAATATTCATGAGGACGATGCCTTGCCAGACAAGTTTATTAATTATTATGCAAGCACCAAAAAATTAGCCGAAGACGAGGTTGATTCTGGGAGCTCGCAGGGATTGCCATGCGTCACTCTGAGGCCCCAAGCAATTTTTGGACCTGGCGATAAGACCCTGTTGCCGAGACTTTTGAAACTGGCATCGCGTGGAGTTTATCCGGTGATTGGCCACGAGCCGGTTATTTTAGATCTGACTTATATTGATAATCTTGTAGACGCTTGCTTGTTGGCGGCTCATCGTTCAAGAGCAATTGGTCTCAAAATTAATATCACCAATGGCGAGCCGTGTAACTTGGAAGAACTTTTGCGCAAACTATTCGCCCTGCGGGGTCTCGTAGTAAAACCCGTTCGAATATCCTATGGGGTTGCTTATGCAATGGCTCAGAGCTTAGAGAGTTTGTGGACGATGACCGCCAGAAAAACAGAGCCGCCCCTGACGCGCTATGGGGTCTGCGCGTTGGGGCGGAGTAGAACGTTAGATATCCGTCGAGCTCAAGAAGTTTTGGGTTATTCGCCCGTCATTCCTGTTCAACAAGGTCTTTTGCGTGTTGCAAGCACACAGCTTTAGCGAGTCCATAACGCTTTTCAAATGGCACATAAATCATAGAAGATGCAGTTTCATGCTCATTCGGTGAATAGGCAATTTTTTCGCAGGAGCTATAAGCATTGGAATGGTTGACGACGCTGGATCGTCCATCGTGGACCGACACGAACCGATCATAGGCTTTTCCGTTCAATTCTTTCTCGGCGGAGCTGTGGACCGAAGTCAAAATATAATCCGGTACACCTTTGGCCCACATGCCTACTTTTGAGTGAATGGCTTGTTGCTGAACGTCGACGAGCTCTTGATTATAGTCGTCTGCGCCCACAAACATGGCATGTGCAAGTCCTTTGCTAATGAGATGTTTGGCTAAGTCAGGACAGTTGGCCAGAAGACGACCATATTTGTCTTTGGTACCTTCAGTGGTGCAAGTCCAGTGCCCCGCACGGGCTTCGCGTGTGGCTTCTTCCGCATTTTGGTAGAGCTCTTCGGCTTTCCAGGTTCCCCATTGGTGAACGGGCCCATAAGCCTCCAAGGCGTTGTACCCTTTGAGGCGAGCCGAAGTTTTTTGGCCTGCCCCGTGAAACATTTGAAATGTGTCTCCGTCGTTAAAGTAAACCGAGACCTCTTTTCCATCGAGGTGAATGAGTGTGTTTGAAGCAAGTAATGATGAAGCGAGAAAAAGACCGATACAGACAACAAGTTTTGACATGTTTGTTCCTCTCGGGAGAACAGCTTAGGCACAAAAATTTAAGCCACACATCGGTCATTTGACCGAGAAAAACAATTTTGTCTTCTCAGCCAGCTGCAATCCCACTCTGTCTTGTGCCTCCTGTGTAGATGCTGCCAAATGGGGAGTAACAATTACATTGGGGTGGGTGACCAGGGGATGATTTTCTGGGGGAGGTTCTTGCTCGAACACATCTAACGCTGCTCCGGCCACTTGGCCCGAATTGAGTGCCTCTAACAGCGCATTTTCATCGACGATGCCGCCTCGCGAGGCTTGGATGATCCGGACACCCGGTTTCATTTTTTTGAATGCTTCGTGTGAGATCAGGTGTCTGGTTTGAGGCATGAGGGGCACGTGAATGCTAATAAAATCCGATTGTTTGTAGAGCTGCTCGAGCGGGACAGAAAATTCGTTTTGCACCACGGGATCATAGGCGATGACCCTCATTTTAAGGCCAACAGCCAGCTCTGCGACGATTTTTCCGACGTTGCCAATGCCAATCACGCCCAGTGTCTTATCGCGCAGCTCAGTGCCTAGAAATTTGGATTTTTCCCATTTGCCTTGTTTGAGGCTCGCATTGGCATGGGGAATGTGTCTCGCGAGGCCCATCAAGAGTGCGATGGTATGCTCAGCGGTTGTCACCAAGTTGCCCTGGGGTGTATTGATCACTTGGATATTTTTTTTCTTCGCCGCTTCTTGGTCAATATTATCCAGGCCAATTCCTGCACGACCAATGAGTTTTAACCGAGTGGCTTTTTCTAACAAAGCCGCCGTGACCTGCGTTTGGCTGCGTACCAATAGGGCATCATAGTCTCCAATCTGTTCTAAATAAGTAGTGCCCACGTCGACTTGGAATTCCGACGACTGCTTTAAAAATTCAATGGCCTCGTTAGACAGTTTGTCGGAAATCAGAATGCGAATCATGAATCACCTGAAAACTCGGGGTTTTTTTAAAAGGAGCCGCCGTTAAGACCGAAAGCCCAACTTGGTAGCGATAGAGACCTGACTTTTGACTAATAATCACGTCGTATTCTGTATTCCCCTCGAGTTCGTGCAGTCGCCAGATTTTTTTATTTTTGTCTGCAAACTCAAAAAAAACTTCCGAGAGTAAAGGCAATAAATTAGCCGTCTGTGGGAGCTTGACCATCAGGGGCCCTTCGAGCGTGTAGGGCTGGCTGGGGCTTAATAAACTGTCTGGGAAAGCCGTCGGAGTACCCGACCAGTGAGACTTATAGTGCGCAATCACCGATTGAATATCCAGTTCGGCGAGTTTGGCGCTGGCCAGTTGAATCGCAAACAGCCGATAGAAAGAATTTTCTAAGCTTTTGGTGTAGGGCAGTAACTTGGAATCCTGAAAAAAAGTGTATCGAGTGACGGGTTCATCTACCAAAATATTGCTTTCGTGGTTTTTTTGCCGGTCGATCCAGTGTTTTAGCTTGTCATAACTTACAATGGGCACTTTTTTTGAAAATTCTGTGTAAGCGTCTCCTCGATTGACGTTAAATAAGAGGCCATATTTTGTATTGCTGAGTTTATAAATAATTTGCGTCAGCAAGTGGTCTTGGCGCTTTTTGGGGTGCTTTAGATCAGACGTAAATCGAGCTCTATAAGGCCAAAGCCAGCATTTGAGACCATAGGCTAACAGAGGGACCGACATGGTCTTAAGATAAGGGATAATGAGTCAGGAATCAAGTTTTTGAACGAGACATTCGAATGGTTGTAATTGCACCCGCGACCACCAAGACCGTTCCCCAAACTGTCCACAAGTCTGGAACGCGCCCCCAAATTGCCCAAGCCAAAAGGCCCGAAAAAATAATAGAGGTATAGCTTATTGGGCCTAGAACAACTGCTGAAGCATACTCAAACGACAAAGCAACCAAGTATTGCATTGCCAGCATGACCAACCCAACTGCAATGAGTTGCAACCAGATGATTTCGGAATAGTTGGGCGCGGCTGTAAGCACCCAGGGAGAGAATACGACTGTGCCTAATAAACCGTAATAAAAAAGCAGCGTGGTCGGGTGGTCAAATTTTTCAGAACGCCTAATCGCGATCATGGCAATGCCAGAGAAAATTCCAGACATGACACCGACCAAAGCCGAAGCCTGAAAAATATTCTGTCCCGGTCTCAGAATGACAACAACGCCTGCAAACCCTATCAGGATCCCAATCCACACGGCTGCTGGAAATCTCTTCCTCCCCCAGAAGTAGGCAATGATGGGCAGATATAAAGGAGCTGAATTCATGAGCAATACGGCATCGATCAGGGGGATGTGACTCAAGGCATGAAAGAAAAAAAAGTAAGCTGCGACACCCGATAGCGCCCGAATGGCGATGAGATTCGGGTGATAGCTCCGCAAGTTTTTCTTAAGACCCGCTTTGAGCAATATGGGCAGAGTCCCCAGCCAAAGAATAAAAAATTGCCAAAACGTAATCAGTTCTGTCGGCACGGAGTTGGACAGGTTTTTGACCAAGATTCCGAGTACCGCCAGCAGAAAGCAGGCAATGAGAAACAAGGTGAGGCCTTTTTTTAGATCGGGATGAGGCATGGCATTCAAGATATCACAAATTAAGATCGCATGAATTCCCAGTTGAGCTCAGCGATTACCCGCGTGCTGATCTCTTTGGGGCACACGGCTTCACACTCGAGCGTATTCGTGCACGATCCAAAGCCTTCAGCGTCCATTTGCATAACCATGGCTTTGGCACGGCGTTTTCGTTCAGGGTCACCCTGTGGCAGGTGCGCCAGTTGAGAAATTTTAGAACCTACAAATAACATGGCCGAGGCGTTTTTACACGCGGCTACACAAGCGCCGCAACCAATACATGCCGCGGCGTCGAAGGCTTTTTCTGCATTGTCTTTGTGTACTAAAATCGCATGGGCGTCCGGTGCTGAACCTGTATTCACTGAGACAAAGCCACCGGCCTGTTGAATCCGGTCAAACGCAGTGCGATCCACTACCAAGTCTTTGATCAGGGGGAACGCCCGAGCACGCCAGGGCTCGATCACAATCGTTTCGCCGTTCTTAAAATGGCGCATGTGCAGTTGACACGCTGTTGTTCCGCGTTCTTTGCCATGTGGGATGCCGTTGATGACCATCGAACAGGCGCCGCAGATTCCTTCGCGACAATCGGACTCAAACGCGATCGGCTCTTGGTTTTGCGTAATCAGCTTTTCGTTCACGACGTCCAGCATTTCCAGAAAAGACATATCGGGTGAAATATTGGGGGCGTCATAGTTCACAAACGCGCCTTTTGAAGTGCCGTTTTTTTGGCGCCAAACACGTAATTTCAAGTTTAACAGGCTCATTTGTAGCTCCTTTGAGCCAGAGCGATATTTTCAAAAGCGAGTTCTTCCTGGTGCCTGGTGGGTTTTTGCCCAGAACCTCGATACTCCCAGGCAGCCACATGGCTGAAATTTTTGTCATCGCGTTTGGCTTCGCCATCTTCTGTCTGGAACTCTTCACGAAAATGCCCGCCGCAGCTTTCACGGCGTTCGAGCGCATCCAAACAGAGTAGCTCAGCAAACTCCAAGAAGTCAGCCACGCGAGACGCCTTTTCTAAGACTGGGTTATAATCTTGGGAGCTGCCGGGTACACAGACGTCTTTCCAAAAAGCTTCACGAATTTTTGGAATCTCACTGAGCGCGTTCTTCAGACTTTGTTCGGTGCGGGCCATGCCACAATCATTCCACATGATCTTGCCCAGCTCTCGATGAAAATAATCCGGCGAATGTTTGCCGCGAACAGACATGAGGCGCACGATGGACTCGTGTGTTTCTCGAAGGCCCCCGGTGACTTGTGCGTCTGTGTTTTTTATGGCGCCAGGCTTGACGTGATTTAAATAACTGGCGACTGTGTAGGGCAGCACAAAATAGCCGTCGGCCAGCCCTTGCATGAGTGCGCTTGCGCCAAGCCTGTTCGCACCGTGGTCTGAAAAATTCGCTTCGCCCAGCACAAACAACCCAGGCAAGTTGCTCATCAACCCATAATCCACCCAGAGGCCGCCCATCGTGTAATGGACCGCTGGGTAAATGCGCATCGGCGTTTGATATGGATTCTCGCCGGTGATTTTGGCGTACATGTCAAACAAGTTACCATAACGTGCAGTAATCACATCTTGGCCAAGGCGTTTGATGCTGTCGCTGAAATCTAAATACACGCCGCGACCGCCAGGGCCTACTCCGCGGCCCTCGTCGCAGACTTGTTTGGCGGCTCTCGAGGAAATATCGCGGGGTGCTAGGTTGCCATAGCTGGGGTATTTTCTTTCTAAGTAATAATCCCGTTCGGATTCGGGGATTTGTTCCTGGGGTCTCGCATCGCCCTTTTTGAGCGGCACCCACACGCGGCCGTCATTGCGAAGCGACTCTGACATGAGTGTGAGCTTAGATTGATGGTCGCCTGACTGGGGAATACACGTCGGGTGAATCTGCGTATAACAAGGGTTCGCAAAAAAAGCGCCTTTTTTGTAGGCTCTATAAGTCGCTGTGACGTTGCAACCGACGGCATTGGTAGACAAATAAAATACTGGCCCATAGCCCCCAGTTGCGAGCACCACGCAGTCGGCCATGTGTGCACGCAACTCACCGGTGAGCAAATCGCGGGTGATAATTCCCTTGGCTTGGCCGTCGATGACCACCAAGTCCTGCATTTCGGTTCGGGGGTAACTCTTGACCGTTCCGGCGGCGATTTGGCGATTCAAAGCCCCATAGGCTCCTAGCAATAACTGCTGTCCAGTCTGTCCACGGGCATAAAAAGTTCTCGATACGAGCGACCCGCCAAAAGACCGATTATCGAGCAGGCCGCCATACTCACGGGCAAATGGGACACCTTGAGCGACACACTGGTCGATAATTTTGACGCTGAGCTGTGCGAGGCGATACACATTGGCTTCACGGGATCTAAAATCACCGCCCTTGATCGTGTCATAAAAAAGCCGGTGAACGCTGTCACCGTCGTTTTTATAATTTTTAGCGGCATTAATTCCACCCTGAGCGGCGATGCTATGGGCACGGCGTGGACTGTCTTGAAAACAAAAAGTAGACACGCGAAACCCAAGTTCGCCCAAGCTCGCTGCCGCCGATGCGCCTGCAAGCCCGGTGCCTACGACGATCACATGATATTTGCGCTTATTGGCCGGATTAATCGGCTTGCTGGCGTCACAATAAGAAGCCCATTTATCGGCGATAGGCCCTTCAGGAATAGAAGCATTAAGCATGAACAAGCCCCAACCAAATCGAAACCGGAATCGACACGTAACCCAGTGTAATCGCCAACGCAAAAGCATATCCAGCGAATCTAAAAGTCGTGGCACACCAACGGGTCAAGCTGAGAGTCTGAGCGGCACTCGAGAAGCCGTGACTCAAATGCAGCGCCAGAAAAACTTGTGCCAGCACATAGAAAGCAGCCACTAAGCTATTTTGAAAACTAAGCACTGTGAGTGTGTATAAATCAAGCGCGGCATATTCAGGAAAAACCCAACGCCAGGTTAAGTGAGCGAGGTGAAATAACAGAAATCCTAAAATGACCAAGCCGCCTAGCAACATGGTTCTAGACGCCAGCGAAGCTTGAACTGAATGTTTTTGTGCATAGGCAACAGGCCTTGCGGCTTTATTTTTTGTGCTTAAGTAAATCGACGTCAAAATATGCAGTGTGAATGCGAGGATAAGCAATACGCGTGCTGTCCAGAGCAACACGGGGTAGTGCCGCAGCGTCTCTGGGTAGGCATTAAACACTTCAGGGCCGGCATAAATCTGCAGATTGCCTAACAGATGGACGAGGAGAAAGCCCATTAAAAATAGACCCGAGAGGGCCATGAGAATCTTGGCGCTAATGGAGGCCATTGACTTCGTCCACTGTTTTTTGAACCGATGCGACCGATTTGGAGAAAGATTCTTGTTCACCCGGTTCAAGCTTGAGCTCGACCACGCGTTCTACGCCCTTGGATCCAATGATAATGGGCACACCCATAAACAACCCCTTGACACCGTATTCGCCCTCTAAATAGGCTGCACACGGCAACAAACGCTTTTGATCATACGCATAGCTTTCGGCCATCTCTATCGCTGAAAGAGCGGGTGCATAAAAGGCCGATCCGTTGCCTAGCAACTGCACAATTTCGCCACCACCTTTGCGGGTGCGATCGATAATGGCCTCGAGGCGATCTTGCTTGAGTAAGCCCATGCGGACTAATTCGGGGAGAGGGATTCCACCCGCGTTGGAAAATCTGGGGAGTGGAACCATGTCATCACCATGGCCACCCAATACAAATGCCTGGATATCTTCGCGGCTGATCTTGAGCTCATCAGATAAAAATGCCCTGAATCTCGTAGAGTCTAAAATTCCGGCCATGCCCACAACATGACTTTTGGGTAAATGACTGGCCTTATAGAAAGCATACACCATGGCATCTAGGGGGTTGGTGACCATGATGACAAATGCTTTGGGGGCGTATTCGCGTATGCCGGCTGCGACTTGTCGAATCACTTCGAGATTTTTTTGGAGTAGGTCTTCGCGGCTCATACCGGGTTTTCGGGGAAACCCGGCCGTGATGATACAAATATCTGAGCCGGCGATGTCTGCGTAAGAGTCTGTGCCTTGCAGCGTCGTGTCGTTGTGAAGGAGCGAGGCCATCTGGTTTAGATCCAGCGCCTTGCCTTTGGCCGTGCCTCCAAAGACGTCAAACAAGACCACGTCGCCCAGTTGCCGCTGGGTGGCCAGGAGCGCCAGAGTTCCGCCAATATTTCCAGATCCGATTAAAGCTATTTTTCGTCGAGACATGGCTTATGGCTAGAGCATAAAGTAGGTCAGCTGTAAACCCCTTTGCGCGCTGCATAGGCTTTATATTGTCGTTCTTGATCCAGCTGCCAGTTGTTTTGCAAAGTAATTAACTCGGACAACGAAGACACTTTTAAATGCGGCATGAGTTTGAGCAACAAATGCCCGGCGGCTTTGGCATCGGCGAGCGCTCGGTGAGCACCATCGAGCGACACACCCCAGCGCGCGGCTGCATCGCTGAGCCGTTTGCCTTTTTGATAGCGATCCAATTCGCGAATATACACACAAGGGTCTACCCACGTAAATTGAGGCAGCGTTTTCCCGGCACGTGCAAATTCAGCCTCGATAAATAGTCTGTCAAAATTAGCGTTGTAGGCGACCAAAAACGCTGCTTTAGAAGCCGCTTCCAAAAAGGCGTCGATGTGTGCTGAAAAAGCTGGCTGGCCTTCGAGCATGCTGCTGTGAATGCCTGTTAGGCCAGTGATTTCATCTGGAATTGGCTCAGGGATGGAACACAGTCGGGCATCACAAGCCACTTCTTTGCGCGCATCAAACAACACCCAAGCGATTTCAATGACGCGGTGGGTTGTTTTATCGAGACCCGTTGTTTCGGTGTCAACCACCAGAAAGGGCAACTCTGTCCAGGGGGTATTGGGGCCGAGGGTTTGCATTTTGACTTGTCCTTTGGGGTCTTGTTTCTTCGTATTTCTAGAAATAAGCGATAACAGCCGATGGGCTTCGATGTCATCTAAATGGGCTTCGATCCAATAACGTCGTTTTTTGATTGGCAACAAAGCGGGGGTGGGTGCCTGTAACAATGTGGACGGTTCGAATAATAAGAGTTGCGACATCTCTACGATACTTTCAGTGTTGTATTCCCAATTGAAATTGAATCACCTATTTGGAGGGTTTGGATTTTTTCGTTCATGAAGTCAACCCAGATGGATTTTTCTTCTGTAAACAAAACGAGGGCATGTGCTGTGCTCAAGACCGGGTCATCCAACAAGATATCAGGGCCTTTATTTTCCTGAAACTTTTTGGGGACGTATTTCAAGACCAGCTCTTGCTGCTCTGGGTTTAAAACCCGTTCATCCGCGATAAAGCCCACTTCGTAGCGGCTTAAGATCCGAAACATGTTTTGAGGGACGCTGTAGCGCATCCCTACGTTGGGACCTTGGGTGACGGTTAAATCTAGGAAGGCAAGGGTTGTCATACGGCCTTTGGATTGGGTACACTCGAAAAGTGACTGAAGACAGTAGAGCCTTTATCAAAGAGCTATCGCAAATGGAATGCCAAATGGTACGAAGTTTGACGGATGGGTCTTTAAAACTATCGGCGGATGACGAATCTGTCTTGCGCTGGGCTTTGTCTTTAGCTCGAGTCTCGAAGATTTCGGACCAAAAGCCTGTCGACATCGGTCATGCCACGGACATGTATCGGGGCAAACTCTATCAGTTGTTAAAAGCTTCTAAAGATATGGGTCTGGTACGTGCTTTGGTGACGTCGGAGCGTGAAGAGCTGTTGTCGCTATATAAAGGCCGATTGTCTCAGAAAGCACTCGATGCTGCCGTGCAAACCCGCCCATTGGCATTGGCGCTGGGAGGTGGCGGCGGAACGTCATTTATTTTTACGGGTGCATTTGCGGCGCTGGAAGAAGCGGGTATTATTCCAGACGCCATTGCGGGCAGTTCAATGGGGGCCATTTTGGGCCTGTATCGAGCGAAGACGAAGCATTTTGATTTGGAAGACCTAAAACGCGTGGCGACTCCCATGGTCTGGAGTCGATTGACGCAGAGTTTAGACCAAGGTAGCCGATTTGGTTTGCCGGCGACGTTTAGATTAGATTTGCATGATGTTTTTGGACCTGAGTTTCAAAAAGAAGGCCGAACGATGTATTTGTCCGATCTGGCAATACCTTTTCGGGTAACGGTCGCGGGCATTGCAGATGCCGACGTCGAAAAATTGCCAGACACGCATTGGTTAGAGTCTGGTGAGGTTCACGCTGCCGACTTAAAAAGACGTGAACAGAGTATTATTCAGACGCTGTTGCAGATAGCAAAGAAGCCGCTTAAGCCAATTTATTTGGGTGGCGACGAGTTAACACGAGAATTTGACGTGTTGGATGCGGTTGGTTTTTCAGCCGCCGTACCCGGTTTGTTTCACTACGACGTGTTGCGCAATGATCCGCATATGGTGCCGCTGATTCGGGAAGTCATGCACCAGCACGGGGTCAGTCGGTTTATTGACGGCGGCTTTGCTGATAATTTGCCAGCTGCTGAAGCCAAACGCTGTTTAACCGACCCGTTTGTGTTGGCCCTAGATGGCTTCGCGCCGAATTGGAAACGCCATTGGATGTTTTTGCCACTCATGCGCATCGCAGCGGAGAACAGCAAAGAAGGCTACGAAGCAGCACACTTGGCCATTGCGTATCAACGGGTGTTATCGCCGATTAACATTGCCCCTTCACCGAAAGAATTGGCCCGAGCCATTGATCATGGTCGGCAAGAGACTTTGGTTCACATTCCGTTTATTAAAAAGATGCTCGGGCCGATTCCAAACCCTTTTTGAAAACGGCCTCTATGGGATTGCTCGACCAATCATAAAATAGGTCTACCCAGTTACGCGTCGACAGCACGCATAAATCTGCCTGGGCGCCGATTTCAAGAGACCCCAGATCGTCTCGGCCCAGAGCCAGCGCGCCATAGCGCGTGATGCCCAACAGCGCTTCTTCACAAGATAGGCCACCGCGTGTAATGGCCAGTCTGGCTGCGAGTTGCAAATTGTCACACATGGCCGAGCCTGGGTTAAAATCGGTTGCTACGGCTACTCGTACGCCGGCGTCTGTGAGCATTCGGCCCGAAGCTAATTGCGTCATGCCCAAAAATTCTTGCGCTGTGGGCAATAACTCAGCGATGACACCTGCTTGGGCGAGCGCCTTGGCGTCGTCTGGAGTCGCATATTCTAGGTGTGAAGCGCTTAGAGCTTTGAGCTCGGCGGCCAAGAGTGTGCCGCCTGAGTGGCTGAGCTGTTCGGCATGTACGCGTATCCGGAGTTCCAACTCAAGTGCTTTCTCTAAGATTTTCCTAGCCTGTTGAACCGAGAATGCGCCGTTTTCGACAAAAACATCACAAGCTTGGGCGATGCCCTGTTTTTTGACGGCCGGTAGCATCTCACGCAAAATATGTTCCACATAAGCATCGCGATCTGAGTCAAATTCTGGGGGAAACGCGTGGGCGCCCAAAAAAGTCGCGCTGAGTTCGATCGGCTGGAGCTTGCTGAGCTGAGCGATCACTTCGAGCATTTTGAGCTCGCTTTCGAGTGACAGCCCATAGCCGGTTTTGACTTCGACGCTGGTCACGCCCAGCGATAACATGTGCTGTAATCTAGGCAATGCCAAGTCTATCAACTCTTGTTTCGAGGCTGCTCGGGTGGCGAGCATCGTGCTACGAATGCCGCCGCCGGCGCGCATGATTTCAGCATAGCTGGCGCCCCGTGAGCGCATTTCGAACTCGTTGGCGCGAGATCCTGCGAATATTAAATGCGTATGGCAGTCGACAAATCCGGGCAAGACGACTTTGCCTTGGCAATCGAAGTCGCCGGTTTCTTTTTCTGCGATTTCGGCCACCCGGTCGTTCTCAATCCTGATTGCTGTGTTGTGTAAAAACCGCTTGCCAGTAAACAAAGTGCCGATATGATAGAGCCACATGAAAAAGCATCCTACAGCAACTTTCAAAACCAGCCTAGGTGATATGGTCGTAGAGCTTTATGCAGATAAGGCTCCAAAAACCGTTGAAAACTTCGTCAAACTTGCCCAAAAAGGATTTTATAACGGGACTATTTTTCACCGCGTGATCCCTGATTTTATGATCCAAGGTGGAGACCCTGAGGGCACGGGTCGCGGGGGTCCCGGGTATAAATTTGCCGACGAGTTTCACCCAGAGCTGAAGCACAATGTGCCGGGCATTTTGTCTATGGCCAATGCTGGCCCCAATACCAATGGCTCGCAGTTTTTTATCACGGAAATCCCGACGCCGTTTCTAGATAACCGACATGCTGTTTTTGGCAAAGTCATCGAGAATTTTGAGCTGGTTCCAAAAATTGCACGCGTCAAGCGTGATCGCCAAGACCGGCCACTGGAAGACATCGTGATTCAGGAGATTCTAATTACAGAAATGCCTTGAGCGTTAGCAGCAGGGCTTCTCTGCCCAGATTGTCGCTGGCCGAGGCCATGAGGCAGTGCTCCGGCGCAATTTCAAGTATTTTTGCAAAGCGCTTTTGGGTGTCTTTGCGCTTGGAAACGGCGAGTTGGTCAATTTTGGTCATGACGGCCAAATAGTTCGGGACATGCGCCCGAAATTGCCGGCTTAGCTCGATGTCTTCAGGGTTTGGATCGCGGCGGCAGTCTAATAAGTGCACCAAGCAAGTTAATTGTTTACGCTGTTCAAGATAGTCAGAGAGCAGCTCAGAGAGCCTCTTCCGTTCGCCCAGCGAGAGCTTTGCATAGCCGAGGCCAGGCAAATCTAGAATCCATAGTGGCTTTTTTTCTAACTCAGCTTCGAATAGATTTAAGGCCTGGGTACGACCAGGCGTTTTCGAAACCCGCGCCAACGCTTTTTGGCCGCTTAGATAGTTTAAAAGAGACGACTTGCCGACATTGGAACGGCCTACAAAAGCTATTTCGGGCAAGTTGCTTACCGGCAAAATATCGACTGTTGGGGCCGACAAAATATAACGTGCTTTTTCAAATCTAAGATCGGCCATAGCTATGTAACCCGTCGGCAAACCAGCCCAAATTAACCCCCAAAAATCCAGCAATAATCACGAAGAAACCAAATACGGCAATCACGGCCGATTTGGGTCCCACCCAACCGTAGGTGATGCGCGTATGCAAGTACAGCGCATACGTGATCCAAATCACCAACGCACCGGTTTCTTTGGGGTCCCAACCCCAGTAACGCCCCCACGCATAGTGCGCCCATAAGGCGCCTGTTACGAGGACTACTGCTACCAACGCAAAAGCTACCAAGATATTCGAATAGGCAATATGATCCAGTTGGTCAGCCTTCGGGAGCAAGGCTCGAAGCTGCCGTGGGAACAGGAAAAAAAGACCGACAAAAATTTGCGCCGACAAAATAATTCCAAACAAGGCAGCATTCCAGATGTTTATTTGGCCCTGTGATTGATAACTCTGGAAAATAATTAAATAAATCACGACGCTGACACCCGTTACGCCAATGGCAACTTGCTTGGTAGACACCCTGTCTTCGGCTTTGAGCAAGTACAAAAAGCTGGCGATGGCTCCGATGGTGCCCGCCGAATAGGCAATCGATGCACTGATCACGTGAATCATGATCCACCAGCTTTTGAGCGCCGGTACCAACGGTTTAATCTGGCCGCTCGTCAGAGAAGCTACGCCCAAGGCTGCGAGTGCCAACAAGAGCGCAAATATCCCCACAAATCGTGCACGCCATTTGACCTCACAGACTAAAAATACGAGTACCAAGCCCCAACCCATGTAGACCATAATCTCGTACAAATTTGACCAGGGTGGGTGTTGGGTGAGTACTTGCCAGTATGCGATGCCAGATAATTGCTCGCCGGTGCTTTGTGTGTACGCTTCTAATTCAACATGGCCGGCTTCGATCCATCGAAAGGCCATCCCAAGGGTTTGCGTGAGAAAACCCAGAGCGACCAAGGTCGTCGCGACTTGGCGCAAACGCGCTTTCTTCAAACCCAAGTTTAAGATATACAAAAACAGTGCCAGAACATAAGTGCCGGCGCAAATGTTATATAGATTGGTGCTGACTAACAATTTTTTTGAACTCCTGTTCGAATGCCTGCGGGTAGCGATTGGAAATCCCACCCAAAATCAACTCGAACTTGCCGTTTTCTAGGGGCGTAATTTTGGCATAGTAACGCCGCTGATTCATGCAAAACGCCATATACAAGCCAACAAACATGATGACAAAACCGGCAAACACAAAAGACACGCAAGGCACTTTCCCCACACTAATACCGGTTGCATACGGTTCGTCAAAGCCCTGATAAATAATATCCAGACTCCCTCGTCGAACCTGTGAGTCAAACTCCGGGTATTTTCGAAAAACGACAAATTGCGTATCGCCCTGTTGAATCTGAACAGCGCTGCCTAGGCCGGCATAGTCTTCATAGATTTCCGTGGGGATAATATCGCCAATTTTTTCGCCGGGTTTGACTTGGTAGCTTTTGAGGGGCCCTCCGTGGGGGCCAATCTTGAGATTTAAACGCTTTTCGCCTTCTAGAGCCTGATACGAAGCTTGGTAGAAAGTGTAGCCCTGATATTCGAGCGGGTCGTTGACTTTGATGGTCTTGGTTACAATCGGTGTGCTCAAATCTTTTTTGTCAAAAATCGCCAGGTCAGACTCGTAGGCCATGGGAGAGCCATCGGTGTAAGTTTTAAGCCTGAAGTCTGTGCACGACACCGCAAAGCCTAAATCATGCGAATATAACACCCCGCCGGGGCCTTTGGCTGAAACCAAATGCTCAATGCCACCTTCAGGGATCAGCATCATGCCGTCGACACCTGCTTGAGTCGCAATAATCGACCCAAACATGATAAATAACAGCGCCGTATGAATCACATAAACGCCACATCGGGCATATTTGTGTTTTTCAAAAAAGACATAGCGCTGATTATTTTCGATCCAGGTTTCTTCGTTGGGGCCAAAAATAGGGGTTTTGATTTGCGAGACGATGAGATTTGTTTGGAATGGCAGCTTTTTGTCATCTGGTTTTTTAACAGGATTTCGGGCATCGATCCAAATTTTGGGCAGTCTTGCTATGGAACAAGCGATTAGATTGAGTGCCAGTAAGAGCACTAAAATTCCAAACCACCACGAGTGAAACACATCGTTGAGTTCTAAAAATAAAAACAGCTTGCGGGCGAGGGGACTTTGAACACCTTCTAAATGTTTATCGAGGCTTGAAGTCTGATCCCAGAACATGCCGGTAAACAGCGCCAAGCCGAGGCCAACCATAATCACCAGTGTCAGCTTCAAGGAAGCAAACAGGCTGAAGGTCTTGGCGTAGAGGCGACGCATTTATTGAATTGCACCGTAGTTGCGGTAGTTGTAAGTGGACGAGTGTGATTCCGAGGGTCGATGATGCGCCTGCCACCACCAAAGAGCACCCAATGCGCCGGTCAGCACCGAGGCACCCCCAAACCCGAAGAATAACCCATAGCACCGGCGTTTTTGTTGCTGGCATCGTTGAGCGTCTGTCAGCGACGTGTTATTGAAGAACTCGAGGATAGGAACCGCATTATTTCCTTGGGGACAAGCGTCCATGCTACAGCCCAGGCCAACCGCCAACGTAGTGACAAAAGATCCTACGACGCCTAGAACAACCAAACAGGGGCCTGCGGCATCGTAGTTATTGGCATGTGCAGGTGTCAAAACCAAGAGGCAGCAAGATAAGACCAAAACGCGTTTCATGATCTTGGATTAGCGATTCTATTCATGCCTGTCGAGTCTTATGCTAAGCTCGCATCCGTGAAAGACTCAAAGAACATACGCGAGATATCCATCTCCGAATTTTTTAGCAAAAATAGGCACTTATTGGGTTTCGATAGTCCCTTAAAAGCTCTGCTCACGGCTGTACGCGAAGGTGTCGATAACTCGCTGGATGCCTGCGAAGAAGCGGCCATCATGCCAGAAGTCACGGTGACCATTCAAGCCGAGTCTGAGACCCAGTTCTGCGTGACCATTTTGGACAATGGCCCGGGTATTTCGAAAGCCCATCTGGGTAATATTTTTGCTAAGCTTTTATACGGATCCAAATTTCACCGTTTGAGACAAAGCCGTGGTCAGCAGGGCATTGGGATCTCTGCTGCAGTGATGTATGGCCAAATGACCACGGGCAAATCGGCACACGTGATCAGCAAGACCGGCCCCAAAGCGATTACACATGAAATCGAACTTCAGATCGATACCAAGAAGAATGCTCCCAAGATAATTAAAGAAAAAGAAAACAAAGACCCCGCCTGGGCAGAAAAAAAATCAGGCACGCAGATTAGTATTCACATGGAAGGTGCCTATAAAGAGGGTCGCCACGGCGTGCTTTCGTACATGAGCCAAACGGCGCTTTCAAACCCCCACGCAAATATTTTATACATTGACCCAAAAGGAGAACGACACCCGTTTCCGCGTTTGGTCAACACGCTGCCTAAAGCACCCGAAGAAATTAAACGCCACCCTCATGGTGTTGAGATCGGGTTGCTGATGCAGCTCTTACAAGATGTCAAAAAAGAAACCATTACGGCTTTCTTAAAGCGCGAATTCTCTCGAGTTTCTCAAAATACCGCCGAAGAGATTTTAAAGACTGCAGGGCTTGCTTTTTCAAAGTCGACCCAGGGGTTTAGCCGGGCTGATGCCGAAAAGCTTTACAACGCGATTCAGGCCACGAAGCTGTTGCCACCGCCCACCAACTGCTTGTCTCCCTTGGGCGAAGAAAGCCTGCTGAAAGCCCTCTATTGGTTCTTTGTCGAATCCAAAAAATGGGACGCCGAAGAACAGGTGGCTTTGATCGCCCCGACAGAAATAGAAGAAAAACGCGGTCAATCTGAGTTTCTCTTCGAGACCCCAAAAACGCAAATCGAAACGCATGAGCTCGAAGCCGGCGAAGACAACTCGGTGGCCTCACGCGAAGAAGACTATTTTGTAACGGCTGTCACGAGACCGCCGTTTGTGTATCGTGGCAACCCGTTTCAAGTCGAAGTGGGTTTATTTTATGGCAAAGGCCTGAAGTCGGATGGCCTCATGCAAGTTTATCGCTATGCGAATCGCGTGCCGCTGCAATATCAGGCGTCGGCGTGTGCGATGACCAAGGCCGCTATGGCCGCTCCTTGGAAAACCTATGGTCTCGACCAATCCAAAGGCGCTTTGCCGACTGGTCCGGTGGTTTTGGTGATGCACATGGCGTCGGTGTGGGTGCCTTATACTTCGGAATCCAAAGAAGCGATTGCACATTACCCAGAAATTTTGAAAGAGTTTAGACTGGCATTGCTCGAAGCAGGTCGTCGTTTGCAGCGTTATCTTAAACACCAAAAACGCCAAGCGGACGAAGCCAAAAAACGGGGCTATATTGAAAAATATCTGAACCCCATTGGAGACGCTTTGCAGGAGATTTTAAAACTCACGGCGGCCGAAAAAACGAAGACGGTAGAAAATTTGACGGTTATCTTGGAAAAAAATTATGGCCAAAAAAAGTCCGAATAAAAATGCCTTAGGGGCGATCGAAAAGACAGCAGGAGCGATTTACGCTGAAATTTCTAAGCACAAGGCCCCGAGCCTCAAAATGCCTGTGCGATCGTTGAGCAACGTCAGTTATGATAACAAAATTGGTTTTTTCGAGCTAGGCACGGGTTCCAAAAAGAGAACCCTCAGTGTCAATACGGTCAAAACGTTTGCGCAGACACTTAAAATGATGGCTTTGAGCCGTGACCTGGTTGTTAGTGACGATTTTGCCACCAAGCGAGACGCTTATTATCAATCCAAGAACTGGGGCGATGCTCGTTTTAATGAACAACCCGAATCTGATACTGTGATGGATGATATCGAGGCGTTGTTTGCCATGGAGGGCCTCACACGCGAAGAGCTGCGCTTTGTGCCTGACCAGCATGGCGGTTCTGTTGCTGGCGAGCTCACAGTGGTTGATACAGACTTAGAGTCTGGCGATAAGATTTCGATTGATTGCACGAAATTTGGCTCGGGTGCCTATGCTGTTCCGTCTTGGGTGGAGCACTTAGAGTTTAAGACCAAAGCTGAGTTTATTTTATGCATAGAAACGCAGGGTATGTTTCAGCGTCTGCAGAGCCACAAATATTGGAAAAAAGCGAATTGTATTCTTGTGAGCATGGGGGGGGTACCGACGCGTGCGTGTCGGCGGTTTGTACGTAGACTTTCAGAGTCCGCGAAAATTCCAGTGTATGCATTTACGGATTGCGACCCTTATGGAATCGGCAATATTTATCGGACGCTCAAAGTCGGTTCAGGTAACGCGGCCCATATTAACCAGTTTTTTTGTGTTCCCAAGGCGAGTTATCTGGGTTTGATGCCACAAGATATCGAGCTGTATGATCTGCAAAAAGCAACGCACCCCTTAGGGGAGCAAGATAAGAAGCGTGCATTAGATGCCCTGAAGAACGATCCATTTTTTCAGGCGCACAAGCCGTGGCAAGATGCGTTGCAAAAAATGCTCAAAATGGGTGTCAGAGCGGAGCAGCAAGCATTGAGTTTGCATGGGCTTAACTTTGTGATCGAAGATTATTTACCGAGAAAGCTGAAGAATCCGGATAAGTTTTTGCCTTAAAACCTCACCCCCGGCCCCTCTCCACCAAGTGGAGAGGGGAGATCGAAGGAAAAAAAATAATTAAATTTCTTTCATCCAGTTTCCCCTCTCCACTGGGTGGAGAGGGGTTAGGGGTGAGGTTTAGGGCCTCGCCAATACGTACGAATCTTTTAAATCTTCTCGAAACATGGTTTCTACCTGCTTGGCAAATTGAGTATCTAGACAAATTAGGCTGCTTTCTGTCCAGACCAGGCCGGTCTCATCGAAATTAAAGCTTCCCACGGCCACAGCAAAGTTGTCGAAAAAATAGACTTTCGAATGTAACCAGGCTGGATAGCCAAACGCTTGAACTGGCGTGCGATGCAGCGACGCATAAACGTCTTTGAGAAAATAATAGCCGACCGCCTTGCCGACCAATTTGGGAATCGTTTCGTTGGAGATAAAGCCGGGGCCATTGGTGAGTAAAAATACTTGTGCATTGGGTTTTTGAGAGACTTGGACAAAAGCTTCCCAGAGCGTTTCCTGCTCGGGGCTTCCAAAAGCGTTCAGCGTCAATGAGTGAAAAATGATGCGCTGCTTCGTGTTGAGCGCATAAAGTTTATAGGCTTCAAAAACCGAATAATCTTGTTTAGGGGGTGTTTGTGATACAAATCGACAAAGGCCTTTCGTGGGCTTTGTTTTGAGCCAGGCGGGATATTTCTCAGGGGTAGTCCGGGTATCCGGCAGTTCTAATTCATGATCATTGGGCTTGGCCAGGTGCCAAAGCGTTACAAAGCGCTTCAGAATGTCTTCGGTGACAGGCCCGGATACAAGGGCATCGGTGTCTCTGAAATTATCATCTTGTACTTTCTTCTTGGAAAACCAAGAACCGATATTTTGACCACCGACGATGGCCAGTTTGGAATCTATGATAAAAATCTTATCATGCAGCTGAACGACGCCGTGGTTCGTAATATACGAGTAAGGCATGGTGGCAGCTTGGATTTGGCGTTCGCGCATGAGATTGGGGCAGTTGCCTGAGAAAGCCCAGGTCCAGGGGCCTCCGGTCAGCAAGAATCGGACTTGAACACCCCGTTTGGCGGCGGCAATCAAAGCGTGTGTAAATTGCTTCCCCCCTTCATCGCAGACAATTTGAAACGTTGAGATCCAAATACTTTTTCGGGCCGTACGAATCAATTCAAGTTTTAAGTCGCCTGATTGGGCGTTGGGCAGTAACTGAATCTGATTGCCAGCTGTGAGGCGTGACTGCGTTTGGAGATCTAACTCTTCTTGAAATTTGGGATCTAAATAAGGGTGATTAGGTGGGGGTTCATAGGCAAAAAAAGAATCAATTTGCGTTGTGGCTGGGTGTGTGCTGGAGTGATTAGCGTCGAGTGCTTGCTCGATCCACGCCATGCGTTGGCTCGTGCCATGGCAGCCTGCTAAAATCAAAATTGCGAGGTATAAAATCCGGGCCACTGCTGCTACAGTAACACACATGAAGATCGTAGGGTTAACAGGGGGCATTGGTTCTGGAAAGAGCACGGTAGCCAATTGGTTTGCTGCGCGGGGGATTCCCGTCTTGGACGCCGACCAAATGGCGCGTGAAGTTCTAACACCCCAACACGTATGTGATTTGTTTGGTCCTAAGTTTTTGGAGCATGGCCAGATTAATCGCACAAAATTAGGTGAGTTTGTTTTTTCGCACCCCAAAGAGCGTGCTAAACTGGAAGCGCTGATACACCCGTTGATTGCTCAAAAGCTTCAAGAAGAGTTGGCCAAGCTTGAGCAATCTGGGTGCAAACTGGTGATTTACGAAGCCGCATTGATTTTTGAGAAAAACATCCCAAATAGATTTGATGCGACGATTTTAGTCACAGCCCCAGAGTCGATCCAACTAGATAGGCTGTTAAAGCGCGGAAATATGACCCGACAAGAGGCCCAAAAGCGCATCCAAGCTCAGATGCCCACGGCTGAGAAAGCCAAATTGGCCACTTATGTAGTAGATAACTCTGGAGATTTGGGTGATTTAACCAACTCGCTTGGACAGATAATTCTTGCGCTCAATCAGTGAAACCGTGCTATAGGGGACTACTTATGATGAATCGACTCGCAAGCTTGTTTAAAATCTCCGAACTGCGCACGCGGCTTCTTTATACCCTAGGGATGCTGGCTGTTTACCGAGTAGGGATCTTCGTGACGAGCCCCGGTGTTGATCGAACGGCCACGAGGGCCTACATGCGCTCTCAGGAAGCCGGTGGCGGTGGCTTTTTAAGCTTATTTAACTTTTTCTCCGGCGGTGCACTCGAGAACGCCAGTATTTTTGCGCTGGGTATCATGCCCTATATTACAGCTTCGATTATCATGACCATGATGGCCGTGGTGGTGCCGACGGTTGAGCGCATGCAAAAAGAAGGCGAACAGGGTCGCCGTAAAATTAACCAGTGGACACGTTATGGAACCATCGTGATCTCGATTGTTCAAGGCTTCATGATTGCGCAGTCTTTTAAGAGCAACGGCGTCGTGAACCCAGACTGGGCCTACGCTTTTGGTGGTTTCGGATTCATGCTCATGACGGTGGTGACGCTGACGGCGGGGACGGCGTTTATCATGTGGCTGGGTGAGAGAATTACAGAACGCGGCATTGGCAATGGCATTTCGTTGATCATTTTTGCCGGTATTGTGGCTCGGTTGCCGCACGCGATTTATGCGACTTTCTTAGGCATCAAAAATCAAACCTATCAGCCCTCAGAAATGATCATGCTGGGTGCTGTCATGCTGGCTTCGTTGGCAGGGATTGTGTTTATGGAAAAGGGCCAGCGCCGCATTCCTGTGCAATATGCCAAGCGCATTGTGGGCAATCGCCAATACGGCGGGCAGGCGACACATTTGCCGCTCAAAATCAACGTGGCGGGTGTGATTCCTCCGATTTTTGCCAATACGATCTTGATGTTTCCCATGACGCTGGCCAGCTTTTTTCATGCCGGCTGGTTGCAATCAGTCCAACAAGGCCTCATGCCCGGTGGATGGCACCATGAGACGTTGTTTGTCTTGCTGATTATTTTCTTCGCGTATTTTTACACAGCCGTGCAATTTAACCCGGTCGACGTCGCTGATAACATGCGTAAATTTGGTGGCTTTATTCCAGGAATTAGGCCGGGCAAGCCGACGTCCGATTTTATTGACTTTGTGCTGAGTCGCCTGACTTTTGCCGGGGCGCTGTATCTTTCGGCTGTGTGTGTGCTTCCGATTGCCATTACGAAACTGACTTCCAATCAGATTCCGTTTTACTTTGGTGGCACTGGGTTGTTGATCGTGGTGAGTGTGGCGTTGGAAACTGTCCAGCAAATCGAAAGCCATTTTATTGGCAAGCAATACGAAGGCATGACCGGTGCTGACACAGCTCAAGGTCCTGTGCGCATTCGCGCGCGCTTGCAGGAGATCCCTGCTTGAGATTGGTTTTTTTGGGTGCGCCCGGGTCGGGCAAAGGGACTCAGGCGGCTTTATTGGTGAAGCGTTTTGATCTGGGCTATGTGAGCACTGGGGATGTTTTTCGCCAGGCCGTTTTAGACCAGACGGCGCTTGGTTTGCAAGCCAAAGGCTACTTAGACGCTGGCTTGCTGGTCCCTGACGAGATAGTTCTAGGCATGATTGACCAAGTCTTGGATGGGCTCTTAAACAAAAAAGGCTTTATTCTAGACGGCTTTCCGAGGACGATTCCACAGGCTGAAAAGCTGGAAGCAATTTTGGCGGCCAAACACAAGCCCTTGGACGCTGTGGTGAGTTTAGAAGTCGCCGAAGAATCTTTGGTGCAACGCATGCTGAGCCGTAAAAGATTCGATGATACCGAAGAGACGATTCGAATTAGGCTGGCGACTTTCCACCAGCAGACAGAGCCACTCAAAGCATATTATCAAAAAAAAGGCCTTTTGAGACAGGTAGATGCTTCCAAACCAGTACAAGAAGTTTTTGGAAGCCTAGTTGCAATCTTAGCCCAAACTGCTAGCCTCTGATCTCTATTTGCGAGCGTGGCGGAACTGGTAGACGCGCTGGATTTAGGTTCCAGTGAAGCAATTCGTGGGGGTTCGATTCCCTCCGCTCGCACCATATGCATTGTGAACTAAAAGAAGTATCTAGTGTCTCTCGTGAATTGTCGTTTGTGGTCCCCAAAGAACGCGTGAATTCGTATTTGAATCGTGCGTTTCAAGGCATTAACCAGAAAGTGAGCATCAAAGGCTATCGGCCGGGGAAGGCTCCCAGAGCCTTGCTGGAACGTGCTTATGGCCACGAGGCTCAGCAAAAGGCGCTTGAAAAACTCATGGCCGAAGTCGTTTTTGAAGCCCTCGATGAGCGCGCCATCAAGCCAATTACCAAGCCGCGTGTGAACGCTGAAAAAGCGCTCCAGGCCGATCACGAGTTTGCGTTTACGGCTCAAATCGAAATTTTGCCTGAAGTCGAACTCAAACAATGGGAAGGTCTGAATGTTCAAATTCCTAGTCGCCCCGAAATTGACGACCCAGCTGTCAATGAAGAGTTGGAACGCCTGAGAACCCGTGCGGCGACGTTTGAGCCCATCGAAGATCGCCAAATTGCCCAGGCCGGTGACTATGTCGATTTTGTCTACGAAGAGTCCTGTGGAGATCACGAGCATCATGATCACGACCACAAGCCGCATCACAGATTTATAGAACTGGGTGCCAAGACTTTCTATCCTGAGAAGCCCGAAATCGAGCAGGCTTTAATCGGTGCCACCGTCGGTCAAGCTGTCAAAATTGACAACATGACAATGACCCTTGAAATCATCAAGCGCTGCATCAAACCTGAATTGGACGATGAATTTGCCAAAGATTTGTCTGACAAGTTCGAGACGCTCGCTGATTTGAAATCTGATGTTCTGGCGACGCTGACCCAAAATCGCTTGTTGCAGCTCGAAGAAGATAAAAAAGACGCGGCCATCGATGCCCTCATAGCTGCAAACCCCTTGGAAGTTCCAGAAGGCTTGGTGCTCGAGCAAGCTCAGCACATGGCCGCGAATAGCTTCTCACGCTTTCCCAAAGAGTTGGCCATGCAAATGTGGAAGCTCTATGGCCAAAGCTTTGTGGAAAACGCCAAACCCAATGCGGCTCGGTTAATCAAAGCGAATTTGTTGATAGATAAAATCGCAGAAACGCAAGGCATGGTCCGAGATGAAAAGAACGCGGCTGAATATTTTGATAAGTTAGTCTCTCTGGTTTTGGAACGTGCGCGTCTATCTTGAAACGTTTGGCTGTCAAATGAATATCTTGGACAGTGAGCTGATTCAAAATCAGCTCCTGTCTAGTGGCTACGAGTTTGTTGACCAAGCTGAAAAAGCCAATATAGTCTTGTATAACACGTGCTCGGTGAGAGACTTAAGCGAACAAAAAGTCTTAAGTCGCTTGGGTGTCCTCAAAAAACGCAAAGATCAGGGCGAAAAATTGGTGGTTGGGCTGTTGGGCTGCATGGCCGAGCGCACCAACACGGATATCTTAGAAAAGAACCCTCATATTGACCTGTTGGTTGGCCCAAGCCGGTTGGGTGAAATTGGGGGTCTGCTACATAACTTGCGCGGGGAAAGAAAAATTGCGCTTTCAGATTTTAGAACCCGCAAAGGCAAAAGCCTCGAACACGAACCCATGGATAGTTTAGAAGCCCTAGATGCTGCCAGACTAACTGGAAGCAAAGCGCTTAAAAGCCAGGCTTATATTCGAATTACCCGAGGCTGTAACAAGTTTTGTTCTTTCTGTGTGGTTCCTAGAACCCGCGGCCCCGAAGTTCATCGAAGCTTTGAATCTATCTTAAACGAAGCCAAGAGTTTGGTGGATTCCGGTGTCTTGGAAATTACGCTGTTGGGCCAGACGATTAATCACTATCCAGAGTTTGCGAAATTATTGCGAGAGATTCATGACCAGAACCCGGGCTTAAAACGCCTGCGTTTTATGACCAGCTACCCCAGAGATTTTACGGACGAGGCTCTGGATGTCATGGCCAGCTCAGAGCGCATTTGCAAATATCTGCATATCCCAGCCCAGTCTGGCAGCGATCAAATCTTGCGCCGCATGAACCGGGGTTATACGCGTGAGCAATATTTAGACTTGATTCGTAGAGCCCGTGAACGCATGCCGAATATTTCTATCGTTGGCGATATGATTGTGGGCTTCCCGGGTGAGACCGAAGAAGATTTCGAAGCGTCGCTTAGTTTGATTCGCGAAGTGCGTTATCAAAATATTTTCGTATTCAAATATTCTCCTAGACCTGGAACGGTTGCTGACAAGCGCGAATTAGACGATATCCCGATGGAGATTAAGAAGTTGCGCAACAACCGAATGTTGGAATGCCAGAACGAAGTCAGTTTGGCGGAGCACCAAAAAGCAATTGGATCTCGCCTGAGCGTTTTGGTGGAGGGTTATGCTAAGATCGGCTCGAAATTGCAGGCGCGTACCCAGGGTGATCAAATCGTGTTATTAGAAGGTCCGATAAGTTTAATTGGCCAGTTGGTCGAAGTTCAAATTACACAGGCGTCAGCATTGAGCCTGACTGGAATGCTAAGTTCGGGCTTGCCTCCCGAAGCTTTAGCATAGGGAGGAGTTTTATGTTCCACGCAACCACCATATTAGCCGTTCGAAGAGGCAATCAAGTCGTCATGGCAGGCGATGGTCAGGTGTCTATGAATAACACGGTGATCAAAGCCAATGCCAACAAACTGCGCCGTTTGGCCGATGGCAAGATTATTGCCGGTTTCGCGGGCAGCACGGCAGATGCTTTTATGCTTTTTGATATGTTTGAGAAAAAGCTTAAAGAATACAACGGGCAATTTGTTCGTGCTGCGGTTCAACTGGCGCAAGATTGGCGGTCTGATAAAATTTTACGACGTCTTGAGGCTTTGTTGCTGGTGGCCGACAAAGAAAAAACGCTTTTAATCTCCGGAACTGGCGATGTTCTTGAACCTGATATTGACGTCCATGCGATTGGGTCAGGTGGCTCGTATGCGCTGGCTGCTGCAAGGGCCTTGCTTGAAAACACCAAAATGACGCCGCGTCAAATCGCCGAAAAATCCATGAAAATCGCATCGGATATTTGTGTATTTACGAATGACCACTTTGTTTTTGAGGAACTCTAAATCATGTCACTGACCCCCCGAGAAATTGTTGCTGAACTAGACCGCTATATTGTTGGCCAAGCCGATGCCAAAAAAGCAGTCGCGATTGCGCTCAGAAACCGCTGGCGTAGACAGCAAATACCGTCGCCACTGCGTGAAGAAATCTCACCCAAAAATATTATTTTGATGGGTCCGACGGGCTGCGGCAAGACAGAAATTGCCCGCAGATTGGCCAGGTTGGCCCAGGCGCCATTTGTGAAAGTGGAGGCCACTAAATTTACAGAAGTGGGCTATGTAGGCCGCGATGTCGATGCCATGGTGCGTGATTTGGTTGAAGTAGCAGTTAAAATGTGCAAAGAAGAGGCCCTCAAAACCGTCAATGCCAAAGCCAAGGCCCAGGCTGAAGAACGCGTTTTAGATTTGCTGATGCCACCCTCAGGGGCTCACGTGGGTGCGCGACTGAACGTCGAAGAAGAGCACAATACAGCCGAAGATCAATCGCGTGAAAAAATGCGTTCTCTGTTGCGAGATGGCAAATTAGATGACCGCGATGTCAATATTGAAGTCAAGCAGTCCATGGGCATTCCCATGGTGTCGATGATGGGTCCTGTGAGTGGCATGGAAGAAATGGCCAGCAGCATCCAAGAAAGCATCGAAAAGACATTTGGTGGCGGTCGCAAGAAGCAACGCAAAGTCAAAGTCAAAGAGGCACTTGAGATGATGGCCCAAGAAGAAGGCCAGAAACTCGTCGACTTAGAACAGGTTTACCAAGATGCGATTTCAAGAGCTGAACAAAATGGGATTATTTTTATCGACGAAATTGACAAAGTGGCAGGTAGAGAAGGCCGTGGCCCGGATGTCAGCCGCGAAGGTGTCCAACGTGATATCTTGCCCATTGTAGAAGGCAGTGCGGTGTCGACCAAATATGGCATTGTACGAACGGATCATGTGCTGTTTATTGCTGCGGGTGCGTTTCATGTATCCAAGCCGTCTGATTTGATTCCTGAGTTACAAGGTCGATTCCCCATTCGGGTTGAGTTAAGCTCGCTGACGGAGCATGAGTTTATTCAAATCTTGAAAGAGCCCGAAAATAGCTTGGTGAAGCAATACACGGCTTTGCTCGGTACAGAAAAATCAAAGCTCAGTTTTACGGATGATGGCCTACATGCAATTGCAACCATTGCGACCCAGGTGAATGCTTCACAGGAAAATATCGGCGCACGCCGTTTGTATACGATCATGGAAAAGCTCTTGGAAGAAGAGAGTTTTAGTGCGCCGGACAAGGCCCAGCATGCGTTGGAAATCAATGCCGAGTTTGTGAACAAGTGCCTGGCACCAATTTTGAAAAACGAGGACTTGAGCCGGTTTATTTTGTGATACCCTAGAGACCCATGCCATCGAAGAGACGCCATCTGAAGTATCTAGTCCTATTCGTGCTAGCGCTTTTTGTTGGCGGGGTGGTCTATGTGGCGGGAAAAACGCCCCAAATTATCGACGCGACGATCGCCAGGCTCTCGGCCGATCTCCAGAAAAAACAAGGCATTCGGCTTCAATTGGGCCAGATTTCAGTCGAAGGCTTTTTGACGGTTCGCGTCGATGGATTTGTTCTCGAGAAGAAAGACATGGGTCTCTATGTCCAAGCCAAGTCGATCAAAGCGAGGCTCTCTCCCATTGGATACTGGCTAGATGGAAACCCGGTGAGTCGGCTTGAAGTCGATACGCCGGAAGTCATGGCCAAAATAGATTTAAATCTCAAAACGTCTAAAAAGGAGTCTTTCAAACCGAATTTTACACTGAACGAGTTTATTATTCGCCAAGGCCGGGCGGATATTACGCTGAACGACAAGGTTGTGCAGATTATTAATTTGCGAGCCAACTCAAAAATCACGCCCCGATTGATTGATATTCGGTCGCTGCTGGTTCAAACACCTGAAGTAAGCTTTCAGGCCCATGGAAAAATGCTTCTCAATGATCCCAATCACTTGGGGCTGGGCAGCGATTTATCGCTGAAGCTTTCTGGGCAGCTCAGTAAAATCCCTGAGATTCGGCATTTGAAGATTCCAGTTGAGGCGGATGTGAACGTCGAGGGAAAACTGACTTACCCGAGCAAAGAACGCGGGTTTGAATTTGAGGGTCAGGCCCAGGCTTCCAGGATTCGCATTGATACGGTGCAGATTGCTTCGGTGTCTGCACCAGTTTTTTTGAATCAAAATGGCCTCGAATTGCGCAAAGCCAAAGTGGGTTTTGCGGGGACCACGGTGAATCTCACGGCCCAACTCAAATTCGACAAGCAATTTCAATTTTCTGGTGAGGTCGACGCGGCGGGTGTGTCACTGTATGAGTTATTGTCTGATTTGGATGTCAAAGGGTCTTGGGTGGACTTAAAGCTCGAGACGAAGGGGTCTCTGACAGGTCAAATCAAACCAGAGTTTTCTCTGAATGGCCATGCGAAGGGTGAGGCTGTTGGTTTGGTGGTGAAAGACAAACAATCTTTGATCTTACAAACGGCCTATCCCATTCCGTTTGACATGGACATCGCTGTTAATAAACATGCGTTTCAATTTAAGAACGCTCGATTTCACGATGCCAAGAGTCGGCTGGTCGCGGATTGTAATTTGTATTTGGATAGACCCGGCATGTGGCTGGACGGACGGTTTGAAAATCTTGATTTTGCATCCGTCAAGAATCGAATCGCTGATGGCACCTACTCAGGCTCTGGAGAGGCTTTGGTTTTGATCCAGGGGCTTTATGAGCATCTGCGCATCCAAGCACCGAGCCAAATTATGGATTTCAAATTTGAGGGTATCCCCTTCGGGAATGTGAATGGTCTGTTTTTGTTTGAAGACAATCAAATTTGGATCAAAGACATCAAGGCCAAGCAAAAATCTCTCGAATACACAGGCAATTTGAGTGTTCTCATGGAAAAACCACTTCAGGTGACGTTGGATGCGAACTTAAATAAAGGCCTTGCACAAGACTTAACCGGCGGTATGGTGTCAGGCCCTGTCGAAGGCCATATGGTGCTGAATGGCCCGCTCGAGAAAGGCCATCGAAGTCAATTATCAGGCAATCTGAATCTTACTGTTTTGAATAATACCAAACCAACGACAGCTATATTGGATTTAAGGCAGGGTGTTGGGAGTCTCAAAATTGCCAATAGCTTGGCGGGGGATGCCGAATTTGGGCTTCAAATTCTCAATGATAAACTGAGTGCCGACGGCCTATTTAAAGATTCTCAGGCCAATGCACAAATCAACATTGAGCTGGATGAGCAATTGCCATTTTCGGCCAATCTATTCATGCCGTATGGGCCGATTAAAAATCTCGAAGATTGGAACGCTCAGGCCGGTGTCTATTTAAAAGCGCACGGCCGATTGGCTGATATTGAAAATGCAGAAGCTGACCTGGATTTGTCTCCGGCTGTATTTTATCTCGGGACACTCAAATTCTTGGCGACGAACCGGGTTTCGGCGCGGTATCAGGATAAAAAGCTGTCTATTGAGCCGGCTGTATTTAAAAGCGTTCACGGCGATCAAATTAAGTTGCAAGGAAATTTAAATCGGCAAGGTATCGATTTGGATGTGACCACGCAGGGTGACTTGTGGTTCTTGACGCATTTAGACGAGCGCATCGAGGGTGCTTATGGAGATTTTAATGCCCATCTTCAAGTCAAGGGCCCCTGGGAAAAACTGGAGTATTTTGGAAAGGGCCAAATTGCTTCAGGTTCTTACTTATCTTTACGTGACTACCCGCCGGGTTTGACAGGTCTATCGGGCCAGATTAATTTTCAGGGTCAACGCGCAGCTTTGAAACTCAGCGGTCAATCCGATCGAGGTCATTTTGATTTAGATGGCCAACTGAATCTAGCCGATGGGTCTTTTGAGCATCTTCAGGTAAATTTAAACCAGATGCCCGTGTATTATAGTTCGTTCTTAACTGGGATTGCTGACGGATTTTTGCAATTGGAAGGCTCTTTTCGCGAACCAACTTTGTCTGGCGATGTCAAATTTTCTCAGATGTTGATCACGAAAGAATTGGATCCGACTGAGTTGAAAGCACCGAGGTCTCGAGCGAAAAAACAGTCCGTCAAATTGAATGTTTCGCTCAGTGCTCAAGATAACGTTCGAGTGGAAAGCAAGTCTTTTAATGCTGAACTCAAAGGGAATCTAAAGCTGGTAGGTAATACGAATTCGCCTGGATTGATGGGTGAGATTACAGTTCTTTCTGGTGAGGTCTATTTTAGAAATCATTATTATCATATTGTGAAAGCCCGTGCGAACTTTGACAACCCGTTTCGAATTGTGCCTTATATCGACGTCGAAGCCAATAGTCAGATTATGGACTATGATGTCACGGTTCATGCGCAGGGCGAGCTTTCAAAGCCTAAGTTATTGTTTTCGTCCAAGCCGTCTTTGCCTCAGACGGATTTGTTGAGTCTGATTACTTTTGGGTTTACGAATCGTGATAACCGAGACAATTTGGGAGTCGCCCGGACAGCGGGTTTAGAAGCTCTATCGCTCTATTCAGGGGTGGGTGATCGGGTCTTAAAATTATTGCCTGAAAATAGCATCGATGAGCTGCGTTTTGGAACGCTTTACAACCAAAATGGTGGAGTGACGTCTTCGGTGGTACTGGGGATGCAGGTTTTTAAGACGATGCGTTTACGCTTTCAGAGTGCAATGATTCAAAACACGGCAGGAAATCGTGAAAAGCGTTTGGAGTTAGAGAAATATATTAACAAGCGTTGGCGTTGGCGTCTTATCTGGAACTCTGAAGGTGTGACTAACTACGGCGACGCGGGCGCCGATTTGTGGATTCGATGGGATTATTAATTTTTTGCATATTATTTTCGTTTTCAGCGTTTGCCACGCAGGTGCAAGTCATAGGCTCGCGCGCCTTTCGGTCTGAGGCGATACGGGGACGTATTATGGCCAAGGTAGGTTTGGGTCCTGCCGAGCCCAGGCAACTTGACCAACTGCGATTTCAAATCCTAGGTCTTTACCGCAAAGCTGGTTTTGTCGACGCCAAATTGGACTGGATCACTCCAAGCCCTAATAAGTTAGTTTGCAAAATCGATGAGGGCCATCAAATTTTGGTTCGGGATATCCAAGTCATTGGCGGTCATTATTTTTCAGACGATTTTTTAAAAGTCAAAATTTCAGATTTTGTCAAAAGTGAACCTGTTGAACCTGGATTGATTGATTTTGATCACATCGAGATTGATTCTATTTTGAATCCGACTCAATTAAGCAAGAAAAAGTCAGAATGGGTCTTTTTTGAACAGGGTTTTCTGCCCTTTAATAAAAGCCTATTTTTGAGAGCCAAAGAATTCTTAGAAGAGTTCTACTTAGACAATGGTTTTTTGGAAGTTCAAATTTTTGGACCTAAAGAAAGCGAAATTACGCTGAACCACTGGATCAATCTTCAGTTTCGAATTGAAGAGGGCCAACAAACCCGGGTGAGCGAAATCCGACTCGTGGGTGCCGAATCCACCGTTAAGAATCCTGCCATCAAAATAGGCGATTCCTTAAATCCCAATTTAGTCGACGATTATCGGGCGCAATTAGAAGAATCTTTCTGGAATGAAGGCTACCCAAACGCCGAAATCACGTCCCAGATCCAAGGCGCCAAAGTGATTTACCAGATCAATCTGGGGGATCGAATCCGGATCGAGAATATTGTTATTTCAGGCAATAAGATTACAAAAAAATTAGTGATCCAAAACCGTTTGACCATCAAAATAGGGGATTGGTTTTCGCTCGAAAAGCTTACCGAGAGTCGATCTCGCATTTTACAGACAGACTTGTTTTCAGAAGTCGAACTTTTACCCGAGGGAACCACGCTGCTGGTGAACGTCAAAGAGCGTGAACGTAATACGCTGGAGCTTGGCTTTGGGGCATCTTTTGTCGACGGACCCAGGGTGACGGGAATCTGGCAATACCGTAATATTTTTGGTCGTGGCATTTCGTTTAGAACGAGAACACAGCTGAATTATCCAGCGCTTTTTTATGATTTGCCCATTTTTTATTCGTCACCAGCGCGAGATGCTTTGAAGGCGCAAACATCGAACTATTTGGCGGGTCGTGTGACAGCTGGATTTTTATATCCCAAAATGCTTGGGATTCCGTTTGAATTGGATTCTTCGATTGACGTGAGTGCGATACGTGATTTGAAACCAGCTTATGTTTTAGACAGTGCCAACTCGCAATTATCATTTTTTTCGCAATTAACTCAAAATCTACGGGTAACGACCCAGCTTGAGCTTGAGTACTCAAATTTTAATTGTCCTACTTGTTCGACGGGCGGCCAGATGGTGTTGATCCGCGCAGATCAGGGTGTGGTTCAACAGGCAACGCCCAGGTTGCTGCTCATGTGGGACAAGCGCGACAGTGCACTGTTGCCGAAAAAAGGTTATGCGTTGGAATTAGATTCTGATTTTGGTTTTGGGCTCAAAGATTCTCTGACGCCCATTTCGTATGTCAAGCTCTTAGGGGGAGTAACGACGTATGTGCCACTGATGAACCACCTGACATGGGTCATGAATTCGAAAGCAGGGGGGTTTTGGAATATCGGCCAGGGTGCCTATGTCCCAATTTATAAACGCTATTATTTGGGTGGAACGAGCACGGTACGCGGGTTCTCAGACTACCAGATTTTTCCCGTAGACGCCGCTTCGACCGCGGGTGTTAGCTTGGGTGGGAACTATTTTGTGATGCTTCGCAATGAGATCAGATTCCCGATTATGGGCGATCTTCGGGGAGGGATCTTTATCGATGCGGGTGAGCTCATGCAGGATATTCATAATTTTTCATGGGCATCAGCGGCAGTTGGGACAGGCTTTGGAATTCGCTATGACACGCCGATTGGGCCTTTCATGTTCGACATTGGTGTGAAGCTATTAGATGGCAATCGCATTGACCGGTCTAATTTCGTGAACTTGTTCCAACCCCACTTCTCGATTGGAAACTCAATATGAAGACCATTGGGTATACGCTGGGTTCTGGGATTGGCCCCGAGTTATTTCCGATTGCATTGGCCAAGGCTCGCGTTCCCCAAGATACACGCTTTCTGCTATGCGATAATTTAATGCAAGCGATTGAGTTCGCGCAGGCTGGTAAGATTCAAGCCTTGGTAACGGGGCCGGTTCATAAAAATATTTTGCAAAATATCAATGGCAAGTCTTATCCGGGCCAGACAGAGGTTTTGCATGACTATTTGGCTGCGGATTCAAAACCACCACTGATGGTCTTTGTAGGCGGGCCTTTTGTGTTAGGTCTCGCCACCGTGCATCTGCCTATTAAGCAAGTCTCACCAGCAATTACACACCAGAACTTGAGCCAAAAATTAGAACGCTTGATTACTGGAACAGCCTTGATGCTCAAAAAGCCGGAACACGCCGTTCGTGTGGCTGTGTTGGGCCTCAACCCCCACGCGGGTGAAGACGGCCTGTTGGGCGACGAAGAGCAGTTGGTGATTTCGCCAGTTATACGCGCATTTCAACAAAAAGGCTTTCAGGTCACAGGCCCATTGGCTGCTGACGGCTTCTTCGGTTATTATCGGGGGGATTTCGACGCCGTCATGGCCATGATGCATGATCAGGGTTTAGGGCCGTATAAGTTGCTTGCGAAAGGCCGAGCGGCAAATCTGACCCTGGGTTTGAAGATCCCTCGAGCAAGCCCGGCACACGGAACGGCCGACGACTTGGTGGGGACGGGTCTGGCGAGCCCGGAGTCGTTGGTGAGTGCGATTGAGGTGGTTTGTTTGTAGCTGCCGCTCATAATGTATTTCAAACTTGAATAGGCCTTGAACCGGTATTAGCTTCTCTTGTATACTTGAAATATGTCCAAGTTATTATGGCTGGTGCTGCTTGTTTTCTCATTTTATGTATGGGGCGGTCAAAAAATTCCAAGTCCGGAACAGGGGCGGGACGATAAATATGTTATCCGCAACAAGGAGAATGGACTTTATCTTTCGGCTTCAGCGAAGGGGAACTTGGTCGTGCAAAAAAAAGATCCTTCGTTTTGGAATATCACTAAAAACCAGAACGGAACGGTTTCTATCATAGACGCGAGTTCTCATTTCTATCTCACTCCTTCCAACCGGGGGAATGAACCTGGAATACCATTGGTCACCTGGGATCAAGGCGCAACTTGGCTGCTCAAAAATATTGACGATTATTATGCTATAGCAAATTCTCTTGCACCTGGGTTAATCGTGACTCCTTATCAACACAGCGCTTTAGATAACACCCCTGTCATTCAGTGGCACGAAGTCAATGCACAGAATGCACTTTGGAAAATTACCGAAGTGAACCAGGAACCCAAACCTGCATTTATCCTAATTTCAAGACCTCAAGGCCTATTTAGCGAGCTCGATGATGTTTGGGGGTTAGTGAATTGCTTCGAACAAAAACAGTGCTCCGCGTTAAAAGTCGACTTTGGCAAGACTGGCCTGTATTACGATCCTGCGGTTGGCCCCAATTGGTTTGATTACTATTTTCTTCCAATTGACCTTGGGAACAGGGGTGCAACATACACGGAAATTAATCACCCCTATGGCAGAGGATTTGAACATCCTGAAATTCACAAAGTAAGCTTAGAAAAGATTAGTTCTATTGTTAAAAAATATATTATCGTTAAACCCGAGATTGAACATGACATCCAGAATTTCGTGAAAGATAATTTTAGCGACAAGTTTGTTATAGGTGTTCACTATAGAGGCACGGACAAAGCTGAAGAAGCCCCGAGAGTCGCATATACGAAGGTAAGTGAGGAAATAAGGCACCAAGCTAGAGAACATCATCTCCGGCGGTTTAAAATTTTTCTGGCAACTGACGAGAAACAATTCCTTGACTTTCTCGAGACGGAGTTTCCAAGAGACGTCATTACAGTGCCTGGAACCGAACGGTCTACCAATGGAAATCCACTTCATATTGGTAAAGATAAGGACCTCTATAAAACAGGAAAGGATGCGATCATCGATTGCATTCTTCTTTCGAGAACCAATTTATTGATACGTACCAGTTCAAATCTGAGTCGTTGGTCCACCTATTTTAACCCAAAGCTGAAAGTTATTGAGTTAAGCAAGCGGCATGGAGAAGAGAGCCTTAGCAAATAACCTCAGTGCATTTCGCAACGAATTGGTTTTCCAGATATCTTATCAAAACAGATAAATGGATCGTGACCATGAAATGGACTCGGTCCAACGTCGATCTTCCTCCTCTCTGGAGTCAAGAGAGTAGCTTCATCCGAATAAGTGCTGCCATTTGTTCCAATCACAAATTCCGTTTTTCCCAGCAATAGCCACTCAAACAATCCATCCTTTTGAGAAACGATATCGTTTCTCGCAATCTTTGGAATCCCCGAAAGAATGACTTTATCCTTGTAACGCTCAATAAATTTTTCTTTATTTGCCTGATCATCTGTTGCAATAAAAAATACAGTATTTGGATGTCTTGCAAGCTCTTTATCCATTTCGGCAAAGAATGCTTCAATTGGATTCGATTTCAGGTCCCAATCTGCATCACCCACAGCATTCGACCAGGAACGGAAATGCACCCCAACAACATGTTTGTTTTTAAAGTGCTCTTTTACAAATCGATCGACCCGCTCTGAAATCTCGGGCACTGGCTTGAGAGACTTCAATTCGTCAAGATATATTGGGAGGTAATCCTGAAATCTCAAACTTTTATCTGAAAAGCTCCTATATGAATCAATCAAGACAATATCAGAATGATTATTGATCACATCTGGATCAAGCGAAGAAGATGCTTCATATTTAAAATTAAGCAACAAAGAAGATTCCTCGATTCTGAAATTGTATAACATTTTAATGTCATTTTCGAATAGTTCATGGAAATCAGCAACCATGTCGGCATTAACATCCCATACTAAACAAAGTTTTCTTCCGGACAACCTGGCTGTCGCCAAACCGGAAACAATGGACTTTATTCTGTTTGCGAGGCCCGTTTTACCTCGTACGGCAACCAACAAGTATTTGTGCTTTGGTTGATGTAAGAAGTCCCACAATGGATATTCTGCTAAAAGCTGACCTGAATGCGCCAGCAATTGCTGAGAACCCTTAATCAAAGGGTATGGATGTTCTTCTAATGTGGCAGGAAAAAGTTCTTGTAATTCCTTGGGGATTTGTTTGTTGATGCGAGCATATTTTTGAGCGGCAACTCTGAGATTAACAAATTCGTATTCCTTTTCAGGATCGAGATAGTACCCAAAAGCACCCAAGTAGTTAAATTCTGAGTGAAGCCCATGAGCCGATATCGATGGACTTGTCATGAATTCAAACAGTGACTGATGAAATTCGTTATTGACGTATTGTTTAAATTTGTCAGCTAGTTTTCGAGTGATCAAGAAGCCTGGAAATCTCATAAACTCGTATTCAACATCATCTAAGTTTCTCTTGAGAAAATGCGCTGTTGCAATTCGCCACTGATTAAGCTTGGCTTGGATGTTTCCAACATGTGTATGGAGAATATTTTCATAGGTATCATACAGCCATACTGGCTTGTGTTGCTTTGAAAAGTACATATCTGGAGTCAATAAATCATATATAATTGAATCTGAATCTAGAGACAATACTGCTCCTGCATCGGTCCATCTCGCGAAATCTGCCTTGATATACTGTTTGTGATTATACCTTTCATTCCATCCCCAATGCTCCGGAACCTGCTCCTTAAACAGCTCAACTTTGATATTATGAATGTTGAGATCGCTGAGTTGAAGATCATCATCCGAGTCAGTTACAATGACTACTTTACGAAAGCCCTTCGCAAATCTATCTACTGCCTTCAATGACAGCATTAAAAACTCGCGATCATTTTTATTTGTACTATAAAAGATATCAATAGAATTTACTGATTTTTTATATGTTTTAGCGGCTGTAGTTCCTGGCGCAGCTCCTTTTGTGCACGACGCTGAAAATAACATCAGAAAAATGCATATCTTAAGAACAAGCAAATGCATAAAACGATCCCCCTGTTATTCAAAATAACATGGGGAAATTTTTTTCGGGAATTTTATGAATAGATTGTTTGTTTGGCAAGAAATGAGCATGGCATTACAAATCGGTCTTAGGGCCAAATTTCTGGCCAGTTTCTTGTTTCTATGCACACAATTGAGTTCGTCAAAAATTGGTGACTCATACTGGATTGATCCTGAAGGAGGCGCACCAGTTCAGGAAGGAGGTGAGTTTGAATATGCAATCGATAAGCCACAAGATTTATTAGGAAATGTAAACTTTATTGTGCTAAAACACAAAAATATAGATCCAATAAAAAGCTGGAAAATTGGCGTTGGAAAAGGAAGCCAGATCTATTCCATAAAATGGATGGATTCTCAACTAATCGGAGCACAAATCTCAAATGGCATCTGGATCGACCGTGTACTCCAAACTGTTGCTGTATCTACCAGTAAAAATAGTAACAGCCAGCCCTACTTCATTCATCAAGCAGGGACATACATAGATCCAAGCAAAGGTCTCACCTGTCCGTTTTGGTCACCAATACTGGGTAGTAAAATTGATGAAGGAAAAAAATCTTTTTATACGCTTGTTTGGCCGCAGCAAGCTCATGTTTACGATGACATAAATTGGACATCGAAACTAATTTTGCAGCAAAAAATTAGAGATATGGGTGACGGAATAATTGAGATTACTTATGTCTATACAAATTTTGGCGAAGATCGAATCGATTTCATTGATTTTCCCTGGAGCGGCTTTTCAAAGACGCTGATTCCATACTACGTAAAAAGTGTGCTGAATGGGGGGTGGACTTGGGTGACACCAGTTGACTGGATAGATAACCTATATTCCAACACTCAAGGCAACGGCTGGTTTGCAATGTTGAAAACCCAGACTACAACTTCGGAAGGCCTAGGAGTTGTATATGGCAAAAGTGCCAACCAAAGTAGCGAATCTGAAAAAGTAAGGTGGGGACCAGTTCCTTATGAAGACCTAACTGTCCTTGAAGCAATGCCTGGTTCTATACTCGCTCCAGGAAAAACATACTTCATGCGCTACTACCTAATGTTTGGTCAACTACAGAGGGATTTACACATACAAGGAAATAGACTTGCAAACTATGTTGATTGGGGAGAACTCTCTTTTTCACTCTCTGACACTGATCTCCTGAATCCATGTCAATTTGGCATACCATTTGGCTTCACTCGATGTGATTTCTTTTTGCTGAGTCGACCGGTTTTAGATCCGCTTCCAATACTTCTCCTGAGGAACAGACACTCCGGCAAACTCGTATTGTCAACATCTCCCTATGCGCTCAGTCTGAAACCGTACCAAGATCGAAATACGGAATATCTTGCATTTCTAGGATGGGGTATCCGTTACTCAGATACTTCACCAGGACCATTGTTCGTAAAGCTCGGCGATATACTTACAGAACGGAGTCTTTATCCTGACCCAGAGACTGGAAGAGATGTTTGGGTTTATGCTGAAAAAAAACTTCAATCGCACTAATTAATGCACTTCACTATCTACAATATTCACTCCTGTTGGCTGCTCAAAATGCCTGCCTCACCTGAAAAAGTGAGACCTAGCCTGTCGAAATTAGGCTGATTTTGGCAATTATTAGTATCTCTGATTGAGCTCAATAACCGGTATCTTCGGGTTGAAATAGGTGGAAAATAAACTAAAGTTGGAACTGGTTCTAATCAGAAGATTCGTTCTAGAGAGCAGTATGCAGTCCATCAGCGCATGTTTTCCATTTTCGTATTGGTTGCTGGATTGTTCTAGATGAAGCGGCTTGCCATTTTTTGAACGCTGAACATCAGTGTTGTAGAGAATTTTCCCCGGGTGCTGAGTTTTCATGTATTCCAAAAATGCGTGCTCATCTGTAGCAACGAATATTTTGTAATCTTGTAAATTTCGAAGATGAGCCTGTTTCGATACTTCAGCCAAAGCCTTCTCGTAATGTACGCGAGGCGCCTCGCTATCTTTATCGGTGCCTCTATAATGAATCCCGATAACAAAGCTGTTGTTGAAATGCGTTGCTACAAAATGATCGATCTCGTGTGCTATTTCAGGTTTTAGCTTAAGGTATTTGGTGATTTTGGACGCATATTGTTCTCTGTTCGCGATGTCCCCTAGATTCGGAATGCCATTTTTTGACGGCCAATCTGTTTCAAAATAAGCCTTGGAGGTATTTCCGATGGTTACTGGTTCAAAGTAATAGTTGAACCAATTGGGCCCTTGAGAGCGATCATAATACAGCCCACCCGTACCGAAATCAATTTTTACGCCAGAGCAAACTCCTTTGTCATAGCATTCGAGAACGCTCATAACATCACCCAATACGGCAGCCATACCTGCGTCTGGCCTGGATTTTAGCCAGACTGCATCCCCATTCTCTATCTTTGGGTGGCACTCCACAATGAGCAAAAGCAAAACGGACACGAGGAGTGGCAGTGTGAGAAATCTGCTGAGCATATTACGGAAATATATCATGTTCGGGTGGTTGTGGTCCACAACCCGACAAAAATTAGCTTCATACTCATGCTATTAAGACTACATCAAAAACTTATTTGATGAGAACTAGCCCCCCGTAATTTTAAACGGAACACTCCAAGTAGACAGCTTTTTGCCTGCCGCATCAAATAGGGTCGCCGTGATGATTAATACGACATCTTTGGGCAAATTATCTACCGGTTTGAGCTGGGCAATCATTCGAGAGCCTGTTTTCGAAATCTGGGCCGTGGAGGGCAGAGGAATGCCGTCTGCTCCAATCAACTCCAGCTGTAGTTTCTCACCTTCGTTTAAGTCTTGCTCCCACTGAATGCTTTTAAAGCCATCTTGGAGCAACCAGGGCGTTTTTTGCCCGACGGGTCCGCACAGATCCATAAACGTATTGAGGCGATAGCGATCGGGGGCTCTGAAGCCATACGCATTGGCACAGGCACCTGGTTTGGTTCGAAGCAAAGCGGGCAGCGTGTCATAGCGCGCATAGACGACTGGCTGCTCGAGTGGGACCAACGCTCGTTGATGGGGATTATTGGATTCGGGTTTCTTACAGCCAGCAAGCAATAAAAGCAGCGCCAGTAAAACCTTCATGAAAGATTCTCGCGCAGCGCACTCTCCAACGCCGCTTTGCCATCGGTTTTGGCATCTCGATATTTCACAATGATGGGCGTTGAAACCGAGAGACCGTGTGTGTTTGCAAAATCGCCCTTGGATTTTCGAGCGCCTGGAACGACAACAGCGTTTTCAGGAACCCGGCCGGTCCAGATTTTTTCGTGTACCAAGTCATAGATCGGTGTGCTCGAAGTGAGTATCACGCCGGCTGCGATCACCGCCCGAGAGCCGACTTGAATGCCTTCGTAGAGGCCCGTGTTGCCGCCGATAAAAGCATCATCTTCGACAATCACCGGGCTTGCGCCAATCGGTTCTAACACGCCACCGATTTGAGCAGCAGCCGATAAGTGCACCCGTTTGCCAATTTGTGCACAGCTGCCGACCAAGGCGTGTGAGTCAACAAGTGTGTGCTCGTCGACGTAGGCGCCGATATTAATATACGCCGGTGGCATGATAACAACCCCTTTGGCGACATAGCAGCCTCTTCGGACAGAGCTGCCACCGGGCACGAGTCTGACTTGGCGGCTTAAATCAAACCGTTGGGTAGAAAACTTATCGACGAAATCACCCATGACGGTGAGAGCGCTTTCTTTGAAGGCCTGCAAGATCGCTTGTTTGACTTCTGCGTCAGCGACCCACGTGTTATCAGAACGCCGATAGGCGGCTCTGCGCTCGCCCGATTCCAGTTGATCTAAGATTAGTTTCCAAGCAGCTGTTGACATAGTTTCTCGTAAATTTGGACCGATTGTTCGAGTTCAGCGACAGAAATTTGCTCATGGGCGGTATGCGCGACCAAAATCGAACCGGGGCCCAGTAAAATTGGCGTTCCAATAGACTTCAAATGCGGGACATCGGATCCAAATCGCACCACGCAGGTTTCAAAGCCCGGGATACCTTCAAATAAAATCGGCGATGAGGCTGTCAGCACGCGCATTTTAGTTCTAGGGCTTAATAAAGCGATAATTTGTTTTTCCAGTTCGAGGTGGCTGATGGTTGTGCGCATGACGCACGTTGCTTTGGCGTGGTCAGCAATCACATTGGCAGCGCGGCCACCTTCGAGCTTTCCAATGTTCAGCGTCGTCAGGCCAAACTCAGGATTTTCTGGCCAGGCATGATTTAACAAGGTGTGCAAATCTTGCGTGAGTTGGTGAATGGCCGAATGTCCCGATTCTGGGTAAGCACTGTGGCCCGTTTTGCCAGAGGCTTCGAGTTCAAATGCCAGCGCGCCTTTCATCGCAGAGGCGATTTTTAAGTCTGTCGGTTCGCCGTTGATAAAATAAGACACTTTGGGTGCGAAGCCCTGGGCAGCTGCTTTGGCCCCTTCGCTGTTGGTTTCTTCGCCGACCAAGAATAATAAGCCGACTTCCGGTAGATTTTTGGCGGCACAGATCATGGCGGCCAGGATACCCTTGGCATCACAAACGCCTCGGCCTTTGAGTATGCCAGATTCCAAAACGGCAGGAATATGCGGTGGCACGGTGTCTAAGTGCGTGGTCATTAAGATTTTTGGAATGACGCCAGGTCTTACAGCAAGCAGGTTGCATCGTTTTTCTGGGGGTGAGGTCAGTTCCTGCAGCTTAATTTCATAGCCTTGCTGTTTTAAATACGCAGCCACATAGGTTGTGACAGCCTGTTCCTCGCCAGTCACAGATGGGATTTCACAGAGTTTAAGGGTCAGTTCGGTAACGTTCATTTGATTTGGGATGCAAATACGTCAAATTGCTCTTGGTGAAAAGAGCCTCTGGGTTTTAAGCTAATTTGTTTTTGAATGCGTGATTCTAAAAATTTCAGCGTGGTTTGCTCCTGATTGCGGGCAAAGTCTATCACCTCAGGGTGAGCGTGGACGATAACCTGTAATTCTGTCAGATTCCAAGGCCTCTCTAAAAGCTCTCGAAAAATCTCGTAGCAAATCGTTCTTTTAGATTTAATACTGCCTTTGCCATCGCAGTAAAAGCAGGGCTCGCCTAAAAGATGCTCCAAGCTTTCGCGTTTTCGTTGGCGGGTCATTTCCACCAAACCCAGCTCGCTGATTTTAATCACGTTGCAGCGTGCTTTGTCTTTTTTGAGCGTGTCTTGCAAAACGTTTAAGACTTTCTCGCGGTCTTCTTCGCGTTCCATATCGATAAAGTCTATAATAACCATGCCGCCAATATTGCGAAGCCTGAGCTGAAATGCCACTTCCCGAACGGCTTCTAAATTGGTTTTTAAAATCGTTTCGTCGAGATTGCGCCGGCCTACAAAGCGGCCGGTATTGACGTCTATCACGGTCAGGGCTTCAGCCTGGTCTATGACCAGATAGCCCCCGGAGCGGAGCCAGACTTTTCGGCTCATTGCTCGTGTGATTTCGGTTTCGATGGCATAGTGCGAAAATAAGGGGTCTGATCCTGTATAAACTTCAATTTTGTCGCAGAGCTTGGGGTCGATGAGTTCAACAAATTTGCGGGTTCGCTCAGCGGCTTCGGGACTATCGATAATAATTTTTTCCAAATGATCATTGGTCATGTCCCGAGCACATTTTAAGAGCAAATCTAGTTCGGGTTGAACCAATGAGGGTGCTGGTAGTTGGGTGGTTCTTTTTTGAATATCGGCCCAGAGCGAGATTAAAAATGCGCAATCTTCACGGAGTTTTTCTTCGGGGACGCCCTGGGAAATGGTCCGAGCAATAAAGCCAGATTCAGGAGGGGCATTTTTTTCCAAAATCGTTCGGAGACGTTCGCGTTCTACTTCGTCGGTGATTTTTCGGCTGATCCCAACATGCGGGGACGTGGGTAAAAAGACCACATGATGACCCGGTAGCGAGGGGTTGCAGTTGACTCTGGGCCCTTTGGTGCCGATGGCGTCTTTGGCCACCTGGACCAACAAAGTTTGACCTGTTTTCAGCAGATCTTGGATGGGGACCAAAGAATTGGTGGGTTTGTCATCACTTTCTTCGGAGTCTTCATAGGGTTCATGGGGCAGAATATCTGCGACGTATAAAAACGCCGATTTTTCGAGACCAATATCCAAAAAAGCCGCTTGCATGCCGGGCAAAACGCGCTGGACACGGCTTAAATAAATATTGCCGACGAGGCCTCTGTCGGCATTTCGTTCGAACATGAGCTCAACGAGTTGCCCATTCTCCAATAGGGCAACCCGGGTTTCAAAGGGCGTGGTGTTGACCAACAGTTGGTTGCTCAACCAAGACCCCTTCCGCGTTTGGCCAAAGGACTTCCCACGTAAGTGTGCTTTATTCTGCCAACGCTATAAATGCGTCGCTCGGCCAGAGTCTTAGAAGCCTTGAGTGTGGTGATTTTTTCCTCTTGGGCGATGGTTAAAACTTGCATCACAATATCGTAGATGCCGCTGGCTTGGCGCATGGCTTGTCTTCGCTCATAACGAATCAGTTCGTTCGCGACGTTGATCAAGCCTCCGGCGCTGATGACAAAATCTGGGATATACAGGATATTTCGGCGCTCCAGTTCCGCACTGTGCTTGTCTTCAATTTCCAGCACGTTATTGGCACTGCCGGCAATGAGTTGGCACTTTAATCTGGGAATCGTCTCGTCATTGACAATTCCACCCAGTGCACAAGGGACAAAGATTGCGCAAGGAACATCATAGATTTTATCTGGCTCGACAAACTCGATGCCAGCGAATTCGTGGTTGACTCGTTTGATGTTTTCTTGATTTAAATCACTGGCAACGACTTTGGCACCCGCTGGGACCAAGTGATGCAATAAATGATAACCCACCTGACCAACACCCTGTAGGGCAATGGTCAGATTGCTGAGAGAATCCGAGCCTGTTTTAAACTTGAGTGCCGCTCGAATGCCTTGAAATACCCCATAGGCCGTGACGGTGCTGGGGTCGCCTGAGCCGCCGAAGGCACGGTTAATGCCGGTGACATAATCTGTTTCCATCCAGACCCAGGCCATGTCATGCACGGTGGTTCCCACGTCTTCGGCTGTGATATAACGCCCACCCAAAGACTGAACAAATCGACCATACACCCGAAAGAGTTTTTCGCTTTTCATGGTTTTCGGGTCGCCAATAATCACGCCTTTGCCACCGCCTAGGTTTAGACCGGCTGCAGCAGACTTGTAGGTCATGCCCCGAGAAAGTCTGAGCGCGTCTCTCAGAGCTTCTTCTTCAGTGGCATAGGGCCACATGCGACAGCCGCCAAGAGCTGGTCCCAGCGTCGTGTTGTGAATCGCAATAATTGCTTTTAAGCCGCTTTCTTTGTCGTTGCAGAAAACAACTTGTTCGTGATCTCGTTTTGCTAATTCGTCAAAAATGCTCATCTTACTGAAACCTCACCTTCAAAAACGTAGCGCGCAGGGCCCTTCATTTGCATCTGCAACCCATTTGCGGTTTGACGAGCAGTAATATAGAGGTTTCCGCCCTTTAAGTGAACCGTTATTTCTTGGTCAGCGGGTAGCTGATGATTGGAGACCAATAAGGCGACCGATGCACAGGCTCCCGTGCCACAAGCTTGTGTCTCGCCGACACCACGCTCAAAAATCCGGACTTCAATGTCACGTGGATGATTGATTTGGACAAACTCGGTATTGGTGTTGGGATCTATTTTTTCTGGTAGAACAGGGCCTAGGAAAACGGAATGCGGGTTACCCATCGAAACACGATTGCCTTCTATTTGAGCCATGCCCATATCGACAGACCAGAGACCCAATTCTTGAACGCAAGTTTTGACCCCAGCGTCTGTTTGAATTTCTTTGACAACATGGCCTTGGTCAAAGAGCCACTGGGCGACACACCGGATGCCGTTGCCACACATTTCGGCGAGACTTCCGTCGGTGTTGTAGACCCGCATGGTCCAAAGGTCTTCATAGAAAAACACAAAGATTAAGCCGTCTGCACCAATGCCACGATGTCGATCACACAATTCACGAACCTGATCTTGAGTGAAGCCTGGTATTTCGGGGATTAAAATAAAATCGTTTTCCAACCCCTCGTATTTGAAAAACTGTGTTTTTGCCATATGAGAGACAGTCTAGGAGAGCCAATGTTTATTTGCAAATGGAGCTTGTTGGGGTTTTTATTGCTCATGGCTGCGTGTGCGAGCCATCTTCAGCGCTCACCACTCACCCAAAATTGGCAGGGCCAGACTTACTGGGTGAAGCAAAGTCTCTATGGCGGCATTTTTTACGATGACGATCGGTATGGTTTGGTGAGCCCTGAGCCGTTTGAAAAGCTCACGTACTTAAAAAGCCTATCCGGCGACATGATTATTCCACCGCCCTCCACAGAGGTCATCTCTTTTGGTACTCGGGTGCAAGTTCAAGAAATCGAGTGGCCGACTGAACAAAATATGATCAAGAGACCTCTGTTGACTCCGCGCTATTTGCCTTGGATTTATCTCACCATTATGCTGGATCGTGGGGCTGTGACGCTGGAACGCAAGTTGACTTATATCCTGCTGGTACCTGAAGAAATTCGATCCGAAAAAGCGTTAACGGACTGGTTTTCTACCTATTTTTCTAAGCAGGATAACAACTTACATTTTTTGAGCCTAAGCCGGTCTGAACGGGAGAACATTTTAAAACCAGCGAAATAGGCTTTGGGACTAATCTGTTTCGGGTTTTATGGTGGCTAACCAACTGATAGAGCAATATGGGTCTTTTGTTCGTTCGATCGCAAGGCAAGTGAAAAAATCGGTTTCTCCGCGCATCGAACTGGACGACTTGATTGCCTACGGAATGACCGGGCTGTTGGAGGCCAACGAGCGCTTTGATGCCAAGCAGGGCGCTAATTTTACGACGTTTAGCTATTATCGAGTGAAAGGCGCAATTTACGATGGTCTGCGTGGCATGGGCTGGGTGAGTCGCAACGAATATCAGAAAATTAGATTCGGTGAGCAAGCCAACGCTTATCTTGAAAGTGCTGCTCAATCCAAGGGGGAGGATCTCGAAGACTTGGCTAGCCAAGTGAACAGTCTGGTGACGATTTTTGTGACATCTCTCGAAGGCCTCGAAAGACAAGATTTTGAAGATACGAAGATTCAGCCCCAAGACGATAGATTGCTTGAACTTGAGCTCAAAAATACGCTCAAAAAAGCGCTCATGCGACTGCCTAAGGCGGATCTGGAGCTGATTAAACTTTATTATTTCCAGAACATGAGCCTCGAAGAAGTGGGACAAAAAATAGGTCTCTCGAAGTCCTGGACGTGCCGTAAACATGCACAGGTGATTGAGAAACTGGGGGTTTTGATGCGAGGAGCGACAACATCCATGTGAATTTGGTCGATACTTCTGCTAGAGTTGTGAAGAGAGGTCGTTTTTTTATGCCCATGACACCCGTTTCTCCAGGCGTTCAGCAGGCCAGCCAGCTTCTGCAGCAAGTTCAAAAACAGATCAAGCCAGGGGGGCCGCCAGGAGGGCCTGCCTTTGGGCAAGTATTGAAGCAAAATGCCCAAACCCAAGGAGCCAACCCGATCAATCCGGCCAACAAAATAGAAATGGCCAAAACCCAGAAAGTGCCGACGGCGATTAAATCTTTGTTTAACACCTGGTCTAAAGATCAAAATTCGATGCACAAAGTCATGCAGATTGCCTTGAGTGGTCAGAATTTTTCGCCGAGTCAGCTGATCATGCTTCAGCAAGCCACGTACAAAATCAGCTTTGAGCTGGAAACCATGAGCAAGTTGGTTGAACAGGCCAGTTCAGCGGTCAAAACAACCATGCAAACGCAGGTTTAGTTTATGGTTTTTATTTTTGTTTTGTGTGTCCTATTGCTCGCGTTTGTTTCGGCCGCAGAAACGGCGCTGACGTCTCTTTCAGAAGCCAAGACGCGTCAACTATTGGAAACCAAAAAACGTCGGGTGCGAGCGCTCAAGCTTTGGCTCGAGCACCCCAATCGTGTCTTAACCACTTTACTGATTGGCAATAATATTGCTGGAGCTCTCAGTGCTTCGATCGCAACGGTCTTAGCCGAAGAGGCTTTTGGGAGTTACACGATTGGGATTGCGGCGGGCACTACCACATTGATTCTATTGGTATTTGGCGAAGTCACACCTAAGACTTTTGCCAGGCACAATGCGGAGTTGATTGCTCCATTCGCCATGATTTTGCTGACGCCGTTTTATTGGCTGTTTTACCCGTTGGTATTCTTGCTCACTTGGACGGCGGCTTTCGCTGTTCGATCACTTGGGGGGCGGTCTTCGTCAGCGGGACCTTTGGCCACGGAAGAAGATATCACGTATATGATTCGCCTGGGCAATAAAGAAGGCGTCTTAGCCGGGACAGAAGGTGAGATGCTGGAGAGCGTGATTGAATTTCGAGAAACATTGGTGAAAGAAGCCATGGTTCCCCGGATGCGCATCAACTGGCTCGAAAAAGCAGCGAGCTTGTCCGAGGTCAAAGCCCAGATCATCGAGCATGGGCATTCGCGCTGGCCGGTGTATCAAGACAACATGGACAATGTGGTTGGGATTTTTAATACCAAAGACTTGCTGTTGTCAGAACAAGATTGGACAAAGCAAATTCGGCCGGCCCTGTTTGTGCCAGAAATGATGAAAATCGGCGAGCTTTTAAAAGAGTTTCAGCGCGGCAAAGCCCATTTGGCCATGGTGGTCGACGAATATGGCGGGACAGCCGGGATTATTTCGCTTGAAGACGTTTTGGAAGAGATCGTGGGTGAAATTCGAGACGAGTACGATACGGAGGAAGAGCCTCTGTTTACGAAAATTTCGGATAACTTGTATGAGGCCAATGGCCATGCGAGCATTCATGATTTGGGAGATGCTTTGGGGCTGTCTTTCCCTGAAGAAGAAGATTATGAGAGCCTGGCCGGGTTTTTGATCGCGACTTATGGGAAAATGCCACCCAAAGGAGCCCATATCGATTTTCAAGGCTGGCGATTTTCGGTTGAAAAAGCAGACGAGAAAAAGATTGAGCGTGTGAAAATATGCCTCGTTTCGCCAAAATCTTAGAACGTGTCTCGGACCCAAAATGGCGCCGGCGTTTGTATACTTTTGAGCGTGTATTTCAGCGTTTGTTGCCGCTTGGGGGCATGTCTGAGGGCAACCAAATAGAAGTCTTTACGGAACGGGATCTGATTTTTGAGCAAATGCTTTCAGCAATTGCAGGAGCTACTCGGCGTGTTTGGCTTGAAACCTACATAATTGAACCCGATAGCATAGGGTTGAGATTTCGGGATGCGTTGGTCGAAGCAGCTCAAAGAGGCTGCGAAGTGATTTTAATCTACGATCATTTTGGGTCGTCCAACTTAACCCATGCCTTTTTGGAGCCTTTGCTGCAATCTGGGGGCGAGGCATTTGATTTCAATCCCATTTGGCCCTGGCGACGACAGGGGCCGCTTTTATTTCGAGATCATCGCAAAATCTTGATTGTTGACGAAGAGACCAGCTTTTGTGGCAGTGTGAATATTAGTTCAAATCCTGCTTTCAGATTTCGGGATACAGCCATGCGCATTCGAGGCCCCGCAACGCAGGAATTGGGCAGCTTGTTTCTAGATTCGCTTTATGAAACCACTGGACAAGACAAACGAAGTATTCAGATTCAAAAAAAATATGCCCGTGGTGTCATGGCTCAGGTTTTGGGCTCCAATCAACGGCGTAAATTAATCTCAATTCAAAAATCCATGGAACTCACGCTGAAACGTGCAAAACGGACGTGTTATTTTACGACGCCGTATTTTTTGCCCTATGACCGACTTCGTAAAGCCATGATTAAGGCGGCTGAACGCGGCGTAGATGTTCGGGTGCTAACAGCTGGGCTTTCCGATGTGCCCTTGATGCGTTTGGCGAGTCACCATGTCTATGAGCAATTTTTAAAAGCCGGCATTCGGATTTACGAGCTATTTGGGCAGACCCTTCATGCTAAGACAGCGGCAATTGATGGTGTATATGCGTCGGTGGGGTCTTATAACTTAGATCATTGGTCGGCTCGGCGTAATTTGGAAGTCAATGTGAGCGTGATCGATCCCCATTTGGCTGAGGAGCTCGAATCGCATTTTTATGAAGACTTAAAAAATGCCCGAGAAATTTCTTTGCCAGTTTGGAAGAATAGGTCTTTTTTTCGGCGTGTTCTTAATTTTTTTGCATACCAGATCATGAGGTTATAAATGCAGTGGGTTTACATGCTTGGGACAGGCGTTTTAGCTGGCATCTGTGCGGGGATTTTTGGAATCGGTGGGGGGGTGATTATGGTCCCCATACTGGTTCTATTGTTCAAATATCCCCAGGTGACGGCGAATGGGACTTCGCTGGTTGCGTTGTTATTGCCCGTAGGGATTTTTGGGGTGTTGGAATATTACAAGGCTGGCAAGATTTCCGGCGAAAATATCCGGTTGGGACTGATTATCGCTGTGGGTTTGTTTTTGGGGACGTATTTGGGGGCTAAGTTGGCTGTCCACGTGCCGGTCAAGCTCCTCGGTAAGCTGTTCTCAGTCTTTTTATTGGCCGTCGCGCTTAAAATGTTTTTTGCGAAATAGCTAATCAAAGTTCAGCGAAAAGCCCTTCTGGACGTTGACGATGAACCCAAATGTAAAACTAAAATTCTCACCCGAAGCAAACAAGATTTTAGGCGGATTTGGGAAAGGCGAGGCCTTCCTAAAAGAATTGACAGCCTCATCGTCCAAGTAAAATACGCCACTGGAACTCTTGATTTGTGTGCTAACCACGTTGCCCAAACCATCGAGCGTGATCTCTAAAATAGTCATGCGATCTTGCTTGCCAATCAGTGCCGCTCCGGGGTCATAGCGTCGCATTTGAAGCATGGGAGACCAAACGCGCGCGACACTTTCTTTGATGCGGTTAAAATAGGCGGCATGTTTCCATTCAAACGTATTGAGTTCGGTCTGGGCGGCTGTTTCAGCTTTCTCAATGTGGTCATTGAAGGCTGTTTGGGGTTGTGGCTGCAGGCGTTCTAAGTCTTGCCAAGTGGGTAGCAAATTATGTTTTTGCCCAGGGCCACGAGTAGGCGGTGGCACTCTGGGGGCAATGGGCCATCTGGGGGTCGTCGGCGTAGGACTTTTATTTTGGGCCTGGGTTTCCTTGGGGACACTGCTGTTTGACTCGCTTAAATAGTCCGCTTTTCGGGGAACTTTGTCTTCTTTGGGGGGTGGAATTTTGACCAGCTGTTTTTGGGGCTTGGTGTCTTTGGGGGGGCTTAAGTGAACCTGGATTTTTTGAGGCTCAGCGATGTCTTTGAAAACAGGATGCGCTTCGGGCAGATTCCAGAGAACCACCAGCAACAGCGCATGCAAAAGCAGCGCAATGAGCGCGGCGATGGCCAAATTTCTGGAGCGGGTCCTCATGGGTATGAGTAGTATATCGCCCAGTGTCTAATTTAGGGCAATGCGGGCTTCTTCTAGTTTTTGGGCCCCGAGCATGCCGCAGGCGGCGTCTATGTCATCGCCCCGAGTGCCTCGAATAAACACGGCAAAGTGGTTTTGGAGCAAAATATGCTGAAAAGCCTTCACGCGTTCGAGCTCTGGGCGCTTATAGGGCGACAGTGGGTGTGGGTTAAACGGGATGAGATTAATCTTGCACTTGATGCCCGAGAGCCAATGGATGAGCCTGTAAGCGTCTTCGTCTGTGTCGTTCATGCCGGCCAGTAGGACGTATTCAAACGTAATGCGGCGACGGGTTTGCAAGGGGAATGCCCGACAAGCTTCGACCAGCTCTTCTAAGTTCCATTTTTTGTTCACGGGCATGATTTCGTCGCGCATGGAGTTGGTTGTGGCGTTGAAGCTGATCGCAATATGAACGTTTGTGTCTTCGCCTAGTTTGAGAATATTTTTGACGATACCAGACGTCGAGACGGTGATGCGGCGGCCAGAATAATTTTGGCCTTCTTGAGCACAGAGCAGCCTAATCGATTGCAGGACGTTCTCATAGTTATGCAGCGGCTCGCCCATTCCCATGTAGACCAGGTTATGAATCAGGCGGGCGTCTTCAGAAGGCTCAGATTCAAGTATAACAGCGGTATTTTTCCAACCCATGGCCCTTAAATCGCGGTTAACGGCATAAACCTGTCCAATGATCTCGGCAGCCGTGAGATTTCGGGCAAGCTTCATGGCAGCCGTGGCACAAAAAGTACAACCCATCGCGCAGCCGACTTGGCTGGAGATACACAGCGTATTTCGGCCATCGGTGGCTGCATTGGGGATAAACACGCTTTCGATCGAGTGTCCATCATGGGTTTTGATGAGATATTTTCGGGTACCATCGGAGCTTTCTTTGACCCGAACGATCTCGAGAGCTGTAATTTCGTACTCTGTAGACAGCGCGTCGCGCAGCTCTTTCGAGAGGCACGTGATTTGCTGAAAATCTGTCACCCATTGCTGGTGCAAGGCTTCAAAGAGCTGCTTGGCCCGATAGGGCTTCTCGCCCCTTTGAAGCATGAGGTTTTTTAGCTGGTCTAACGACAGATTGAGCATCGAAAAACTATTGAGAAAATAACCTGGATTGTCAATCCGGTTACCTCTAAACCTCACCCTAAATCCCTCTCCACCCAGTGGAGAGGGACTTCAAGGAAGGCAAAAATTATTTGTTTTTTGTCTTGCTCCCCCTCTCCAGTTGCTGGAGAGGGGGTTGGGGGGGTGAGGTTTTCGAAAGTGATCAGGTTGTTTTGATCAGGGCCCTTAGGTCTTGATTTTGGCACCCTTTTTCAGAAAATCCACATAGTTTTGTAAAAACTCGCCTTTTTTGTCGGCTGGCGCCGCTGTTTCGACCAACTCTGTCATTTTTTCGGCCAACAGGTCTTGCCTGAGCTGGCTCTCAAACTGGCTTTCACTCATGTGGTAGTTCGAATAGATCGCTCTTTTATAAGTTTCGCGGTCTAAGCCTTTTTCTTTGTTGAAAATCTGGGTTCGGATAAAGTCAGCCAGATCCTGGTCAGAAATCAAGAATTTCTGGCTCTCAGCCAACTGGGTCAGGAGTGCTTTGGCAATGAGGCGATCCAACACGGTTTTCTTAAGCGTGTCTGCCAACGGGCCTTCGGGGTTAAAATCGGACTGCATGGCCTGGATCATTCGGATTTGCGTTGCATAAGCCATTTGGAACTCTTGAAACGTGATCACGTGACCATTTACATCGGCCGCGTATTTGGATTCGCCGCCAATATTACCTACCCAGGGGCCAAAATTGATCGCAAAAACAAAAATAATGACCCCAAACAAAAGCACAAACAACCAAGAGTTTGAGTTTCGGCGCATCACATCAAGCATATTTTCTTCCTTTTTTGATTCAAAAGTCCCTATAACTGCGCTACTAGAAAATTACTATGGCTCGTTTTCTTCCTAACTGGTTTTCTAGCGATATTGCAATTGATTTGGGTACCTCTAACACGCTTTTATTCTTACAAGGCCGCGGCATTACGATTAATGAGCCCAGCGTTGTCGCCGTCGATCAGCGTATGGTGGGCAAAAACCGTGTGGTCGCCGTCGGGCGCGAAGCCAAAGACATGCTGGGGCGAACCCCAGGCGCTATTTCGGCGATCAGGCCGATTCAAAAGGGCGTGATTTCGGATTTTGATGCCACTGTCGAGATGCTTCGAACTTTTATAGAGCGTGTCTTGGGCCGGATGGCGTTCATGAAACCCCGGGTGGTGATCGGGGTACCCGTAGGGATCACCGAAGTTGAAAAGCGGGCAGTGAAAGAGTCAGCCGAAGCCGCCAATGCCGGGGAAGTCTTTTTGATTGAAGAACCCATGGCTGCCGCGATTGGCGCTGGGATGCCCATCACCGAGCCCTATGGCAATATGATTGTCGATATTGGTGGTGGAACCACGGAAGTCGCTGTGATCTCATTGGGTGGCATTGTATATAGCCATTCAGTTCGAATTGGCGGCGATAACTTGGACGATGCGATCACGTCCAGCATCAAAAAGCATTACTCGCTGCTCATTGGAGAGCGCACGGCCGAACAGATTAAGATCCGTCTGGGTACGGCTTTCCCGGATGATAACTTGGGTACGATGGAAGTGAAGGGCCGCGATATTATTGCGGGTGTCCCCAGAACCATCGAAGTCGGCTGCGATGAAATTCGAGAGGCCATGTCTGAACCGGTGGCCGCCATCGCAGAAGCCGTTCGAATTAGTTTAGAAAGAACTCCCCCAGAGCTTGCATCTGACATAGTTGATCGGGGTATCATTTTGTCTGGTGGCGGTTCTTTGCTGCGCAATTTGGATGTTTTGTTGCAAAGAGAGACCGGAGTACCTGTGGTGCTCGCCGGGGATCCTTTGTGCGGAACCGTTCTAGGCGCTGGCAAAGTACTGGAAGAGTTGGATCGTTTAAAACAGGTTTTGACTATTTAGGTCTTTTTTGTGTGGAGATTTTTAGCTCGATTTAAGACACTCGCGGGGGTGGCGGTGCTGCTCTTGTTGCCGTTTGTCTTTTTGCATTTTAAGAAAAAAGTTCCGGCGTTGTCAGACGCTGTCGCGGGGACTTTTTTAGATACTTCGGTCTATTTTCAAGAAGCTGTTTTATGGCTGTTTAGCGGCGTGTCAGACTCACTCGAACGCTATTTTGTGCAACAGGAATCTAAAAGCGAGCTCTTCGAACTCCGTTATCAAAAACATGAACTCAGATCCTTGCAGATCTTGCTCAGTGAAAGTGAACGGGAAAATCGGCGCTTGCGCCAATTGCTGCACTTTGCTTCGAGTCTAGAAGGGCCTCGTTTGTTGGGGGCTTTGGTCATCGGTGAAGTCGGTACGCCCCTGATTCGGACGATTCAGATTGATCAGGGCAGCAGGGCAGGGGTTCAAAAAGGCGATGCCGTGATCTCCGACGCCGGCGCTATTGGTCAAGTGTTGTTGGTTGGAAAATACAGCAGCGAAGTCTTGTTATTGACAGACTCGTCGAGTGCCGTGGATGTTGTGTTGCAGCGATCACGTGCCAAGGGGATTTTGAGAGGATTAGAAGTTCGAGACTTTGATCGCTTACAAGATATTCAAGTCGGTGATATCGTCGTGACATCCGGTTTAGGGGCGAAATTCCCAGAAGGCACACCGGTGGGTAAAGTCAGCAAGATTCAAAACCATCGACAGGGACTCTATGTACAAGCCGAAATAGAGCCTTTTGTAGCTTTTAATCGGTTAGAGCACGTGCTGGTATTAACCCAGGGCTCTAAGAGTCAGCCCTGGCGTCGCCGAGAGATTGTCTCGCAAATACTACAGATGAGCGTTCGGC
>JAHFEF010000005.1:0-32487 GCA_023248545.1 Myxococcales bacterium | reverse complement strand
GGCCATGATCGCGTTTTTTTTGATCCTGCTGTTCACGCTCTCCTATCAGGCGTTTTTAAATGCCATGGTGGTTGTATTTCATGCACAGAGCTCTTTGTTTTTGGTAGCGCCGATCATTCTGGTCGTAGCGATTTTTTGTTTGGGTATGTTGGAGGGTCTTTGGGCCCTGATATTTGCTGGTATCCTAATTGATTCGTTGACTGGCAGTATCACTGGCGTCAATATGGTCTTATTGGCGTTTTTGGGTCTGTTCGGGATGGGGCTTAGTTCCTGGTTGGGGAAGCCGCACTGGCCCATGATCGTCTGTTTTTTGCTGGGGACGTCGTTGGTATATCGGCTCATGATGGTTCAGCTCGGAAATTGGGGATTGTCTAATCTGTTTTTGGGTCCGGTAATAGATGCCTGTGTGGGTTTTATGATTTTTTATTGGTTACCTCGACGGGTGATTAAGATGGATTGATTATGTATTTTTCTGAAAAAAGATTTGTATTTCTCAGTTTTATCCCGATCGTTATTTTTATTGTCCTCATTTTTAGGCTGTTCTATTTGCAAATTATTCGTGGTGACTATTATTTGGGTCGCAGCGAGAGTAATTTTATCCAGGAAAGGCCAATTAGCCATAGCCGGGGTTTGATTTTAGACCAGACTGGAGTGGCGTTGGTTGACAATCGGCCATCGCACGATCTCTATGTGACGTTTTCTCTCTTGCCAGACACTTATTTGACAGTTAGGAAAATGGCGCCGCTGTTGGGTTACAAGAAATCAGAGATCGCCCAGGCCGTGAGTCAGATCAAAGCCGCTCAGAAAGAGTTTGTGCTGGCCAAGCTGTCTGGTTCAAATTGCCGCCAAATGGAAACTTGGCTTTCGAGTGAACATACGCCGGGCGTCTCACTCCAAGGCTGCGTGGTGCATGTGGACCCCGCTTTGTTTCCCTCGAGAGAGTCTGCGCTGCAAGAACTCACCACATTGCTGGATCTACCTGTCGATGAAATGCAAATTTATTGGGAATCGGCCAAGAAAAAAGCGGAAGGCCTCGGGCAATACAAACCCGTTTTGCTGGTCAGCGATCTGGATTTCGATTCCTATGCAAGACTAGAAGCGACGATTTCTCTGGGGGCATTGCCTGGTTTGGCTTTGTTCGACTCCATTAGACGTCGTTATGTTCAAGGGCCTTTGGCGGCACACGCCTTGGGTTATTTGAACGAAATCTCGGCGGCTGAGTTACTCAAAAAGCCGGAATATCGACCTGGCCAACGCATCGGTCGTCGGGGAATTGAGCTCATGTACGAGCCTGTTTTACGCGGCGAAGATGGCTTTGAACGTACGGTAGTAGACGCCAAAGGAAGGCGTTTTTCGGAAGCGATAGAAACTGACTGGCTAGGAGAGGACCGAATTGAACCGTCGGTTCCGGGCAATAACTTGACCCTGTCGATTGATCTTGAGCTACAAAAAGCGGCTGAAAAAGCGTTTGCAGGCAAGGCAGGTTCTGTCGTAGCGCTTGAAGCCGGCACAGGTTTTGTGCTCGCGATGGCGAGTTTCCCGGCTTATGATCCCAACCAGATTATTTCTCGAAATAACCGAAAGATATTTGAAGGCCTCACGAAAGATCCCCTGAAGCCTTGGTTAAATAAAGCCATTCAAGAACACTATGCGCCAGGCAGTACGTTTAAAGCCATCACGGCGGTTGCTGGCTTTGAACATGGGGCTTTGAAATCAACGGATCATCGCTATTGCAACGGCTTATTTCACTTGGGGCGAGCCAGCTGGCGTTGTTTCAAACGCGATGGCCACGGTAATATTGACGTGGTTGAGGCACTCAAGACCTCCTGCGATGTCTTTTTTTATAACTTGGGTTATGACCTGGGGCCAGACAGATTGGCAGAGACGGCGCGGCTGCTCGGTTTTGGTCGCAAAACTGGCGTCGAGCTCGACATGGAAATCCCCGGTATTATGCCGGACAAGGCTTATTATCACAAGCGCTTGGGCTATTACAGCCCGGGGTTGGTTGTAAACAGCGCGATTGGTCAAGGAGATGTGACGGTAACCCCGCTGCAATTGGCGGTGGCTTATGATGCCATGGTCAATGGGGGAACGCTGTATAAGCCACAGTTGGTTCGGGAAGTGCGTGATGTTGATAATAAGCTGTTGGAGAAAAAACACCCGGTGGTGGTGGCGCATCTTCAAGAAAGCACAGGTAATTTAGCGTTGGTGAAGGAAGGTCTCTCACATGTGATGGAGCCCGGGGGAACCGCAGCGAGTTTGTTGTGGCGCTATGATTTGCCCGAATTATCGAAGTGGCTACGCGAGTCTGGTGTGCGTATGGGTGGTAAGACTGGGACGGCTCAGGTGGTGAGACTGTCGAAATTGATCAAGCACTTAGAACCAGGACAAGTTGCCTATTCGGAACGTGACCATGCTTGGTTTGTGGGTTTTGCGCCGGCAGAAAAACCTGAGATTATTGTGGTGGCCATGACTGAGCATGGTGGATTTGGTGGCACGGCGTCAGCCCCGGTGGTCGCAGAAGTGGTGAAGACTTGGTACGAAAAAGTTCGGGGCAAAGGGCGTTATGCGCAGCAAAAATAGTTCATTTCGTGTTCGTTTCCCCATGGGGCTCGTGTTTTATGCGTCTTTGCTGAGCTTGGTCGGCGTGATTAATATTGCTTCAGCAGCTCGGGCCACCCAGCCCAACTTGTTTATGTATCAAATGCTCTGGCTGTTGATCGCTGCCGGTGTTGCTGCTGTGGTTACGTTTGTTCAAACCCGGACTTTAGGCTTGTTGGCGTATCCGTTTTATGCGGGCGTGATGACTCTGTTGGGTGCCGTGTTGATTTTTGGCGTCGTGGCCAAAGGGGGGCAGCGTTGGTTAGATATTGGATTCATGCGCCTTCAACCGTCCGAGTTAGCCAAAATAGCGGTTGTGTTGGCAACGGCTAAATTTTGTACAGATTATGAAGTTTATGGCGGGTATCGATTGCGTGATTTGATCCGGCCTTTTAATTTTTCGAGGCCCTTGGTGGTGATAGCGGCTTGTCTATGGGCATTCAAAAAATTTCCAGCGTATCATTGGTTTGCCGTTCTAGGAATCGTAATGGCGCTGGTTTGGATGGCATTTTCTTTTCAGCAGATTCGTCGAGAGGGGTTTCATTTTTATCAAATCATAGCCCTTGGCGATGTGATTTTGGTGCCATTTTTATTGATTGCTGTCGAGCCAGATTTGGCCACGGGCATGATCGTGTTGGCGATCTCTGGCACCATGGTGCTATTTTGCGGGATGCGTACGCTCTCATTATTAATCGCCGGCGTGTTTGTAGTAGGCGTTGCGTTGGTGGGCTGGAATTTTTTTCTGAAAGATTATCAAAAGCACCGTGTTCATACTTTTTTGGATCCAGACGCTGATATTCGGGGCAAGGGCTATCAAGCCATGCAGTCGATGATCGCAATTGGATCGGGGCAGGTATTAGGCAAGGGGTTTGGGGAAGGGACGCAAACGCAGCTGTCGTTCTTGCCGGAAAATCACACCGACTTCGTGTTCTCGGTGTTGGCAGAAGAGTGGGGGTTTGTCGGGGCGTTTTTGGTTTTGGCGCTCTTTTTGGGACTGGTTTTATCGATGGTCCAGATAGCGAGTAAAGCGCAGGATCGGTTTGCAAGTTTATTGGCTGTTGGAGCCGCTTCGGTGGTATTTTGGCATATGATGGTCAATGTCGGGATGGTGATTGGGCTGTTGCCCGTGGCCGGGGTTCCATTGCCATTTGTGAGTTATGGGGGAGCGTCGATGTTGGTTCAGGTGGCGGCATTGGCGATTTGTATGAACGTTTCTTTGTGGCGGAAAGTCAGATAGTCTATGCGTCGAACCAAAATGATGTGCACTCTAGGTCCAGCGACTTCGTCAGAAGAGGCCATCGAAGCACTGATTTTCGCAGGCATGAATGTGGCCCGCATTAATTTTTCACATGGCGATTTAAATTTTCATCGGGGTGTCATTAACCGTGTGCGGTCTGTTGCGGCGCGCTTGGGACGGCCGGTGGGTGTTTTACAAGATTTGCAGGGTCCTAAGATTAGAACCCGAACCATGGCTGGCGACGGCGTGATGCTTAAATCCGGCGAAGAGACTGTGATTACGACAGACGACATCGAGGGGACAAAAGAGCGTTTCGGGACGCAATATTTAGATCTGCCCAAAGATGTAAAACCCGGCGATTTGATTTTATTAGACGATGGCAAACTCATGGTGCGTTGCCTGTCGGTCAAGGATGGCCGTGAGATACACTGCGAAGTGATTTATGGCGGTTTGTTAAAAAGCAACAAGGGCATTAATGTCCCTTCGGGTGGCCTGTCTACGCCGAGTCTGACTGAGAAAGACATCCGCGATGTCCACTTCGGGGCCCAAGTGGGCGTGGATGCTGTGGCTCTTTCTTTTGTGCGCTCGGCCGACGATGTTCGGCTACTGCGCAAAGAATTAGCGAATGCGAAAACGCGGCCCCTGGTCTTTGCCAAGATCGAAAAACAACAGGCGTTGGATCGACTCGAAGAGATTGTGCAAGAGTCTGACGGAGTGATGGTGGCTCGAGGCGATTTGGGCGTTGAGTTGCCCCTCGAACAAGTTCCTGTTGCTCAAAAAAAAATCGTCACGATGGCTATTGAACAGGGCAAGACGGTGATTGTGGCGACCCAGATGCTGGAGTCGATGATTACGGCAGCAAGACCTACGCGTGCCGAAGCCAGCGATGTTGCAAACGCCGTGTTGGATGGCGCTGACATGTTGATGCTGTCGGCTGAAACGGCGTCCGGTGAGTATCCGATTGAAGTTGTCAAGACGATGGACCGGATTATTCGGGAGGTCGAAAAGTCTGATTTGCTTAAATATTGGCGCAACGACGTGAAACTGGTGACGAGTGCAGGGCAGCAGCATCAAAATATTGCGTCATTGGCAGGCACTCGGGCTGCTGAGGAACTGCAGGCCAAAGCCATCGCAATTTATACGGGATCTGGAAGCACGGCTCGGTTGGTGAGTGGCTATCGGCCTAAGGCACCGCTCATTGCGTTTGTGCCGGGTTTAAACGAACAACGGCGACTCAGTTTTAGTTGGGGGGTCGAGAGTGACTTGATTGCTCATCCCAATGATTTTGAGAGTTTGCTGGGGCATATTAACGAAAAGCTCCAGCAAAAATGGCATTTGTCAGCTGGCGATACGGTTGTGATGCTGACAAAAGTGCCGCTCAAGCCTGCGCAAAAAACCAATACGATTCACATTCATACTGTCACGCGCCCGCTGTTGTAATTCTCTTACGATTGCGGTCCATAAGGTTTGTGTGCGTTAGAACGTCCCATAGAAGATCTTTTTTTCCTAGGATGGCGACGATGTTTTGCTCGTTTATTCTGAGGAGGTTGAGTCGTTTCGGCTGTATCTTCGTCGCTGTCGTTTTCAATAGCCGTCAGATCATCTTGTGCTGGGCTTCTGGGAATGGGTGTTTCCTCATCCGAATCGTAGACCGCTGTCAGGTCGGCTTCTGATGGAGTACCACGTAAAAGTGGCCCTTTGTCGGAACCAATGCTACCAGCAACAGGGGTTTGAGGGTCGCTGTGATCAGGCTCAGTCTCTTCTTCACTTGGATCGTCATGAACAGGCTCATCTTGTTCTTCCTCCAGGTTTTGCGCTGGATGGTTGAAGGCCCGCCGGGCAATCGCTACACCGACACCAGCAGCCATCATTGCCAGCGTTTGATTGTATTTACTCAGGAAACTAAGTTGCGCATGCAATGACGGTGAGAATATTAAGATAGAGACCAGCGTGACTGATAAAAAACTGAACACACGATTCATGATAGAAACTCCCGGCGGGACTTATAAGCGAAATCCTACTATTTTCAATATGGTTTTCGTGATAGGTGCCGTTCCATAAGGAGTTTCCAATGCGCGTTTTAATTTTAACCCTAGGACTATTATCAGCCTTAGCCTATGCTGACACACTCAAACCAGCAGTCATTGAACTTGAAAAGCTGGTCAACGAAGTTGAAGATGGTCGTGCTGCAAAAGCGAAGCTTCAAGAAGAATTCAAGAAGAAACAGAAAATGCTGGATGACAGACAAGCTGAACTCAAAAAACTCGAAGACTCAATTCGAAACCCCAGTGCCGCAATGAAAGAGGAGGCTCGTCAAGCCAAGGCCGATGAGTTTCAAGAAAAACTGGCCGATGTCCAGCAACTCTTTAATACCACGCAGCAAGACATGGTGAAACGTCAACAAGAAGTGATGCTAGAGATTGTCAAAAAGGCAGAGCCGATTATTCAAGATATCGCCAAGAAAGAAGGCTTTGATATCGTTTTGAATAAGACGCCAGCCGTCGTGGTGTATGCAAAGCCCGAACTCAATATCACGGATATTGTTTTGAAGCGCTACAATGCATCTTATCCAGCCACGAAAGCACTGCCAGCACCGAAGAAGAAAAAATAGTGCTCGAATCCTTGCCACATAGATATCCATTCTTACTAGTGGATCGCGTGGTCGATATAGACCCTGGCAAGAAAATTAAGGCCTACAAAAATTTGACTCACAACGAGTCATTTTTTAATGGCCACTTTCCGGGGTATCCCATCATGCCCGGTGTGTTGCAAGTCGAAGCTTTGGCGCAAGCCGGGGCGATTTTATGCCATGCATCTAAACTCTACGACACCCAGACTCAGTTGGCCGTACTGGCTGGCCTGGACGAAGTACGATTTCGAAAAGTAGTTTGTCCAGGTGATCGCTTAGATTTGGAAGTCGAGCTGTTGGCTTTCAAAAAAATTATTGGCAAGCTGAGAGGCAAGGCCACCGTCGATGGCGAGCTTGCCTGTGAGGCGATTATATTGGCTGCTGTGCAAGCTCTTTGAGGTGGCCCAAAAAGTCCTCACCCAGGGCCACTGTTCCGTTGAATCCCCCATTCTCGCCCAGGATAAAAATTTTGTCATTTGGAATCTGAACTTCCTGATAGGAGTGGACGTCGGTTTTTCGATCCCCATAGCCGCGTTCTAAAACCAATCCCAAGCCTTGGAGATATTTCAGGTAGTGGGTTTTGTATTCGCCCACGCCTGCATCGACGGGGATAACGTCCTGTAAAGATTGGCCGACAATGAGAGAGCCTTCTGCAAACGAATGCTCACGAAGAAAATTTCGGGTCATGCGTGTTAGAAAATAATGTCGCCCTGAGAGATAAATCACTTCGCGACCAGAATCTTTATTGACATGGGTGGTTTCGACAGCGCCGATGCGTGGTTCCCAATTGAGCTCACCGTGGTTGAGCGTGCCGTCAATGTCAAAGACGGCTATCGGTGTTTGAGGCCGAAGAATGTTCAACATAAAATGCGTGGTCGTATTGTCGCCGGTCACGCGCATCCAAATTTGATACGCGCCGAGTCCTGGCAACTCGCTGGGATCTAATGTTAACCTGACGCGGCCGTCAGAGTCTGTCTTGAAAACGCCCAAGAAAGTTAATTGATTGGCGCAATTATCGAGCCAGATCTCAACGTCTTCGTCTTCTAAATCTTTGTGCAGAGGCCCGTAAGAAAACTTGGCATTGAGTGTCGCTTCGTGTGTTGGAACCGTGATGACATCAGAAGCACTGTGATGAAACTCGAACCAACTCGCAGCCATACTCGATGGATGGCGAAAACCGGTTGTAGGAAGATCGCGGTCTAGTTCCAGTTGATTACAAACAGCGAAGCTATAGGTTGAGACCAGGCAGCCGAGAAACAAAGTTTTGAAATTCATGAACATTAGGTATCGCCAGGCAAACAATTTTGGCTACGAAGATAAATAAGGCACACGTAATCACCAAAAATGCCTGCCGAGGCTGGTGCAGCAGGACCAAGTCATGTCGTACTGGTTTCGAAAACATGAACACGCCCAAACGTGCAATCGGGATCATGGAGGCAATGATTGCCAATAGGATTAACAGGAGAACCCAGGGGGCCCCTGTTTGTAACGCTTTGTTGGCCAGTTGCCCATAGAGCCAGAACCCTAGAGTAGGTGGTACGCCCCCAAACGACGCTAAAATAAACAACCAGGCAAAACCGACAAACGGATGTTTACGTCCAGCTCCGGCGTAGTCTTCCCAGCTCTTGTCTGAGTTTTGACTGTGTTTCCAAAAACGAATGCCCGCAATGGTTCCTGGAAGGGCAATGGCCAAGTGCAGATAGAAAATTGGCAATACCGGTATTTGAAAGAGCGCAAGCAGCAACAGTACCCCTGCTTGAGTCATGACCAAATAGGCAATCATGCGCCCAATGCGACGCTGATCCAGTCCCAATATAGGCGGAACGAGGAGCGATGCACCGGCGAAAAAGACCAGAACTTGAAACAGCTTGGGATCTAGGGGGTGTGCCGTGAGCGTCGAAATTAATACACCGCCGCTGATTAAAATACTCCCTAAGAACAACACCGACGCAAATGAAGGCGCTGCGTCTAGATAATCCACATGAACACCTAAAAACGGTACACTGCCAATCCATAAGAGCGCGGCTATCCAAACAAACGAAATCGCTAATTGGGCTTCAGGGTGGGTGAGTAAAATCGCCCAATCTGTACTGCCCGTGCTTTGCAGCGCCAAAATAATTGCGACGGACAAGAAACAAAAATAAAACAGCGCACTAAATAATAATTTAATGGCGATTTCTGCAACCAGTCGGCGGCTTCGCCTAAAATAGGCGAGTCCAATGAAAATCAGGTTTAAAAAAGCAGTTATGACTGCAAAATCGACTAAGTTATGAGCCGTGCAGAGCAATAAGAGCAAAGCATAGACGACTAAAATCAACGCATAGGCGTCGCCCAACTCGAGATCTGCATGGTGCATTTGGGACACAGCTAGGATCAAACTCATCAAGGTTAAAAGAGTGCAAACGCCGAAAATTAATTGCGTTGGCAAGTGATAGGCGGCCGCGAGAATGCCAGTGAGTGCCACCAGGACGATATAATATCGGTTCCCTGTTTTTCGCTCTCCCAAAGACGTTCCCAGGGTCTCCAAGATTAAACACAACAAGGCGCAGGCGAACAAAATCGAAACGGGTACCATCATGGTCTATACACCAGTAGAAACAGCGTGGCCGCTGCCAGGGTCGTGTTCAAAATGCGAACCCTTGGATAATCAATCAAGTATAGCCAAAGCGCTGTATTCGCCAATGCGACCAGACACAATAGTCCCGCAAACAGTTGCACATGGAGTGAGCCAGACCCCAAAATCAGACGAGCACAGAGGGCGCTTTGAGTCATGAACAAATAGATCGCTCGTTGACGTCGACTTTTTTCGATCAGAAATAAAATCGCTGCAAAAAAAGAACTCCCAAAACTCAGTATTTCTAAGAGTTCCAAGTAGGGGCAGGGAAGGGGGATTCGGAGCAGCCATGCAATACCCACCGGCACAGCGCCACTGAGCATCAAGAGCATGATTTCGGTGGGGCAGTTCACGAAAAGACTTCGTGCGTACGGGGCTGTCAGGGGAAACAAGATGCGTGCCAAACCAGGCAGAATCAAAATCCAATACGTCCAGAGGTAAGGCAGTGAGATCGAAAAGTACGCGGCGAGATCGATCGTGACGAAAAATAAAAAACTTTCGTACGTCGCACTGCCTTTATAGATTCCGCCGGTTTGTGAAGTTACAAACAGTAAGAATGCGATATGCAAATACGCCAGTATGAGCAGAAGGCTTAAATCAGGAGTTAATATGGCTGCTGTGGCAATGCCAGTGAGCAGCCAAGACATGGGAGGTAATAGAGACGGTGTATTTTTACGAAATCGAACACCGGCCGTGACGAGCGTTTGAGCCAGCAGGAGTCCACAGTGAACCCTGCCTAAGGAGCCCTGTATCCCGAGAAAAATAATCAGTCCCAGCCAACCCAATTGAAATACCATGCTCATTGCGCTGCGTGTACGAATATCCAGGGGAGGCACCAAGCTGATGAGCAGCGCCGCGATGAGGGGAGCTAAAATAATTATTTCAATTCTGGGCATAGTAAGCAACAAAAACCAGCAGCGTGATGCCAACAAAAGCGACGGTTCTTTGAACTCCTCCAAAAACGATGGGCCTTAAACCAATGCGTACCATGTTTAGGAGGAAAGACGGCAATACAAACCAGAGAAAATAAATCCAAGCCATAGACTAGCCTCGCAATTCCCGGATTTCATCAATATGCAGGGTGCCTCGATTGCGCCACACAAATACGACCACAGCGCCATAGAGAACAATCTGAAGACTAAACACGCCACTTAAAACCAGAGCGATTTGGTTCGCGCCTAGCGCATAGAGCCATATCAGGATTCCCAAAAAAATAAGTATGAAAGAAAATCCAATGGCGATCAAATTGCGGCGCATGAGAAGGCCCATGAGACCAATCAAAATGAGGCCAATCTCAATGTACATGGTGCCTCGTAAACAACAAAAATATGACAAACACAAAAAACGCCCCGGGTGCCATCAAAAATATCGGCCATTCTAGATTTGGAGTTGTGAGCGTTACCATATTGGGTTTGTTCACCAGGTGGCTGAGTACCCAAGCGCTGTAGCCGATCAATGCAAAATAAAACGCCTTGGTAATTTGGAAACGTCGCTTTTGATGGCGCGGGTTGGGTTTTGGAATCAGGATCGAGACCAGGAGCAAAAATACAGTTGCCAGACTGAGTTCATAGCGCCCGGTGAGACAAAACAAAGCCCCTAAGAAGTAAGCAGCCTGTATGGAGCTTTTGACAAAGCTGATCCAGGCGGCCAGGGCCAGTATTAAAACCGTGAGTATCATGACCTCATGAGTTTTCACCGATTCCAAAAAATCTGCAACCAATTTGGGATGATTTAATCCACGCTCCCCAAAATTTTAATAAAGATTCTTTCCAAATCGCTGCCTCGGAAAGCTTTTTGCGTGTCACGTTTGTAACGTAAAATTTCAGCCTTAAAGATTTGTAGCATGGATTTTGCGTTCGAGCGCTCTAAGAATACTTGGAGTGTATCCAGTTGAGCCGCTGGATAATTAACCCGGCCAGCCAAGAAGCTCGCTTCAACCAGCATCTCTAGAGGGATTTCATGCTCGTAGATGGGATCATGGCTTTCTCGATAAATATGATGCGTCGACAAGTTATACAGAGCAATTCGGTCTCCAGCAGGCGTTGCTCCTCCTGTGCGCAGGTGTTCATCCCATTGCTTGGCGTCGTTGTCGTCAATCAACACAAACTTAAATTTTCCAGAGGCGATATCCTGGACCAACAAGATATCCTGAAGGTTTTTGTGATATGGCCCAAAGAATTCAAATTCATAAGGCGTTTGAGCTGATTGCATGAGCCGATGTTGGTGGTGCAAGGGCGCAAAATTGAGGGACACCAGGAAATCATTGCTGATGGCATTTGACAGGGCATTGAGTTTGTCTGCCTTCAAAGCTTGTTTGAGATCGACAATTGGATTGCCCTTGACTTCATTGGAATAGTCAAAATGAACCAATGGAATCGGTTTGAAGTCTCGGAAATCCCAGGGCAAAACGGCATGGGGGATATGCTCTCTAAAACCACTAAAATCTTCTTTTTCTTCTTCACGTTCCTGTTCTTGCTCGTTTTCCGTCTCAGTTTCGATTTCAACTTCGTTGCCATCTTCTTGGTCTGAATATTTTACTTCTTGTGGCAAAGAAGGCTTTTCAGCCTGAATGAGCTGGGTGATATTTGACTCGATGGTTGCGCGATTGAGGCTGTTTAAATAGGGGGCCCCCACAATTTTCTTCTGTTCGGTGTCGATGGCTATTTGGATGGGCTGACTTTCAACCGGTATTCCCATGGATAGGTAGAGATCTTTGCCTAGTGTTTTCTCAAATAGATCTTTGGCTGGTTTGTAACTGGCGTACATGGATTGGGCGGACTGATTATCTTTGAAGATTTCCCCCAACACCTGTCCGATCACAATATTTTTCATTTTTTGTTTGAGCGCTCTAAATTTGAGCTCATCAAGCTTGGAGTCTTCGTTTAAGACGGAATATAAAACCAAGTCACCCAGTGCAAAGTGTTGTTCTGGCGTGATCTTAAATTCATTTTTGAGGCGTTCTTTCATGATGTTGAGATCATCAGAGAGTGCCGCATAAGTTACTACTTTTTGGCCATTTCCTAGGCCTCGTAAGCGCCAAACAGTTTGTTGGAAGCTTCTCGAGGTGATATGGAAATCGACAGTCATGCTTGCTTCCATATTAGGCAACAATTTAATGTCTGAGCCTGTGGTGTGTTTCTTGTCCCAGAAAGCTACTAGGTGATTTTCAGGCGCTTTATTTTTGAGGACCATGGGTAGTCCAGCGCCATCACAGCACGAGACCAGATTGTTGTAATCGTCGTAAAATGCAACGTTGTTGCCAGTCGTGTGTTTGATGTCTTTCGCGATTTTTTCGTTGCTAGAACCTCTAAAAATACCGGCTTCATCCATCAGCGAGCCTTTAAAATGTCCTGAGTAGATTTGTTCTAAATAGCTAGGGTGATCTTTGAGGGCCAGCAGTGGCTTTTTGTGTTCCAAATAATCCTGCCAGACAATCAAGAAGGTTTTTTCAGCAGTGTCTGATTGGATTGGATTTTGGAAAACTTTTGGGAAAGTCTCGCTGCTCCACAAAGTCCCGGTGAAGCCTTGAATGAAGGCAAAGAGAGATTCGTAGATTTGGGCATTGGTTGTGAGTTGTTTTTCGTTAAAGCGAACTTGAGGTACGACATAGAGCCAGTCTAGCTCCAGTTGCTCTTGGAGGTGCGTCGGCTGCCTGATTCTATTTGTGAGACGATCGATGTCGTGAACCGTCACTTGCATGACGTTTAGTTTGGAACCGGATCCGGCCAAATTCTCAAGACGTTTTTGGAAGATGCCATTGGTTAAATTGGGGCTATTTTCAAGAATCATTTTTTTAAGAGACTTGACCTCTTGCTCTATGGAATCTCGGTGGCCTTTTTCATGCAGGGCCAACTGCAAAGTATAATTTAGGGCTTCCAACGGTGTTCCAAAGCGCGAGTTTACCATTGGCTCACCTGAATGATATGGAATCGCAATAAGCCGCGAGTTTTTGTAAGTGAGCATTCTTTTGTCAAAGTTATCTTGTGATTCGGTCGATTTCTTCACGGGTGCAATCAACGATCCATAGTGCACACCGACTTTTCGAACGGCTGTCAGTGGTAACACATGGTTGATTTCGTCATACAGCACCGCAAATATGTCTTTGAGTCGAGCATGGTTGATCTTGTCAAAGAAAGCCCTTCGATCACTTGTTTTATGGGAGAGCAAATAGGCCTTTGCCAGCCCAGCGAGCACGGGATCTTGTACCAACGGGTTATACAGCCGATTCAAGTCTTCACTGATACTCAGGAACTGAGGTTTCAAAATGGCATCGATCAGTTTTGGCTTGAACTCGTTATACGAGCCTGCGGTGAAGGCAACGCTTCTGCGGTGACTCAAGAATGGGAAATCCAGTGCTTCATAGAGCGCTTGATGAGTCGCAATCGCTCTATATAGACTAAAGGCCACGACTGGGATAGTTTTTAAAATAGGATTATTGACCAGCGGCTGTGGTGAACCGACAGAAAATTGATGTGCTTGCAGGATATCCAGCGCCAAGTCGACTTCATCAATGGTCAGACGTCCGTATTGACGTAAAAATCTAAATATTTTTTGAAATTGTTCGATTTCTCCGGAGACCTGATTTTTTTCACTTTCATAACGAGCCAGTCGGTCGATAAAGCTCAAGAACAAACTTTGGATCGCACTGTTGGTGGTAATCACAGTTTGGTTTTGTTCGCGTGCCCGAACCAAGCGGTTATAAAGCAGATTCAAATCCTGTTGATATAAATAGCGTTGGCGAGAAATCTGCATGACCATGACGCCGCGCGAAAAAGAACTGCTGAGCTGCTTAGACAAATCAACAGACATGGATGTGATCAAGGCCTCGGGCAACACAATCATGTTTAGAAATTGCCCAGAATTGTCTAGGACACTGAGCAAAGGCAGCAAAACAGAAGTTTTTCCGGCGCCCATGATGAGTTCAAGTAAGCCCCCTAAGGCTTTTTGATTGTGAATTTGCCCGTCTTTGATCTGTAATTTATTGAGAGCCTCTACTTGCTCAGGCCTGATAAGAATCTTCATGAAATATTCGAAGACCAGGTATTCGATATGAGCGCTAATCGCATAATTACGGACAGTGGTGGCTCGCAAAACGGCATTGCCTAGTTTAATCTGGCAATCATCGGTGCTTATATCCCTGCAAGCATCATGAGCCGTCGCGATGTCCTTTTCGAATCGATTTACGTGCTCCAAATAGGTGCTGATCATCAGGTACCGAATCAGATCTTGGTAAAGCTGTTTGAGCTCTTCGGCTTTTAAGGCTCCTTGCGTGTTGTACAGGGAGACGAGATTTCGTTTCATCAAAACATAAATCAGATCATTTAGGTTAATTTGTTTCCCAACGTCTGCGAGGTGTAAAACGCGGTTAAAGGCGCCGCCTTCGAGTGCAGGTGCGTAGCGTTGGCCAAGACCTAAAATCCGATCGGATAGTTTTTTAAGTTCAACCTTTTGTTTGTTGACGTCAGGTGCTCTGAAATGCCGCCAGTTAACATCGCTATAAAAACGTTTGTTGTTTTGGACTTCTAAAGCTCGAACGCCAATTTGTGCCTTCAGTTTTTGGACGGCTTTATTTGGGGATCTGTTTAAGCTCTCTTGAAGTGATTGGGCTTGTTCAGCGATCTTATCTCTCTGTGTGCTGTCTAACGCTTGGATGGTCAAAACCTGTGCGAGTTGCTCTGCGTTAAACAGAGGTCCCTTAAGCGGATCTTCAGTGGCTATGTCGGTCAGTGGCAAATCGGCGGCTGCGATATCTGCAGAAGCATTTGGGATAATTGGCGTTTTGGCTCCAGGTATCGGGGCGGTTTCCCCATGCTGAATATTCGTTTCAACAATACGATGGGGTTCGAGGTCGTTGTTTTTGATGTCTGAGAAATAACTATTGAAGGTGTTTTCTAAAGTTTCTCGGATTTCTTTGAGCTCATTATATCGGGTATAGTACGGTTTGTATTGTTCCCAATCATTAAAATGTCTCGTCGCCCTGAGAAAGTCATCGTGTGCTTGTTTTTCTTGAACCCTGGCGTTATTCAATTGCTGAATATTGTCTTTTGTTTGAGATAATGTCAGGAGTTCTTTATTTTGCTTCCTTGTTTGAGCGACGGATTCTAAAAAGCGAGCTTCGGAGCTAGCAGACAGTGAAGCCAAGTGAATCAGTGTCAAAAATTCTTCGCGGATTTGGGAATCTGTTAAAGAAGATGCCTGAATGCCTAAGACTAGCTTCAGGAGCTCCAGCGCTTGTGGGCGATTAAAAGAGTCGCCATGGATGATTTGATATAAAAGTGGGAATGTATTCTCGGTGATAATCTCTTTGGGGTTTAAAGCTGCCTGTTGAGCAATTCGAGGTTTTTGGTAAGGGGCCTGAAATAGTTTTTCGAGTTGGGTTAAATCAAGGCTGTTTAGGGCACGGCTGAGCGAACTTGCACTGGGATTCACAAAAATGGGCGATGGATTATAAGCTCGATTTCCAGCTTCAGCTTGGAGTTGATCCAGCCTGGCAGTCACTCCCAATGCCCTCGCGATTTGTTCTTCTTCGAAGATTCCTAAAATCGAAGTATCCACACGTCCAATTTTTTCGAGATAGTCATTATAGAGGCCATCAGGAAGAGATAACTTGAATTCCCCCAGATAATATTGATGCTGCTTCCAGTTCCAGTAACCCGCTAAAAGTCTGACAGCATATGACCGAGGATCACTGTCAATTGGGTTACCGTCAATCATCCAACTAACAACTTTTTGTTCATTGGGTTCTAAGGGTTTGAGTTCGATGCTGGTATTTCGAATCTCTTCGGCTGCCAACCGATATTCACGTTTGAAGAGACTTCGAAGGGCTAAATAATATCGGGATTCCTCGGTGCTTCTTGAGAGGCCTAACTCAGGATCAGTCTCATAAATCAAAACATGGTCTGAATTAAGTAATGTTTCAAATTCGGGAGTCAAGGTTTTCTGAAAGCCAGTGAGAGGGGGAGGGTTTTCAAATGGTTTCAACCTGTTAGGTGGCATCAGAATTACTTTTTTCGTTGTCTTGTCGGAATCGCAGACCAAGTAGCTCACGGGATTACCGAGCTCGGTCGCGTATTGTTTTTGGGCAATTTGGAATTCTTTGTGGTCGGCGCACTCAATATGATTTCCGGCGGCTTTGAAAGTTAATCGAAGTCTAGGCAGTTCGACTTCAATAATTTTTCGGGTGTTGGGGTCTTGCCAAATATAGATGTGATCCCAGTTTTCGATTTGTCCGAATACTCGGTAGGCAGAATCGGATGCTGCATCGATCAAAACGGCTCCATCTTGAATGCGTTTGAAGCTGCTAATAGAAGTACCAAAGAGAAGACTGTTATTGACCTTTGCTTCATAAACCAGCTCGTCTTTCTGCGAATAAATTTTTAGGGTTGTTGGGTTTGTAGCAATCGATTGCCAATATTTGTACCCAGGCATGACGAGTCGGGTGTCTCCAAGATTTTTCAGATCGGCATCATCAAGATATTGGTACCAGATACCGTCGATTTGTTTTTGGAATGTCCAAGTGACGCCGTTTTTCTGAGCTTTGGCACCTAACCATTCATAGCTATCGAAGCCAATACGTGTAGCATGGCTCGGTGCTTTCGCAGATTCACCAAATACCTTTTTGAATAAAGTCGCATCGATGGGGAACAAGACGCGGGGGTTACCACTGTCATAGAACTGGCCATTCAAAATATCAATCTGAAAACTGGTGGAACCAAATTGAGCGGTGTAAACAGCGTCCTGTGATGTCCATTGCAAGCTGGTTCGTTGAGCCCCGGGTCGAAAGGTGTTTGCTATGAAATCAAACACCTGATTGTTGACGACTTTTTTAAGATTTTCATGCTGCTGAACCAGAATATTCCGAATAGAGTCTTCTGCAAATTTGTCTTGATATTCTGAGTCTTGCTGAGGAATGGCCTTAAATTCGATGACTGCGAGCAATAACAGTTCAGCGTCACGTTGCGACAGCGTCGACGAGTACAAAAACATTTCTGCCAGATTTCTGTTTAAGAAACTACGCTCGGTCAGTTGTTCTTCTTTGAGCTCTTGAATAACACTGAATAATTCTTCGGGAGCGCCTGCTAGATTTTTGGCGATGTCGGGTGAGACCTTGGCGAATAGTGCCTGAATATAAAACAGCTGCTTCATGTGAAGCGTGAAGGCAATGCTTTTGTAGTCGTAATATTTCTTGAACAGCTTGAGCTTGGTATCGCAGAAATTTTTGAGGCTTGTGACAAATAGTTCCGAGTCATGGTCACTGATGTGGAGCTGATCCTGCATCAAGGCAGGTTCCATCATGAGCTTTTCAAAAAGCACCTGATACTCGGGTAGAATATATAGTTCCGGGTATTTGGTGAAAAAATCAAGTGTGGCTTTGAGCTGCAATTCAGAAACTGCACCGATGCCCATGAGGTTGCGCATGCGCTCGAGGCTGAGGCGCGCAAAGCTGTCGCCACTGGCCGTTAAGTCTGTTGGCTTTTTAAGAATATAAGCATTCGGTTCTTCGCGATAGCGAAGTGGAGAAATTGTCGGGTCTAATAGCTCTAGCGCTCGATTTTGGCCCAAACTCCAAATTTGCAAAAGCTCCGTGTAGTGATAGGCATTGGTAGGTTTGCAGTCTCTACGCAATTGTTGGCAGATGGTATCCTCTTTGTTTTCGCATTTCTTGAGTTCTTCTGAAGTGCATTTTTGAATGAGGCCTTGTGTGCTAGCGAATTTGACGAATGGCTGAGTGCTTTCTTTCAGATTGACCCAGGGGCTGATGTAAGAACCCTCTTGGTCGATTTTGATGGGCTGTCGTTCTTTTGTTTCAAAGCTGACACCGAAGATGGAGTATCGAAAGTCATATTGATTGAAGCTCGTGGACTCGATAGCATTTTCTTGCTTCTTAAAAGGCGGAACTCTGATCTGGTCTAGGTAGTTGCCATATTGGTCATAACGATTTTCATAGTGGTGGTCCTCGCAGGTGCAGGAGTAATGTGCAGTCCACCGAGCCGGCATGGGTATGTTGCTTTGACCCATAATGACGCTGATTCCATTGTTAAAACTGAGATCTATAGGGTTTGTGGCAAAACGACCAGAGAGAAGAAAATCGGAAACCACCGATAGGTTTCGAAGTTGTCTAAATGTTTGTGGCAAGGTTGAATCCCAGAGCGCATTCATGGCTTTACGGTTTAGGAGAATCTCTGGTGTTGCTCGGCTAACTGAATGAAATGCACTGCCCCAGCGCATTGAGAAGCCAGCATTGGGCGTGCAGTTATGGGGATCACTACATCGATAGCTAAAGGGAGTGATTGTGGGGCTTTGGGAATCAGCGGTCCCAAGGTATATCCTGTTTGCTTCGAGGTATTCCTTGGCCCAGATGAGATCTGGCCATTGATATTGGTGGTCGAGGCTCCAGTGGGTGTCATCAACGATTTTTGCGGCTTGTGGGTCGTCATAAAAACGCCTCGTTTCACCTTGGATCCCGGCGGGATATTTTTCGAATCCAAAAAACGATTTTGTTTGATCCTTTTCCGGCAGATAATATTTGCGCATGAGTTTGATTTGCTCTTGCCACTTTGGGTCGGAGGTCTCAAAGATCGACGTTGTTCCCGACAAAATCAGCCCTGCCCGAGGTTGATACATAGAGGGGATTCTTGGAATGATATTGTTGATAAACTTTTGATTGATCAAATCCGCTACGGTGAGCAACTTAAGAGAAGTCAAATAAGAAACGGCCGATACTTTGTCGGGGTCTCTTTGTTTATATTCGACTTGTTTGAGTAAAACAAATAGGTAGAGCTTGCTGATTTGAGCGAGCGCTTCGAGTGTTTTGTTCGGGTCTTTATTTTTCCAGAAGCTTTCTTCGAGGGGGAGAAATTTGCTGAGCGCCAGTTGCTCGATGGCATTTAAGACCGCTTCTGCGTGGGTGTGGTCATATCTTTTGTCGAAGTAGCCAAGAAACAGAGCAGCTTCCAGCTCTTGGTACAGTTTGTCGAGATCTCGATCCAGGTTGAAAATGGGAGATTTTGCTGCCCGATAGGTAGATCCCGCTTTAATTTCCTGAGCGTCAGCAAGGTTTTTTTTGAGTTTTGGGAGACTGGCTTCTTTGACGTTGGAGGCTTTGAAGATGGTGGCGTTTTGAGCTCGGCTTTCTTCAAGCGTTTTATCGGCTAATTGGATGGTTTGTTTGACACCATCGCCCATGTCTGCCATTGAGATCAAGCTGCCATAGTCGACAATATCGCTTTGATAGTCTCTGGCGGCAGACTCTGAAACGAATACCAGACCCTTTCGAAGTAGGCTGAGTTGTGCTTCATTCCAGGTTCTAGGTTGAGCAGCAAAGCTTTTTAGTGTCTTGAGGCTGACCAAGAACTCGATTTGAGCTGCTACTTCTTGGTTGGCCTCATCGGGGCTAAACTGCGCGACAGAAGAGCTCAATAGCCATGAAGTTGGAAAATAAGTACAGGTTCCTGCCAACTGCGGATCCCTGAATTCAGACGTATTGTAAGTAACTTGGGCAGCCTTGCCATCTAAAGCGGTCAGAAGTTTTTCATAAAAATCTTGAGGGGTACTCTTGTAGACTCCCGGTGTGGCGATTTCTTGCAGAGCTTTCAAAAAGACGAAGCTCGTGATTCGATCTGGATGAATATCTGTGATCTCAACAAAGGGGAAATACTGAGTTTTGGTGCCTCGTGTACTGGTGGCATGGTAGACATTAATGCCTTCCCCACTGTTAAAGATTCTAAAGGCAACCTGGTTGTTGGCCTGTTTGGTGAATTGATAAAGAACAGCGTGTTGGGTCCAGCCTGCTGGTAGAAACAACGATTCGCCCTTTTCAAGTTGGCTCAGCTGTTTTACCAGCAACCCCCGTGTTGCAGCGAGATCACCCTGCTTAAAAACCCTCATGAGGCCTTCTGCATTCTCAGACTGTGTGACCAGTTTCTTTAAGAGAGCTTGTGACATGTCGGGTCTTGGGCTTTTGCCGCTTGGAAGGAGTTTGAATTTGGGTTCGTAGCAAGGTCTAGATTGGGTCTCATCGGCAATATAAGTTTGGCCTTCCGTTTGAGTTTGAATCTGCCTTAAGACTTGAGTTCGATAGGGAATAGTCTCTTCTTGCTGATAGCCTTCTAAGCCAGAATCTTTGCCAAAAACATCTCCAACCGCATGCAAAAATAAATGGTCATTTGGCACTGGGCTTTGGGCCTCTAAGATTCTCTGGGTTCTGCAATATGCCAGCCGATTTTGCAACTTTTGGTAGTCATTCACAATACTTCGAAATTTCGGCTCGTTCGTATAGTAGTTATCGGGTGTCAGCGTATCGGGCTGAAAAAGTTTTAGGTTCTCTTTGAGTGTTTTGATGACCGCATCGGCCTTTTCCCGATCTTCCTGTTTGGGCAGGCAAGCGGCTTTTATTTTCTCAAAAGTGCTTTCTGAACGCGTAGTTTGGGATTGGTAAGCTGGAAAACACTGTTTGGTGAGGACGATTTTTTGTGCGACGGTCAGTTCGGACGGTTCATCGCCACCACCACCACCGCCACCGCCACCACCACCGCCACCGCCACCGCCACCACCAGCACTGCCACCACTATTGCCACCGCAAGCGATCACGAGTGCTAAAATAACCAATAATACAACCTGCATAGTTACAATATAATATATAAAAATATCAGAAAGCAACCAAATTTACGGGCCTGTCGATAAGTTAGTCATGTTCATTCAACCTGTCCTCTCAAAAACCCAAATCCTACAAGCGTTAAACAGCATGCCTTTGAATATTCCGGCCGCAAAAGCAGCCGCCAGCGCTGGGACTGCTGTTCCCAAAAGTATGCCCATCTTTGAAAGTTTTAACATGATGGCTGACACGACTCAAATGATCAAAGGCACTGATTTTATCAGCGTGAATTCTCCTAAAGAGACTCTCAGACAAGAAAGTCAAAGAAAAACTGAACCCTCGGGTTATGCGCCTCCAGCAAAACAAACTGTCAAAAATAACATCCCAGGCGCTCCTAAAACGGCCGTACAGCAGATGCAGCAGATGCTGCAACAAGCACAAAGTATGGTCACCAATTTGGTAGCCAGCCCCGAATCCATGCGAGATATGGCGCAGGTGCTCGGCCCCAATGCGGCGTTTGAAGACGTCCTAGCCTATGTCATGATGAAAATCGCCAAAGAGGAAGAAAACAAAGTTGCCGAGCGCATCCAAATTCTAGAAAATGGTGGCCACCCGGGCATCAAAGGCTGGTTTGCACACCGAGCTGCGGATTTAGCCGGAGTTGCAGGCGGGGCGATTGGAGCGGCTGCAGGCGCCTGGGCAGGGGGTGCAGGGGGGGCTGCTGCGGGTGCTGCGGCTGGGCGTGATGTTGGCAAGCAGCTCACGAATTCTTTCACCGGGTATAACTCGGAAGACTCTAGGCAGATTCAGTTTGAGAAGCTGAAGCACCAGATGAACAAGCTCTCTGAATTTATGACCTGCATTTCGAATATTTTGGCCAACATGCATTCAACGACTAAAAATACTATTTCCAATATGCGCGCTTAGGGTATGCTGGTGGTCTATGGGTATCGTAGCTGGCTTGCTGTTGCTTTGTATTTTGGTCGTGATTCATGAGTTGGGTCATTTTTGGGTGGCGAAACTATTGGGTGTTCGTGTCCTGACTTTTTCAGTTGGATTTGGACCCAAGTTATTCAAGTATTCTCGTGGTGGAACCGAGTATTGCCTGAGTGCGATTCCCTTGGGCGGTTATGTCAAAATGCTGGGTGAGTCTCCGGACGAAGAGCTTTCAGAAGAAGACAAGAAGAAAAGTTTTTTGGGGCAACCTGTTTGGCGAAAATCTTTGATTGCTTTTGCGGGGCCATTTTTTAATATCGTTCTGCCCCTGTTTTTGTTTTTTGCGATTTCAGTCGGCCCACAGAAACAATACAAGCCTGTTTTGGGCGATGTCATTGAGGGCAAGGCAGGTTATCAGGCGGGGCTTAAACCGGGTGATCTGGTGACAGCCATCAATCATCAGCCGATTCAAAGCTTTGTTGAAATGGTTCGTGAAGTTTCGGGTCACCCCGGCAAAACACTTGATTTTGAAATTTTGCGTGCAGGGGCTCATCAATCGGTTCGTGTGACGCCTGATGCAGAACCTGATCCAAATCCGTTGCATAAAGACAAAAAAATTGGCCGGATTGGCGTCAAAATCAGCGACCCACCCCAATATTTTACGATTCAGGTAGGACTCGTGGCTGCTCTCAAAATGGCCTGGGAAAACACGGTTGATATTATTAAGCTGACTGTTTTGTCTCTGTGGATGCTGGTGACAGCCAATGTCTCTCCCAAAGAGCTCGGCGGGCCACTCATGATCATTGGTGTCGCCAGTGAGGCAGCCTCGCAGGGCTGGGCGTATTATTTACAACTCATGGCGCTGATTAGCGTGAATTTGGGCTTGTTAAACTTATTGCCGGTGCCGGTATTAGACGGCGGACATTTATTCATGTTTGCCATCGAGGGCGTGATTCGGCGGCCGCTGTCTGCTCGTTTTAGACAGATCGCAAGCCAAGCTGGGCTCGCATTGTTGCTGACCTTAATGGCTCTTGCGATGTTTAACGATATCATGCGGCTGATACATTAAACCATATTATGACAAAATTGAGTTTTCTAATTTTGACGATGATATTTCATGCAGCTTGTGCACACGTTGCAGTCCAAAGAGGCCTCAAGCTTTCTTCCACTCGGCTGGAGCAAGGCTCTGTTCTAACCATTGAAAATTGCTCAGGTCCTATAGATGACCCCCTCTTATTTCCGAATCCAGACCGTAGCAACTGTCAAATTGGATTTTTTGCTATCCCCTTTGATGCTCCATTGGGCCCACAAGCACTGACACTTGGAGGGCAAACCATTTCCTACGAAGTAACAGATGCTAGGTTTGCCTCTGAACGTCTCTCAGTGGATCCTGACAAAGTAAAACTAAGCCCTGAAAATCAAGAACGTGTGAAGCAAGAAAGTGCAGAAATCAAAGCAATTTATGGAACGAAAGAAAGTGAGCTGTTATTTAAATCGAAATTTAAACTGCCTCTTTCGAGCACTCAAACCAGTACTTATGGCATCAAAAGATTGTTTAACGGCGAAATGAAAAGCCACCATAATGGCGTTGATTTTAGAGCCTCTCCAGGAACGCCCATATACGCCTCAAATAAGGGTCGTGTGCGTTTGGCCAAAGATTACTTTTTGGCTGGCAACGTAGTTTTAATTGACCATGGGGGCGGTATTTTCACCAACTATTGCCACTTAAGTGAGTTCAAAGTGAAAGAGGGTGATGAAGTCAAAAGAGGTCAAATCATCGGATTATCTGGCACCACAGGCCGTATCAGCGGGCCTCACTTACACTGGGGCTTACGCGTTCATGGCGTGGAGGCAAACCCGTTGAGTCTTTTGTCACTTAGGTTGTAAATATGGACCATCTAGTTCCCAACGGAATGGCAAAGGCAGTATACGATAAAGGCAGTTGATGCCCAATTGGAAAAAGCAGCTGCTATGCCCATTCCCAGCGCTGGCTTTATAGTATCTTGAATTTTGTCTTGTTCTGACTGGCTTTCTGTCGGAGCTGAATACGCAGTTCCCAACGTCACAGCTCCGACTGACCCTAACACAACACCAATCATGCTTGGAACTACTTGTAGAGCAACTATATTCTTGCAAAATAATGTGAATGCGCCAGTTATGGCTACCACTCCTGCTGTTGTCCAAAACAGAACGTATGATGTCTCTAGGCTTTTTTTGACAATATCCTTCGACGAGGTATTGTTTTGTGTGTCTTGCCAGATGTCGTTATTGGATTTGAATGATAATCCCCCTGCGATAGCATCCACAACACAAGTCCCTCCCAAGCTGTACATCAGTATTTGTGGATTAGCGGATAGATTATTAGAGAAAAGAGCAAGGGCTAAAGAAAAAAACAGAAATTTAGATTTCATGAATTATGACCTTAATCGAATTTTAGATTGATCCCTTTCTGACATATTTTTTTTAATATTGCTAGCTTTTTTTAAAAAGTTTACTCAGTAATACTTGTTTAACCAACAGGGCTTCCTCAGACTTGAGCACCCAATTAACACCCGCATAAAACAACATGCTCGCTCCCAAAGAAGCGCCTAAAAGCAGCATATTCTTGAAGCTGTGTCCCAATGTCCAATCTCCAAATGAACAAATCCAATAAGCGATCAGGCCCATGAATCCAGCCGTGAGTGTTTGGCTCAACATAGACTTGAGCATAGACTTTGCTCCCAAACGCCCAATCTTGCGCCGCAAAAAATAGATAAGTAAAAAAGTTTGGATAAAACTCGAAAGGGTGAGCGAGAGTGCTAAACCGACGACTTGATAAGGCATCAGTGCAATACCCAACCCTAAATTAATTACCAAAATCAATGCCGCAATCCAAACCGGGGTTCGCATGTCTTGCAACGCATAAAAAGCCTGCACAGTTGTTCTTGAAAACGCGACGGTGATTAAGCCCGGTGCAAATGCGATGGTCGCATAAGCTGTGAGCTTGGTCGCTTCCCAGTCATAAGCCCCATGAAAAAATAACACGGACACAATGGGCAATCCAATCGCACAGAGTCCGATAGCTGCTGGGAAAGTAATAAAATTAGTTAACCGGGTCGAAAAATTCCAAGTTTGAACGAGTTTTTGATGATCATCGGAACCTTCGGCGGTGTGTTCACTCATGGCTGGCAAAGTTGCTGTTGCAATCGAAATCGCAAAAATTCCGAGAGCCAGCTGCATGAGTCGGTCGGCTGTGCTGTAACAGGTAATCTGGCCGGCCGGCAAATAGCTTCCGAGCTGCCTGAGAACCATGAGATTGATTTGATAGATGGCGACCCCAAAGACAGAAGGGAACAAAACTTTGAGCAATTTGCGAATAGGCTTTGTGTGAAATTGAAAAGACGGTTTTAATAAAAGCCCATAGCGTGCGAGGGTGGGCAGCTGCACGGCTAGTTGCAGAATACCCCCCAAGACAACACCGATCGCTAAGGCATAAATAGGCTGCTGAAAATAACTGTGTAGGCCATAGGCACAGCCGATCATGGCTAGATTTAATAAGATGGGTGAGGCTGCCGGGGTTGTGAAATGCTTGTGCGAGTTTAACGCCCCCATGCTGAGCGCGACCAGGCTGATAAAAAACACGTATACAAACATCCAGCGTGTGAGTGAGACCGCTAGTTCCATTTGATCTGGGCGTTTTGCAAACCCGCTGGCAAACGCGTAAACTAAGCCTGTAGCTCCTAAGACACCCAGAATCACCAAGATCACCAGCGTGATGAGTAAAAGCCCCAAGACCGATTGATAGAAACGCTTCGCAGAGTCTAAACCCTCTCGTTTCATGACTTCGGTGTAGACGGGGATAAAAGCAACCGTGAGCGCGCCCTCGGCCACAAAGCGCCTGAGTGTGTTGGGGATTGTAAAAGCGATATTAAAAGCATCCATGGTCGCATTGGCGCCAAATAGATGCGCGGTGACCATGTCGCGAGCGAGGCCCGCAATGCGCGAAAGCGTGGTGAAAAAAGCCACCACGCCTGCATGTTTAGTGAGTTGTGATTTGATTAAATCATTCACCCGAAACGCTTAAACCTTTTAAAGCATCGCCCAAAGTACCCATGCCGCCTTTGCCTGTTTTAATCGCCGGAGCGTTTTGCTGGGCTAAGTAGGCACGATAATCAAAGCCTTTTTCAGCTTTTTTCACCGCTTTCATGGAGAGGCCGATCTTGCGATCTTCTGCATCAATATCAATGATCATGACTTCAACTTGATCACCTGGCTTGACGAAATCATGCGGGTTTTCAACGTGCTCTTCCGCAAACTCAGACACATGGCACAGGCCATCAATGCCAGGTTCGATTTCAATAAACGCCCCAAAGTCAGTGACTTTCGAGACGGTGCCTTTCACGCGTGCACCTCGTGGATACACATGTGGGATGCGTCCCCACGGATCTTCGTGAAGCTGCTTGATGCCCAGTGAGAAGCGCTCGTTCTCGACGTCGATGTTCAAAACAACCGCTTCGACCTCATCGCCTTTTTGGAAGATTTCAGAGGGATGCTTGACACGGTGTGTCCAAGACAAATCACTGATGTGCACCAAACCATCGATGCCGTCTTCAATACCAATAAAGATGCCAAAGTCTGTGAGATTCCTGACTTGGCCGCGAATCACTGTACCAACGGGGTATTTTTCTTCCAGCTGAGTCCATGGATTAGGCTCAACTTGCTTCATACCGAACGAGATACGCTTATTTTCCTGATCAATATCAAGAACCATGGCGCCGACTTCATCGCCAATATTGACGATTTTAGACGGATGCTTGACGCGTTTGGTCCAAGACATTTCAGACACGTGAATCAGGCCTTCAATGCCGGGTCGAAGTTCAATAAATGCGCCGTAATCTGTGAGAGAGACCACTTTGCCACTGACTTTGGTACCCACTGGGAACTCTTGCTGAGCTCTGAGCCACGGATCTTCTTGGATTTGCTTAATGCCCAAAGAGACACGTTCGTGTTCTGGGTCGTATTTCAAGATTTTGACTTTGACCACACTGCCCACTTGGAAGAGCTCGGCTGGGTTTTGAATACGTCCCCAGCTCATGTCCGTGACGTGTAACAAACCGTCAACTCCACCCAAATCGACAAACGCGCCGTAGTCGGTCATGTTTTTAATCACGCCTTCCAAAACAGCGCCTTCTGCCAGGTGTTGCAGGGTAGCGCCCCGTTTTTCTTCGCGTTCTTTCTCCAACAAAGCACGGCGGCTCAAAACAATATTGCCGCGCTTTTTGTTGAATTTAATCACTTTAAATTGAAACCGTTCGCCGATCATTTTATCTAGATTGCGAATTGGGCGGAGGTCTACTTGGCTGCCCGGCAAAAAGGCTCGGACGCCAATATCAACTTGCAGACCGCCCTTGACTCGGCCGGTGACAGTTCCTTCTACAATTTCGTCTCGTTCGCAGGCGAGTGAGATATCATCCCATACTTTGATGCGGTCCGCTTTTTCTTTGCTTAAGATCAGGTGACCTGAGTCGTCCTCACGCGATTCGACCATCACGTCAACTTTGTCTCCAACTTTAACTTGGATTTCGCCATTGATCGATGGGAATTCGGACGTCTGGATCAAGCCTTCTGACTTGTAGCCGATGTCGACTGAAATAAAATCTTTGTTGACGGCCAATACGGTCGCGGAGACAATTTCGCCTTCCAGGACCTCATCGCGGGCATAGCTTTCGTTTAACAAATCCTCAAATGATAGGGTTTCTTCTTGGGTTCTCACTCAATTTCCTTTAAGATGACCGAATTAAAATTCGTCATGAACGGGTTTCGTGCTTAGTTCTTATGCCATTATGAAAACGAAAACAAGACGGTTGTTGCAACCTATTTGGAATGCTTTTGAATCTTTATTGCCCTCAGATGGATTTATTCTCTGTGTGTCAGGGGGATCAGATTCACGTGCTTTGTTGGAAGCCATAGCCTGTTGGCCCCATAGATTTGAAAATATTCACGTGGTGAGTGTGGATCATGCCACGCGGCTCGAATCCAAACGAGAAGCTGAAGCCGTGTGTGCCCGTGCGCGCGTGCTGGGTTTTGGCGCTCAAGTTTTATCACTCTATCCAGCATCCAAAAAAGACGAAGCGAGTTTAAGATCAGGTCGCTATGGTCTGATCTGGCAAGCTGCGCAGAAGCTGAGCATGGGATCGATTGTCACGGCGCATACGCAAGATGATCAGGCCGAGAGCTTTGTGATGGACATGATGGGTCATGGAGGTGGGGCAGAGGGCTCAGCCATGCCTGCGCGCTCAAAACACTCAGAGGGCCTGGTCTTACGGCCGCTGTTAGAATTCTCGCGCGCTTATTTGATCGCTGTTTTGACCGAACTCAACCAATTAGATTATTTTACAGATCCGACCAATCAGCAGAGCTTAGGTGCTCGTGTGCAGGTGCGTGATTTCTTAAAATTGCACCCGGCGCCTCAGGCTCGGTTGGCTAGCTTAGCACAAAAGCGCCAAGCTGATTTAGAGGCGTTGCAGCATTGGGCATCCGGTTTGATTGAGATTCACGGTGTTCAGCGCGTCTTGGTTCGATTAGAACCCAACACGCCAGAGGCGGTTTTATTGCAAGCTTTCAAGAAGGCTTTGAGCAGCTTGTTGCCAAACCGAGATTTACGTGGGGCGAACAAAACGCTTGGATTGATGGTCAAGCAGCGGACAGGGAAATGGAGTCTGCCAGGCTGTGTGGCTGAGATAAAGGCTTCAAACGTTGTGTTTTTGGGTAAAATCGGCTAAGATCGGCCAAGATCGGCCAAGATCGGCCAAGATCGGCCAACGGGAGTCTGAAATGGCGCAATTGCCGGTTGAAGTGCAACTAACCTCTGAAATGGTCCAGCTCATCAGCGAAGTAGATGAGTTCAAAGGCCGGTTTTCAAATTTACAGAATATCCCTCGTGATCAACTGAACCAACTGAGGCGGGTGGCGACCATTGAAAGCGTCGGTTCATCTACCAGAATTGAAGGGGTTAAACTTTCTGACCAAGAAGTAGAAGCATTACTAGATAAACTTGAACTGCATTCGTTTAAAACCAGAGATGAAGAAGAAGTCGCGGGCTATGCAGAGGCCATGAATCTTGTGTATGATGCCTGGGAAGATCTTCGCTTAACAGAAAACCATATTAGGCAGCTTCACTCTCGGCTTCTCCAATATGCAACAAAAGATCAACGGCATCGTGGTGAGTATAAGAAATTTCCAAACCACGTAGAAGCATTCGATGCAGCAGGTAACAGTTTGGGTGTTGTATTTTCAACCGAGACGCCGTTTGAAACCCCACGCGCAATGCAGGAACTGGTCCAGTGGGCAAGAGAGCATTTGGAAGATCGCAGCATGCACCCGTTGGTGGTGATAGGAATCTTTATTGTTCAGTTTTTGGCGATTCACCCATTTCAAGATGGCAATGGTCGTCTATCGAGAATTTTGACAACCCTGTTGTTGCTCAGAGCAGGCTATGCCTACGTGCCATATGCTTCTATGGAGGCAGTCGTTGAAGCCAACAAAGATCGCTATTACGTAGCACTTCGGAGGACCCAGGGGACACTGAAAAGCGACGTCCCTGTTTATGATTCTTGGCTGAGGTTTTTTTTGCAATGTCTTCAAAAGCAAAAACGGAATCTCGAAAAGAAACTCGAAGTTAGTGCTCAAGGGGCCTCACTCCCAGCCCTTTCTGGGCAAATTTATCGGCTGTCTAAACAGCAAGATCGCCTCACGATGACTGACGTAGAGCGCGAGATAAAGGCCCCCAAGAGCACGATCAAATTTCATCTCAGCAAGTTGGTTTCTGATGGATATTTGGTGCGCTATGGGCAAGGCCGAGCTATTTGGTATGTTGGGCGTTAACTTCAAATAAATCCCAGTTTTGAGGGCCAATGTACAGTGCCTGAACATTGCCATCAGGGCCTATGAGCATGGTTTCTGGGAATTGGGAGATTCCATAGCGACTGGCTACTTCGTGTTTTAAGTCCAAGAGCACCGGGAATGCGGGCTTGAAATCTCCAAAGAAAGCTTTGACGTCTGACTCGCTTGAATCTACAGCAACGGCTAAAATAACGAGCTTGTCTCTAAGGCGTTGGCCAAGCGAGATCAACAAAGGCATCTCTTCACGACAGGGCCCACACCAGGTAGCCCAGAAGTGTAATAAAACCGTTTGGCCTTTGTATTGCTCTAGCGAGGTATTTTGAAGCGTAAAATTGGGTGCTGGCTTGGGTTCAACCGGGATCTTGCTGAGGGCAAAATGGTCACGCCGGGAAACTTGGAATACGATCAAAGCGCCAATTAAAGCCACTGCGAACCAAAAAAAAATCGCTTTTACGGTGTCTAACTTCATAGTTTTCTCAAAAATTGCCCCGGATCTACAATGAGGGTTTGCTCTATCGATTCTAACACGAGAAGATCCTTGTCTCCTGTGACGAGATAAGAGGCCTTGCTGGCAATTGCGGCCGATAGATAAATTTCGTCCTTAGGGTCACGACAAACGCCAGTTGTATGGAGTGTATCGTTCACTTTCAGGGCGATTGCTTGAATAGAGTCAAACCAGGCAATGAGCGACGATTCGGGCTGGTTTACCAATTTTAAGATTTTAGGTTTTTTAAAGCAGGCCAGGAGTTCCGCGCAGATGGCTTCGCTTGTAACCAATTGGGGGCGCTTATCGTGTGCCAGCTTTCGCAGTATTTGGGCGCAGGTCCCTTGAGGAGAAAATAGCGCGCTCAAATAGACATTGGCATCCAGAACCACTTTCATGAACGTACTTCATGCTTGATTTCATTGGCCAGGGCCATTGCATCGGCATCAGATAAATCACTTTTTAGATTGTCCAAAAATTTGACGACATGTTCCCTGGCTGCTTCCTGAATTTCGTTAAAAAGGCCAATGGGAATAATGGCGGCCATTTTCTTTCCTTTTCGTTCAATCACAAACTGCTCATGGCGTAAATCTACACGATTCAGGATTTCTCCTAAGTTATGTCTTAGGTCGATTGTGCTGACTGTTGCCTTCATAACAACTATTATAGTTGTTATAGTTGTTATAGTCAACTACAGTTTTCTCAAAATGTCTTCATAGAGCGTCCATTGGCTCTGGGCCCGGATCCAGTTGTGTTCAGCACGGGTCTCAAATCGCTCGCTGTCCCATTTCCAATAATGGTCTTCGAAAATGTCTATCAAGAATCGTGCACAGAGTTCGAGAGGGATGAGCTTGATGCCTTGGAGCAGAGAATCTTTCTCAGGCTTTGTCCAGCATTTCCAGGCTTGTTCCTGATAGCCAGCCAGCGTGGCTTCGTAAATCGGCTGATCAAATAGGCTGTTAGACTGGTTCTCGCCATTTTGGTTGCACCAGGATCTAAACGCGTCACCCATTTCGATGGCCCACGGCATTTTGCCGAGTGTGTCTAAGTCTATCAAACAGATCGCTTCTTGCTTGGAGTTAAAAATCAGATTGCTAATTTTAAGATCGCCATGGCTATGTCTTGCTGGTAGTTTCCATAAATCTGGAATCGCCCTGGCGTCTTTGATGAGCTTGTGGCTGATGCGAGAGACACGTTCGAAAAAAGGATGATTTGGATTTTGAGCCAGGTTTCGCTCCAAGCGCTCTAAATAGACCGGCGTATTGTGAACGTTGCTTCGTACGGATTGATAGTCGTACTTGAAATCAAACAACGCTTTGTGAAAACGGCCGACCAATTGGCCGCCCGAATAAGCCAGGTCCGGATTTTTGATTTGCTCAAACGTATGCCCTTCGATGTAGCTCAGCATCCGCCAGCATTGGCTGTCTTCTAGCGCCCATAGATCGCCGGAATCTGTCTTGATGAGCCTAGGGGTGATAAAGCCTTTAGAGGCGAGATAGTCTGTCACAGCCAAAATATCGGCATTGACTTCAGGGGCAAAAATCGGGTGTAATTTTTGCAAAACATAGAGACCATTGGGAGTCTTGACCCGATAGGTTTGGTTGATCAAACCAACGGGAATTGGTTCTACGAGTTCAGGTTCAAGACGTTGCCAGGCTTTGAGAATATTCATGAAAGGCTAATCCATGGGCTTCTGCGACCGCTTCGTAGGTAAGATAGCCTTGATGCGTATTTAATCCTAGTGCCAAGCTCTTATTTTGTTCGCAAGCCGCTTTCAGGCCAGCTCCAGCCAGCAAACGCAGGTAGGGCAGCGTGGCTTGGGCGAGCGCAAACGTGCTCGTACGCGCGACAGCGCCTGGCATGTTTCCAACACCATAATGCACGATTCCATCGACTTGAAAAATCGGATTATCATGGGTGGTGACATGCATGGTTTCAACGCAGCCGCCTTGATCGATGGCAATGTCAACGATGGCTGAGCCCTTGCTCATTTGGCCGAGTAATTTCCGAGTGACTAGTTTAGGTGCTTTGGCGCCAGCGATCAGCACAGCACCCACCACCAGGTCAGCTTCGGCCACGGCTTCTGCAATGCTATAGGGTGTTGAATAGAGAGCCTGGACACGTTCTGAAAAGAGATTGTCGAGATACTCGAGTCTTTCAAGATTCGTATCTAGCACGGTGACCAGAGCACCCATTCCGACTGCCACTTTGACGGCTTGCAACCCAGCTGCTCCACCACCCAAAATGGCTACTTTGGCCTTGGGGACGCCCGCGACGCCGCCGAGTAACAAGCCCTTGCCACCCTGTTGTTTTTCCAAGCACCACGCACCGACCTGAATGGACATGCGACCGGCCACTTCGCTCATCGGTTTTAAAAGTGGCAAAGAGTTGCCCACTTGAATCGTTTCAAAGGCCACGCCAGAAACTTTTTGTTTCAATAAAGCTTGGGTGAGTTCCAGATCCGCGGCGAGGTGCAGATAGGCAAACAAAACCTGGCCCGAGCGCATCAGCG